>CAZBJI010000205.1:0-13437 GCA_964492175.1 uncultured Polyangiaceae bacterium | reverse complement strand
CGGTGAAGGTGCGGCGGGCGGGGCGGGCTCCCCGGGCGCGAGGGGCCCGGGCGGACGCTGCGCCGCCGCGGGTGGCGCCTCCGGCGGCGCGTCCGCGGCGGGCGGCGCTCCCTGGGCGAGCGCGGACCTCGTGAGACAGCCCGCGACGAGGAGGGCCGCGGTTGCGGTCAGCGCCGGCGTCCGAGACATGCTCCAGCTGGGTACGCCGACCCCGACTCAGAAGCAATTGAATTGCATCTGCAACCTGCGTGCGGTAGAAACGCCTGGATGATTGCGCGTCCCCTCGGCGGCAGCGCGCCGCTCCTCTCGTGCCTCGCGGGGGCGGCTGCAGCGGCAGCGGCCGCGTGCGGCCCGACGGAGGGGGACGCGGAGGGCGGCCCGGGGTCGATCCTGGTGCAGATCTCGGGGGAGGACCTCGGCACCGAGGGCTTCGGCTTCCCCGACGGGAGCGAGGTGGTCATCGCCGACGGCTGGGAGGTGCGCTTCGACCACGTCCTCGTCACGATCGGCCGGGTGTGGCTGAGCGAGGCGCCGGACCTCGCGCCGTCCGACGCTTCACGGACGGGCGCCGTGGTCTCCGAGACGGTCGGTCCCTGGGCCGTGGATCTCGCGAAGCCCGGCGAGCTTCCCGGGGCCGGAGGCGAGGGCACCGCGATCCAGCTCTTCGTCCTCGAGGGCATGAACCGCCGCGACGACGAGCCGTTCGCGCCGGACCAGCGCTACGCCTTCGGGTACAGCACGGCGAGGGCGAGCCAGGTCGCCACCCGCGTCAACTTCGACGGGGAAGCGCAGGCCATGGCCGCGTACGAGGAGGCGATCGCGGGGGGCTGCTCGCTCTACCTCGTGGGCACGGCCTCGTTCCGGGGCGGAGACGCCTGCGAGGTGTCCGACGCCGCCTACGACTTCGACGCGCTCCCCGGCGAGGTGCCGTTCGCCCTCTGCTTCGGCGCGCCCACCCGCTACGAGAACTGCCAGAACGCGGAGAACCAGGGCGAGCCCCACCCGGACGAGAGCTTCCAGCGCGGCGTCCCGATCAAGACGAACGCCGTCGCCTTGGCGCAGATCACCCTGCACCTCGATCACCCGTTCTACTCGGACGTCGAGCACGAGCCCGTCCTCTACTTCGACCAGCTCGCCGCGCGCCTCGTCGGAGCGCCGCCGGGGACGCGCCTCACCATCGCGGACCTCACCGGCGTGGACGTCACCGCCTTCACCGATCGGTCGGGCGCGCCCCTGCCGTCCCGACGCTGCGACGGGGGCGCCGTCCCCTCCCCCGCCCAGCGGGCGTTCGGCGTCGGGTCGCTGCCCGTAGGGCCGGGCCAAGATCCGACGAAGGGCCTGCGAGACTACGCGGACTACATCCACTACGTGGTGAGCACCCAGGGGCACCTCAACAGCGGGGACGGGCTCTGCTTTACCCAGCGCGACTACGCCTCGCCCCCCTGACGCGGCCCCTCGGTCGCCGGCCGACACGCGCGCGACACGCTCACGCTACCAAGGATTTTCTCGACCGACGCACCGGCGACACCGGCGCCGGAGAAAAGAGGCGGCGAGATGCTCGACGCCTTCCGAGAGCGCAGCCTGGACGGAGCCCTGGTCAAGCGGCTGATCCTCGGCACGTGCGCCGGGCTGGCGCTGGTGTTCGGCGTGGGCCTCTCGCTCGCGAGAGCGGCCGCGAACACGGCCCACGCGCCGCCTGCCGAGCCGGAGGAGCCGATCGTGCCGATCTCGCTGGTCGAGACGGTCGATGAACAGCCCGAGGAGGCCCCTCAGGAGCCGCACGCGGACGCCGAGCCCGACCCGACGCCCCGCGTTGCCGGTCCGCCGCCCCCGGCCATGCCGACGGTGGTGCCCGAGCACCAGCGCCGCGCGGAGGCGCAAGAGACGTACGGGGACGGGGACGCCCCGACCAAGTTCGGCGACGGCGCCGGCGGAAGGGGCCCGGCGCTCCCGGCCCGCGCCCCCAAGTCGCCCCCCAAGACGGAGCCGCCGCCGCCAAAGCGCGCCGCGCCGAAGCTCTCACCCGAGGACTACGATCCGCCCCGCTGCAAGCCAGCGTCGATCGACGCCGCGGCCGCGCGGGCCGCGGGCGTGGAGGGGACCGTCCTCGTCAAGTACACCGTGCTCGAGTCCGGCGCCGTGACGCAGGTCGCGGTCGTGACCGGCCCCGCCGAGCTGCACGCCCTGGCCCTCGCCGCCGCGCGCAAGACGGTGTGCGAGCCGGCGCGGCGCAAGGCCGACGGCGCCGCCATCTCCATCAGCCGCAGGGTGCCGTTCCGCGTCCGCTTCTCCACCCGATGAGGACCCCATGACCTTCGATCTCGCGCACATCTGGTCGTCGATGAGCCTCGCCAACAAGGCCATCACGTTGGCGCTGCTGGCCATGGCGGTGATGGCCATCGCGGTCACGGTCGAGCGCAACCTGGCGCTGTCGAGGAGCGCCAAGATGTCCAGGCAGTTCGCGGCCGCCGCGGAGTCCCACCTCGCGAGCTGGGACCTGCGAGCGCTCCTCGAGCTCGCCGACCACCACCGATCCTCGAGCTTGGCGCGCCTCTTCTCTGCCATCACGCGCGAGTACCAGGCAGGCGCCGAGCGCCCAGCCGGGGGACTGACCCCGGTCGAGATGGCGCGGAACGAGGCGGCTCGGCAGCAGGAGGCTGTCGGAGCCGAGCTCCGGCGCGGCATGGGCATGCTCGCGACCATCGGCTCGATCACGCCGTTCGTAGGACTGTTGGGCACCGTCATCGGCATCATCGGCGCCTTCCAGGCGATCGGCGCTGCTGGCGCAGGCGGGCTCGGCACCGTGAGCGTCGGCATCGCCGAGGCGCTCATCGAGACCGCGCTCGGGCTGGCGGTGGCGATCCCGGCGGTCATCTTCTTCAACCACCTCACGCAGCGGGTCGCCGCCGCCGAGTCGGCGCTCGGCCGGAGCGCGGGCCGCCTCGTCGACGAAATGGAGTACCGCCATGGCAAGGTCGAGCAAGACCGGATCAGCGACGTTCACGAAGCCCGCAGCGCAGCCTAGGCCGGAGCTCAACGTCACGCCGCTCGTCGACGTGGTGCTGGTGCTGCTCATCATCTTCATGGTGGTCGCGCCGAGCCTCCAGGAGGGAACGCCGGTGACGCTGCCGGACGTGCGGAACGTCGACGACGCCGCGCTCCAGAACCCCATCGAAGTGGTCATGACGAGCGACGGCAAGCTGTGGCTCGACGATCGGGAGACCTCGAGAGAGGCGGTCCTCGCGAGCCTCGAGTCATCGCGCCGAGCGCGGAGGGACCGTCCGCTCCTCCTCAAGGCGGACGCGCAGATCCCCTACGGGACGGTGCGCGACCTCTTCGCCTCGATCCAACGGACCGGCTTCCGCAACGTGAGCCTGAAGGTCGCCGGCAAGACGGAGCCGGGGGAGAGCTGAGGTGGGCGTCACGCTCGGAGCAGACCGCGGCGGCGCGGCGAGACCGGCCCCACTGATGAACGTAACGCCGCTCGTCGACGTGGCCCTCGTGATCCTCATCATCTTCATGGCGGTGGCGCCGATGTTGACGAAGACGTTCACGCTCGACGTGCCGCCAGAGCCCGAGGACCTCACCGCTCCTCCCCCCGCGTCCGACGAGGCCGTGGTCCTCACCCTCGACGCAAGCGGCACGATGAAGCTCAACAAGCGCGTCGTCTCACACGAGCAGCTCGCGGAGCTGCTGCCGGGGATGCTGGCCGCGAACAGGCACAAGGTCATGCACTTCGACGCGGCCGACGGGCTGCCCTACGGCCAGGTGGTCGCCGCGCTGGACGCGTGCCGCCACGCGGGCGCGAGGAACATCGCGGTGGTGACGAAGAAGCTCGAGGCGCGCTGAGCGCGCGGAGAACCGAACATGTCCCCCCTCACGCGTCGCGCCCTCCCGTGGGCGCTCACCGCGGCCCTCACGGGTCCATCCTCGGTCACGCTCGCCGCCGACGAGCCGGACGAGGAGGGCTCCTCGGAGCCCACCGAGGAGGCCCCCGTCGAAGAGGTCGTCGAAGAGGTCGTCGAAGAGGCGGCGGTCGCGGAGACCCCTGTCGACGGCGGAGGGCTCGCGCTGACCCGCGCCCCGCCGGCAGGCAAAGGCGCGATCGCGGGTTTGGTGACGGACACCCGGTACGCCGAGCCTGTGTTCGAGGCGTACGTCGGCGTGGTCGGGACCAAGCAGGCGGTCCTCACGGACACCGACGGCGCATTTCGCTTCGACCTCGCTCCGGGGACCTACGCGATCCGAATCGCCTACGACCTCCATCGACCGACGCAGACCTCCGAGATCGTCGTCCGCGCCGGGAGCATCGTGCGCGTCGACGTGAGGCTCGAGCCCGACGAGGATGTCGAGGACGTGGTCGAGACCGTGGTGACGCTGGAGCAGTCCAGCGTGGCGGGGCTGTTGCTCGCGCGGCAGCGCTCCGCCGCGGCCGGGGACTCCATCGGGCGCGCCGAGATCGCGAAGGGGAGCGACCGAACGGCCGCGGACGCGGCGCGGCGGGTCGTCGGCGCGAACGTCGAGGGGTCGAGGTTCTTGTTCGTGCGGGGCCTCGGGGAGCGGTACACGAACGCGCTCTTCGAGGGCTTCCCGCTGCCCAGCCCCGAGCCGGACAAACAGGCCGTGCCGCTGGACCTGTTCCCTTCCCAGATCCTCGAGAGCCTCACCATCGTCAAGACGTTCACCCCCGATGTCCCAGGCGACTTCGCGGGAGGCTCCGTCCGCATCCAGACGCGGCGCGTCCCGCGGGAGCTCACGCTCGCGGGCGGCGTCTCGATGGGCGTCAACACCCAGGCGACGTTCCAGGAGTTTCTCACCTACGACGGCGGGTCCCTCGACTGGCTGGGCATCGACGACGGCACGCGCGCGCTCCCGGACAGCGTCCCGGACCACAAGGTCGGCACGTTCCTCGAGAAGCCGGGCGGCGGCCTCCAGACCGAGGAGGAGGTCGCGCGCATCGGCAGGGACATGAACACGTCGCAGTCGATCCGGACGACGCGAGCGCCTCCGAACCACGCCGGGAACTTCGTCGTCGCCAACTCGTGGGCCATCGGCTCCGACGCGCGCGTCGGGGTCCTCGGCGCGCTGGTCTACGACAGGCGCTTCGAGGCGCGCCGCGACGAGATCCTCCGGACGTTCGGTCTCCGGACCGATCCCGACACCGGCGAGAAGCGTCTGGCTCGTCAGAACGACATCCGCGTGACGCGGGGGACGGACAAGGTGAGCTGGGGCGGCCTCGCTGGGGTCACGCTGGAGCTCGGGGACGCCCACCGCTTCTCGATCACGTGCCTCCACTCGCGCGTGGCCGACGACGAGGCCTCCGAGCTGCAGGGCTTCCACGAAGAGCGCAGCGCCAGCATCGTGGACACCCGGAAGACCTTCGTCGCGCGGACGCTCACGTTCGGCCTCTTCCAGGGGGAGCACGAGATCCACGAGGCGGGCGATCTCCGGGTGGCCTACGGGGTGGCGATCGCGCGGGCCGAGCGCGAGCAGCCGGACTCGCGCGGCGCGATCTACACCCTCTCGCCCCCGGTGTACTCGTTCGAGAACGACGGCCTGAGCGGACAGCACTTCTTCGCCGACCAGGGAGAGTCGACGGTCTCCGGCCAGCTCGACGTGACGAAGCCGTTCGGCGCAGACGAGGTGGTCCGCGTCAAGGCGGGCGGCGCGTTCTCCCTCCGCAGCCGTGACTTCGTGGCGCGTCGCTTCAACCTGCGTCCGGCGGGGAGCGCGAGCTTCTCCTGCGCGACGCCCGAGTGGGACCGCGCCTGCCCCGACCGGCTCTTCCGCGACGAGGCGATCGGGAGAGACCTCGAGCTCGTGGAGAACAACCGCTTCGGCGACGGATACGAGGCCTCCCTCGACGTGTTCGCCGGCTACGCGATGTTCGACGGCGAGCTGCACGACGGGCTGCGGCTCGTGGTCGGGCCCCGCCTGGAGGCGTCTCGCCAGAGCCTCCTCGCGTTCGACCCGGGCAACCGGAGCGCGACGTCCGACAGGACCTTCGACGCGGCCGAGACCGACGTACTCCCCGCTGTCGCCCTGATCTATTCGCCTACGCCGCGGTCCAACCTCCGAGCGTCCGCCACCCGCACGGTCGCCCGCCCGCAGATCAGGGAGTTCGCCCCGTTCGCGTACACCGACTACTTCGGCGGCCGCGAGGCGCAGGGGAACCCCGACCTCGTGAACACGAGCATCACGAACGCGGATCTCCGGTTCGAGCTCTTCCCGAGCACGGCCGAGGTCGCCGCGGTCAGCGCGTTCTACAAGCGGTTCGTGGACCCCATCGAGCAGGTCGTCGAGCCGGTCGGCACGAACGGACGGTCGACGTACCAGAACGCCGAAGGCGCGAACCTCTTCGGCGTGGAGCTCGAGGGGCGCAAGTCGCTCGACGTGCTCCACCCCGCCCTCCGCCCGCTCAGCGTGATCGCCAACGTCACGCTCGCCCACTCGCGCGTGGACTTGGACCGAGCGGCGCTCGGGGACTCCACGAGCCGCAGCCGACCGCTCTCGTTCCAGGCACCCTACATGCTCAACGCCGCGCTCGACTTCGACGACGAAGACCTCGGCCTCCGCGCGAGGGTCTCCTACAACGTCGTCGGTCAGCGCATCGCCTCCGTCGGCAAGGGCGGTATCCCCGACGTCTACGAGCAGCCGCGGCACGTGCTGGACGTGACCGTGGCGCAGCGCATCGGGGACCACGTCGACGTCCGCGCCACCGGCTCGAACCTCGTCGACTCCCCCGTCCGCCAGACCCACGGCAGCGAGGTAGTCGGTGACGATTCGGAGGCGACGGACAGCAACGTCGTCCGCGAGTACCACCTGGGTCAGAGCTTCTCCGTGGGGATCACGCTCAGCTACTGACGCCCGGCGCCTCTCGCGTGGCGCAGAAGTGTTTCGACCTCGGCGCCTGGACTTCACAGGCCGCCGGCACAGTCCGCGGCAACCAACACGGAGGACTCGATGAGCTTCATCTCGACGCGTGCAGTGGGTGCGGTGGCGGCCATGGTGGCGGTGGCTTCAGGGTGCGGAGACAGCGACGCGGCCGGCGTGGGCGGGGACGGAGCGACCGGCGGCGGGGCCACCGCCGAGCGGACGATCTCCGGCGCGCTCGACACCATGACCTTGACCTCCGACACCGTGTGGCGGCTCCAGGGCATCGTGACGGTGGGCGCGGGCAAGACGCTCACGATCGAGCCTGGCACCAGGATCGTCGGCGACAAGGGCTCGCTCGGCACCCTGGTGATCCAGCAGGGGGGCAAGATCATGGCGGAGGGCACGGCCGACGCCCCGATCGTCTTCGGATCCGCCGTCCCAGTCGGGAGCCGAAAGCCCGGCGACTGGGGCGGGCTGGTGATCCTGGGGCGCGCGCCCATCAACGAGGCTGGCGGTACCGCCGACGTGGAGGGGTTCACCGACCCGCAGCCCTACGGAGGGACGGACCCGAACGACAGCAGCGGCTCGCTCGAGTACGTACGCATCGAGTTCGGCGGCATCGAGATCGCGCCGGACAACGAGATCAACGGGCTCACGCTCGCCGGCGTGGGGCGCGGCACGAAGATCGACTTCATCCAGGTCAAGAACACGCTCGACGACTGCTTCGAGCTCTTCGGGGGCACCGTCGATGCGAAGCACCTGGTCTGTTACAACAACCAGGACGACGGTCTCGACTTCGACCAGGGGTACACCGGCAGCATCCAGTTCTACTTCCACAGGTCGGATCCTGGGATCGCGGACGAGGCCAATGGCCTGGAGTGCGACAACGACAAGGACGACCCGACGGTCACCCCGGTCACGAGCCCCACGATCGCGAACATCACCCTCTGCGGACAGGGCGCGGACCGACCGAAGCAGCAGTATGGCTTCTTGTTCCGCCGTGGGTTCAACGGATCGATCCAGAACGCCTACGTGACGGGCTTCGAGGCGGGCGTCGACTTCCGGAACACCCCCGAGACCGACGTCGATCTGCGGTCGAGCATCTTCGTGGGCAACACCATCCACAACGTCGCGTACCCGGAGACGGACCCGTCCACGATGGAGGGTCTGCCGAACGAGGACGACGACGACTCCTTCGACGAGGTCGCGTGGTTCTCGAGCGCCGGCAACACGGAGTCCGGCGCCATCGGGGACTGCTGGGCTGCCCTGCCGGAGCCGCGACCCGTCGCAACGCTGCCGGGGACCGCCCCCACGGGCGCCGGCTTCGACGCGTCTGCCGCCTACGTCGGCGCCTTCCGCGACGCGTCGGACACGTGGATGACCGGCGCGTGGGTCGACTGGGCGAACGAGTAGCTCCGTTCGCCGTCAGTGCTCGACCGGCCGCTCACCGACACGTCGGTGGGCCCGTTGCGGGCGGGCGTCCCACGACGGCGCCCATGACTGCCACGCAGGGGCCAGCTTCCAGGCCAGGTTCCAGTAGCCCTCACGGTCCTGCTACGATCGGATCGAGCCTCTCGCATCGGATCCAACCAACCGTGAGCGGTCCCCTGTCGTCCGAAGCAGAAGCAGCAGGTACGCACAACGCTCATCCCGCTTACCTCGCCGCGTGCGAGGGACGGCTCGGCGACCAGCTACGCCGACTGGCGCCGCTCGGCGCCGGCCTCCACTTCGCGCTGGCGGGCGTAGGCTACGCGAGCGGCGCGTCGCGCCCCGCGGCAGGCCTGCTGCTCATCGGTGCCGCATTCGCGCTCCTGTATCCAATCACGCAGAGCGCGTGGGTGCGCGCGCACCCGCACGTCCCCCTCCTCGGCATCGCAGCGCTTGCCGCGGTAGGCGCCGCCAATCTGGCGGCGGCGGGTCGCGTGGAGCAGGCCCCGGGGTGGAGCATCCTGCTCGTTTGCTGGGGCGTGGCCGCGACACAGCTCTCGGTGTCCACCCGGGCGCTCGTCGTCGGGATATCGGTGCAGATCGCGGTGTTCGCTGCGACGGCGCTAGGGCTCCGCTCGGACATCAGGCCCCCGGCGCCGCACCTCTGGTACGCCATCATGCTCTGCGGAGCGGTCCTCGCTGTCGTGGGATCTCGGGAGCGCCATCGTGCAGACGCGGCGCTCTTCGGAGAAGAGGCGCACCTACGGCGGCGCAGGCGCGAGCTCCGCCAGAGGGAAAGGGAAATCGCGGCGCACGAGCGCGACCTCGAGGGGACGGTCGCACGTCAGGTCGACGAGCTGGTCGCCGGCGCCGAGATCATGGAGAGACTGGGTACCCAGCTCGGAGAGGGCGTACGGCATCGTTCCCGTCGCCTCGCGGAGGAGGTCGATCGGATCTCGGCGCTCCCCGCCGAGTCGGCGCCGCCCCACGCCGACGAAGTGCGCGACTCTCCTGGGCTTGGCGGTCCCCCCCGGGACGGGCGAGACCGTTGAATCGGCTCTGGGCTCGGTACGCGCTCCACGCCTCCCTGTCGGAAGAGGACAGGGCCGCGCTGCGCTCGCTGCAAGCCGAGGAGTTCGACGCCCGGTTCCTTCGCGCGGCACGGCTCGGAGCCGGGGCGTCGCTGCTGACCTCGCTCGGCTGCGCCTTCGCACTGCCGGCGGCGTGGGCGCAGTGGGGCCTGTTCGCTGGGGGAGCGCTGAGCGCCGCGCTGTTGGCTGCGCCTTCCTTCGCAAGGAGGTGGAAGCATCCGCTGCTCCTGCCGGCATGGAACATCGGGGTCGGGATCGTCGCGGCGACCCTCATCGGAGAGGCCGCGTCGATGGCGACGGGACTCTCGTCGGCCGGGATGCTCGTGCTGATCCTCTTCTGGATGTTCGGTACCGTCGTCGTCCCGATGTCTCCCAAGCACCTCGCGCTCGCGGTGGGCGCCCAGACGGCGTGCTACAGCGCCCCTGCGCTCCTGACCGCGTCCCCGGAAGGGCTCGGACTCTTCCTCGTAGTCACTGGGGGGGCGGGGATGGTCTTCGTGGCTGGCGCGCTGGAACGGCAGCGCATCCAGGCCCGAAGGCTCCTCGCACGGCGGCGCGCGGAGGAGACGAACGCCCACATCGCCGAGCGCACGGAGCTGCTGGCAACGCGGACCGAGGAGCTCGAGAGCCGCGTGAACGTGCAGTTCCAGCAGGTCTTGACCGCCCGTCGCCGCGTCGAGGCGCTTCAGCGGGCCGTGGAGGAGACGTCACAGCCTCTGTCGACGGCGCCGAGACTCCGGGTGACCCCGGAGCTGCTGGGGCTGGTCGCCCCGGGCCAGATCCTCGGGGGCCGGGCCAGGATCCTGCGCGCCATCGCATCCGGCGGGTTCGGAGACGTCTACGTTGCGGAGGACTTGGCGACTGGGGTCGAAGTCATCGCGAAGGTGATGCGCTGCGACGACAACACCAGCGCCGCGCGGAAGAAGCGCTTCGTCCTGGAGGCTGCTGCCGCGAGCAGGGTCTCCCATCCCGGGATCGTGCGCGTCCTGCACGTCGACATCTCGGCCGAGGGATGGCCGTTCCTTCTGTGCGAGCGCATCGACGGCGTGACCCTTCGGTGGTGCCTGCAGGCGCGCGCGCTGACCCGCGCTCATTACCTCGCGGCCGTGATGGCCACGAGCGACGCGCTCTCCGCCGTTCACGCGGCAGGGATCGTCCACCGCGACGTCAAGCCGGACAACCTCATGCTGCACGCGGCGTCGCCGGGGCTCAAGGTGCTCGACTTCGGAATCTCGCGCTGGTCCGACTCCGACGAGCACGATCTCACCGGTGCAGGCGAGCTTCTCGGCACGGTCGCGTACATGTCGCCCGAGCAGGTGCGTGACGGGGAGCAGGTCGGCACCGCAGCAGATGTCTACGCGCTCGGCCTGACGCTCTTCGAGTGTCTCGCGGGAGAGCATCCGCTGGCAGGCCTCCCCGCCCCGAAGATGCTCCGAGCGCACGCCGCCGGCGCCATCCCCTCGTTGCGCGAGCGTTGCGTGGACCCCGACGACCGGGCGGTGGCGCTCGTGGATGCCATGCTGCGGCGAGATGCCTCGACGCGTCCCTCCGTCACGGAGGTACGGCGACGTCTCTCCGATCTCGTCCCGATTGGGGTGACCGCGGTGGACGCCTACGAGAGCCGCCACCTGGCCCACCAGCGCGCTGCTCGGACGATCGGCGATCAGACCAACGTCACGACGCAAGACGCGCCGCGCGCCGACACGGTCCCGACTCCGTGAGTGCCGGGGCGCCTGGGGCCGTCAGTGCTCGAACGCCCCCCGAGACCACGTGACCCGCGGCTCACCGTCGGGGTCGACGTCGTAGGGGTCCTCGAGGGGCGTGCCGGGGCTGGTGTTCGCGCTCAGGTGGAAGTCTCCGCCAGCGGCGTCGACGAAGATCGCGCTCGACACGTTCGTCTGAGCGTTCGGCTCGCCGCGGGCGTCGTCGTCGCCGAACGCGTTGAAGTCGTGCGTCCCCGCGAGGTTCACAGTGCCGGCGTTCACCCAGAGGTTGTTGTAGACGAGATTGTCGGTCCCGGCGCCGAAGGCCGTGCCGGCGTTGAACCCCAGGTTGTTCACGAAGGTGTTGTTGTAGACGCGGTTCCCGCTCGACGAGAACCCGTCGAAGCCGATCGCTCCGTCGCCCACGGCGAAGTCGTGGGCGACGTTGCCGTAGAACTCGAGCCCGTCGGCCTGGGTGATGGCGACGAGCGCGGTGCCTCCGCCCCCCGGACCGAGGAAGGCGTCGCGCCAGTGGTTGTAGCGGACGATCGCGCCGTTGCCGCTGTAGTAGAGGTTCACGATCTCGCCGTGGTTCGCCGAGTTGTTCGCGGCTCCTTCCGACGCGCAGTACTCGACGATCGCGCCGCTCGTCGTACGGAGAAACCAGACGTTGTTGCTCCCGCGGACGAGCATCCGGTGGAAGAGGAGGTTCGTCGCGGTCGTCCCGCCGTCGAAGCCGTCGGTGTCGATCGCGTACCGGCGGATCGTCGTGTCGGGCAGGCCCTCCACGATCGCGTCGACGAAGACGTGCCGGAGGGCGACGTTGTCGATCGATACGCCGTAGCTCGCGATGACGACGTTCTGGTCCTGGCCCGCGTGCGCGACGCGGAAGCCGTACGCGTCGCCGTCGAACCAGTCGGCCTCGTCCCGACCGTTCCCGTCGAGGACGTAGTCGCCCTGCGCGAACACGAGGGTGGAGTCGAAGCTGGCTTGGGCCGCGTGGCCCGCCACCCAGCCGACGTCGGTCCCGTGGTCTCCGGCGGTCGCCTTCTTGATCGTCGTGACGAGCACGCCGTCCAGCGGATCGTCGAACGTGTACGCGGGGTACGCGCCGACGCCGACGAAGTAGGTCGCGCCGCGCTCCAGATCCGGCGGGAGCGCCGGGTAGGCGTTCCCCCAGTCCGAGCCGTCGCCCGAGCCGGACGCGCCTGCCAGCACGTAGCGGCAGGGGACCTGCGTGCAGTCGGTCGGCTCCCCGCCGCCCGAGCCTCCGCCGCCGCCGGCCGCGTCACCGCCGGAGCCCGCCGTCCCGGTTCCGGGCCCGCTCGCCGTCGCCGGCCCCGTCGCCGAGGCCGCGGCGCCCGCGCCCCCGCTCCCCTCGGCGTCCGAGCAGGCACACGCGAGGGCGGCGACGGCGATCACCCCGGTGAACCGTACGAAGCTCCCATCCGCGCGCGTTCGGGCCATCTCGACATGTTCGGGACCGCGCGATCGGATGTCCAGTGCGACTCTCAGCGGACCTCGAAGTGCACGGGCGCGAGGGGGAGCGGGCCAACAGGACCGAGATCGGCTCCGTCGCTCGCGCAGATCCAACAGGTCGCCTCGCCCGAAAGGACGTAGCGGCCAGGGCCGAGGTGCCAGACCCCAGTCCTCAGGTCGAGGTTGTGCTCACCGGGCGTAGACACCGCGAACAGGAGCCGTTCCCCGCGCTTCAGGTCTCGGAGCACGGGCGCCCACATGGGACCGTCCATCCGTCCGAACCTCTGTCTCACCTCTCGGCCCGCCTCGTTCCGAACGACGGCTGCGACGGTGCGAGGGTGGGCGACGTCCACCCGCAGGGGCTCATCCCCCTCGTACTCGAGCTCAAGGTCGACGCCCACCGCCCCCGCGGGAGCCGAGGTGGTCTCGCGAACGCGAAGGGTCGCGCGGACGAGCGCGCGCAGGTCCTGCAGCTCGCCCCGCTTCATGCGCCCTTCGTAGCACTCGTCGAGGCTGGACGCCCCTCCGCACGAACGTCCCCGGAGGCTCTTGTCACAGAAACGCCACGCAGAGAGGCTATGAGGTGGCATGGCTCGCGTCGTGGTGATCGAAGACGAGCGGGACCTCCTCCGGGTCCTCGAGTTCAACCTGCGCCAGGCGGGGCACGAGGTCATCACCGCGCAGCGCGGGCGCGAGGGGCTCGATCTCGCGCGGACGAGCCGCGCCGAGCTGGTCCTGCTGGACCTGATGCTCCCCGACATCGCGGGCACCGAGGTCTGCAGGACGCTCAAGACCGACCCGCGTACCAAGGACACCGCGGTGCTCATCCTCACCGCGAAGGGCGAGGAGATCGACCGCGT
>CAZBJI010000204.1:0-13550 GCA_964492175.1 uncultured Polyangiaceae bacterium | reverse complement strand
CGCGCCAGCGAACGCCGACAGCGCGGTCGCCTTCAGCTCGTCTGTGAAGAAGTCGAAGTGGTGACCCTCCTTCGACGCGAGCTTCTTGTGCCGGGCCAGCATCCCGTCGGCGCAGTCGAAGAGGTACGACACCTCGAGCACCACGACGGCGAGGATCCCTCCCTGGTAGGTCGGCGCGCCCACGAGCATCCCGCACGCGACGAGGAACAGGCCCAGGTTCAGGATCGTGATCTGGTTCGGCGTCGCCGGTGTCCGCGCCAGGGCGGCGACCACGACCCCGGCGAGCGGCCGCATGAGGTAGTGGTTGAACGCGAAGTCGTTCCGCTTCCGCGTCGCCAGGTAGATCCGGTAGCCCTCGCCGAGCACGGCGAAGCCTTCTCACGGACGCGGCCTCCTCCGCAAGCTCCGGCGCGCGAGGCCTCGCAGCCTCCCTACGAAACTTGCCGCTCGGCGCTGCGCGATCTAGCGAGGTCCGATGCGGCGCGCCCCTCTGGCTCCGTGGATCCTCGTCCTCGGGGCGTGCCGCGGCGATCCCGCGCCCCCGATCGCGTCGAGCGCTCCGGCGCCGGAGATCGAGGCGCCGGCCGGGTCCTCGGCCCCCGCGGCGTCGGCCGGCGCCGCGGCGCCCTCGCCGGAGGAACTGCCGCCCCAGCCCGGTGGATCGGGGGTGGATCTCGACGGCCGCTGGCACGCGCCCACGCCGCCCCCCGAGGGCCCGAGGCTCGCCGCGACCGCGATGCTCGTGCCGGTCCACGCCAAGCCCGCGCCCACGTCCCGCAAGCTCGGCTTCCTCCGCGCCGGAGCCGTCATCCCCCGGGGCGCCGACCCCGCTGGGCGCGACGGCTGTGCGGGCGGCTGGTACGCCGTCGAGCCGGCGGGCTTCGTGTGCGTGGGCGACAAGGCCACGCTGGACCTCGAGGCCCCCATCGTGCGCGCGACCGCGAGGCGCCCCGACCCGACCCAGAAGCTCCCGTACATGTACGGCACGGTGACGCGCGGCGGGCCTGCGTACGCCCGCATCCCGACCGCTCGCGACCTCGAGGAGCACGAGCCGAGCTTGTCGAAGCACCTCGAGAAGTGGCGGAAGGACGAGGTGAGCGGCGCGAGCTACGGGCTCGACGTGTGGTTCAAGTGGCGCGAGGCCCCGCCCGACCGCACCGCGTGGGAGGCGTGGGAGCAGAGGATCACCGACCCCGACATCCCCTG
Source organism: uncultured Polyangiaceae bacterium (assembly GCA_964492175.1). Classification (GTDB taxonomy): domain Bacteria; phylum Myxococcota_A; class Polyangia; order Polyangiales; family Polyangiaceae; genus Xiheicaenibacterium. The sequence continues at coordinate 12,344 of CAZBJI010000204.1, read as the reverse complement.
GTACCTCCGAGATGGCGGCCGGGTGCCGAACCTCAGCGGCCTGGTCAAGGGGGACGCGGTGAAGATCGATCAGGTCGACCGGCGCCAGGGGGCGGCCTTCCTCGAGAGCTTCCTCCACGAGGGCCGCCGGTACAACGTCACGACCGACCTCCGAGTCGTGCCCGCCGACCGCTACCGACCGATCCGGGGCTCCGAGTACCACGGAGTGCGGATCGGAACCGACGTGCAGCTCCCGTTCGCGCTCGTCCGGAAGAAGGGTGGCAAGAGCTGGACCTTCGGCGCTCCGAAGGACGCGCCGAAGGAGGGCGCGCCCCTCCCCTACCGGGCGGCGAAGAACCTCACGGGCAAGCAGCGCTTCCACAAGGGCGTGCTCCACTTCGAGACCACGGACGGCACCTGGATCGACGACCGACACGCCAGCCGCGTGGATCCCGCGAAGCGCATGCCCAAGTGGGCCAAGGACGGGCAGCGGTGGCTCGACGTCAACCTGACCAAGCAGGTCCTCGTGGCGTACGAGGGGGAGAAGCCGGTGTACGCGACGCTCGTCTCCACCGGCGAGGACGGCCTCCTCGAGGGCGCCCGCGCGACGAAGAAGGGGATCTTCCGCGTCCACACGAAGTACGTGACGACCACCATGGACTCGGACGCCGTCGGCGAGGAGTTCGAGCTGCGCGACGTCCCGTACGTCCAGTACTTCGAGGGAGGCTTCGCGCTCCACGGCGCCTACTGGCACGACGTGTTCGGGATGCCGAAGAGCCACGGGTGCATCAACCTCGCCCCCGAGGACGCGCGCAGGCTCTTCTGGTTCACCGAGCCCCAGGTCCCTCCGGGCTGGCACGGCGCGGCGAGCGCGCTGAACGGCACCATCGTGTTCGTCCACCCGTAGCGGCTGTCGGGCCGAGCCACCACGCCTCGGAGGCTTCGAGCTCGGCCGCGGCCGAGGGCGGCCTCATCCCGCCCGGCTCAGCGGTCCTTCTGCGCCGCCCGCTCGAAGTGCACGTCGAGCATGTCGCGCGCGACCTCGTTGGCCTTCTTCCACCACTTCTCGTCGTTCGCGAGCAGCACCGCCACGGCGACCTCCGGCTCGCGGGAGGGCGCGAACCCGGCGAACCACGAGACCAGACGCTTCGGCTTCTCGTAGAGCAGCGTCCCGGTCTTGCCGGCGACGGACAGGTGGGGCTTGCCCTCGCGCGGCTCGAAGGCCTTCGCGCTGGTGCCCGCGCGCGTCGTCACCTCGAGCATCCGGACGAGGGCGTCGGCCGTCTCCTCTCTCAGGACGCGGCCCAAGGCCACACGCCGAACGACCTCCGGGTCGCCGGTGACGTGGAGGCGGATGCGCTCACCGCGGTTCGCGACGGTCTGCATGACGTCGAGCGCGGCGAGCGGCGACATGCGCGACCGCCCGAAGCCCGCCGCGGCGCGCGCGAGCCCGAGCCGATCCTTCGGGACACGCGTGAACGTGGCGTCTGCAGGGAGATCGAGCAGGGGGGCCTTGCCGATCCCGAACGCCTGGGCCATCCGGTCGAGCGAGGCCTGCTCGAGGTGTGCGCTCGCGAGCTTCCCGAACACGGCGTTGATGCTCTTGCCGAGCGCCTTGTCGAAACGCGCGTGCTCGTCTCCGGCGTGGCAGCCCGGCCGAAGATCCTCCTCCACGAGGCGGCTCTGGCCGCCGCGGAAGCACACGACGTCCGAGGGCTTGGCCTTCTCGCCCTCGAGCAGCGCGGCGGCGGTGACGACCTTGAACAGGCTCGCGCCGGGGTACTTCGCGGCGCGGACGAGGTCGCCCTCCTTGCCGATCGCCGCCCACGCGAGGATCCGCCCGGTCCGCACGTCGCTCATGACGAGGGCGCCGCTCGGCGCCTTCGAGCGCTCGAGGAGGCGCATGGCCGCACGCTGGAGGTGGGGGTCGAGCGTCACCGGCGCGTAGGCGATCGCCCCGTCCTTGGTGCTCGGCGTCACGGGCGCGCGCGCGCGGCCGCCCACGACGGTCACCGACGAGAGATCGAGATCGCGCGCGGCGCGTGAGGGCTTGGCCGTCTTGCCTTCTGCGGTGAGAGGGAGGCCCAGGAGGGCGAGCACGACGAGCGCCGCACGGACACGCATCCACCCACGGTACGTTCCCCCACGAGGCAGGGCCAAGTCCTGCCCCGGCGCGCGCCGCGCGCGCACCGGACGCCCAACGACGCCTATTTGCCGCCGAAGCCGGGCCCGACGTAGACGCCGCCGCCGCTGCTCCCGCCGTCGCAGTCGGAGAACAAGACGATGAGGATGATGACGACGATGATGACGACCCAGATGAGGGTGGGGCTGCAGCCGATCCCGCTCCCGCCCGAGGAGGAGGACGCGAACATCGCCGGGGCTGGAGGGGGCGCGATCCGAAAGGCCTGCGCGATCTCCTGACCGGTGATCGGCGCGCAGAACGACATGTTGATCTCTTGCTCGTCGCGCTCGGTGCTGATGCTCCCGCCCGGGCCCTGGTACTCGGTGGCCTGGACCGTCTCCCCGATCTGTACCTTCCAGTAGAACTCGCCGACGACGTACTCGACGCTCGCCGAGACGCTCTGCTTGTAGGCGTAGCGCTGCCCCCGGTACACGGCCTCGAGCCCGGCGACCTGGACCTCCCCAGGGGGCAGGTTCGTCACGAACTGCCACTTGAGGTCCTCCTCCATCAGCCACACGTACCCGACCGACGGGCCCGCATAGAGGAGGTACTCGCGCCACCGATACCGCTGCCCCTCCACCGTCGTCCCCCGCACCACGAAGCCGATGCAGATGACGCGGTTGTTCCGGAGGACGCCCTCGGCCCCGAGCGGGATGTACGGGTTGACGGGCGGGCGCGGAGCCTGCCCGAGCGCCTGCATCGCGCCGCCCTGCTGCAGATCGCTCACGGTGCCGCAGTACTTGCAGACGATCCGCTCGGTGAGGCCCGGCGCCAGGAGCGGGAGGCTCCCGCCGCAGCCGGGGCAGGTGCAGGCCTCCACCTGCGCCTGGGTCACCTCGAGCGGCTGACCGCTGTCGAGCTTGAAGCCGGCGGGATCGAACTGCTGGCCGACGAACAGCTTGGGCGGGATGCTCTGGCCGTCCCCGTAGTCCATCGTCCCGAACACTCCGTTCGGGCCGGTGAAGTCGGCGTATGGGGTGACGCCGCCTGGGGCCGCGACGAACGGCAGCTCCCCCTCCGCCGAGACCACGGTGCGCCGCCCGATCTCGCTGACGGTGATGCCGCCGGCGTGCGGGAGCTGCAGCTGCGCCCCCGGGCGCAGCCGCCCGAGCGGCGGCAGCTCCGTGAAGCCGGGGACCTCCCGCGTCCAGTACCAGCGCCCTTGCGCGTAGGCGATCCAGAAGGTCTCGTCGGTGTCCTGCAGGACGAGGGCGAACTCTTGCCAGGGCGCGGAGGCGGCGCCGACGCGGTCGAGCTGGACGCGGCCCTCGATCTCGAAGCGCTTCCCGTTCCAGTAGCCCGTCGCGCCGAGCGACAGCGGCGACGGGATCTCCACCAGATCCGCGACCTGACCCACCTTCGCGAGGCCGCGGTCCGTCCGCGCGACGAGGAACTTGCAGTACTTGCAGACCTGCGCCTTCGCGCCCGCGAACTTGAACGTCATGGGCGCGCCGCAGTTCGGACACGGCGCTTGACGGTCGAGCGGGGACCCCTGAGTCACGGCGCGTCATCCTAGCTCAGGATGGGCTCCGGGGTGAGCCCATCGATGTAGGCCGTGGATCGGCGGGGGAGGCCAAACCCTGCTACAAGGCGCCGATGGCCGTCCCGAAGCGGCTCGTCTCGCCCGCGCTCCTCGCCTCGGTCTTCGTGATCGCCACGAGCGGCCTCGTCTACCAGCTGGTGGGGGGCACGCTCGCGAGCTACGTGCTGGGCGACAGCGTGGCTCAGTTCAGCCTGGTCATCGGGCTGTACCTGTTCGCGATGGGCATCGGATCGTACCTCTCGAAGTTCGTCGAGGAGGATCTCCTCGTGCGCTTCGTGGAGATCGAGCTCGGCATCGCGCTCGCCGGGGGCCTCTCGGCGCCCTTGCTCTTCAAGGTCTACACGACCTTCGGGGCGTTCCGGGTCGCGCTCTACCTCTTCGTGGTGCTCATCGGGACCTTGGTGGGTCTCGAGATCCCGATCCTCATCCGGCTCCTCAAGTTCTCGCTCGATCTGAAGGATCTGGTCGCGCGGGTGCTGACCTTCGACTACATCGGCGCGCTGGTCGCGAGCGTTCTCTTCCCCGCGCTCCTCCTGCCGAAGCTCGGGATCCACCAGACGAGCCTCCTGTTCGGCGCGCTCAACGCCGTCGTAGCGCTCATCGGGACGGTGCTCTTCCCGCTCCCGCGCGCCGTCGCCTTCCGGCTCCGAGTGAGCGGCTTCTTGGTCCTCGCGGCGCTCTCCTTCGTGGGCCTCTGGCTCTCCGACGTCGTCAAGGCCTCGGAGACCCACTTCTTCGGCGCCCCGATCCTCTACGTCAGCCAGTCGCCGTACCAGCGCGTGGTCATCACGCGGAGCCCGCGCTCCACGCGGCTCTTCCTGAACGGCAACCTCCAGTTCTCCTCGGACGACGAGTACCGCTACCACGAGGCGCTGGTGCACCCCGCGATCGCCGCGCTCGGCAGAGAGCCGCGCCGGGTCTTGGTGCTCGGCGGCGGCGACGGCTTGGCCGTGCGCGAGCTGCTCCGCTACCCGACCGTGGAGCGCATCGATCTGGTGGATCTCGACCAGGCGGTGACGGATCTGTTCCGCGATCACGCCCTCGGGCGCGAGCTCAACGGCGGCGCGCTCGGGGACAAGCGCGTCGTGGTGCACAACCAGGACGCGTTCCGCTGGCTCGACGAGTCCAAGGAGCCAGCGTACGACCTGGCCGTCGTCGACTTCCCCGACCCGTCCAACTACTCGGTCGGCAAGCTCTACACCGACGCGTTCTACTCCCTGCTCCGCGAGCGCATCGGCGTCCGCGGCCTGGCGGTCGTCCAGGCGACCTCCCCGGGCTACGCGCGGAAGACCTACTGGACGATCGTGACCACCATCGAGGCAGGCGGGTTCGCCGCGCGCCCCTACCACGCCTACGTCCCGAGCTTCGGTGACTGGGGCTTCGTCCTCGCCGGCGGACCGGGCTTGAAGGATCCCGAGTCGCTCCGGCTCCCGGCCGATCAGCTGCGCTTCCTCGACGACGAGGTGCTGCGGGACCTCTTCCGCTTCCCGAAGGATCTGGAGCGCGTCGAGGCCCCGGTGAACCGGCTCAACGATCAGAAGCTCGTCGCGATCTACACGTCCGAGTGGGGCGAGTGGTCGCGGTGACGACGCGGCGCGCCCTCTTGCTCTCCACCGGGACGGGGTGGCTGCTCGGTCAGCTCGGCGCCGGCCCTGCGCCGCTGCGCGGCGAGACGGTCGGCGCGTCGCACCAGGTCGGGCACTTGCTGCGCGGCGCGCCGCCCCGCTGGCCCGAGACGCGCCGCGACGCGTGCGACGTCGCGGTGGTGGGGGGAGGCGTCGCCGGCCTCTCCGCGGCGTGGCGGCTCGGGGGGGCGGGGCTGGACGTGCGCGTCCTCGAGCTCGAGCCGTTCGTCGGAGGGACGAGCACGTGGAGCGAGGACGGGACCGTCCCCCATCCCTGGGGCGCCCACTACCTGCCCGCACCGAACCCCGAGGCACGCCCGACGCTCCGCTTGCTCGAGCAGATGCGGGTCGTCACGGGCTACGATCCGAGGGGGCTGCCGCGCTTCGATCCGCGCGTGCTCTGCCACGCGCCGGAGGAGCGCGTCCACTACCGAGGCGCATGGCACCCAGGCCTCGTGCCGATGGACGCGCTGGACGAGGGAGAGCGCGCGGAGCTCCGCCGGTTCGTGGACCAGACCGAGGCGCTCACCGAGGCCCGCGGCTCCGACGGCCGCTTCGCGTTTCAGATCCCGCTCGACGAGTCGTCGCGAGATCCGGACTTCCTGGACTTGGACCGGATCACGATGGCGGCGTGGCTCGACCGCGAGGGGTACGTGACGCCCTTCGTCCGGTGGTACGTGCGGTACGCGACGCTCGACGACTTCGGCGCCGAGCCCGCCGACGTCTCGGCCTGGGCCGGGCTCCACTACTTCGCGGCGCGGAAGCTCAAGACGCCGGAGCTCGAGGGCAGCCACTTCCTGGTGTGGCCGGAGGGCAACGGGAGGCTCGTGCGAGAGCTCTTGGCGCGCTCCGGCGCGGCGGTGGAGAAGGGCGCGCTCGCCGCCGGCGTGACGACCACCGAGCGCGGCGTGGAGATCTCCGTGCTCGATCCGGAGCGCCAGGAGGCCCGCGTCGTCGCCGCGCGCGGGGCCGTCCTCGCGACGCCCGCCTTCGTCGGCCGCCGGCTCTTCCCGAGCGGACGCTTCCCGGAGCGCGCCAGCTCCCCGTGGCTGGTGGCCAACCTCCACGTGGACCGCCCCATCGATCCGACGAGCGCGTGGGACTCCGTCGTCTACGGCGGGGCCGGCCTCGGGTACGTGGACGCGTCGCACCAGCTCACCCCGCCCACCCGGCAGACGGTGCTCACCTACTTCCGCGCCTTCGGCGACGCCGACGTGGTCTCGACCCGCCGGCGCCTCGAGGCGGCGACGTGGGAGGGGCTCGCCGCGTCCGTCTTCCACGATCTCGCCGAGCCTCACCCGGATCTCCGGCGGAGGACGAGCCGCATCGACGTGGTCGTGTGGGGTCACGCGATGCCCCGACCTCGGCTCGGGTTCCTCGGACAGACGCCGTTCGAGCCGGAGCAGCGCCTCGCGCGGAGGCTCACGTGGGCGCACGCCGACGTCTCGGGCATGGCGCTCTTCGAGGAGTCTCAGCGCGCCGGCGTGCGGGCCGCCGAGCTCTTGGCCGGCGACCTCGGCGTCGACCTCGGCGAGAGCTGGCTCTGATCCCGCTTGCAAGCCGGGGAGATCGCGACTCTACTCCCCTTGCTCACGCCCACGGTGAGCAGGGGGGCGCGTGGTTGCTGGGTGCGTGGGTCAGTGGGTCGCTGCGTGATTGGGGTCGCTGGGTCACCGAGAAGTCGTGAGAGCGCGTTTCAGCGGAAGAACCGACGTCGGCAGACAGCGCGACAAGAACGAGGACGCCCTCCTCGTGCTGCCCGAGATCGGCGTCATGGCGGTCGCAGACGGCCTCGGCGGACACCGCTCCGGCCACCTGGCGAGCAGCCTGGCCGTGAGCACGCTGACCGACTTCTTCGTGATCACGGTCGCGAGCGACGGGACCTGGCCTTTCCCGTACGATGAGGGTCGCTCCGACGAGGAGAACTACCTCTTCACGGGTCTGCGCCTCGCGAACCGCCGCATCTTCGATCGGTCGCTGAAGAACCTGACCGACTTCGGCATGGGGACGACCTGCGTCGCGGCCATGTTCGACGCGTCGGCGCGTCACGTCACGATCGCGAACGTCGGAGACAGCCGCTGTTACCGCCTCCGAGGGGACAGCATCACGCAGCTCACCAGGGACCACTCGCTGCTGAGCGACGCCGTCACGTTGGCGCCGTGGATGACCGAGGACGAGATCGCGCGGCTCCCGCCGAACGTCGTGACGCGCGCCCTCGGCATCCGGGAGGAGGTCGACATCGATCTCCAGCGGGAGGCGGTCTCGCTCGGCGACGTCTACCTGCTCTGCTCGGACGGTCTCTCCAGCCTCGTCACGGACGAAGAGATCCGCGACGTCATCCTCGAGCACGTCGACCGCTCGGAGCCGCTCGCCAGCACGTGCGACGTGTTGATCCAGCGCGCGAACGACTACGGGGGCACCGACAACGTGACCGTCGTCCTCGCGCGCGTGGAGGAGGAGTGAGCGGCGCGCCTCACCGGCCGCCGCGTCCCTCCCTGATCCCCTCCCCGCGCGGCCCGGGCGCCTCCGCTGGGAAGGGAGCGGACCGCTCGCGCGAGTTGCCGCGCTCGAGCGCGTCGACCATCGGGTAGAGCTCGTCGTTCTCGCGGCGCAGGCGGCGGCTCAGCCGGTGGAGCTCCATCATCGTCTCCCGGCAGAAGCCCTCTGCGTTCGCCTTGATGACCTCCGGATCCGACCAGCGGTCCAAGAACGAGAAGAAGCGGTCGTAGAGCGTCCCGACCTCGTCGAAGAGCTCGCGCGCCTTCGCCGCGACGGCGGGGTCGGAGCTCGCGAGGAGGCGGGGGTAGAGGGCCTCCTGCTCCATGGCGGCGTGCACCCGCAGCCGGCCGACGAAGGTGGCGAGCGCGCGCCGCGCAGGACCGGGGTCTATGGTGAGGGTCCTCGTGTCCAGGGTCTTGAGCAGCACCTTGGAGAGCTCTTGCAGCTGCTCGTGCTGGCGGGCGAACCGGGCGGTCGTGTGCGACCGCGCTCCGAGCGCCCCGGTTTCGTCCCGCCCTGACATGTGGCTCGTACGGATGAAACCAAGCGCCGGTTGCATCGTAGAAGCGCGCCCCGCGCGTCACGATCGTGACGCCCCGCGACCCCGCCTCCGAATCAAACGTCACGGAGCCTCGTGCGCGCGTTGACGCGCCGGGGGCCCGGGTGCTCTCCTAGGTCAGCGCTTCTCCTGAGCTTCCGAGCGGGCCGCTCATCGTCTTCACGAAAAGTTGGCCCATGGCATGGATGCTGCTCCGTTCGGAGTCATCATGAAACTCTCGGTCGCGTGTCTCGCGTCGGACCTGCCCGCGCATCGCCCTGGAGGCCAGGCGCGCACGCCGTCGGCCGCCGAACCGCGCCCCGGCGTCGCCCGCGACGCGATCCACGCGCCGGCCCTCTTCGCGCCGCCGCGGCTCGACTTGGAGGACGACGAGCTGCCGACCACCGTGTCCATCACGGCGCTCCGCTCCGGGGCGCGCCCCCGCGTCGGATACGCCCCGCCCAAGGACGCGGTAGCGGCCGGCGTCGCGTGAAGAGCGCTCGATGCGCGGCTGCGCCGCCCGAGTAGCTCGGGCCGGCTTCGCCGCAGGGGCGGCCCCTGCTCTTCGAGGGGTGAACGTCCAGAGGACTAGCCGGGCGCGGCGTCGGCGGGGGCCCGGACGCGGCCGTCGAGCAGGAGCGAGACGTTGACGTCCCCGAGCACGTTGATCGCCGTGCGGCAGCGGTCGAGGAACCAGTCCACCGTGAGGAGGAGGGCGATGTACTCGATGGGCAGGCGGACGGCGGTGAAGACGAGCGTCATGGTCACGAGCCCCGCCTCGGGGATGCCCGCCGCGCCGACCGACGCGATCACGCTCGTGATGACCACGAGCATCTGATCCGTGAGCGTGAGATCGTGCCCGAGCATCTGGGCGATGAACAGGGCGCTCATCGCCTCGTAGAGCGCCGTCCCGTCGTTGTTGAAGTTCGCACCCACGAGCGCCCCGAGGCTCGCCGACCGCTCCCGCACGCCGAGGCGCAGCAGCCTGTCGTAGGTGACGGGCATGGTCGCCGTGGAGCTCGCCGTCGAGAAGGCCATCACGAGCGCGTCCCGCATGGCCCGGAGGACGACGTGCGGCCTCGCCCAGCTCCCGAGGCGGATCCGGAGGAGGTACCACCCCGTCTGCACGAGCAGCGCGACGAGGACCGCGATGACGAACGCCCCGAGCGACTTGAACGGGTCGAAGCCCTTGGTGCCGACGATGCTGGCCACCTTGCCGAACACGGCGAACGGGACCAGCGCGATGACCCAGTGCAGGATCTTGATGACGAGATCGAAGGAGATCTCGACCCCCTCCTCGAGCCGCTCGCGCTTCAGCCCCATGAGGCTCCTGCCCGCGACGCCTACGGCGATCGCGATGAGCACCACACCGATGACCTTGTTGTCGACGATGGGGCGGAAGAGGCTGTCGGGGATGTTGTCGAGGATCTGCGCGACGACGTCTCCCTTCGGCGCCGACGTCGGCTTGCCTGGCGAGGCGAGGTTTGCCCCGCGGCCTGGCCTCAGCACGTTGGCGACGAGCAACCCCACGCAGATCGCCATCAGGGTGTTCGTGACGAGCAGGCCGCCCAGCCGGACCGCCATGCGGCCGCGGATGTCCGCCTTCAGGAGCGCGTGGATGACGGCCAGGAGGACGATGGGCGGCGCGAGCGCGCCCAGGACGCGGAGGATGAGGCGGGCGGGGATATCGAGCTGCTCGGCGCGAGGCCCGAGGACCACGCCGACGATCAGGCCGAGGACGAGGCCGATCAGGATCCGCAAGTACAGCGGCATGCGACCGATCCACGACGTGGACGCGTCTCCGGGTGCTTCCTGCACGGGCCCCTCCTCCTTGTTCGACATCGACGATGGGCGGCTCAGAGCCGGAACGAGTCCTCGAGCTTCGGCACTTCCACGCTGAGGCCCGTGAGCCGAGAGAGCTCCGTCTCGACCTCACGCTGGAAGATCGGCTTGATGTGGTAGAGGAGCGTCGGGATGCTCTCCACGTTGGGCAGCTTGCGCAGATCGGCCGCGAGCGACGCCGGGGTGTAGTGGCCGCTGACCTTCGCGAGCGCCGCGTGCCGGTCCGGGAAGCTGACCTCCACGAGCATGCCCTTGAGCGAAGGCGTGGCGGCGAGGACCTCCCAGAGACGATCGGTCGGGCCCGTGTCGCCGCTGTACGCGATGGCCGTGCCGTCCTTCTCGATGACGAAGCCGGAGCAGTCGATGGTGTGGGAGACCGGGATCGCCCGGACGGTGCGGCCAGCGATGAGGGTGGGGGTCTCGTTCTGCAGCTCCAGGAACTCGATCGTGTTGCCGCCGGCCTCCGTCGGGATGCGGGAGAAGTCGGGCCACAGCACCCCATTGAAGAAATGCCGCCGCAGGCTCTCGAGGGTCGCCCGGGTGCCCGCGACGATGAGCGGGGGACTCCCGAGCTGACAGCGGTTGTCGGCGAGCGTCGCGAGATCGCGGACGTGGTCGAGGTGCGCGTGGCTGACCAGGCAGGCCTCCAAGCGGCCTTGGACGTCGAGCTCGAGCCCCCGCGTCACCGCGCCGGCGTCGATCGCGAGCGTGCCGTCCACGAGGAACGAGCTCGCCCGATGTTTGGGCGTCTCACCTCCGTGACACCCTACGACGTAGATCTCCACGGCTAGCTGCCCTCCTCTACCGCGCCGCCCGGGGCGGGAGGGGACGCCGCCTCGGTCGGCTTCGGGACCTCGAGGAACTCCACGAAGTCGCGGAGGCGAGAGACGTCGGTCACGATGATCTTGCCCTCGTCCTCGTAGGCGATGCCGAGCCGGCCGACGCGCGTCATCATGTCGTCCGCGAGCTTCGCGTCCACGCCGACCTCGCTCGCGATCTCTCGCAAGCTCGCGCGAACGCAGACGCCGGCCACCTCCGGCTCCAGGAACGGCGGCGGCTCCTCCGAGGCCGGCCCAGAGCGGGGCTCCGGCCGGCGGCTCGCCGGGAGGGAGCCGGGAGGCAGCTCCTCGCCGAACGTCTCGGCGTAGCGAGAGAGCGCCATGAGCACCCGCGCCCGGGGATCCCGGTGGAGCAGCACCTCGATGAGGGTGTCGGCGGAGTCCAGCCGGCGCGCCAGCTTCTTGATGAGCCGGAGCGCGATCTCCGAGTTCTTCGTGACCATGTCCTCGAGCGTGCGAGGATCGATCACCAGGCACCGAGCGCGCTCCACGACCGTCGCCGTGGCGGTGCGAGGCTTGCCGTTGAGGATCGCCATCTCGCCGAAGAACTCCCCCGGTCCGAGGAGCGCGAGGACCTTGTCTTGCCCCGCGACGCGCTTGGAGATGCGCACCGACCCCGCCTGGACGACGTACATGACCTCGCCGTGCTCGCCTTCGTGGAAGAGGACGTCGCCCGGGGCGTACTCCTCGCCCATGCGCACGGTGACGGAGGATGACACGGTCCGGGAGCCTACCACCAAGCGCGAACGACGGGGCCCCTCGCCCGACGAGCGGGGAGGGGCCCGAGAACCGCGGCGCGCGCGCGGCGCGCGAGCCGCGCCCTTCACATGTCGAAGTCGCCCATGCCGCCCATGCCGCCCATGCCGCCCATGCCGCCCATGCCGCCCATGCCGCCACCGCCGCCGCCACCGCCGGCCGGCTTCTCCTTCTCGGGCTTCTGCGCGATGAGCGCCTCCGTCGTCAGCATGAGACCAGCGACGCTCGCCGCGTTCGCCAGGGCGTGGTGCACGACCTTCGCCGGATCGATGACGCCTGCGGCGATGAGGTCCTCGTACGTGTGCGTGGCGGCGGTGAAGCCGAAGTTGCCCTTCCCGGAGAGCACCTTCTCGCACACGATCGAGCCGTCGAAGCCGGTGTTCTGCGCGATCTGGCGGATGGGCGCCTCGCAGGCCTTCGCGACGATCTTGACCCCGAAGTCACGCTCGTCGCCGAACTTCAGCGTGGTGAGCTTCGCGGCGGCGCGGAGCAGCGCGACGCCTCCGCCCGGGACGATGCCCTCCTCCACCGCGGCGCGGGT
>CAZBJI010000203.1:0-13633 GCA_964492175.1 uncultured Polyangiaceae bacterium | reverse complement strand
CGGCGCCCCGCGGGGGACCACGCGCGCCGCGCCCGCGGGGACGGCCCGGGGCGGCGCGCGCCCCCCGCTGGCCCGCCCCACGCGTCGCCCGCGCGAGCCCGGGAGCGACGCGAGCAGCGACGCCCGGAGCGACTCGGCGACGAAGACGAGGCGGGCGTTCCGCGCGAGGAGGCTCTCGAGGACGAGGACACGGAGGGCCCTCGGGCCGGCCTCGAGCAACCGCACGTCGGCCCCGTGCGCCCACGCCTCCAGGCGCCCGGGCAAGCCCGCGCAGATCGGCCAGGCGCAGGGGACGAGCCAGTGCGTCACCAGCCGGTCGAACGGCCCCCGCGCGTGCGCCGCGGCCCGCGCCCGCGCGGCGAAGTCGAGGGCGCCGAGGACGCGCGCCGGGTTCGCGCGCAGCCGCGCGGCCACGCCCGGCCACCCGAAGAGCCCGAGCCCGCCCGCTCGGACCAGCCCACCCGACCCCGCTCCTCCGGAGGAGGCGGGGGGCTCGCCAGGCGCGACGACGGTCACGTCTGCGCCTCCCCTTCGCAGGCTCGAGGCGCACGCCTCCACGAAATGTCCGGACGCGTCCCCGGGCGAGCCCGGGAACGACGTCGTGAGCACGAGGACGCGCTCGCGCAGCGGCATGCGCGCGCCCGCTCGGGCTACATCATCTCGATCTTGGAGCGCTTGCGCCGGCGACGAGCCGCCTCGGACGCCTTCTTTCGGCGCTTCACCGAGGGCTTCATGTAGTGGCGCCGTCGCTTCAGCTCTCGCAGAATCCCCTCGGCGGCCATCTTTCGCTTGAGGTGCTTGATCGCACGCTCGATGCCCTTGTCACCGACGGTGACCTCGAGGGGCTTGCACTGGATCGCTTCACTCGGCATCGCTGCTACGCCTTCCTTGGAACATGCCGTCGGCCGGGCCGAAGGGCGGCGGACTATGTCAAAACGGGTCCCGACTGGCAAGGCCGGCGTAGCCGTCCCGGGTGGCGCCGAGAGCCTTGCAAATGAGAAAGGTTCTAATTAAGGTCCCGGCCGTGCGCCCCCGGAGAGAAAGGTCCCTCGGCGGCCGCCCGACGCCGGCCGAGACGATGCTCGCGCGGCTGCGAGCCGCCGGGCTCAAGCTCACGCCCCAGCGGCGGGCGATCGTGCGGGAGCTCGCGTCGGACGCCTCCCACCCGACGGCGCAGGAGCTGTTCGAGCGCCTCCTGCCGGTCCTCCCCGGGATGAGCTTCGCGACGGTGTACAACACCCTCGGCGCCCTCGCCGAAGCGGGCCTCTGCGAGGCTCGTTCGTTCGGGCCGGGGCCCACCCGCTTCGATCCCAACACCGCGCCCCACCACCACGCCGTCTGCGACGGATGCGGCACCGTGCTGGACGTCGCGCCGCCGGCCGCGACGCCGGAGACCCAGGTGCTCCCGACCGGCTTCCGCGTGAGGGCCGTAGAGCGGGTCTACCGCGGCACGTGCGCGCCCTGCGCCCGCGCCGGCGCACGAGGCGTGATCGCCTAGGCGCGTGCGCGTCGGCCCGCTCGGGCGCGCGCACCTTCATCGACGTTTCTTAGGGCTTCCCCCCGGGCGCCCAACCAAGCAAGGAGACACGATTCATGGCCAAGCCGCTTCCCGGAACCAAGACCCACCAGAACCTGAAGGACGCCTTCGCCGGCGAGAGCCAGGCGAACCGCCGCTACCTCTACTTCGCAAAGATCGCCGACGTCGAAGGCCGCCCCGAGGTCGCCGGCTTGTTCAAGGACACCGCGGACGGCGAGACGGGGCACGCCCACGGGCACCTCGACTACCTGCGCCAGGCGGGGGATCCGGCCACCGGTCTCCCGATCGGGACGACCGACAAGAACCTGAAGGCCGCCGTCGCTGGCGAGACGCACGAGTACGAGACCATGTATCCGAGCATGGCGAAGCAGGCGCGCGAGGAGGGCTTCGACGACATCTCGGAGTGGTTCGAGACGCTCGCGAAGGCCGAGAAATCGCACGCCGGGCGCTTCCTGACGGCGCTCGAGCCGCTCTAATTCTGATAACGTGTCGCCCGACTCGGCGGGGGGTTCATCCCGTTCTACCCTGGCGCTGTCGGGGTGGACCGGTATGAACCCCCGGGCCCACTCCTGCCGCGAGGCACCACGTTTCCCCCTTCACGATTGGGGGCACGAGCACGTCGGATCCCACCATGAGCAAGATCGCGCGAGCCCCCGCTTCGCCTCCGGCCACAGGACCCGGCGACCCAAGGTATTTCGACGAGCGGGACCTCGAGGCGGAGCTGCGCCGGACGTTTCAGATCTGCCACGAGTGCCGGATGTGCGTGGGCTACTGCGGATCGTTCCCAGACCTGTTCCGCCGTGTGGATCGCGAGATCGAGGGCGGCCGCGCCGAGGGCGCCGAGACGCTCGACCGTGACGATTTCACCGCTGTCTCCGACGCATGCTGGCAGTGCAAGCTCTGCTTCGTGAAGTGCCCTTACACGAAGGACGACGGCGCCTACGAGCTGCTCGACTTCCCGAGGCTCATGGCGCGAGAGAAGGCCGCGAGAGCGCGGCGCGACGGGGTCGCCTGGGTCGACCAGCTGCTCGGCGAGCCCCACCTCGTCGGGGCGCTCGGAGCAGGTCCGGCGGCGCGCCTCACGAACTTCGTGCACGCGCACCGGCTCGTGCGGAAGGTGCAGGAGAAGCTCACCGGCATCTCCAGCGAGTTTCCGGTCCCGCCGATGGCCGAGGAGCGCTTCTCGGCGTGGCACGCCGAGCACGGCAAGGTCCAGCGGGCTGGCGAGGCGGGCTCCGTGGTGCTCTACGCGACCTGCTACGGCGAGCACAACGCGCCGAGCGTGCCCGTCGCGGCGGTGAAGGTGCTGGAGCACAACGGCTTCAGCGTCCTCGCCCCCGGGCAGAGCGAGCCGGGAGGGGTGGTCCCGCGCCGCCCCACGTGCTGCGGCATGCCCAACCTGGACGGGGGCGACGTGGAGGGCTTCCAGCGCAAGGTCGCCGCGGAGGCCGCGCTGCTCTTCCCGCAGGTGGAGATGGGCTACCGCGTCGTGGTGCCGGGGCCCACGTGCGGCTACACCATGAAGCACGAGTGGCCCGAGTACGTGCCCACGCCGGAGGTCCGCGCCGTCGCAGCCGCGACGGTCGACTCGATGGAGTTCCTGGTCGAGCTCGGCCGCATGAAGCAGCTCAAGCTCGAGTTCAAGAAGAGCCTGGGCATGGTCGGGTACCACGCGGCCTGTCACCTTCGCGCCCAGAAGGTCGGCTACCCGGGACAGCGGGTGCTCAGCAAGGTGCCAGAGACCGAGGTCCGCATGATGGAGCACTGCTCGGCGGTCGACGGCACGTGGGGGATGAAGGCGAAGAACTACGCCGTCGGGCGCAAGTACGCGGCGAAGCTCGCCCGCGCCGCGGTCGATCTCGAGCCGGACCTCCTCGTGACCGACTGCACGCTCTCGGCGTACCGGATCGCCCACGAGCGGGCGCTCGCGGGCGCCGAGGTCGTGCGCGTCGTCCACCCCATCGAGGCGCTCGCGGAGGCGTACGGGCTCGGGGATGCCCCCGGGGCCGCCGGCGTCGCCCCGGCGTAGGAGCAAGCAGCGTGGAACCCATCCAGCGAGACGAGATCCTCCCCCTCGGCGAGTACGAGCGCATCCGGCCGCAGTTCCGCGCGCGCGTCATCGCGGAGAAGAAGCCGCGGAGGATCGTCGCGTCGGACATCCTCTCGGCCACGTTGGAGAACCGCGACACGGTGCTCCTGCAGATCCAGGAGATGCTCCGGGCCGAGCGGATCACGAGCGAGGCAGGGATCGCGCACGAGATCGAGACGTACAACGAGCTGCTTCCCGGGCCCGACCAGATCTCCATGACCCTCTTCGTCGAGATCGCGGACGCGGCGGAGCGCGAGCGGATGCTCGAGGCGCTCGCGGGGCTCGAGCGGCACGTCGTGCTCGAGGTCGACGGCGAGCCCGCGGCGGGCGTCTCGAAGGACCGGACGGCCGAGGGCTACACGCGGACGACCGCGGTCCACTACTTCAAGTTCCAGCTGTCCGAGGGCGCCGCGCGCGCCCTGCGAGCGGGGACCGCGTCTGCCGCGCTGCGGATCACCCACCCGGCCCATGACGTCCGCGCCGCGCTCTCGCCCGAGACGCTGCGGGCGCTCTCGAACGACGTCGGCTGAGCATGTTCGTCTACGAGCGCGCGGTCCGGTTCGAAGAGGTGGACGCGGCCCGCATCGTGTTCTTCGGCCGCTACCTCACGTACGCACACGAGGCGATGGAGCAGCTCTTCTCCCCGCTGCGGGGCGGCTACCCGGCGCTCATCGTCGAGCGGGGCGTCGGTCTGCCGGCGGTGGACGTGAAGATGACCTTCACGTCGCCGGCGCGCTACGGGGACGTCCTCACGATCGAGACCACCACCGCGCGCCTCGGCGGCAAGAGCGCGGTCCTGCGCTACCGGGTGCTCCGCGCGGGAGGGGTGCCCGTGGCCGAGGTGACGCACACCGTGGTGACGACGGATCTCGCCGCGATGCGCGCCGTGACGATGCCCGAGGACGTGCGCGCCGTGTTCGAGGCGCACCTGGAGGCCCCTTCTGGGTAGCATGTCCCACCCATGGACCCGGACCCCAGCGCCCTCGAACGTGTCGCAGACCGAGCCCTGACCGAGGTCGCTGACGGCATGCGCCTCGGCCTCGGCACGGGCCGCGCGGCAGAGGCGTTCATCCGGCGGCTCGGCCGCGCAGTCCGCGAGGGCCTCCGCGTGGTCGGCGTCCCCACCTCCGAGCGCTCCGCCGCGCTCGCCCGGGAGCTCGGCATCGCGCTCGGCACGCTCTCCGAGATCGACGCGCTGGACGTCGCGTTCGACGGCGCCGACGAGGTCGCGCCGGACGCCTCGCTGACGAAGGGAAGAGGAGGCGCGATGCTGCGGGAGCGCGTCGTCGCCGCCGCGGCGCGGCGCTTCGTGGTCTTGGTGACGCCCGACAAAATCGTCGCCGGCCTCGGGGAGAAGTGCCCACTGCCGGTGGAGGTGGTGCCGTTCGCCGTGGCCTCTGCCGCGCGGCGGCTCGCGGGGATAGGCGGCGTCGTCCGGCGGCGTGACGGCGCGGGGGGGATCTACACGACCGACAACGGCAACGAGGTGCTCGATCTCGATCCGCCGGGGGCGGCCTGGGAGGACCCGCGCCGCGTCGACCGGCTGGTCCGGTCCGTGCCCGGCGTGGTGGACACCGGCTTCTTCTTCGACGCGGCGTCGCTGGTCCTCGTGGGCGACCCTTCGGCCGTCCGCGAGATCACGCCTTCGCAGCGCTCTTGATGTTCTTGGCCATCGTCTCGCGATCGCGAGCGCGGGCCAGGGCGACGTCGTGGGCGATCTTCCCCCGGAGGGCCAAGCCGAGCAGGGCGTTGTCCATCGTCTGCATGCCCTGCGCGCGCCCGGCCTGCATGAGGTTCGGCACCTGGTGCGTCTTGCCGTCGCGGATCAGCGTTCCGAGGGCGTTCGAGCCGAGGAGCACCTCGTGCGCGGCGCAGCGGCCGCGCTGGTCCGCCGTCGGGAGCAGCTCTTGGGCCACGATCGCCGCCAGGCTGTCCGCCAGGAGGCTGCGGATCATCGGCTGCTCGTCCGCTCCGAAAGCGTTTACGAATCGATCGATCGTGGCGTGGGCGCTGTTCGTGTGGAGCGTCCCCAGCACCAGGACGCCGAAGCTCGCGAGGCGCAGCGCGAGGCTCATGGTCTCCATGCTGCGCAGCTCGCCCACGAGGATGACGTCGGCGTCCTCCCGACCTGCGTTCCTCATGGCGGCCGTGAAATCCGGCGCGTGCTTGCCGATCTCTCGCTGCGTGACGCGGGCGATGCCCTGCCGGTGCACGAACTCGATGGGGTCCTCGATGGTGAGGACGTGGCATCGGCGCGTGTGCGTGATGTGGCGGATGACCGCGGCCAGCGTCGTGCTCTTGCCCGAGCCCGTGGGCCCGGTGACGAGGACGAGCCCCCGCCGGAGCTCGGCGATCTCGGTGAGGACGTCCGGTGTGCCGAGCTCCTCCAGCGTCATCACCGTCGGCGGGATCTGGCGGAACACCGCGCCGAGCCCCGTCGACTTGCGGAAATAGCTCGCGCGGAACCGCGCCTTGTTTCCGTGAGCCCAGGCGAAATCCAGATCGAGCTCCTCGTCGAAGCGCGCGCGCTGGCGGTCGTCGAGGATCTCGAGGAGCCACCCCTCGACCTCGTCGAGGGTGGCGTCGGAGGCGCGCGCCGGGACGAGCTCCCCGCGGAGCCGGAGCATGGGGGGGCGGCCGACCGAGATGTGCAGATCGCTGCCCTTGCGGGAGAGCAACGCCTCGAACAGCGGGTCGAGGCGAGGCATCAGGAGCCCCCTTTCCGGCCGAGGAAGGCGCCCGCGCGGGTGAGCAGGTTCCCGAGCTTGAACTCCTCCTGGCCCGAGGGTTCTTCGGGGGCGTCCAGCGGCGCGGCCGGGGGGCTGTTGTCCGGCTTCAGCTGCGAGGCGCCCTCCGCGTCCGCGAGCAAGTCCGCGAGCACCTCCTCGCTGATCGTGCCGGAGCCCGCGAGCGAGCGGAGGGAGTCCTCGAGCGTCACGATGCCGACGCCTTTCCCGCGCTGCATCAAGCTCGGCAGCTGGTTCAGCTTGTCGTCTCGAATCAGGTTCCAGAGCGGCACCGAGCCGGGCACGATCTCGAGCGCTGCCGTTCGGCCGCCCCCCAGCGTCGGGACCAGGTGCTGGCAGAGGATGAGCCTCAGGCCCCCGGCGAGCGTGGCGCGGACCTGGGGCTGCTCGGCGATGGGGAACACCTCGATGAGCCGGGCGATCGCGCGCGACGCGCTGGGCGCGTTCATCGTCGCGATCACGAGGTGTCCGGTCTCGCTCGCGGACAACGCCATGCGGACCGTCTCGACGTCTCGAAGCTCACCCACCGCGATCACGTCGGGGTCCTGGCGCAGCGCTCCCTCGAGCGCACGGTGGAAGCTCGAGGCGTGGGTGCCGACCTCTCGCTGGCTGACGACGGCGGTCTTGGACGAGATCGGGATCTCGATGGGATCCTCGATCAAGAGGATGTGGACGGCGCGCGTCCCGTTCACCCAGTCCACCAAGGCTGCGAGCGTCGTCGTCTTGCCGTGGCCCGCGGATCCGACGACCACCACGAGCCCCTGCGGCTGAGAGATCGCAGCCATGGCCTCGCTCGGGAGCCCGAGGCTGTCGAGCGTGGGGGCGGCCGGGCGCACCAGGCGCACCGCGACCTTGGGCCCCGCGTAGGTGCGCGTCGCGTTGACGCGGGCGCGGATGTCCGTGCTCACCGACACCGCGAAGCACGTACCGCCGGTCGCCTCGAGCTCGCGGGCGTTCCGCTCGGGGAGGATCGAACGGAGCCCGCGCTCGATCTGATCACGGGTCGAGATCGTCTTCACCTCGCGGAGCTCGCCGTGGATGCGGAGCACGGGGGGCATCTCCGTCGTGAGGTGTACGTCGCTCGCGTGCTTGTCCCGCGCGAGCTCCAGGATGCCTCTGAGCCACGGGTCGACGGCTCGCGCGGACCTCGGCTCCGCGCGCTTGCCCGGGTCGGGGACGTTCACCGCGAGGGCGCGGGCGGGCGGGGGCTCCGGCTTGGGTGGGTCCAGCCGAGGTGCGGGCTCCGGCCGAGCCGGGTCCACCCGGGGTGCGGGCTCCGGCCGAGCCGGGTCCACCCGGAGCGGCGGCGGCGGCTCCGGCTTCGGCACGTCCACGCGGAGCGCTGCCTCGCTGCGGCGCTTGCTCGCCGGCCGCGTGGACGGCCGGTCGGGTCGAGCGGGTGCCGGCGTGGGGACGCGCGGCTTCGCCGGCTGGTAGGCCTGCTTGTCCGGGACGGTGGCCTTGCGCTGGGTCGCCGCCGGGTCCGAGCGCGGCTCCGGCTCGGCGCGGCGGAACCGTACGTCTTGCGCGCTCGGTCGTCGAGGCGGGCGCGTCAGGCGCCGGGCAGGCTGGCTCCGCCGCGACGAGGGTGCGTCCGCGGGGGGCGCTTGGCTCTTGGCGACGCGCGCGGGCTCGGGGCGCTCCCTCGGGCTCTGCGCCGCGGCGTTGGCGGGCGAGAAGACCGCCGCGACCTCGCGTCCCTTCATGGCCACGCGGATCCGGACTGGGCCGCGCGGACCCGGCGTCGTCCACTCCACGGGCTCGGCGCCCAGGTCATCGAGCAGGTTGCGCCCGCCCCACGCGCGGCACAGGTCGAGCACCTGCTCGTCGTTGAGGATCTCGTCCCCGACGAGCTTCATGTCCCCGCCGTCCAGCATCCGCGGTCGGCGGCCGCTCGTCAGCTCGAGCTTCTTGCTGGAGCCGGGGTGCAGCTCCGTGAGCAACGCCTTGAGTTGAACCATGTGCCTCGTCTGCCGTGCTTCGGCGAGCGCGCGGTGCCCGCGGCGGCCGATTCTACCCCGGCATGGGTATCACGGCCTGAGCCTCCGATGATCCCTGCCCGAGAGCCGCCAGGTGCTCCAGGTGCCCCCCGGGGGATGCTCGAAGCCCGTGTGGCGGCTGAACCGCTTGGCCTGCCCCACGACCTCGACCCACACGTAGACTTCGTCGACGCGGAGCACGCGGACCACCGCGCGCTCGCCGCCGCGCATCCCGTTGACGATCGTGACGCGGTCCGCGCCGGTCATGCGAGCCGATGATTCTACCCGCGAGCGCCGGCAACGGACGTCCAAAACGCGCCGCGACGTGGAGGCCGAGGCCGCGCGCTGGAGGGGCGCTCAGAGCGAGGACGGAGCGCGCCGCGCCCGCTCCATCACCTGCTCGAGGCGCGCCGCGAGCCGGTCCAGCCCCAGGTTGCCGGACGCCCCGAGGGAGGTGCGCGCGGCGACGCTCGCGTGGGCCGCGGCCCCGGCCGGCTCCTCCGCGCCGCCGAGCTCGGCGGCCACGCGCTGGTAGGCGTCTCGGAACGGGACGCCCGCCTTGGCGAGGTCCACGGCGCGGTCGGTGGCGAGCATGTCCCGGGTCACCGCGCGCTCCATCCGGTCCCGGCAGAGCTCCATCCGCGGCACCACGAGCGCGATCGCGGCGAGCGTGGCGCGCGCCTCCGCGAGCGCGCGGAGCACCGGCGCCTTCGTGAGCTGGAGGTCGCGGTGGTAGCCCGCCGGGAGCGACACCAGGCTCATCAGCTCCACGATCGCGCCTTCGATCACGGAGGTCGACGCGCGCGCGAGCTCCACGAGATCGGGGTTTCGCTTGTTCGGCATGATCGAGGATCCGGTCGTCAGATCCGCGGGGAGGCGGACGAATCCGAACTCGGCCGTCGAGAAGAGCGACAGGTCCCACGCGAGGCGCCGCGCGACCGCGAGCGCGTGCCAGACGGCGCCGAGCACGATCACCTCGGACATGCCGCGGGACGTCTGGGACCAGAGGGGGTTCAGCGCGACGCTCTCGAAGCCGAGCTCGTGGGCGACGCCCTCCCGGTCCAGGTCGAGGTTCACTCCGTACCCCGCCGCGGCGCCGAGGGGCGATCTGTCGAGCTGCGCGCGCGCGTCGAGGAGCGCGCGGGCGCTGTCGAGGAAGCCCTCGGCGAAGGCGGCGGCCCAGTGCCCGACGGTCTGCGGCACCGCGCGTTGGAGGTGCGTGTAGCCCGGCATCACCGTGGCCTGCTCGGCGGCGGCGAGGGTCAACATGGCCTGCGCCGCCAGGGCCGACAGCTCCGCGAGGTCGGCCAGCTCCGCCCGCTCGAACAGGCGAAGCGCGACGAGCACCTGGTCGTTGCGGCTCCGCCCGAGGTGGACCTTCTTGCCGAGCGCCCCGAGCCGCTCCACCAGGCGCAGCTCGATCGCGGTGTGCCCGTCCTCCACGTCCGCGGTGAGCTGGAACTTGCCGGCTCGAGCGTCCTCGAGGAGCACGTCGAGGGCGTCGACGATCGCGTCGACCTCCGGCGCCGCCAGCGCGCCGATGCGGCCGAGGCCGCGGACGTGTGCCTTCGAGGCCGCGAGGTCGTGGACCAGGAGCGCCTGGTCGAGGCGCCAATCGTCGCGGGCCGTGTAGCGGAGCATGTCCGCGTCGGACGCGTAGCCCTTGTCCCAGAGCCGGCTTGCGGCACCGGCGCCACCCTTCGACGACGCTTCGCTCACGTCAGCGCCCGATGGCCTCGTCATAGAGCTCGCCGAGCTCCGCCGCCTGGGCCCGCTTCGCCGGATCCATCGGCGCGCGCCGCTTGCCAGGTCCGGCGGAGAGCTCACGCTCGAGCATCTCGATGGGGTCGGCGGGCCCACGCCGGACGCCGATCTTCGTGAGGAGCCGGTCCGTGAGAGAGTGGCCGAGCCTCAGCTTGAAGTCGCCGCGCTCGAGCGGCGCGGGCGCGTCGTCCAGCCGCCGGACGAGGTCGCGGTTCTGCCGCACGAGGGTGCGGGCCGCGCCGAAGAGGTCGCGGGCCACCGGATCCAGCCCGGCGGAGAGGCCCTCGGGCGCGGGGCGGCCCCGGCGCGCCTCGCGCTCGACGACGAGGGCCAGCGCGAGCGCCGCTTGGGGAGCCGGGAGCGAGGTCGCGGCGTGGACCTTCACCCCGCCGCAGCCCTTGACCTGGATGCCGGCGCCGTTCGCGATGAGGACCCCGAGCCCCAGCATCGAGGCCGCGAGGTCGGCGAACGCCTCACGCTCCCGGCCTGGGACCCGCCCTAGCGCCCCCGAGGCGTCCAGGAACAACGCGCCCACGGCGCGGGCCATGATCGTGGTGAGGACCACGGGGTGACCGACCTCGGTCGTCGAGATCGCGACCGTGTAGCCGTCGCCGTTCGGCGAGACGCGCCGCCCGGCGAGGACCTTCATGGGGGGCGCGCCGCAGCCGCCGCTCGAGCAGCTCGACACCACCGCGCCGGCCTCCTCGTCGACCAGCACGACGTCGGCGGAGAGGTCGGAGAGCCCCACGTGCTCCGTCATCCGCGCGAACAGCTTCCCGATCGACGCGGGGGTGCGGTCGAAGCGATCCGGGAAGAACCGCGAGGTGGGCAGCACGAGCGGCCCCACGGGCTCCGCGCCGGCGGCCGCGAGCGTCGCGGCCCGCTGGATCACCCAGCGCGCCTGATCTTCCGTCCAAGGCTCGCTCATGGGTCTCGAGCGTACCATGGACGTCGGGGTGCCTCCTGTCTAAGAGGCGGACATGACCGAGAACGGCGCCGTCGACATCGCCCAGCGAAAGGCCGACCACATCGATCTTTGTGCCACGGGGGAC
Source organism: uncultured Polyangiaceae bacterium (assembly GCA_964492175.1). GTDB lineage: Bacteria > Myxococcota_A > Polyangia > Polyangiales > Polyangiaceae > Xiheicaenibacterium. The sequence goes on along the minus strand of CAZBJI010000203.1, from coordinate 2,465 downwards.
GTGGGCTTCCGGGCCAAGACCACCCTGTTCGACGAGGTCGAGCTGGTGCACGACGCCGTCCCGGAGCTCGTCGTCGAAGAGATCGACACCCGGGTCACGCTCTTCGGCAAGACGCTCACGGCCCCCATCGTGATCGCAGCGATGACGGGCGGGACGGAGCGGGCGCGAGAGATCAACCGGGAGCTGGCGCGCATCGCCGACGAGGAGGGATACGGCTTCGGGCTCGGCAGCCAGCGCGCCATGCTCGACACGACCGCCGGCCGCGACCCGACGTACGAAGTGCGCTCGGTCGCGCCTCGCGCGCTCGTCCTCGGGAACATCGGCGCGGTGCAGGCGCGTGTCTCGGGCAGGCAGGCCCTGGAAGATCTCGTCGGGCGGGTCCGCGCCGACGCGCTCTGCGTGCATCTGAACCCTGCCATGGAGATCGTTCAGCCCGGGGGGGACAAGGACTTCTCCGGGATCCTCGAGACCCTGCAGGAGCTCGCGGAGGGCCTCTCGGTCCCGGTGATCGCGAAGGAGACGGGTTGCGGCATCGGCCCGGCCGCCGCACGGAAGATCGCGCGCGCGGGGGTGCGCCACGTGGACGTCTCCGGGGCAGGGGGGACCTCCTGGGTCGCTGTGGAAATGCAGCGCGCAGAGGGAGAGGCCCGCCATCTCGGCGCCGTCCTCAGGGACTGGGGTGTCCCCACCGCAGCGAGCGTCGTCGTCGTGGCGGCCGCGCGCCCCCGCTTCAAGACCATCATCGCGACGGGCGGAGTCGCCAGCGGCGTGGACATCGCCAAGGCGATCGCCCTCGGCGCGGACGCCGGCGGCATCGCGCGTCCCGTGCTCCAGGCGCTCACTGACGGCGGGCCGGCCGGGGCGCGCGCCTTCCTCGCCCGGGTGAAGCGGGAGATCGCGAGCGTCATGTTGCTCGTCGGGGCGAGGACGGTGCGCGACCTCCAGGGCGCGGACGTGTTGCTCGGCGACTCCTTGACGCGGTGGCGCGCGCTGGCCGGGCGTGATCCGCGCACGAACAGGCGCTCCGGCAAGAGGCGCTGATCGGTAGGGGAGCGGCACCGTCGGCGCGGCCCGCGGCCCCCGATTGCCCCCGGGCGCCCCGCCGCAATGTGTGAGGACTTCCGGGGCCGCGCGCCGGCGTGATAGCGTCCGTGGGTCATGAGCGAACCGCCGCGCAAGGACGCGGGTCCAGCCGGATCGAGAGCTGTTCGAAGCGATCCCCCGCCCGAGGATCTGAAGAGGGAGCGCGACACCTTCATCCAGCAGTTCTTCCGCCGCGGCGCCCAGATCTCCGAGGAGCTGCTCCTCGACATCGAGCGCCTCAGGGTCCAGGTGGGCGATCTGGAGGCCGAGAACGCGGGCTTGCGCTCCCAGCTCGCGAGCGACACGGCGATCCGGGATCTGCTCGCGAAGATCGACGAGCTGGAGGAGGAGAAGCGCCGGCTGCTCGCCTCCACCTCGACGGGACCGTCGCACGCGTTCGCGGAGCGCTTCGCCGAGCTGGAGGCCGAGCTCGGCAACCTCGGGACGCTGCACGTGGCGAGCGTCCAGCTCCACGCCAGCACCACGGTGCGCCGGGCGTTCCGCAACCTCCGCGAGCTCCTGGCCCAGTTTCTGGGCGCGGCGCAGTTCGGCGTCTACTGGGAGGCCGAGGACGGCGTGCTGGTCCCCATCAACGTCGAGGGACTCTCGACGAAGGAAGCGCGGGCGGTGGCCATCGACGACACCCCGGCGGGGGCGGCCTTCCTGCGGGGGCAGATCTTCGTCGAGGAGGCGCTGGACGCGTCGATGGGATCGGTGGGCCGTCCCGCGGCGCTCATCCCGCTCTTCATGAACTCCCAGCGACTCGGCGCCATCGTCGTGTTCCGGACGCTGCCGCAGAAGGCGCGGTTCGAGTCCGCGGACCACGGGCTCTTCCGCTTGCTCAGCACGCAAGCCGCCCCGGCGATCGTCCACGCGCACCTGTTCGCGCAGGCAGGCCGCCGGGCCCCCAGCGTTCAAGCGTTCATCGATCACGAGGACTAAGCGAGATGGCCGAGTACTCCTGTCTCATCGTCGAAGACTCGCCCATGATGCGGCAGCTTCTCGTGTTCGCGTTGGCTCGGGTCAAGGGCCTGAAGGTCACGGAGGCCGATGATGGCGTGGACGGGCTCCGCAAGCTCGCCCAGCAGAAGTTCGACATCATCATCACCGACATCAACATGCCCATCATGGACGGGCTCAAGCTGGTCAAGCGGGTGCGCAGTGATCCGGTTCACAAGGACACCCCGATCATCATCATCACGACCGAGGGCTCTCAGGAGGACCGCCAGCGCGCCCTGCAGCTGAGCGCCAACGCCTACATCACCAAGCCCATCCAGGCGCCGCAGGTGATCGCGAAGGTGAAGGAGCTCTTGAAGATCGAGTAGGCCGGGAGCGCGCTTGGCGCGCTCCCCGCGCCGGGCGGCGCCCGGTCAGCTCTGCTT
>CAZBJI010000202.1:0-13678 GCA_964492175.1 uncultured Polyangiaceae bacterium | reverse complement strand
CCCCATCCGCCCCCCGCGACGAGCCGCGGTGGGCAGTGAACGTGGTCCTCCCGCGCCCGTTCGTAAAGGCCCCTTCGACGCGCGAGACGAAATAGGTAGGCCCCCCCCCAACAGTGTCGCATGGTCCTTGCACCTGCAACTAGTTGACCTACGCCTACTGGAAGTCGAGCTGCAGCACGTCGCGCACGGGCTCGAACCCGATCGCGCGGTACACGCGGTTCGAGATCGCGTTCTTCCGATCGGCGAACAGCGTGACGAAGCGCTTCCCTCCGTCGAGCGCGCGCTGCGACAGCGCCGCCACGCACGCCTGTGCGTAGCGCCGGCCACGCGCCGCGTGCGGCGTGAAGACGGCGTTCACCGAGACGCCGGCCGGGGTTGGGCGGCAGAGCCCAGCCACGCTCACCGGCGTCTCGTCCTCCCACAGGTAGAGCTCGCCGGCTTCGATCCGCGCCCGGGCCGCGGCCGCGGCGCGGTCGAGCTCGGGCGGCCCGACCCCCACCTCGACGGCGAAGCCCGCGATGGTCTCCGCAACGAACGACAGATCGCCTGGCTCCGCGCGGCGGAGCGCCCCGGCGACGCCGGGGGGCGGCCGAAGCGACGTCGCGACGTAGCAGGTCTGCTCGAAGCGCGTGGTGACGGCGCGTCCGGTCGCCTCGCGCCACGCGTCGCCGAACGCCCGCACAGCGTCCTCGGGTCCGACGGCGCCTGGGAGCGAGAGCCCTCGCTCCTTCGCGAGCCCCGCCAGTGCGCGGACGGCCTGCTCGGGGCCCCCCGTGAGGACGAGCCCGTGCGGCGGAGTCTGGAGCGCCGCGACCGCGACCTCCCCGTGGTCGTCGAGCGCCACGGCGAAGAAGGCCCGGCCGCCGTGGCGTCGCACGCCGTACGCGAGGCCGAGCGGCAGGCCGTGCTCGGCCTCGCGCGCCAAGAGGAAGCGCTCCGCGCGCCGCAAGAACGCGTCGACGTCGTCGAGGGTGATGGCGTGCATGCAGAGGAGGAACGGCCGACTGCGAGGCTACCTGACCGAGCGGCGCCCGCCGAGCCGCGAGCGGATCGCCCTCTGCGACCCCTCTTCGGAGCGAGCCGGGATGAGGCGCGGCCCGCCGAGCGTTCGCGGAGGTCGTGCTCCACGTCGCCCCTCCGACCGCGGCCTGCCGGCCCACACGCCTCGGGTGGGCGTCCGCCGTCGGGGTGGGGTTGCTCTTGACGGCCGCGTGCGCAGGCGGAGAACCGACGGGGTCACGGGCCGCGCCCGCGGGCCCCGGATCGATCGGGGTCGACCGGGTTCCAGTCGCCGACGCGCGACGCGCGGACGCCGCTGCGCCCGACGTGGCGGGCCCGGGTCGGACCGCTCCCGAGGCGACGCGCAGCGAAGTCACCCTCGCCCAAGGCACCGAGTTCGAGACGACGTGCCACGTCTTCGGCAGCGGCCAGGACGGTCCCACGGTGCTCGTGCTCGCGGGGCTACACGGCGACGAGCCCGCGCCTCCCCTCGCCGCACGGCGCATCGCGACGTGGACCGTGGAGCGCGGTCGCCTGCTCGTCGTCCCCGTGGTCAACCAGCCCGCCGCGCGGTCGGCCACGCGTCACGTCTCGGCGACCGTCCCGGTCGACGTGAACCGCCTGTTTCCGCCCGGCGGTCACGTCGCGTCCGGCGGTGAGATCGCGGAGGCGATCTGGTCGCTCCTCTCGACCGAGCGTGTGAGTTGGCTGCTCGATCTCCACGAGGGCTGGGACTACCACCTGGTCAACCCGAAGAGCGTGGGCAGCTCCGTCACGTTCGTGCGCGGCGCTCGCGCCGGCGAGGCGAGCGCGGCGATGGCGCGGCGCGTGCTCGAGGCGATCAACCTCGGCGCCCGCCCGCCCAAGCACCGCTTCACGCTGATCTCGCCCGGACCCGCCAAGAGCGTCGCCCGCGCCGCCGCCGAGGAGCTCGGGCTGGCGTCCCTCGTCATCGAGACGACCAAGATCGGTCAGCCGACGGAGGTCCGGGTGCACCAGCACGAGACGGCCGTCCGCGCGGCCCTGGAGCAGCTCGGGATGGGGCCTGTCGCCCCTTGACGCCCGATCCGCGGTCGCCTCGACGCGGCGCTGTCAGAGACCGCCGCGGTGCCCCGTCGAGTGCGCTACCCCCTCTCCGCCGGAGATCGACATGTCACGCCTCACCTTGAGCGGCGGCGGGAGCCTCGCGGCCCTCGCACGACCGGGTGTCATCTCGGCCAGACTCGCGATACGTCGTGGGCGGCGGATGTTCGCTCCATACCGACAGTTCGCGCGCGAGATCATGGAGGTCGTCCGAGAGGGCGCCCCCCTCGCGCTCACCTTCGCAGGTGGGACGCTGCTCGGCGTCGTGGACACGGCCATGGTGGGCCGGCTCGGCGCGGCCGAGCTCGCGGGCGTCGCGCTCGGCAACGCGGTCTTCTTCACGGTCACCGTCGCGGCGATGGGCGTCGTGTTCGGCATGGACCCGCTGGTGTCCCAGGCGCTCGGCGCCGGGGAGGGCGCGCGAGCACGGGCGGCGCTGCGCGCGGGGCTTCGCCTCGCGCTGCTCGTCTCCGTCCCGGTGCTCGCGATCCTCGGGCTGGCGCCCGTCGCCTTCGGCGCCGTCGGCGTGGAGCCGCAGACGGCGCGCGCGGGCGCGGAGTTCCTGTGGGGCCGCGCGCCGGGCGCGGTGCCTTTCCTCGTCGTGATGGCGCTCCGCAGCTACCTGCAAGGGCGCGCGTTCACGCGGCCGCTCGTGGTCGGAGTCTTGGTGGCGAACGTGATCAACTTCGTCGCCAACGGGCTCCTCATCTACGGCGACGGCGCGCTCGAGGCGGTCGGCCTCCCTGCCGTGGGTCTGCCCGCGTTCGGCGTGCTGGGCTCCGGCGTCGCCTCGACCCTCTCGTCCGTGGCGCAGCTCGTCGTGGTGCACGCGGCCATCCGGGCGCTCTCTCCGGCGGCGGGAGCCGGCGACACTGCCGTCCCGCTGCGGACGCTGGTCCGGGTGGGGCTCCCCATCGGACTCACGCTGCTCGCGGAGGTCGGCGCCTTCTCGATCGCGGGCGTCCTCGCGGCGCGCATCGGGCCGACCGCGGCCTCCGGCCACCAGGTCGCGATCACGCTCGCCTCGCTGACGTTCTGCCTGGCGATGGGCATCGCGAACGCGACCGGTGTCCGCGTCGGGCGCGCCGTGGGGCGCGACGACACCCCGGGGGCGAGGCGGTCCGGCTACGCGGGCCTCACCGCGACGGCGATGGGGATGAGCGTCGCTGCCGCGGCGTTCATCCTCTTCGCTCCGGCCCTGGCGGGCACCATGTCGAACCGCGCCGAGGTCCTCGCGTCGGCGATCCCCCTGCTCTACGTCGCCGCCGCGTTCCAGCTGTTCGACGGCACGCAGGTGGTGGGCGCAGGCGCGCTCCGCGGCCTGGGCGAGACGCGCTTCATCCAGAACGCGAACATCGTCGGCTACTACGTCGTGGGCCTGCCGATCTCGCTCGCCCTCGCGTTCGGCGCCGGGATGAACGAGATCGGCCTCTGGTGGGGCCTGTGCGCAGGGCTCGCCTTCGTGTCGGCCGCGCTCGTGTGGAGGTTCACCGTCGTGTCTCGGAGGCGAGTCGAGCGGCTCGCGTAGTCGCGACCTTCGCGGAGCCTCACTCGACGCCTTCGTCGGGCGTCACTCGACGATCGTGGCGCACCCGAAGAGGACCTCGACCTTCCCCGCTTGGTTGGGGCCGGCGAGCTCCTGCGCATCGTCACAGGACGCGGGGCAGAGCACGACCGAGGTCGGCGCGGCTGGGTCGTCGTAGTACCAGCCCTCGCCGGCGCCGCAGTTGGCCTCGCTCCCTACGTTCGGCACGATCGTCGCGACGTCCCCGCTCACGAGCTGGACGTTCACCTTGGTGTAGTCGAGCTCCTCCCCGACGGGCGGCGGGGGGATCGCGAGGGTGCACTCGATCTCGGAGGCCGCGACGACCGCCTGCGCGACCGCGTTGAAGAAGGGATTCCACGCCGAGGCCCCGTCGCAGATCTGCGCGCGCACACCGCCCGTCTGGTTGACCAGCGTCGTGTAGGTGAGCCCGGAGCTCGGCGGCGAGGTCATGTCCGGGTACTGACAGATGACCGACGGATCCTGCAGGCTCCCCCAGCCATAGATCCCGCTGAAGAGGAAGGAGTCGAAGAGGCCGTTCCAGGAAGGATCCAGGATGCCGGGCGGCAACGTGAGGGAGTTGAAGGGGTTTTGCCCCCCTGGGAACGTCTGGAAGTCCGTCGCGGAGAGGCGGGAGTTGTCGTCGGTCACGACGACGATGGTCTTGGTCGCCTCGGGTCGCAGCTCGTCGAACCACGGCTCGCCGCCTCGCTGCTGCCCGAGCATGTAGCCGTTGGTCTGCGCCAGGGTGCCCAAGAACTGCTCCAGCGGCTGCGTGCTGAGCACGTTCACGTTGGAATGGAAGAAGCGGGGGCCGTTGCCGCACATGTCGTCGCCCGCGAGAGGAGGCTCGATGCAGATGGAGAGCGGCGACGTCCCGCGCTGCGAGAGCAGCACGACCTTGTAGTCCAGGTTGCTCGCGTCCACGAGCGTCGAGAAGTAGTAGAGCCCCGCCTTCACCTCGGCGATGGCCGGCTCCATGCTGTTCGAGTTGTCGACCATCCAGATGATGTCGACCGGCAGCGGCACGAGCGTGGCCTCGGCCGTCACCCCGGTGCACGCGACGCTCCCTCCGTCGCCGCCTACCCCTTGCCCGAACGTGGTGGTGGTGGCCGTGGCGTTCGTCGCCCCACCGGCGCCGCCGCTGGTCGCGCTCGTCCCCGTCGGCGCGTCGTCGCCATCCCCCGGCGCCACCCCCGCGTCACACGCGACCCAGAGCGCCAACACCGCCGGCACGCCGAGCCACGAAGGAAGACGCATCCCATTCGACTAGCATGGCCGAACCCGCCCGGCGACGCGGAACCGGACGGGTGCGCGCCGCGTCAGGCAGCGCGGGCTTCGACCGCCCGGAGCCCAGGGGCAGCGCGCTCGGGCGAGCTCGCGGCGGCGCCCAGGGGCCGCCGCATCGGGCGGAGATCGACGCGCGCAACCGCTGCGCCGATCGCAAACCCGGCGAGCGTGAGCCGGAGGCGAAGGGCGTCCACGTACCCCTGCTGATGCAGAGCGGTGACGACCCGCCGGACGTCGGCCTTCCGTACGCCGAGCTCGCTCGCGAGATCCGTAAGCGTGAGTGCGCGCCTCTGGGCTTGCGCCATGGATAGCCGCTTCATCACGTGGATCGCGAGGACGTCACGCTGGGGACCGAAAAACCGAGCGAGTGCGGGATGGGACATGTCTCTTGAGCCTCCTCCCCGTTGGACGTGCAATTATCGAACCAATTCAATCACTTATAGAAGTGACTTCCGGCCGCGCGGGACGCGGCGAGCGCGCACGCGTCGAGCGCGCGCGGATCTCGGGGCGCTCACTCGCCGACGATGCCGCTGCGCTCGAGCGCGGGCTCGAGGCGGCCGAGGATCGCGTCCTTGAGCAGGCGGTCTGGCGCGCCCATCAGGCGACCGAACGCTCGCCAGTCGAGGACCTCCACCGTCTCTCCCGAGACGGCGTACTCGATCTCGTCGTGATACCCGAGCAGGTCTCCCCCCGCTTGGAACGGTACGGGACGCGAGAACGAGACGGTGCACCGCGTGAGGAGCCACGTGATCATGTTCGCGAGCGGGTGGCGGCCCGCCCAGAGGAGGGGGACCCGCGCCAGCGCCTCCTTCGTGGTGCCGACGTAGCTCCGCAGGTTGAACCGCCCGGGCACGAGGCGCGCGAAGGGGAACGCCCGAAACCCGAAGCCCCACTGGGTGGACGTGCCGACGCCGCAGATGCTGACCGGCCCGCGGTAGAGCACGCTCCCAGGCTCGCCCCCGGCGAAATCGAAGGGCTGCCCGCGCGGATCGATGCCGAGGGCGTGGGCGCCCGTGTTCTTGATCTCGATCTCCACGCGGGGGAACTGGATGTTGCGGGGGACGGCGCGCGTGACGAGACCGTTCAGGTACCCGAGCAGACCGTTCCGAGCCCACGGAGGGAGGAGGTTCGCGTCGTCGTCCTTCTGGGCGTGGAAGTCGTCGACGAGCTCCGCGTCCCAGCCGGTCCCGGCGAAATGCGCGAGGAACCCGCAGGCCTCGACGAGATCGAACCGCTGCATCGGGAGGTTGCGGGGGCTCTCGCGGCGCTGCACGAAGTCATGCAGGCGCGAGAGCCCGAGCCCGAGCCGCGGAGCGCCGCACGACCGCGCCCAGCCGTTCCCGGTGCCGAGCTTGAGCAAGCCCAGCCTGAGGAGCGGGCCCGGGAGCGAGCTCTTGGGCTGCGTCTCACGCGCGCGCCGGATCGCGTTCACGAGGGCGAGCGCGGAGCCGTCGCCGCCGGCGGAGAGCACGAGATCGGGCGGGTCGAGGACCAAGCGCCGGGCGAGCACGTCCACGTCGTCGAGGGAGCGCGTCCGCTCCACGCGGGCGGAGGGCAGCGTGCGCTCCAGCTGGCGCAGCACCGTGCCCGTCCCGCGCCGGGCGTTCGCGTTGAGGACGACCTCGATCCGCATCGCCAGAGAAGGCGTAGCGCTCCGGGCCGACCGCGTGGGTCACGTTCTCGTCAGAACGGTCAGCGGCACACCTTCGCGAGGAGCCGATCCGCGTCCGCCGGTTGCATCGTGACCATGAGCACGCGGCCCCCGTCGTGGGCGTACGTCGTCGGAGACGACGCCGACTTCGCTTGCGTGTTCGCGAAGGTCTCGGCTTCGGACGCGGAGCCGAGCTTGATGAGCGCCGCGCTCCCGCCGCCCTCCACGGTGAAGCCGTCGCCCCGGGGGCCCTTGCACTGGAAGTTCACCATGTCGCCGGCGCAGTAGAGGAGCTTTCCGCTGACGGAGAACCCCGCGGCCACGAGCTTCGTGCGGACGCCCGGGGGCACGAGGGGGACGCCCGAGCAGGCGCGAACCCGCCCGAGGGGGCCGCTCGGAGTGGCCGTCGGCGCCGGGGGCGGGGGCGTGACGGGCGGAGGACGGACCGGCGGAGGATCCCGCGGCGGCGGGCGGAGCCCCTCGTCGGCGTCGTCCTCATCCGCCGTCTCCTCCTCCTCCTCGGCGGCCTTCTCCCGTTGCCGGCGCTTCTTGCTCTTCGACGCGCTGTCGCCCTTCTCCGCGCGATCCGCTCGGCTGCCAGAACGAAGGGCTACGTACCCGACCGCCCCACCGACCATCGCGAGCAAGAGCACGAGCGCCACCGCCACGACGGGCGCCGCGGAGGACGCCTTCCTCGGTGGAGCGGGCGGCGGAAGCGCGGGCGCATACTGGGGCGAGGGAGACGTGGCGACGAAGCCGGGGTGCTGCGGGGGAGGCGCGCTCAGCGCGACCGGGGCGAGGGCCGTGGGGGCGCCCATGGCCGTCGGCCCGACCGGGTCTGCGCCGGTGGCCAGGCTCGCGGTCGAAAGCCAGGGGAGCGCCGCCTCGACGGCGGCGCGCGCCGCGCGCGCGTCGGGGAAGCGACGCGCGAGCGCCGGCTCGGTCGCCGTCGCGATGACCGAGCCGAGCGGCGAGCGCAGCACGGCGGGCGGGATGGGCAGCCCACGCGAGAGGCGTGCGCTGATGATCTGGATGGCCGACGCGTGCTCGTCGAAGAGCGGCCTCCCCGTGAGCATCTCCGCGAGCACGACGCCGAGCGAGAAGACGTCCGTCGCCGGGCCGAGCGCCGTCCCTTCGATCTGCTCCGGCGCCATGTAGGCCGGCGTGCCGATCGCGGTGCCGTCTTGCGTGAGACCCGGGCGCGTCCCCGGGTTGGTCGACTTCGCGATCCCGAAGTCCAAGATCTTGCAAGGCGCCTCGGGGCCGTCCCCGACGAGGTGGATGTTCGCCGGCTTGATGTCCCGATGGATGACCCCGAGCGCGTGCGCGTGCTCGAGCGCCCCCAGGAGCTCGAGGCAGATCGCCGCCGCGCGCCGCGGGGGGAGGGCGCCGCTCCGCTGGATCTCGTCTTGGAGCGAGCGACCTTGCAGGAGCTCGAACGCGATGTAGAGGGCGCCGCGCTCGTCCTCCCCGGAGTCCAGCACGCGGACGATGTTCGGATGCGAGAGGCGCCGCGCGAGCTCCGCCTCGCGCCGGAACCGCTCCGCACCACCCGCCATCTCGAGGACGCGAGGGCTCAGCACCTTCAGGGCGACGCGGGTCTGGTCCGAGAGGTTCTGCGCCTCGTAGACGGTCCCGAACCCGCCGCGCCCGATCTCTCGCTCCAGCCGGTATCGGCCGGCGAGGAGCGCGCCCGGGGCCATCGAGGCGGGATCGGGCTGGGTGGCGGGTCCGGAGTACATCTGGAGGTAGGAGATAGCATTGGACGGCCGCCAGCAACGGGGGAGGCCGGCGTCGACCTGCGCCGGAACAGAGGGCGGCGGCCGAGCGTATGCGCCCCATGGACCCGGGCGAGCCGTCCTCGAACGGAAGGTCGGCGGTGGCCTACCGGGCCGTGCGCCGCGCCGCCTACCTGTCCCTCGCCCTTGCGGCGGGGTGTGGGCCGGCGGGCGAAGGAGCGGCGCCGGGCGACTCCGCCGCGAGCGCGCCCTCGTCGGCGAGCCAGCGGCGCGAGCCTGAGCCCGGGCGCTGCGCGGCGCAGCGGCCGGGCGCGGTCAGCCGCGCCGCCGAGCGGGGCGCGAGCGGACCCGTCGAGCTCGTGCGCGTCGGCGCCGCCACGCTGGCCCTCGTCGCGGACCCCGACCAGAAGGCGATCCACGCCTTCGACGCCGCGTCGCTGACGCAGCTCGGCGTGACGCCGGTCGACGGCGCGCCCCACCACCTCCTCGCCCTCGGCGACGGGCGCATCGCGGTCACGCTCCGCGACTCGGGCCACGTCGTGATCTTGGAGCTCGGCGCGGAGGCGGCGGCTCCCCTCGAGGAGCGGTGCCGGGCAGAGCTCGCGCCCGAGCCGTGGGCGCTCGCGGAGCGAGGAGGGGAGCTCCTGGTCACCAGCGGGTTCGGGGCGGCGCTCACCATCCTGTCGCAGCGCGACCTCGCCCCGGCGCGAGAGATCGCGCTCGCCCGCGAGCCGCGCGCGGTGCTCGTCGACGAGGTGGGGGCGCGGGCGTTCGTGTCGCACGCCGTCGGCGGATCGCTCAGCGTGGTGGACCTTGCCGAGCCCGACGGCGCGCCGACGCCGGTCGATCTTCGCGCCGGCGTCCGAGACACACAGGGAGGCGATCCAGCCCCGCGGGAGGCCGCCCAGGGCTACGCGCTGGCGAGCGCCGTCGTCCCCGACCTCGCCGGGGGCGAGCGGCCGCGGCTCTTCGTCCCGCACACGAGCGTCGACCCCGGACAGAGCGGGACGGGAATCTCGGCCGGCGGCTACGGCGGCACGATCTTCGACCGGAGCATCGCGCCGACCGTCGTGGTCGTGGACCCGGCCGCGCAGAAGCGTCTCGGCTCATCCGTCGCCTTCGCGCGCTCGAGCCCGTTCCGCCAAGACTGCCTTCTCCCTCGCGCCGCCGTGGCCCGGAGGACGAGCCTGTTCGTAGCCTGCCTCGATCTCGACGCCGTGCTCGAGCTCGACGCGACGCTCACCGACCCCACGATCGGGGAGCTGCGAAGGTTCCGCGCCGCGTCCGGGCCCACGGGCCTCGCGCTCCTCTCCGGATCGAGCGCGCTCTTCGTTTGGTCCGAGATCGATCGCGTGCTGCAGCGCCTCGATCTGGACGTCCCCGACGGCGCGCCGCTGCGCGCAGCGCCGTGGCGCCGCTCGGACGCGCCCCACGACGACGTCATCGCGCGCGGACGACGGCTGTTCCACACGTCGCGTGACGTCCGCCTGGCCGCGGGGCGCGCGTGCGCGTCGTGCCACCCCGAGGGTCGCGACGACGGGTTGATCTGGTCGAGCCCGGACGGCGCGCGTCAGACGCCGATGCTCGCCGGACGCATCCCGGGCGCCGCGCCGTACGGTTGGTTCGGCGAGCACGCAACGGCGCGCGAGCACGTGCAGCGGACCTTCGAGCGACTCGGCGGCACCGGGCTGCCGAAGTCCGACGAGGCGGATCTGCAGGCGCTCCTCGCCTACGTCCAGGCCCTTCCGGCGCCGCCGACGCGCAAGCCGAGGGATCCGGCCGCCGCCGAGCGCGGCAGGGACGTGTTCCTCGCCTACGGCTGCAACGGCTGCCACAAGGACGGGGGCACCGACGGGAAGGCGCACGACGTCGGGACGGGCCTGCCGGCGGAGCGGAGGCGCACCTTCGACACACCCTCGCTCGTCGGGGTCCGCGGGAGCGCCCCGTACTTCCACGACGGGCGCTACGCCACGCTCCACGATCTGCTCGCGGCGAAGGACAACCAGATGGTGAACGGCGCGCTCAGCACGGGGGATCATCGGGCGCTCGTCGCCTACCTGGAGACGCTGTGATCGGCGCGCGGCTCCCCGCCGGGCTAGGGGTCACGGCGATCCTGGCGATCGGCGCCGCGGCGCTCGCGGCCAGCCCGCGGCCGCCGGCGGGGTGGGAGGCCGCGCCGATCCCGGCGCCGCGAAGCCCCGTGGACGGCATGCCGGCGTGCTGCGGCCGGGACGAGACCTGCTGCTCGCGACAAGCGGAGGTGAACGGCGCCGCTCCGACGCCGGTCGCGCAGCGCGTCGATGTGGCGCTCTCCGAGCTGCCCGTCGCGGTCGTGCGGACGGCGGGGCCCGGCGAGGTCGGCGTCCCCGACGCGCCCGCGCTGCGGATCATGGACGGACTGGGCCGGCCCCCGCCGTGGCCCAAAGGCCCGCACGGCGGAGAGGTCAGGTTCGTTCCGCCGGGGAGAGTCGGCGAGATCCGCGTCGGTGACACGCTCGAGCCGTTCTTCGAGCGCGCGGAGGCTCGGCAGCAGGGGTACGGCGTGACCCGCAGCGCGGACGAGGACGGCGACTTGCAGCTCCTCGATCGGTCGTTCTCCTTCCTCGCGATCGCCGCGGGCCCCTCCGGCACGCTCTCGGTCGACCTCGTCGAGGGCGAGCTCGACGCGCGGCTCAGGCCCATCACCCGCACCTGGATCCACGCGGACGCGAGGCCGCTCACGCGTGGGCTCTACGCGTACCGGGAGCCTGCGCACGCGGCGCTCCCGATCGAGCGCGTCCACGTCGTGGGGCCCGAGGTCGTCCGCGCCTTCGAGGCGACCGAGGTCACGCTGCGAGGCGCCTTCTTCCCGAGCCGCTTCTCGAGGAGCTGGTCGTTCAGTGACTACGCGCTCCCTGCCGCACCCGGGAGCGCGGCGTTCGCGACGTTCCATGTCGGAGAGCAGAGCCGGGTCGCTTGGGAGAAGGACCTCGGCGTCGCGGTGGCGGAGAGAGGGGACGCCGCGATGCTGCTCGACGTGAGCCAGGCGTCTACCGACGGCGCGGCGGTGCTGCGCCTGCGCGCGCGGTAGCGGGAGGCCGAGCGGCTACGGGCACGTCTCCTCTTCGCCGATCGTGCCTTGGATCGAGACGTCGGAGAACACGGCGCCGATCGGCATCGACGCGGCGCCCACGTCGAGAGGTCGAGAGGTGCCGAGCGAGAGGTGCAGCTCCGACGGCCCGAACCCCAGACCCGACGCGGACCAATCGATCGTGAGGACCTCGACGTCGTTCCGGAGATACCGCGTGACGCCTCCCCCCCACTCGACCCGGAGACGCTGCGGCGTCCCGTCCCAAGTGCCGTCCCCGCCGAACGGCTCTTCGAAGAAGCTCGCGCATCCGCAGATCCCGTAGCCCGGATCGCCCGAAGGGCAGAGGCCCCACATGAGCTTCTGCTGTCCCTCGCGACCCACCTCGGCTTGGCCGTAGATGCGGATCATGCACTTGTAGTGGTTGTCGCGAAACTCGGGGTTGTAGGGGATGGGCTCGACCATGCCGTAGCCGCCCTCGTACATCGCGAAGACCTCGTGATCGTTCAGCGGCAGGTTCGCCATCGTCACGTTGGTCATCGTGAACTCGGCTGAGCCCTCCACCAGCCTGGGTAGCTCGTAGATGATGCGGTCGGCGTTGCCCGTGACGGTCCACCCGTCGGGGCCGAGCGTGCCGCCGTCCTGCAACCCGAGGGTGGATCCTCGGAGGGGGTCCGAGAGCGAGAACGACGAGCTTCCCCCGGCGCCACCCTGCCCCGTCGTCGAGGCGCTCGACGTCGCGCCCGGGCCCGTCGCGGCGGGCGAGGTCGTCGTGGTGACCGTCGAGCCCGACGTCGCTCCCGTCGCGCCGCCAGAGCCCAGCTCGCCCGAGTCCCCGCAGCCGAGGGCGCTCGCCAGGATCGCCGCGCTGCCCCACCGATGCATCTGCGTCATGATGACGGTCTGCCCCAACCAGGGACGCGCGGCCAGGGTGGACGGCGCGAAGAGCTGGGCGCTCAGCTCACGCGGAGCAGCCGGCGCCCCCGCAGGAACGCGTCACAGCTCTCCGCAGCGTGCCGGCCCTCGGCGATGGCCCACACGATGAGCGACGCCCCGCGCCGGCAGTCCCCCATCGCGAAGACGTTCTCCGCCTGCGTCCGCCCGCGCTCGTCCGCGCCGACGCGCCCGCGCGCGTCGAGCCCGACGCCGAGCGCGGCGTAGAGCGCGCTCGGCTCCGGCCCGAGGTAGCCCATCGCGAGGAGCACGAGATCGACCTCGAAGACGACCTCCTCCCCGCCGGCAGAGGAGATGGCGCCATCGCGCCACGCGACGCGCTCGGCGACGAGGCGCGCGGCGCGTCCGCCGCTCTCTTCGATCCGCAGGGTGCGGAGCGCGTACACGCGCTCGCCTCCTTCCTCGTGCGCCGGCGAGACGCGGAAGACGTTCGGCCAGAGCGGCCAGAGGTCCCCCGCCGCGCGCGCGTCGGGGGGGCGCGGCGCGATCTCGAGCTGCACGGTGGAGAGCGCGCCCTGGCGGTGCGCCGTCCCGAGGCAGTCGGCGCCCGTGTCGCCGCCTCCGAGGATGAGGACCCGCTTGCCCGCCGCCGTGACCCGCGAGGCCGGCGCCACGCGATCCCCCGCTTGCACGCGGTTCTCCTGCTCGAGGTAGGCGAGCGCTTCGTGCACGCCGGGGAGGTCCGCGCCGGGCACGTCGAGCCGCCGCGGGTCGAGCGCGCCCGTCGCCAGACAGATGGCGTCGAACTCCTCGCGAAGCTCGGCCGCGGGGACGTGCTTGCCGATCTCCACGCCGCACCGGAAGACGACCCGCTCGGCCCGGAGCTGGTCGAGCCGACGGTCGAGCACCACCTTCTCCATCTTGAAGTCGGGGATGCCGTAGCGGAGCAGGCCGCCGGGCCGGTCCGCGCGCTCGTACACCACGACCTCGTGGCCACGGCGCGCCAGCTCCTGCGCGCACGCCAGGCCCGCGGGGCCGGAGCCGACGACGGCGACCCGCTTGCTGGACCGGAACGCCGCCGGGCGCGGCTCGTGGCGTCCGCCGACGAGGGCTCGGTCCGCGATGGCGCGCTCGACCTCCTTGATCGTGACCGGCTGCCCCTGCAGGGTGAGCACGCAGGCTGCCTCGCAAGGCGCCGGGCAGAGGCGCCCGGTCATCTCGGGGAAGTTGTTGGTCTCCTCCAGGCGCTCTGCCGCTTGCGCGAGCTGGCCGCGGTAGACGAGGTCGTTCCACTCCGGGATGAGGTTCCCGAGCGGGCAGCCCTGGTGACAGAACGGCACGCCGCAGTCCATGCAGCGCGCGGCCTGCGCGCGGAGCGACTACTCGGGAAGATCGTGGGTGATCTCCCGTGA
>CAZBJI010000201.1:0-13680 GCA_964492175.1 uncultured Polyangiaceae bacterium | reverse complement strand
GCTCGAGGGCGCGCTCTTCGGGGGAGCGGCGCCGGGTACCATAACACCCCTTATGCGAAATAGAGCGGCGCCGGGCCCGCCCGAGCTGCCCATGTGCTCAGCCCTGCGGGCGTGGGCACAGCCCCGTGATAGGGTGGCCGCGTGCAAGTCGTCGCGCGGCGAGCCGGTCGCGGGCCGGACCTGTCGGTCGTCGCGAGCGACCCCCTTCCGCCGTCGGTTGGCTCGAGCCGCGCGGGCCCGGCGGGCCTGGCCGCGCCGTGGTGGGACGGGTGGGGCGTGACCCGCGGGGTTGGCCCCTCGTGAGAGGCCCGCGCCTCTGCGCCTGCACCCTCTGCGCCGTCCTGCTCGCGGCCTGCGCGTCTGCCGATCCGCGCGGCGACCCGGTCGGCCCGCCCGGCGTGAGCGCCAGGCCCTCCGCGACGAACGCGACGGCGCAGGAGCGCTTGGAGACCGCCGCGGCGCTGCGCACGCCCTCGCTGCGAGCTGCAGCGCAGTGGATCGAGCGCGCGCGCGCCCGCCCCGCCGACCGCGCCGCGGCGCTGCGCATCGCGAGAGCCGTGCTGGAGCGTGTGACGGGCAAGGCGCCTACGCGCGTGACACGCGAGCTCGACCCCGCGGCCGCCCTCGGCGGGACGCCGTTCGTCATCGTCGGCAAGGGCAGCGCGACGCCGGCCCCGACCGTCACCGCGCTCGGTCTGTTCGTCGAGACGCACGCCGGCGGTCGGTTCTACTCTCTCGACGCGCCTTCCGTTCGCGAGCTCCCCTCGGAAGCGAGCGTCGTCGAGCTCCCCTCGGGCGAGGTCCGCGCGCTCACCTTGGACACCGCCCGCGAACGGTGGCGGCTCACGAGCGAGCCGGACGGCAAGGTGCTGGCCGAGGGGGCCGCCACGACGACGGTCGTCGACGACGTCGCGGGCCTGTTCGCCGCGCACCGGTTCATCGCCGAAGGCGGGAGCTTCCGCGCCACACTGGACGTCTTCGATCTCGCCTCCGGCGCGCGCAGAGCCCAGTGGAAGGACGCTCCGTTGAGCGTGGTGGCGAGCCCGGTCATCGCGTTCGATCGGCTGGGGACACAGGTGGCGCTCTCGGTCGAGGGGAAGGTCGCGATGGCGACCCTTGCGAGCGGTCGGTTCGAGACGGTCGCGCTGCCCGCGACGCACCCCCCTTCGATGGCGGCGGTCGCCTTCACGGAGGACGGAAGGACGCTTTGCTTCGAGCACCTGGGCGTCGCGTCCCGCTTTCGTCGGGAACGCTCGCGCCCGCCGGCCCACTGCGCGTTCGAGCCGGTCACGGCTCACCACCGCGACGCCGTGCCGCTCCACCCGGCCCCCGACGGCGCTTGGGTCACCGCCACCGGTCTCGCCGACAACCACGGCATGCAACACCACACCGTCGGCGCCGCGGCCTTCTCCCGAGCGCGAGGCCTCGGCGCGGTGTTCGAGGTCGAGGGCGGCGCCACGCGCCGGTACCGCCTCCGCGTCTTCGACGTGGCGACAGGGCAGACCGTCAGCACCGCTCCTGCCACGGAGCAGCCCGTGGACGTCGAGCTTCGGTTCTCGAGGGACGGGGGCGTCGTGCGCTGTGACAGCCTGGGGTTGGCGGGGTTGGCCTTCGACGTCGCCACGGGCAAGCAGGTCCCCTTCCCGGAGGAGCACGCCGCTTGTCGCCAGAGCCCCGCGAGCACCCTGTGTGTCGTCCGCGAGCCGCAGCCGTTCTGCGCGTTCGGTGAGCTCCACGCGCCGCCGGAGGTCTGCCCGTAGTCCGAGGGCCAGCCCGCGGATGGCGTCCCATCCGTTTGCAGCGAGCGCATCGCCGCGCGTGCCCGGCGGGGCCAACCGCTCGGAGACTCTCGCCCCTCTCGTGGGAGCGTGACGCTTCCCGCGGTCTTGCGCGATCTGCGAGATCGGGTGTCCTCGATCGTCACCTGCCGCCGATGACTCACATGACACTCGGGGCGCGGCACGGCCGACCGCTCTGTGAGCGTCGCAGCGCACGGCTGAGGAGACTGGAAGCATGAAGAACGTCGGTTGGATTGGGCTGTTGTCGGTCCTCGCGATCGTCTCGCCTGGATGTAGGGCGGAGAGCGACGCGAGCGACGGGGGAGCCGGAGGCGCCGGAGCGGGCGGCGCGGGCGCGGCCGGCGGCGGAGCGCCCGACGAGGGCACCCACCTCTTCGTGCTGAGTCAGAACCTCGGCATCGCGAGCTTCGTCGACGCCGAAGACGTGAGCGGCACCGTCGAGGCGACGACGTTCCTCAGCTCGGGGCCCGACACCGGAATGTACGGCCCGAGGGATCTCGAGCTGGACGCGGCGGGCACGCTCTACGTCGCGTCGGAGAACGACGGATCCGTCGTCATGTACACGAACGCCGTCGCGGCGACCGGCGCGGTCAAGCCCTCGCGGCGCCTCGCCGGCGCGGCCACCGGGGTGGTCTCGCCGAACGCGCTCGCGATCGATCGGACCGCCGGCGAGCTCTACGTCACGAACAGCGGAGCGCTCGGCGCAGGAGACGCCAGCATCCGCGTCTTCTCCGGGCTCGCCACGCTGGACGGCGACGTGGCTCCGTCCCGCGTGATCGAGCCGGACTTCGCGTCGTTCTCCCCCATCGCGCTCACGTTCGCGAACGGCTCGCTGTACGCCGTGACCCAGACCACCGCCTCGACCGCGGTGCTCGTCTTCGAGGACGCAGCCCTCGCGTCGGGCGTGACCAAGCCGAGCCGGACGCTCACGGACGGCGCCCTCGGCAGCTCGGCCTCCGCGCACGTGACGGCGGCTGGTCAGGTCCTCGTGGTCGACGACGACGCGAGCGTCTTCGTCTTCGAGCCGGGGGAGGTGGCGCCGAGCCTGGTGTTCGACATCGACGGGGCGTCGGCCCTGAGCGCGGTGCATGATCTGCCGAACGGCGCGTACCTCTTCGCCGACCGCTCGCAGCAGGTCGTCTTCGCGCTGGACGACGGCCTGCCCGCCGCGGACGGCTCGGTCCCTGCGACCCGCTCCTTCGCTTCGCTGGAGATCACCATGGCCGGGGCCCTGGGGGTGCCGTGATCGCGCACGAGCGCCGCGCTCCTCGTCGAAGCTCGGCGACGATCCCGTGAGGGCTCGTTCGTCATGGGGTGCTGGCGCGGCACCCGTCGCGGGTCGCCGGCGCAGCCGCGCGAGCTACCCCGTGAGCGCCGCAGCCAGCACCTTCATGAAGAGGCGCACGAGGTCCTCGGGCTTCTGCTGCCGGACCTGCAGCCACGCGAGCGTCGTCGCCTCCACGAACCCGATGAAGCCGCGCGCCGCGAGCTCGATCCTGGGAGACGAGCCGGGCAGATTCCGCACGATGCGCTCGGCCAGCGTCGCGCGCGTCTTGTCGACGATGGCCGAGATCTCCGGATCGACGCCGACGCCGCTCGTGAACAGGGTGACCCACGCCTTGCCGTTCGCCTCGACGTGCTGGAGATACGCGAGGAGGCCCGTCTGCAGCCGGTCGAGCGGCGACATCGCGTCCGGCGTGAGGGTCGCCGCGAGGAGCTCCTCCGAGCCTTTGCGGACGAGCTCGACGTAGAGCTCCTTCTTCGATCCGAAGTAGTGGAAGACGAGCCCCTTGGAGACGCCCGCGCGCGTCGACAGGTCGTCCATGGAGACCTCGTCGTAGGGTCGATCCATGAAGAGCTCCTTCGCGACGGCGAGGAGCTGATCACGCCGCTCGGCGGTGTCGAGGCGCTCCCGCCGCGCGGGCCCCGTCGCGGCGCGCTTCCGGGTGGCGCCGCGGCCGGTCTCCCGGGGGGTCGAGGACGCGGCTCGGCGAGCGGCGGCGGTCATCAATCTTCACCGTAGGCTATTGACTGAGGGTCAACAAGACCCCAGTGTCTAGGCTCGAGGTCCCCATGGAGATCCGCCCGCGCCCGTTCCCCGTCTCTCGCCTCGACGCCTCCGTCCCCCGGCACTGGATCGCGGGCAGCATGCTCGCGACCCACCTGGCCAACGGCGTGAGCAGCCTGTTCCCAGCCGGGGAACGGTTCTTCGTCCGCAGCGTGAAGCACTTCGCGGGCGTCATCGCGCGTGAGCCCGAGCTTGCCGAGGCCGTGCGCGGCTTCGCCGGACAGGAGGGCTGGCACGCGAGCGCGCACGAGCGCCACCTGCGCCTCCTGGAGGAGCAGGGCTACCGGATCCGGCCCTTCTTGGCGGTCTACGAGAAGATCGCGTTCGGCTTCCTGGAGCGCATCTTCTCGCCGGAGCTGCGCCTGGCGACCACCGCCGCGGCGGAGCACTTCACCGCGGTGCTCGCCGAGAACTTCCTCACCGAGGACAAGACCGGCGCGGTCCACCCCGCCATGCTCGAGCTGCTCTCGTGGCACGCCGCAGAGGAGATCGAGCACCGCGCCGTCGCGTTCGAGGTGCTGCAGCGGGTGGATGCGCGGTACTCGACTCGCATGCTGGGGCTCGCGATCGCCTCGACTACGCTCGCGGCGTTCTGGATCGCGGGCACGCTCTACCTGCTCAGCCAGGAGAAGGGCGTGATCCGCGCGGTGCAGCGAGAAGGCCGGGAGGTCGCCGAGCGGCAGCCATTCGGGGAGCGCGTCTTCGGGCGCGGGATCCGGTCGTACCTGCGCCGCGACTTCCACCCGCTCGAGAACAGGGCGCTCGACGCGCTCGCCGCGACGTTCATCGCGGAGTTCGAGAGAAGCCAGCGGGGGCACGAGCCCATCGCGGCGCAGTAGGTCGCGCGCGGGCCCCCTTCGCACGTCGGCCGAGGAGGTAGGATAATCCTTCGCTGTGGTGGGAATTCGCCGCGGGCGAGCGTCCTAGAGATTGACCAGACCACTTGTATCCGCGACCCTTGAGCTGCGGCGCCGTGACGCACACGGCCCGCGACGGAGGCGTCATGCGGCGACGGATCCTCGGCTCGGCACCCTGGCTCGTCCTCACCACGGCGGTGATCGCGGCCCACGGCTGCACGGGCCAAATCGGCGGTGACCCGCCGACGGACGTGGACCTCCCGACGGAGGCCGAGGCGAACGAGGTCGGCGCGAGCGGCGCGAGGAGGCTCACCGCCATCGAGCTCCGCGCGACGGTGCTGGATCTCGTGGGTGTCGACGTCGACGACGCCGAGCTCACGCTGCCGACCGACGACCGCACGCCGTTCGACAACGACTTCACGAAGCAGACGGCCTCGCAGGCGCTGATCGACGGGGTCGAGGTGATCTCGGGGGAGGTCGCGAGCGCGGTCGTCGCGGATCCGGCCCTGCGCGCCGCGATCGTGCCCTGCCAGCCGTCGGGCCCGGCGGACGCCGACTGCTTCCGCGCGTTCGTGGCGACGTTCGGGCGCCGCGCGCTCCGCCGCACGATGTCCGACGCGGAGATCGAGAACTTCGCGGCGCACTTCCTGCCGCACGCGGAGCTCGAGGGGGACTTCTGGGTCGCCGTCGACTCGGGGCTGCGCGCCTTCCTCCAGCACCCCGAGTTCCTCTACCGGATCGAGATCGGCGAGCCCGTGCCCGGGTTCGCGGGCCTCTTCCGGCTGAACGACTTCGAGGTCGCGACGCGGATGTCGTACCTGCTGCTCGGCTCCACGCCCCCCGACTGGCTGCTCGACGCGGCGGAGGCGGGGCAGCTCTCCGAGCCCGATCAGCTCCGGCAAGCCGCCACCACGCTGCTGGGCGAGGAGCGAGCGCTGGCACGCGTCGCGCGGTTCCACTCCATGTGGCTCTCGTACGAGTCGCTCCCCCTCGCGCCGGCGCTGGCCGACGACATGGGCCTCGAGACCGAGTCGCTCCTTCGCCGCTACCTCTTCGAAGAGAAGCGTCCGTGGGTCGATCTGCTGACGGCCGAGGAGACCTACGTCACGAGCAGCCTCGCCACGCACTACGGCCTGACGCAGCCCTCCGACCCAGCGGGCGCGTGGGTGCCCTACGGAGCGTCGGGTCGGAAGGGCCTCCTCTCGCACGGATCGTTCCTCGCCGCCGTCTCGAAGTTCGGTGACACGAGCCCGGTGCAGCGCGGCCTCCTCATCCGCACGCGGCTCTTCTGCCAGGTGATCGATCCGCCACCGCCCGACCTCGGCGTGGACGTGGACATGCCGCCCACGGGGCCGGACCCCAACGCCTGCAAGGAGGTCCGCTACAACATGTGGCAGACCGAGGGGTGCTCCGGGTGCCACATGCTGCTCGAGCCCGTCGGCTTCGGCCTGGAGGCCTTCGACGCGGCGGGTCAGTTCAGGACCACGGAGCCGAGCAAGCCCGAGTGCGCGATCGACGGCTCGGGCGATCTCCAGGGCGTCGGCGCGTTCAACGGGCCCGCCGAGCTCGGCGGTCTGATGATTCAGGCGGGCGGCGTCGACGAGTGCGTCGCCACGATGGTCTACCGCTTCGCGGTCGGCCGGTGGGACCTCGACGAGCACGACGACGCGCTGCTCGAGCGGCTGGTCGTGGACGCGCGAGGCGACTCGGGCATCGCGTTCGATCAGCTCATCTCCGAGCTCGTGGGCTCCGAGGCGTTCGGCCTTCGCCGTGAGGAGGTGGTCGGTGAGTGAGCGAACCCGTAGGCGCCGGTTTCTCCGCGGCATGGGCGGCGTGGGGCTCGCCCTGCCGTTCCTCGAGTACTTCATGCCGAAGCGGGCGGGCGCGGCGCCGGGCGACAAGCCGAGCCGCTACGTCTTCGCCTTCGGCGGCGTGTCGATCGGCATGGACGGCGGCGAGAAGGTGACGCCGGCCGCCGAGGGGCCCATCGACGCGGGCAACATCTCCCGGGGCCTCCAGCCGCTGGTCGATCTGGGCGTGAACGACGTGACCTCGGTCGTCTCGGGGATGCTCATCCCGTGGGGCGCCACGCCGCCGTCCGGGGGCCGAGCGATCGGCTTCCACGCGAGCTCGACGTGTCCGCTCGCGAGCGGCATGCGCAGCGTGGCGGAAGACGACGAGAGCCTGGCCGGCCCCACGTCGGACTGGATCGTGTCCGACACGATCGCGTCCGACATCTCGAACAAGGTGCTCACGTACCGCGTGCAGGCGGCCTTCTACCGGGGGTCCAACGGCACCGACGGGCAGCGCGGTCTCCTCTCGGCGCGCATCAACAACGGACAGCTCGAGGAGGTCCCGCCGACGTCCAGCCCCAAGGTCGCGTACGAGTCGCTGACCACCGGCTTCATCCCGCCCGACCCGGCGGAGGCGCAGGCGGCGATCCGCTTGCTCGAGCGGCGCAAGAGCGTCATCGACCTCGTCCGCGGCGACACCGAGCAGCTCGTCCCCCGTCTGGGCGCGGCCGACAAGATCCGCCTCGAGCGGCACCTCGACGAGCTCCGAGCGCTCGAGCTACGCCTCAACGCGATCATCCCGCCCGGCTCCCCCTCGTGCGTCTTGCCCACGCACCCCGGCGACGATCCGACCATCGGCGGACCGGTGGAGAACGGGATGCAGGGCGCGGGGGGCGCCTACGACTCCAACGCGGCGTACAGCAACGAGGAGCTGCGCGCGTCGGTCATGGTAGACCTCATCCATTTCGCCTTCGCGTGTGATCTCTACCGCGTCGCGAACCTCATGTTCACCTACTCGCAGTGCTTCCTGAACATGAACCCGCTCTATGGGTACCCGTCGGATCTGCACGAGATCAGCCATTACTCGATGGGCGGCGGGGACACCGGGCAGAACTGCCTCGCCGACGGCATCGGCTGGCACGTCAAGCACTGGGCGACGCTGATGAAGAAGCTCCGCGACACGGAGGACTTCGACGGCACGCCGATCCTCGACTCCACGAGCATGATCCTCTGCTTCGAGGGCGGGATCGGCTACGACCCGGAGCAGGACGGGCAGGGGTCGCCGCACTCCACCGAGAACATGGTGATGCTCATCGGCGGCAAGGCCGGCGGGCTCCACACGACGCCCGGCAGGCACCTGCGCCGCCCGGGCGAGCACCCCGTGAAGGTCATCAACACGGCGATGAAGGCCGTCGGCGTCGACCAGCAGCTCGGCGAGGTGCCCGGCACCTACGACGAGCTCTTCACCTGATCTCGAGCGCGCGGCTCACGGCGCCCACGCGGGTGGAGCGCGCGGTGATGGTCACCGTGCCGCGCCCGCGCACGACCCACTCCACGCGGCGGCGCGTGGCCTCGCCGGTCGAGCGCGTGAGCCCGGGGGCGGTGGACCGATCGTTGCCGCCCCAGCCCGCGAGGTGCCCGACGTCGTGCTCCCGCCGCGTGGAGGCGAGCTCGACGCCCGCGCCGGCGGCGAGGGTCACGCGCACGGGGTCCGAGAACGGCCGGGATTTCGCGGAGCCGAGGACGAACGTCGGCAGGTAGCCCCGGTTCTCCACGACGGCGGTGATCCTGCGTGCGTCGCCGCCGAGCTCCGTGACCGAGACGTCGGCGACCGCGAGGCGCGGCGCCATGGCGGCGAGGCGGAAGAAGAAGCGCGCCTGCTGATCGCAGACCTCCGCGAGCCGATCGTAGGGCGGGTTCCACACGCCGATGAGCGGATCGTAGCCGCCGACCTCCACCTCTCCGAGCTGGGGGTGCGTGCAACGCCGCCACACGCCGACGATGCGCCCCGCGTTGTGCTGCTGGTCCCAGGCGGCGATCTTCAGGATGTCGTCGCGCGTCGTCCTGATCTCGTAGTTCTTGATGAAGGGCCGGACGACCTCGAAGCCCACCTGCTTGAAGAAGTCCCAAATCTCGCAGACGAAGCCGATCGCCCCGCGCTCCGCGTACGCGAAGTTCGCGAGGTCCCCGTAGAGGGGCTTGTCCGGCTCGTACGTGAACTCCACGAAGTTCGAGACCGTGGGGTAGCCGGTGATGGCGTCTCCCCAGCGCTCGACCTGGCGGAAGACCGCCAGATCGTGCGGGTCCATCTTGGCGTCGGGCTTGTCGGCGAGGGGTCTGATGTAGCAGCCGCCGAAGGTGTGCATCGCGAGCCAGACGAAGATGTTCGGGTGCCGCACGGCGAACTCGGTCACCGCGCGCGACTCGGGCTCGCTCGTGGGGTAGGCGCCGGCGCCGAGCTGCGTCGGCTCGGGCTGCCACATGGAGGGGAAGTTGCGGTTGAGGTCCGTCTCCGTGTCGGAGAGGTACGAGGGCCGCGGGATCGTGAAGCCGTCCCAGCGCTCGATGAGCCCCTCCGGGTAGATCCGGTAGAAGGGCCCCTCGTCCTCCACGCGCCGCGGCAGCATCAGCCCCGCCACGTCGCGGCTCTCCACGAAATCGCCGGTGGGATCCGCGACGCGCATCATGAGGGAGAGCCCGTCGCCGTCGACGTCGTCGTGCCGCCAGTACGGCCCTTGATCGCCCATCCGGTGGTCGCGCGGGTTCGAGCGCACGAAATGGCGCTTCGTGAGCACGCGCTCGGCCCCGTCGGGGCACATCCGCGGCAAGACGTAGAAGAGCACGTCCGACGTCAGGAGCTCGCGCAGGTGCGCGGGCAGATCGCAGAGCGGCTCGCCGGCGAACGCGTGCAGGAGGTCCTCGATGACGGACAGGCAGGCGCTCGATCCGGCGACCTCGCTCGCGTGGATGTTGCCGTCGATCCACGCGGCAGGACGCACGCGGTCCGGATCACGCCCGAGCGTGACGAGCCATACGTCCCGGCCCTCCTCCGACTTGGCGAGCGACTGGAGCCGCATCACGTCGGGCATGGCGTCGGCCCACGCCCGGAGCTGGCGCGTGATCTCGTCGTGGGTGAGGTACCGCTGCCGGAAGCCCTCCGACAGGTGCTCGAGCTTCTTCATGCCGTGGTCGCTTCTTCTACTCGGCTGGGGTCGCGTCGTCTCGCCCGAAGTCGATCCGTTGGTCCCCCACGAACGCGCACGACCGACCCGCCCTCTTCGCCTGGTACACCGCGGCGTCCGCCGCCGCGAAGAGGCTCTCGATCGAGGTCGTCTGGTTGGGCCAGCACGCTCCTCCGAGGCTGAGGGAGATCCCGGCGCCGATGGCCTCGTCGCCCAGCCGGCGCGCGGCGGCGGTGAGGGCGCCGTTGTCCGCGCCCGGGAGCAGCACCACGAACTCGTCGCCGCCGAACCGCGCGACGGCGTCGTGGGCCCGGAAGCTCTTGGAGAGGAGGGTCGCGATGTCCTGCAAGAGCGCGTCGCCGGCGAGGTGGCCCTCGGCGTCGTTCGTGCTCTTCAGGCGGTCCACGTCGATGACGAGCATGGAGAGCGGCGTCGCGTCGCGCTCGCTGCGCGACCGCTCGACGTCGAACCGCGCCTCGAGCTCCCGCCGGTTGAGCAGGCCCGTCAGGGGGTCCGTCCGCGCCAGGCGCGAGACGCGATCGAGCAGGGAGAGGTTCTCGAGCACCAGCGCGGTCTGATCCAGGAAGAGCTCCGTGTGCGACAGCCGCTCGGCGGTGATCGGGCCCTCCCGGAAGCGATCGTCGACGAAGACGAGCCCCAGGATCTCTTCCCGGGCGCGGAGCGCCGCGAGGAGGAAGGGCCTGCCCGGATCGATCGGCGCGAGGCCCGTCGTGCCGCCAGGGCTCCGCGTGCTCATCGGCTGGCGATCGAAGAGGACGACCCCGCGCGCCGCGAGCGCCGCCTTCGCGGGCTCCTCCTCCGGCGGCAGCGCGACGCGCTCCACGAGCCGCTCGAAGCTCGTGTCGAGATCCGCGGGCCGCGCGAGGAGCCGATCGATGGACGCGTCCTCGAGCTCGATGCTCTCCCAGATGCGGTGCGCCGCGGGCTCGTCGGCCGGCCCCACGGCGCGGACGCCGACGTACGCTTCTCGCTTCACGTCGTGCAGGAACAGGGCCGCGCGGTGGAACCCCAAGCCGAAGCCGCTGGTGAGCCCCACGAGGAGCAGCCGGTGGGCCTCGGCCAGGTCGCGCGTGGCCAGCATGCGCCCGGTGATGAGGCGGAGCGTGGCCAGCCGGGACGACTGCGTGGAGAGCCGATCGAGGAGCATCCCGACGTCGTCGGGGGCGAAGAGCGACAGGAGCAGATCGGGCAGGACGGACTGCAGATCGGGGCCGAGCTCCGCCGCGAGCAGCGTGCGGCTGCGGCCGCGGAGCTTGAGGTCCAGGGCGAGCGCGGGCCCCGGCTCCACCGGGCCGAGCGTTGCCCCGACGCCGAGGAGCGCGAGCTTCAGGAGCTGGCGCGCGGCGAGGGGCAGCTCGCAGCCCTCGGGCGGGTGCACCAGGCGCACCTCGAGCGGGGTAGGCAGGAGCGCGAACGTGCTCCTCAGGTGCGGCGGGATGGCCGAGAGGCGCACGGTGCGCTCGACGTCGGGCGGAAGACCTCGGGCCACGCCCGCCGATCGTACCAAACCTGGCCCGCGCCATGGTGTCGCAATCCCGGGTATCTTGCCGCCGTGGACTCGAGCGCCCTCACCCTCACACCCAGCGCCGAAGAGCGACGCTCCGGGGCCTTCTCGGCCGAGACGCTCGCCGCTGGCGCCCGCATCTTCTCGGATCACGGCGGGCTCGTGCTCTCCGGCGTCTTCGACCGAGCCCTCGTGGACCGCGCCGCGGCGCACTTCCACGCCGCCTACCGCGAGGACTACGAGGACCCCCTCCGCCGGCGGGTGGAGAAGGTGGGCGACAAGCGCAACCTGAAGGTCGTCGAGATCGAGGGCCCCTTCAACGACCCCGCGGTGTGGGCGAACCCGTTCCTGTACGGCGTGGCAAAGAGCATCCTCGGGGAGCAGTGCGTCGTCGGACAGTTCGGGTCGGTGACGTCGCTGCCGGGGGCCGCCGCCCAGCCCATCCACCGCGACTCGCCTTGGCTCTTTCGGGAGCCCGCGCTCGACGTGACGCTCCCAGCCTTCGGCGTGACCGTCGTGGTCCCGCTCGTGGACATGCGCTCGGGCGAGGCGGGGACGACGCGCATCGTCCCCGGATCCCACCGCGTCTTCTCGGACGAGGCGGCGGACGCGCGCGAGCCGTTCGATCCGGTGCTGCCTCGCGGGTCCTGCCTCCTCATGGACAGCCGCGTCCGGCACGGTGGGACGGCGAACGTCTCCTCCGCGCCGAGGCCGATCCTCTACATGTCCTACCAGCGCCACTGGTTCCGGGACTACGACGGGTACAACCTCAAGCCGCCCGTCCACGTGAGCGACGAGGAGCTCGAGAAGATGGCCCCCGAGCACCAGCGGCTCTTCTCGTGGGCGCGCGCCGACAACACCCCCGAGACGCTGCGGCTCGCCGTGCGGCGCCTCATGAAGAAGGCCTCGCGGGAGCGGCTGCGGGCCGTCCTCAAGCGGTTCGTGTAGCCGACGCCCTGCGCGCGAGCCGGGCCGTCCGCCTCGTTCGCGCCGCGTCGAGCGCCGCTCGCTCCTCCGGGGTGGTCGTGAGGAGCTGGGGCAGCGGAGCCGGCTGGCCGTCCTTGAAGCAGACGAAGGTGAGGTACCCCGACACGCACGGCCACGTTCGCCCGGTCGAGGCGTCCTCTCCGCGCACGTCCACGAAGACCTCGAGCGAGCTCCGGAACGTGGCGGTCACGTGGGACTGGAGGCGGACGACCTGACCCACCTGAATGGGCGCGTCGAAGGAGAGATCGTCGATGCCGGCCGTGACGCAGATGTGACCCGCGAAGCGCTGCGCGCAGATGGCGGCGCAGAGGTCCATCCACGCGAGCACCTGACCTCCGAACACGTTGCCCATCGCGTTCGCGTGCGTGGGGAGCACGTACTCCGTCATCGTCGTGCGGGCGGACTCTCCGGTCTTTGGGGGCCCCGGGGGCTCCATCGGTGCGGGCGACGCTGTGGACATGGCACGCTGGATCGCGCACCTCCGGCCGCGCCACAAGCGAGCCTTGACGCTGCGGAGCGCGCTCGTCACCATGCGAAGAGACGTGCGCCTCGCCGCCCTTCGATTCGTCGCCCCCCTCGCGCTCCTCGGCGCGGCCTGCGCGGAGCCCGGCCTCCACGCCTCGCCGCAGTTCGTGCAAGGCCTCGCGCCGCCGTCGCCGGCGCCAGCCCCGGCGCCGTCGGCGCGACGACCGACGTCGAGCGCCGCGCCTCACGTGGTCGTTCGCTACGAGGACGACTGGTTCGGCGGTGTCACCCTGCTCGGCGTGGACGAGAGGCGGATGCGCGCCCTCGTCCGTCTCCAGGCGCAGGGCCCCGAGCGGCTCGCGCTGGATCTCGTGGACATCGAGCAGGGAAAGCGGGTCGAGCGCTGGGAGGCGACGCCCGACCGCGCGCGCGCGGCGCAAGGAGGCGCGTTCTCACCCCTCAGCGGGACGTTCGAGGCGGACGCGGCGCGGTTCGCGGCGATGCTCCGCGAGCTAGGGCCGTGGCACATGAGGCCCGCGATGCCGGCGCCCACGTTCGCCGTGACGGCGGTGCGTAAGCACTTCCTGTTCGGGTCGCCGCCGACCGACGGGACCGACGGCGACTGGCTCTTCACGATGCAGGGCAACGGCGCCGCGTCCCGCCGGGTCGACGCGGGCCTCATCGCGAGCTACTCGCCCGTCTTCTCCCCCGACGGCGAGACCGTGGCGTTTCGGAGCTGCGTCAGCTCCCCCTGCGACTACGCGCTCTTCCTGGCGAAGGTCGGGGAGGACCGCCCGCGCCGCGTGACGGGCATCGCCACGTCTACGCCGCCAGTCTGGACCGCCGCCGGCGACGCGGTCTTGACCGTGGGCACCCGGGCGGGCGAGCGCCTGGGGGTCGCCTGGTCGCTCGCGGGGGGCGAGTGAACCCGCTGGCCACCGGCCGAGCGCCGCGCGCCGCCGCCGCCGCCACGCCGCTCATGCGCCAGTACCTGCGGGTGAAGC
>CAZBJI010000200.1:0-13710 GCA_964492175.1 uncultured Polyangiaceae bacterium | reverse complement strand
TGCACGAACGACGCGGTCTCGTACGTGCTGGGCTCGCGGCCTAGGAACAGCCGGAACAGCGCGGCGACGAGGTGCGCGGGGTCGGCGACGTCGGCCTTCTCGGGGAGGCTCACCTCGCTGGACTCCACGAGGCCAGCCACCACCACGGAGCGCATCGCGTCGTCGTCTCCGACGCCGTCGAGCACGACGAGGAGCAGGCCTTGCTCGTCGAGGGAGAGCTCGCTCAGCCCGTTCCCGTCGGCGTCCACGAGCTCGACGTCGAGCTGCCCTGGCGCGCGGCCGATGAGGTCGGCGTAGACGGTGCGGAGAAACTGGCCGTCGGACTTGGGCCGCGGCTGGCGCTCGGCGTCCGTCTCGCCGACGGCGATCGGCTCGAACTCGTAGGTGTCGGCGCACCCGGAGAGGCCCAGGGCGAGCACCGCCGTCCCGAGCCAGGTCTTCCACTTCGCATGCTTCGTCATGGCAGGTCCCCTCATTGCTCGAAGTACTCACGCGACGAGGCCACGCTGACCACCAGGTGGCGGACGTCTGGCGCCTCTCGATCGAGCCCGCCGGAGAAATGGGTCAGCTCGGCCGGCGTCGCGAACCGCCCGAGGTACCGAAAGAACACGCGGTTGACCGCCGCGTCGCGGTACGGCTCGCTGTCGAACACGATGTCCACCAAGTCGCCGTAGTCGCGTCCGCTCCGGTGGAAGAGGAGCCCGGCCATGTTCGGGATGCCGTCGCCGAGCACGAGGGCCCGCACGTTCCGGATCTCCTCCGGCTCGGGCGGCCGCCCGAGGAACGCGTCGAAGAGCGCTGCGGCGATACCCTCGCCGGAGCCGCCGTTGAACTGGAACGCGAGGCTCGAGGCGATGCGGCGGTCCACGTCCACGGACGCGGCGCCCGTCTGGAGATCCGCCGGCAGCGCGCGGAGCGCCTCGCGCTCGGCGTAGAGGTCCCGCACGGTGTCGCAGTCGCACGCGCAGAAGTCGACCCCATCGAAGACACACGCCTCGCACGAGGGCTCGATCGTGAGGAAGACGCTGCAGAAGAGATCGTAGACATCCTCCCGGCGGGCCCCGCCGAACGCGTCGGTCTCGATGTCCTCCACCCAGAGCTCGGCGAACGCGTCCGTCGTCACCAGGTCCGCCGCGATGGCCGCGCGGGTGTCCGCGGTGTTGCCCTCCCTGGAGAGCCGCTCGAGCGCGGTCGTCACCGTCGCGGCGTCGGGCTTCTGCCCGGTGAGGTCGAGGTGGAGGCGCATGACGAAGCGCTCCTCCTCGAGCGCCGAAGGAGCCGCCTGGCCAGCGGCGTGGAATGGGCCGTGGGTGTCGCCGCACGCGAGGCCCCCGAGCGCGGCGAGCGTGATCATCGTGTCGCGGAGCATGGCGAAGCGTTTTGCAGAGACCGTGCCCACGCGAATTGCGCCCGATCCGGGGCGATCATCGCGAGGGCGTCAGGTTGCTATCGGCGCGGCCAACTGCGCGAGGTGAAAGGAGTTTGACGTCACACGGACGCGACGCGTCGCCTCCAGGCGACGCCGCGCTCGGGCCCATCCCGTGGTGACGAAGTCTCCGCGTGAGCGGCAGCGGGTCGCCGGTCGGAACGAGCCGCTGCGCCGCCCGAACGCTCGGGCCCCTCGCCCCGTCGGGTGCGGCCCGAATTCTTCAGGAAGTGGTTGTTCGAGGGGATTAGGATGAGGCCGACATGGATCAGCCCGGAGGCGACGACGAGACGCGCAAGGCGTCGCAGACGGAGCTGCTCACGCTCCGCCTCGTCGGTGCCGAGGTCAGCGTGACGAAGGGCCCCGACGCCGGGCTGCGGGCCCGCGTGGGCGCCGCGGGGCTCCTCGTCGGCACAGGAGCGCAGTGTGACCTCTGCCTCGCGGACAGGCTCGTCTCGCGCAAGCACCTCGAGCTCCACGCAGAGGCCGAGGGAGTGAGGCTGATGGACCTCGGGAGCCTCAACGGCACGCGCCTCGGTGCGCTGCGCGTCGTGGACGTGCTCCTCACCGAGAGCGCCACGCTCGTCCTCGGCGGGACCACCCTGCGCGTGGAGCTCCTCCGCGACGGCCTCGACGTCGCCGTCTCGCCGAAGCGACGCTTCGGCGACGCCATCGCGGAGAGCCCCGCCATGCGCCACGTCTTCGAGCTCCTGGACAAGGCCGCGAAGAACGACGTCACCGTGCTCCTGGAGGGCGAGTCGGGCACCGGCAAGGAGGTCCTCGCGCGCGCGCTCCACCAGGAGAGCGCCCGCCGCGAGGGGCCGTTCGTCGTCGTCGACTGCGGCGCGATCCCCGAGAACCTCGTGGAGAGCGAGCTCTTCGGCCACGAGAAGGGCGCCTTCACGGGCGCCTCCGGGACGCGCGCGGGGGCCTTCGAGCAAGCCGAGGGCGGCACGGTCTTCCTGGACGAGATCGGGGAGCTCCCCCTGGAGTCGCAGCCGAAGCTCCTGCGCGCGCTCGAGGCGCGCTCGTTCCGCCGCGTGGGCGGCAGCCAGACCATCCAAGCGAACGTGCGGGTCGTCGCCGCGACGAACCGCAAGCTCCGAGAGGCCGTACGCAAGAAGGAGTTTCGCGAGGACCTCTTCTACCGGCTGGCCGTCGTGCACGTCGCGGTGCCGCGCCTCGCCGACCGCCCGGAGGACGTCCTCCCGCTCGCCGAGTCCTTCTTGCGCCGCGCGTCCGGCGACGCGCAGGCGAGGGTCCCCGAGGATCTCGCCCGCCTGCTCCGCTCCTATCCGTGGCCCGGCAACGCGCGCGAGCTTCGGAACGTCGTAGAGCGCTTCGCCACCTTCGACCGAGCGGATCCGAGCCTCCTCTTCGACCTGGGCGGGCCCGCGTCGCGGGGCGGCGGCGCCGGCGCCTTCGACGGGCTCGAGACCCTGCCCTACCACGAGGCGAAGCGCCGCCTCATGGACCACTTCCACCGTGAGGTGCTCCCCAAGGTGGTCGCACGGGCCGACGGGTCCGTCCCGCGGGCGGCGGAGCTCCTGGGCCTGCCGCGCCAGAGCCTCTACCGGATGCTCGGTCAGCTGCGCGACGACGAGTAGGATGGGGGGGTCCCGATGCGACGCGCTCCCGGAGCCCTCCTGCTCGCCAGCCTCCTCTGGGTGGGCTCGGCGCGGGCGACGCTGACGGAGGAGCAGGCGGCGATCCTCTTCGAGGAGGGCCTGGCTCGCTTCGACGCCGGCGATCCGCGCGGCGCGGCGGAGCGCTGGGAGCGCGTCTACGCCGAGGGCGATCCCGCGCGCGCGTGGCGTGTCCTCTACAACCTCGGGCTCGCGTACGAGGCCGCCAGCGACCGCCCGCGCTCGCTGGAGAGGTTCGAGGCGTTCGTGCGGCGAGCGGGCGAGCAGGCCGGGCAGCAGCCCGAGGAGATCGAGGCACGCAGGCAGGACGCGGTGGAGCGGGCGAACCGCCTGCGTCCCCTGCTCGGGCGCCTGCGTGTCGCCGCCAGCGCGACGGGCGAGCGCGTCGAGGTCCGCGTGGGCGAGCTCCCCCCGCGCGACGCGCCCTTCGACATCTACGTGGAGCCGGGCACCTACGAGGTGCAGATGGGAGAGGGGCCGCGCGCCGTGCGCTCGCGCGCCACGCTCGCTGGGGGCCAGACGGTGACGGTGGAGGCGCGCCAGCGCCCCGCGCCGAAGCCGCCGCCGCCACCGCCCAAGGAGCCGCCGGTGCACCCGGGGATCCTGATCGCGGGCGGCTCGCTGACCGTGGCGTCGGTCGCGCTCCCCCTCGGCCTGTTCTTCCACGCGCAGGACCTGCGAGAGCAAGCGGCGGCGATCCCGACGTTCGACCCCGACTACGCCACCGCGCGCGATCGGTACGAGGACTTCCGCACGGGATACTTCGCTGCGTGGGCGCTCCCGAGCCTGTTCGCCGCCACCACGCTCACCCTGCTCGTCGTCAACGTCGCGAGCACGGAGGGCGAGGCACCTGCGGCCGACGTCACGGTGGGCCCGACCGGTGGCTCGGTCGCGGTGGCGTTCGAGTAGGATCGCGCCGTGCGGCTCCGCCTCCTCGCCCCGCTGCCCGCCGGCCTGTTGGCGCTGTACGCGGCGTGCCTGGACGAGCTGCCCGCGCCGACGACCTGTGAAGCTCCCGCCAAGGTAGTCGGCGACGCCTGCGTGCGCTGCGACGAGCCCCTGGTCTTCGTCGGCGACACGTGCGCGGCGTGCCCCCCCGGCGCACAGGTGCCCTACACGAACTGCCTCGCGCCGCAGAACCCTCAGCCTGCGGGCGACGGCTGCTACGGGGACGTGGCGGGCGCGTTCACGTGCGTGGCCGGAGAGGCCGCGTCGTGCGAGTGCCTCCCAGAGGACTGCGACGAAGAGCACGCCTGCTTCGACGAGGTGTGCCCCCAGGACGTGCTCGACATCGATCCGCGCGCGCGCTGCCTTCCGCTGCCCGAGGACGCGATCGCGTGGTACGGGCAGCCCCTGGTCGACGCCGAGCTCGCGCCGGGATCGTGCGTCTGCGGCTGCATGCGCTGCGCGACTCGGTGCGACGGCAAGGGCACGATCTTCGGCGTGTACGAGGACTGGCAGGCGCCGATCCGCCGCGGGCACCAAGGACCGAGCGTCGATCTGCGAGGTCTCCTGCCGGAGACGGGGACGATCGGGCTCTACGTCCGGGGCCGAGGCTGGGCAACGGGCATCGCGACGCTCGTCACGAGCGACCTCACACTGCAGACGCTCGGCCACGCCGGCTATTTCATGCCGTTCTTGAACGACTTCACCGAGATCGTGGCGTTCTCGGCCGCGGAAGAGGCCGTGCCCCTCGATGGCCTCCCGGCGCCGTACTCGTGGGCGAGCGCCGAGGAGTCCCCATCCCACGTGATCTTCCTGCTCGCGGTCGACGGCGGGACGCAGACACCGACGGGCGGCATCGTCGAGATCGACTGCATCGTCCCCTTCGTCATCGAGGACTGAGCGCGCTGGGCAGTTGTTCCGTGCCCTTGGCGGTGTCACGATGCAGGCGTGACGTGAAAGTGTCCCGCGAGGGGCCCTGGCTGCGACAATCCTCGCGAAGCGCGGCGCGCTCGCCTCGTCTCGACCCATGGGAAACACGAAACCGCAGCTCTTCGCCATCCGGGCGGAGGAGCCCTCGGCCCCGGACTCGGGCGCGGATGGGCCCCCGTCGGGCGAGCACGCGACCGACACGTCGCGCGACCTGGGCCCCCCCCGGGAGGAGGAGGCGGTGCGTCCGCAGGACAAGGAGACGCAGCCGGCGCCCCGGGAGGATGAGCCCGGGCTGATGCGAAAGGTCACCGAGGGCGGGAGCGGCGTGACTGACGCCCAACACCGCGACGGCCGCCCGCGCTGGCAGCTCGCGAAGATGACCGAGCAAGAGTGGAATCGCGCGCTCGAGAGCAACGACCGCCAGCTCGCGGCGGCGCAGCCGGGCTCGCCGGATTTCGCGCGGCTCATGGGCGTCCGACACCAGCTCGCGTTTCCCCCACCGAAGGGCGTCAAGTACGAGGACATCAGCCGCTACCAAGCGGCCACGGTCAAGCGCGAGCTCGAGGCGTCGCTCCCCAAGCCGGCGCGTCCGCCGTTGCTGTGGTGGGTGGCGGTGCTCCTCGGAATCGGCGCGCTGGTCGCGATGATCGCGTTCATCGTGCCCGACCTCATGGGCGGCGCCGAGCCGCGCAAGGAGGCCGCGCCGACGGCGCTAGGCGCCACGGCGACGCCGCCCGTCGCGCCGCCGGCGCCGAGCCCGGAGCCGGATGCTGTTGCGACGGCTGCCGAGGTCGTCCCCGCGCCCTCGGCGTCGGCGGCGGCCGCGAAGACCAGCCCTGCCGTCGGAGGCGGCGCCAAGCTCGCTCTTCCCACGGCGGTCCGCACCGCGCAGCCGGTGGCCCCGGCGACCGTGACCCCCACGTCGACCCCGACCCCGAGCGAGAACACCCCTTTCTTCGAGCGCAAGCAGAAGACCCCATGAGACAAGCGATCGCCGCACTCCTCTTGCTGGCCGCCGTGGCCGCCTCGCCCCCGGCGCAGGCCGACGAAACCGACGTGCTCTTCGACGAGGCCGTCGTCCTCATCAAGGAGGGGAAGTTCGAGGAGGCGTACCCGAAGCTCCTCTCCGCCTGGGAGAAGCGACAGAGCTTCGACGTGGCCGCGAACCTGGGGCTCGTGGAGAACAAGCTCGGCAAGAAGCGCGACGCCGCCGCGCACCTCGACTACGCGCTCGCGACCTTCCCGACGACGGGCGACGCCGAGGTCAAGGAGCGCATGCAGGCGATGTTGACCAGTCTCCGAGCGGAGCTCGGTCGGCTCCAGGTCGACGCCCCCGAGGGGTGCGTCCTCAAGATCGACGGCGAGGAGCGCGGTCGCACGCCGCTCCCGTCGGTGTACCTCTACGTCGAGCCAGGAGCGCGCAAGGTGGAGGGGTCCCGCCCCGGCGAGGTCGGGGTCACGACGATCGACGTGAAGGCCGGCCAGTCGCTCGCCATCAAGCTGGTGCTCGAGCCCGCGGAGGGTCCGAGCGGGGGGACCAAGGCGGCGGAGCCGCCGCTGCCGCTCTGGCCCGGCCTGCTGGTCGGCGGGCTCGGCGTGGCCGGGCTCGGCGCCGGCATCGGCCTCGCGGTCGCTGCCGGGAGCTCGGGGTCGAACGCGGACGACGCGACCGCTGCCCTCCCTTCGCGGGGCGCGTGCCAGGGCGCGTCCCCGCCGGCGAGCTGCGCGACGATCGAGGAGGATCTCGAGACGCGCGATCTGATGTCGAACGCCGCAGTGGGCGCGTTCGTGGCGGGCGGCGTGCTCACGGCGGCGGGCGTCGCGCTCGTGATCGTGAGCGCGGCCGGCGCCTCCGGCGCAGCCTCGGACGAGCGAGCCGTCGTCGCCCGGCCCCTCCTCGCCCCCGGCTTCGCGGGGCTCGGCTTCTCGGGAGCGTTCTGATCATGACCTCTGTTCGCTTCCTCCGGCTGCTCCCGCTGCTCGTCTTCCCCGGCGCGGCGCTCGCGGCGTGCTTCGACGCCGTGAACGACTGCGAGCGGAACCCGAACCTGCCGTGCTTCGGCGGTGGAGACGGAGGTGGCGGGGGCACGACGGGGAGCATGACGTCGGGCTCGGGCGGCCAGGGAGGCTCGCCGAGCACGACCACCGGGCTCGATCCGCAGTGTGACCCGCTCCTGCTCATGGGGGGAGCGACGCTCGGCGCGAACTGCGGCGTGTTCGTCGATCCGCTGACCGGGCCCGGCGGAGACGGCTCGCAGAGCACGCCTTTCAACAGCGTGGGCGTCGCGCTGCAGGCCCAGACCGGCCAGCCCATCTACGTCTGCGCGACCAACGGCTCGCTGAACGAGTCGGTGACCCTGACCACGAACGAGCGGATCGTCGGCGGCCTCGACTGCGAGGACTGGTCGAAGCACGAGGACAAGACGGGCTGGACCGCGCCGCAGGGGGAGATCCCGCTCCGCCTCTCGGGGACGACCGCCGCGCACGTGCAGGAGTTCGCGATCACCGCGCGCGACGCGATGGGCTTCGACCCCGGGACGCTGCAAGGAAACAGCAGCATCGGGGTCTTCGCCGAGGGCGCGATCGGCACCCTCCTGCTCGTGGACGTCTTCGCGGGGACGGGCGCCGACGGCGGACCTGGCGCCGACAACCCGGGCCAGGCGCCAGGCAGGCAGAGCATGGCCTCGGCCTTCAACGGGAACCCAGGCGGCGA
The DNA here is from genome assembly GCA_964492175.1 of uncultured Polyangiaceae bacterium. Classification (GTDB taxonomy): domain Bacteria; phylum Myxococcota_A; class Polyangia; order Polyangiales; family Polyangiaceae; genus Xiheicaenibacterium. The sequence goes on along the minus strand of CAZBJI010000200.1, from coordinate 6,050 downwards.
CGGGATCCCCGACTCCGACTGCGCCGAGCCGGCGGGGGGCGCCAAGTCCTTCGTCTGCCCCGACGGGCTGCAGACCATCGGCGGCGCAGGCGGGCCGGGCGGGCTGAACTCGGGGTTCAATGGCCTCGCGGGCGAGACGGACCCCGGACAGGGCGAGCCCAACGGCACCGCTGGGATGGGGGAGGACACCGCCGGCTGGACCTGCGCGAACAACTTCGGCAACGGCGAGGGCGGGCACGACGGCCCCCCGACCGGCGCCGTCGGTGGCGGCACCGCAGCGGGCAGCCTGTCCCCGGGCGGCTACGCGGGGAGCGCGGGCGCCAACGGCACGAACGGGTGGCACGGGCAGGGCGGCGGCGGCGGCGGCGGGCGGCGAGGCAACAGCCAGAACGGCTGCTTGTCCATGGAGATCGGCCCAGGCGGCGGATCGGGCGGCGCGGGCGGCTGCGGCGGCCTCGGTGGCGGCGGCGGCGGCGCTGGCGGCGCGAGCATCGGCCTCATCGCCATCGGCTCCACGCTCCTGCTCACGCAGGTGACGCTCACCGCGAGCACCGGGGGCGCCGGCGGCGAGGGCGGCGACGCGCAGACCGGCGGTCTCGGCGGGTTGGGCGCCCTCGGCGGCGGTAACGCGTGTTTGGGCGGACCCGGCGGGAGCGGCGCCGACGGCGCCACCGGCGGCGGCGGCTCCGGCGGCCCGTCGCTCGGGATCGCGTGGCGGACGACCATGCCCATCCTCGCGGACATGGCGATAAGCGTCGCGGCCTCGGCGGCGCCGCCGGGGCTCGGCGGCAACATGAACGCGGACTCGAACGCCGGCACGCCAGGCCTCACGGCGACGAAGCAAGAGTACCCGTAGACGACCGGCGTCTTCGCGGCGATCAGCGGGTCGCCGAGAGAGTCCCCACTCATCGCTTCATGGGAAGAGCAGCTCGACGACGGCCTGGCCGTCGGAGGCCAGCCCACCGCCGAGGCCGGCCTGCGCCGCGACCGGCCCCGTCGGGGTGAGGCCGGTGAGCGCGTTCTGCACGCCGGACTGGGCGAGGATGATGGCGTGGCCGCCCGCGCCGCCGCCGCCCGCGCCGCCCGCGCCGCCCGCGCCGCCCACGCCGCCACCGCACGCTCGCGGCGCCTGGCCGTTGAAGCACGCGATCATGCTGCACCCGCCCGCGCCGCCCAAGCCCCCTGCTCCGCCCGGGGTCGACCCAGCTCCGACGCCGCCCGCGCCGCCCGTCGACACGATCGCCGTGACCGCGTCGAACGTGAGCACCGCGTCGAGCGACACGATCGCGATCGACGAGCCGCCGCCCATCCCGCCGGTCGACCCTTGTGAGCCGCACCCGCCGCCGCCGCCCCCGCCGCCCCAGTGGTTGGCGTTCGTCTTCGCGCCTCCGCCGCCGCCCCCCGAGAGCGCGTCCGTGCCCGACGCGCCGTCGCCTCCGTGGCTCGGCGTAAACCCCGAAGCGTCGATCGTGCCGATGCCCGACGCGTCCGCGCCCGGCTGCCCGGCGGTCCCGGCGACGCCGGCGGCGCCGTCGTCGCACGTCGTGGCCCCCGAGACGCCGCCCATGCCAGGGGGAGTCGCGTCGACGAGCAGCTCCGAAGCGCAGGGGTTGCCCATGTCCGGCACGCAGACCTCGTACGCGCCCGTCCCACTGGCGGCCGCGGCGCAGGGGCTCGTTCCCCCCGTGGCGGGAGTCGCCGGGAGGCCCGAGCCGCCCGCGAACCCCTGCACACCTGCGGCGCCAGCGGCGCCGGCGGTACCGTCCGTCCCCCCCATCCCGCTGCCCGCGAAGATGTCGAGCCGCGCGAGCTCCAACGTGCCGCCGTCCACCAGGATCGCGATCGAAGAGCCCGAGGGTGTCGAGGCCGACGCAGCCTGCAGATCGAAGCCGGTGATCACCGTGGCCGACGCGCCGCCCTCCGTTCGGAGCGGGATCTGGTCGACCTCCGCCGTCCAGGGCGTACGCGTGAGGAAGTCCCACGCCCAGGCGCCGGTGCAGGTGACGTCCCCGTGGACCTCGCGCCCTGCGGGGACGGTGACCGCCTCGTCGAGGCCCGAGCCGCACACGTAGATCCTGTGGTTGTCGTCGTCGGCGACGGCGAGCGCCTCGGTGAGGGTGTCGAACGGGGTCGCTTGCGTCCCGTTGCCCCCAGGCGACGCGTCGCTGTCGACGAAGATACCGCACGTCTCCGGGATCACCCCCCTGTCGACGGGTGCGCAGGGATCGCCGCCGCCCCCCTCGCCGCCCATGCCGGTGCTGGAGGTGTCACCCGTGGAGGTCGCGCTGCTCGGACCCGCGCCCCCGGCGCCCGTCGATGTGGTGGCAGTCGCTGGATCGCGCTGGCCCCCGGAGCCGCCGGTGTCTCCTTCGGCGCAGCCGGCGGTGACCGCCGTCGCGGCGAAGAGGCCAAGGAGAGCCGAAGTCGAGAAAGTCCGTCGCATCATGACCCCATCGAAGCTGACGAGAAGCGTCCGCGGCGGGCAAGCACCCACCGTCGTCCAGTGTAGCTGGTTCACGGCCGCCGAGCCGCTCGGCGCGCCGCCGTTCTCGGATCGCACGAGGCGTGCGAGATCGACCCTCGGTCCGGCCGCCCGCGACCCCCGCTCAAGCCGGGGGGGCCGGCGTCGCCAGGCCCGAGTGCCCCCAGCCGAGCTCTCGCTCTCGCACCCCCGCCGCGTACCACTCGTCCATCGCGGGCATCGCGCGGATCGCGCGCACGTAGGTCTGAGCCTCGGGCGAGACCGAGAGGCCATAGGAGAGGACTCGCGTCACCACCGGGGCGAACATCGCGTCCGCCACGCCGAAGCGCCCGAACAGGTGAGGCCCACCCGAGCGCGCCACGAGCTCGCGGAAGATCGCGTCGATCCGCTTCACGTCTGCCTTCGCGGCGGCGGAGAGGGGCCAGGAGTCAGGCGCCTCCGCGCGCGTCACGTCCATCGGGCACTCGGCGCGGAGGGCGGCGAACCCGGCGTGCATCTCGGCCGAGACGGCGCGCGCCCTCGCCCGCGCCCCCGCCGAGGCCGGCCACAGTCCGGCGCCGGGCGCCAGCTCGGCGACGCGCTCGCAGATGGCGAGCGACTCGTGGATCATCTCGTCGCCCTCCAGGAGCGCCGGCACCTTCCCGGTCGGCGACGGCACTTTGGCCCTGAAGTCGGGGTCGTCGAAGCGCACGACGACGGTCTCGAACGCGAGGCCCGCGGCCTTGAGGCACAGCCAGGGGCGGAGCGACCAAGAGGAGAACCGCTGGTTGCCGACGTAGAGCGTGAGGGTCATGCGGGGACCCTCGCACGGAGGGGACGGCGAGGCTCACGTTTTGAGCCGGCCGCGCGACCTCGGCGGAAACTCGGGCGCGCGCCCGCCAAACGGCAAACTGGGCGCGCCACGCGCGCCGTGTATCCTGATCTCATCACGCGGTCTCAGGTCGAGCTCCCCGCCCCTCTCGCGCGCGCCTCCAGGGCTTCCCGCATCCCCTGGCAGCTGCGTGCGGTGGTGCGCCGCCTCGGCCCCATCTCGATCGAGGTGCGGCTCGCGGGAACCGACGTCCCGCCCGGGATCGCGCACCTCGCGAAGCTCTCCTCCCTCGAGCCCGACGCGCTGCCGCTCACGATGGGAGAGGAAGCCCTCGGATCGGCGTGGGTCCTCGCGCGGCGCGGCGCCGCGGAGGAGAGACTCGAGGGGGACGTCCTGCGCGGCAACCTCGAGGCGCTGGTCGTCGCGATCGTCTCGGCGCTCGTTCCCCCCGACCTGCTCGTGCGGCAGTGCATCCAGCAGTTCGGCGAGATCGAGGACCTCGCGCGCCACGATCCCGAGACGGGCTTGCTGAACCGAAAGGAGCTCGAGGCGCGCCTCGCCCAGGAGCGGTCCCGAGCGCACCGCGCGAAGACCGGCCTCGCGCTCATGCTCGTCGGTCTGGACGACGTGCCGCCCGGGCACCGCGGCGGCGAGCCTGGCGACTCGGTCTTTCGGGCGGCCGGCGCGCTCCTCCGCGAGGAGCTGCGCGCGCTCGACGTCGCCGCGCGCTTCGACGAGGGGGAGCTCGCCGTCGTGCTCCCCGGGGCAGGCGCCCTCGAGGCCGCGCACGTGGCGCGGCGCGTGGGCGTCGCGGCGCACGAGCGCGGCTTGTCCCTCTCGATGGGCGTCGCGGCGTTCCCGGAGGACTGCGATCACCCGGACGATCTCGTCCGGCTCGCGGGTCTGCACCTCTCTGCGGCGCGTGACGGCGGGCGCGGCCGCGCGTGCCTCTCGGAGGACGGCGAGCCGATCGTGTTCTCGTCAGAGGGCGGCTAGCGCGTCGAGATCTGCCGCCGCGGTCGAGGCGGGGTCCGAGGACAGCGGAAAGGCGAGCGTGGTCTCTCCGTCGGCGAGGTAGACGTGCTCGGCGTCGACGCGGCCGTGGACGCCCCCGGCGGCGTGGAGCGCCAGGAGGGCAGCGCGGAGCTCTGCTCGCGCGGGGTCCGGCAGCGCCGAGCCCAGCTCGGTGAGCGGCCGCCCCCGCGGCTGGTCGACCCAGAGCTCGGCGTCGGCGCGAGACGCCCGAAGGACGAGGGCGAGCGCGGGGTGGTCGGCCCGGGCGAACGCGCTCGCCCTCGCCAGCGTCTGCTCGTCCAGGGGCAGCACGATCACGTGCCGGTCGATCACGGTGTCCACCCTCGTGAACGCGGAGAAGGCGTCGTGGCCGGCGACTGCGGGCGGCGCGAGCCGCGCGTCGGCTGGCGGAGGGCGCGAGCTCCGCGTGGCGCCCGATATCGGGCCCGTGCGCGGCAGGACACGCTTGGACCACACCACCCCCTCGACGAGCCGACGCGCGACGAACGCGTCGGCCGGCCGGTCGTCCGGGTTCGCCGCGAGGCACCGAGCGACGACGTCGTCGTGCTCCGGCCCGAGGTCCTCGTGGTACGCGCTCGGTGCCCGGTCCAGGAAGCCCTCGGTGACGGGTCGGGCGGCCTCCCCGGTCACCATCTCGTAGAGCAGGGCGCCGGCGGAGTAGACGTCGCTCGCCACCGACGCGGGCCTGCCGAGGCGCTGCTCGGGCGACATGTACGAGAACGTCCCGATCGCTCCGGCGGTCACGGTGGTCGAGGCATCACCGAAGTGCGCCGCGCCGAAATCCGAGAGCCGCGGGGAGCCCACCTCGTCGAAGAGGACGTTGCTGGGCTTCACGTCGCGGTGCAAGATCCCGAGGCGGTGGGCCTCGCCGAGCGCGCCGAGCACGCTCGTCACGATCTCCGCCGCCCGCGCAGGCGCGAGCGGGCCGGCCCTCATCAGATCCGCGAGGCTCCCCCCGCTCATCCACTCGAGCACCATCGCCGGCCCCTCGGGGACGAACGCGACGAGCGACACGATGGCAGGGTGGCGGAGCCGTACCAGCGCGCGCGCCTCGCGGTCGAAGCGGATACGGGCGTCACGCCCCGTTCCCCGCTCCGCGGACACGAGGAGCTTGACGGCGACACGCTCGGCGGTGACGCGGTCGCGCGCGACGACGACGTGCGCGTGCGGCGTCCGCGCGATGTCCCGCTCCACCTCGAACCGCCCGAAGAGGACGCGCTTCGCGGGCGCCGCGCCCGCCACCTCCGGAGAGCGCGGCGCCGCCAGGCCCTCGCCGCTCGCCGGCACCTCGAGGCGCTGCATCTCGCGCTCCACCTCGCGCGCCGCCTCCGTGAGGCCGAGCGAAGCGAGCGACCGCGACAGGAGCGGCAGGCTCGCCCGGTGCTCCGGGGTCCCCGGGCGGATCGCCTGGAGCGCTCGCACCGCCTGCTCGACCCGCCCGTGCCTCGCGAGCAGCTCGCCGAGCGCGACGCGCAGCCCGTCCGCAGCCGGCTCGTCGCGCAGCGCGCGCTCGAGGGCGCGCGCGCCCTCGGCCGGCTTGCCCCCGCGCTCGAAGGCGAGGGCGGCGCGGGCCGCGTCCCCGCCCGCCGCGTACGCCTGGCCGGCGAGGGCGTGCTCGCCCGCGAGGTCGAAGAGGCGCGCGGCGTACGCATGCTGCCCGCGCGCCGCGACGTCGGCCGCGGCGACGCCGAGCTCGCGCGCGCCGAGCGCCGCGAGCGCGCG
>CAZBJI010000199.1:0-13753 GCA_964492175.1 uncultured Polyangiaceae bacterium | reverse complement strand
AAACGCGTGATCACGATGCGCCGAAACCAGTGCTCACGATGGGCGAAATCCGCAGACGCACAGCTCTTCGTGGCGAACGGCCCCGATGCTCAGCCATGTTTCAACGTTCTCCCGGTTCCGGAACAACGGGGTACCAACAGTCAACGAGTCCTGGGGCTGCGCCACCCCAAGCCACGTGGAGGGGATGGTCGAGGACTACTTCGCGAGGAACGCGCCCTCGGGGCCGCTCAAGATCCTGGTGGTGAAGTCGGCGGGCAACGACGACAGCGGCACACTCGACAGCAACTACTACGGCAACCGGGCCTGCGAGCGGACGATGAACGGCCTTTGCGTCGGAGCCACCACGTCGCAAGGAGCGGGCATGATGAAGGAGCCAGCCATTGGCCCAACGTACGGCTCATCCTGGCTGAACCCCGGTCTCCCGGCCAACAGCGATCGCGAGGAGCCCGATCTGGCCGCGTTTGGGTCCTCCGTCGTGGTGGCGACGATCACGCAGCCGACGCTCTGGCAGAACGTGGCCGAGGGCCTCCCGGTCAGCGGCACCAGCTTCGCGGCGCCGATCATCACGACCGAGGCGACGCTGATGCGCCAGTATGCGCGTCCACGGGGAAGCTCTCCGGGGACTGGCCGCTCTATGCGCGCGCCCTGCTGCAGGCCGCCGCTTTCGCCAAGAACCCCGACGGGTGGAAGTACTCGACCGTATCCTTCAATAGCCCCCGCGACTGGAAGGACGGCGCGGGCTACCCATACGGCGGAACCGCGATGAGCTTCTGCACGCCTGGGCCCGGCAACTCTGGGGTGGAGACGGGGACCGTCACGCTCAACACCACTCAGACTCCCCCGCGTGGCGGCACCTGCACGACCTGCGGGGGCACACCGCCGGGTCAGCAATCCTACGGCCCGCCTCCCAGCGGGACGACCGACCCGGGGAGCAACTGGATGAAGGTCGGCGGCGCCCTCACGCTGCAGGCGAACCAGCGCATTCGCGCCGTCCTCGTGTGGCACGCGTGCGCGACTTCGAGCAACGGGAGCGGTCCTGCTCCACGGGGCGTGGACTTCGACCTCTTTCTCAACAACACAACCACCTTCAAATGGGTCTATGGGTCTCAATCCATCGATAACGTTTCTGAAGGCTTCGACATCATCGTGCCCACCGCCGGGGTTCACGAGGCCTGGATTCGATGGCCGAAGACCGGGAGCGGATCGAGCTGCGCGGGCGGCCCGACGGAGAATTATGCGTTCGCTTGGATCACACCGCTCTAGGCTCGGCACGGGGCTCGCCTTCTTGCTGTCCACCGGATGCGCCGTCGAGGTGACTGAGGAAGCCGAGACCACCGGCGCGGAGTACGAGGTCGCGGCGCCCGACCCCTGCGCGGCGTTGCTCACATACGACGCGTGCCAGGAGGCGCCCGAGGACTGGTACTGCAACTGGTGGTTGACGCGGACGGTGGTCCAGAGCTGCGGCGGAGTGCCCGCCGACGTGGGGTGCTACTCGCTCTTTTCCCAGTGCGGAGAGCGGGTGACCTGCCGCGAGGGCGGCGACTGCGAGCGCCGCTGCGCCGAGGGGCAAACGTGCACGTCGTTCGTCAACTCAGGCTGCTATCGCGGGAGCGCCGCGAGTAACTATTGCAGCCACGGCCCTTGCAGCCACGAGACGTTCTCCCTCTGCATCCCGGCGACTCTCCCAGGAAGCGAGGGACCTTGACGGGCCACGGCGCGCTGCTGAGCGTTGCCCTCCTGTTCACCGCATGCCCCGGAGAAGACACGGGGCACGGCGGCTCCGCGAGCGCCACCATCAGCGCGGGCTCGTCCACGACGACCGAACCCGAGCTACCTGCGCGCACGGACGTCTGCCGCTTCTACTCGACCGCTTTCGACTGCGACCACGCGCCGCCGTTCCCGCCGTGCCAGTGGTTCACAAGGAGGGTCGCGGCGGGCTGCGCTACGGTCGACAGCGTCGACGACGTCGGTTGCTACTCGCAGGCCACGCGGTGCGACGCAGGCGCGCCGATCGTCGGAACGGAGCAGCCTTCGCTCGTGTGCGGCGCAGGCCAGACGTGCACGCCGTTCGAGACCGTGGGCGACTTGTGCACCGGTGGAGTGACGGATCAGGACCTGGACTGCCAGGAACCCTGCACCGAGCTGACCTACTCGCTCTGCCTACCGGCATACGAGCCCTGATCGGTAGGCCTTCACTCCGACGCGAGGCACGCACCGAGGCCGCCTTGCAGCGCCTCGGCCCCCGGGGGGAGCGTGACGTCGCCGACGTGGCCGAAGCCGATGGCGCCCCCGCGCAGGACCCGGAAGGTCGCGCGGCCGAGGAGCTGATCCTTTCGGACCCCGCCGCCCTTGCCCTCGAACCACGATCGCGAGTCGTGGCTGTTCGACCGGTTGTCGCCGAGCACGAACACCTCCCCGTCGGCGACGGTCCAGCTCCCGTCGCGAGCGGGCGGCCCCTCCTCCACGACGAGGTATCGGCGATCTCCCTGGCGCTCCAGGAAGAACGCGCGGCTCTTGCCGTCGATGACGACCTCGCCCACCGCGCAGCGCGGTACGAGGGCGCCGTCGATGAGCAGGCTCCCACCGCGCTGCTCCACGCGCTGACCGGGTCCGGCGACGATCCGCTTGACCAGGACGGCGGCGACCTCCGACTTCTCCGGCGAAGGAAACGCGACGACGTCCCCGACGGTCGGAGGCTCTCCTACCTTGGCGACGAAGAAGTAGTCGCCCACCATGAGGGTGGGGATCATCGAGCCGGACGGGAGCTGGAACATCTCGATGACGTGGGTCCTCATCGCGCCCCGCAGGGTGACGCCGGCGATCAGCAGCGCGATGACCTGCATGAGGAAGCGGCCGATGCGCTTGGGCTCGAAGCGCGACCGGAGCCGCACGAGGTCCACGAGGGACGCGAGGTGCACCAGCACGGGGAGCGCGTAGAGGCACGCCGTGGTGACGCTGGGGGCCCGCGCGACCGCGAACGAGGCGACCACCACGAGGGACATGCTCGCGAGAGCGAACGCGAGGCCGCGCCGCAGCTTGCCGGCCAAGAAGTGCCCTGCGCCCGGGCCGAGGAGCACCCCGACGAGCAGCGCGGCGACGAGCGACGCCGGCTTGCTGGGGGGCTGTGCTTCCTCCGGCCCATCCGGTTTGGACACGCGCGCACGATACAGTAGGGTCGCCGGATGCGTGTGCACTTCGTCGCCGTGGCCGGGACGGGCATGGGGGCGCTGGCTGGGTTGTTTCGCGCCGCCGGCCACGAGGTGTCGGGCTCCGACACGAGCTTCTTTCCGCCGATGGGCCCCGCGCTCGAGCGGTGGGGCGTCCGAATGATGGAGGGCTTCGACGCGGCGCACCTCACGCCGGCGCCGGACCTCGTCGTGATCGGCAACGTGTGCCGCGCCTCCAACGTGGAGGCCCGCGCGGCGATCGACGGCGGGATGCGCTACGCGTCCATGGCGCACGCGCTGGCCGAGCACCTGCTCGAGGGACGCTCCCCCTTGGTCGTGGGCGGCACGCACGGCAAGACGACGACGAGCGCGATGTGCGCGCACGTCCTCACGCGGCTGGGCGCCGAGCCGGGCTACCTCATCGGCGGGGTCCCGATCGGGACCGAGGAGAGCTTCCGGTTGCCCGGTCCTCGCCGCCTACCGCAGGTGGGCGCGGCGGCGGGCGGGGCGCGGCGCGTCCCCTTCGTCGTCGAGGGAGACGAGTACGACACGGCCTTCTTCGAGAAGACGCCGAAGTTCTGGCACTACCGGCCCGAGGTCGCGATCGTGACGTCCATCGAGCACGACCACGTCGACATCTACCCGACGGAGGAGAGCTACCTGGACGCGTTTCGCGGGTTCGTGGACCGCGTGCCGGCGAGCGGGCTCGTCGTCGCGAGCGCGCACGATCCGCGCGTCGTGGAGGTGGCGCGGCGCTCCTCGGCGGAGCAGGCCTTCTACGCGCTCTCGTCGGACGAGACGGGAGACGCCCCCCCGCACTGGCTCGGCGCCATGGCGGCCGCGCCCGGCGGCGGGACGAGCTTCGACGTCTACGTGGGCGGGGTCTACGCGGGGCGCTGCACGCTGCGTCTCCCCGGCGAGCACAACGTCCGCAACGCCCTCGCGACGCTCGCCGCGTGCTGCCAAGGCTTCGGGGTGGAGGTGAAGGCCGCGATGGGGGCGCTCGAGACCTTCGAGGGCGTCAGGCGGCGCCAGGAGCTCCGCTTCGAGCTCGGCGGCGTGCGCGTCTACGACGACTTCGCGCACCACCCGACCGCCGTCCGCGAGACGCTCTCGGCCCTCCGCGCCCGGCACCCGGAGGGCACGCTCTGGGCCGTCTTCGAGCCGCGGAGCGCCACGGCGTGCCGGTCGATGCACCAAGCCGCGTATGCAGAGAGCTTCGACGCCGCGGGACGCGTGCTGTTCGCGCCGCTCGGGCGCCCCGACATCCCCGAGGCGGAGCGCCTCGATCTGTCACGCGTCACGGACCGCCTGCGCGAGCGCGGCATCGTAGCGCTCCAGTCCGCGAGCGTCGACGCGATCGTGGAGGAGCTCGCGCGGGGCGCGGCGCCGGGGGACACGATCGCGCTCCTCTCGAACGGCGCGTTCGGTGGCATCTACGAAAAACTCGAGCGCGCCCTGGCGGGTCGCGGTTGACGTGCTCGCCTGAGACCTTATGCTCGGTTCGTTCCGTCTCTGCCGCTCCTGTGAGCGATCGACCATGAATCCCGAGTAAGCACGAACCCGGGGACCAGCACCTCGGCCGTGGTGAGCAAGCCCAGAACGATTCACTGGGAAGCCTAAAGCGGCCCGCCGGCCCCCACCTAGCAAACTTGCTAGGGGTTCACGTCGTATCAGCCACGCTGCGGGCGGTCGCGGAACGCTATGAGCGGGCCGGTCAACAGACTGGCCCGCTCGCCTTTTGTACGGCCGGGGTCGCTGAAAGTCTGGATCCACTCGCCCTGGAACCTTGGTAGCTTCGCTCTCCCATGAGATTGAGGCTGCGACCCGCCTTCGCCGCGATGGCGGCCTTGCTCCTGCCCTCCGCCGTCCTCGCGGCCACCGCGAAGGGCAAGGTCGCGAACACACAGGACCTCCTGAACCCGGTGTGGAAGGAGGCGAAGGAGCCGGACGCTCACCGCTTCACCTTCCGGGAGCCGGTCTCGTCCGTCCCGCCCGACTCGCGCATCCTCCGCGGCCACCTCCCGAAGGAGCTCTGCCTGGTGGCGCTCCAAGACGGCGCGGCGGCGTCCAAGACGCCGATCCGGATCAAGATCGAGGGCGGGCGCACGAGCTTCGTCACGCTCGTGGTCGCCGAGAAGCAGGAGATCCGCTTCGAGAACCACGACCCCTCGCCCCACAGCATCTACGAGGTGAGCGGCGCTGGCGGCTTCGCGAAGGGCGTCATGCAGCCGGATGGGTCGCGCACCTGGACCCCGCCGAAGCCCGGCAAGTACGAGATCCGCGACGAGCTGTCGCCGGGCCTCCGCTCCTGGATCGTCGTCGAGCCCCGAGCCAAGAAGACCGTCTTCCCGAACCGGAAGGGGGAGTTCGCGATGGAGCTCGAGCCGGGGGCCTACGAGCTCCGGGCCTACTACAACGGCGAGCCCGTCGGCGAGGCGTTGCCGATCGACGTCAAGCCGGCGCCCGCGGAGCAGCCGCTCCCGAACCCCCTGAAGGCGGGGCCCGACAAGAAGAAGGACGACGACGGCGCGAAAAAGGACGAGCCCGCGAAGGCGGGAGGCTAGCGGATGCTCCTCTCCCGGTTCTGGTACCTGATCCTGAGCTTCGCGCTGGCGACGGCCGTCGGGGTGCTCTTCATCGCGCAGAGCTACTACAACCGCAACACCGAGCGCTGGATGAACGAGGCGCTCGCGGCGGACTCGAGCGCGGTCGGGTGGTACCTGAAGGACGACGCGCGGAACCGCGCGGCGGCGCTCCTGCCGGTCTCCCTCGCGCCCAAGCTGCGCGAGGCGCTCGCCAAGGCCAACGACTCGGACGAGGTCCCGAAGGAGACCCGTGGCAAGGCGAAGGACGCGCTCCTCAAGGCGCTCGAGTCGATCCCCGCAGAGCAGAAGTTCTACGCAGTGTGGGTGGTCGATCAGGACGGCCGCGTCATCGCCTCGAGCGGCTTCGAGCACAAGGAGGACTGGAACCTCGGCGGGCACGCGGTGGTCGCCGACGCCCTCGCGGGCTGGATCCGCGACGACACCTGGGTGTTCAAGAAGGAGGAGCTGCACCGCGTCGTCGCGCGGCCGGTGGAGCGGGACGGCGGCGGCGAGCCCATGGGCGCCATCGTCGGGATCTTCGCCCTGGACAGAGGCTACGCGCAGGCGGTCTCGCAGCGGACCGGAGCCGCGGTGGCGTTCTACGCGCTCGGCACACAGGTGTGGGCGCACGGACCCGAGGGCTTCAACTCCTCGAACTTCGAGGTGCTGCGCACCGATCTCACCCCGACCGAGGAGACCGAGGAGTACCTGACCAAGGGCCGCAGCAAGGTGCGCCGGCCCCGCGACGATCTCGGCTTCATCTACTCGCGCCTCCCCGGCGAGGCGTGGGACCTGCGGTCCGGGTACGTGGTCGGACGCCAGGTCCGGTTCCTCGAGTCGCCGATGGCGTTCTTCGACGCCGCCGACCAGACCGACAAGGATCGCGCGCCGACGTACGTCCTCGTCGGCATCGCCCTCGGCCTGGGGCTGCTCGGCATCCTCTTCAGCATCGTCGAGCACACGCTGCCGCTGCGCACCTTCCGGAACGAGGCGGCCCGCTTCGCCGTGGCGAAGACCGACGCGCTCGCGCCCTCCCGGTTCCGCGGCACCTACAAGAAGATCGCGGCGGACATCAACGACGGCGTCGACAAGGTCCTCTCCAAGGGGGGCATCACGCGTCGCGCCGCGGACCTCGAGCAGGTCATCGGCCCGCTCCCCGCGCAGCCGCAGATGAGCGCATTCGCCGTGCCCGACGCGGGCGCCGCGCCCGCCGCGGCGCCGCAAGCCGCCTCGTCGAGCTCCGGCTCCTTCCCGCGCCCGTCCGAGCGGCGCGTCCCCGGTCCCCCGCCGAAGCCCGGCCGCCCCGGCGGCCCGCCGCGCCCCTCGGGCCCGGGCTCGGACGAGGCGCCCCCGGACTCGCTGCAAGACGCGCCGTCGTCCGGCGCGCCGCTCTCGGCCCCCGCCCCGACCGACGAGCTCGAGGACTGGAAGCTCGTGTACGAGGAGTTCCTCAAGGTGAAGAAGCAGTGCGGCGAGCCGACGGAGTCGCTCACGTTCGACAAGTTCAAGGGCACGCTGGAGCGGAACAAGGCGGCGCTCGTCGCGCGCCACAACTGCTCGGCGGTGAAGTTCACCGTGTACGTCAAGGACGGGAAGGCGGCCCTGCGCGCTTCCCCGGTCAAGTGATGAGGGCCCACGCGCTCCTCGCCTCCTTCGTCGGTGCGTCGGTAGCCCTGTTCGCCTCCACGGCGCTGGCGTCGAACGGGCTCGAGAGCCCGGACGTCGGCGTGCTGCAGATCGGCCGCGGCGGCGCGTGGGTCGCGCGCGCCGACGATCCGCTCGCTGCGTACATGAACCCCGCCGCGATGTCGTTCCAGGCGAGCGGCGTCCACCTCGGGACGCAGCTCATGATCCAGCGGGGGTGCTTCTCGCGCCTGGGCGCCGACGGCCAGCCCCAGTCGCCCGGCAACAACATCCCGGGCCCCGGCGCCACCGGGGGCCCGGAGCCCGAGACGTGCACGACGTCCGTGTTCCCCAACCCCCAGATCGCGGGCGTCTTCCGCATCAACCGCGAGTGGGCGGTCGGCCTCGCGGTGCTCGGCCCACACGCGGCCGGGACCGCGGCCTGGCCCGAAGAGGTCGAGTACACGACGCAGAGCGGCGCGGCACGCACGCAGCCGGCGCCGAACCGCTACATGCTCGCCGACCAGAGCGCGGTGCTCGTCTTCCCGACGTTCTCGGTGAGCTACGCGGTCCTCCCGGAGCTGTCGATCGGCGCGGGGTTCGTCTGGGGGATCTCGTCGGCGGAGTTCGTGACGTTCACGGAGGCGCTCTCCGGGGCGGAGGACTTCTCGAACGACGTCCGAGCCAAGCTGAACGTGGAGGACCTGTTCGTCCCGGGCTTCGTCCTGGGCGTGAACTGGGGCGTCACGAGCTTCCTCGACTTCGGCGCCTGGTACCGCTGGTCGGACGCCATCCGAGCGCGGACGGAGCTCGAGCTCACGTCGAGCTACTGGCTGGAGGGCGGTACGCGGAACCAGTCCCCGTGCGCGAACAACCCGGACAACCGGTGCAACATCACCTTCGACGGGGACGCGGGCGACTTCGAGTTCGCGATCCCGATGGAGGCCAAGCTCGGGCTGCGCTTCCACATGCCCATCGGAGAGGACACGGTGCAGCCTGCGTTCGTGCAACGCGAGGGCTTCGTCCGAGACCCGCTCACGCAGGAGCGGTTCGACATCGAGGTCGACGTCACCTGGGCGAACAACAGCGCCGTCCAGGACATCATCATCCAGTTCGACCCCGGCATCGCGGTCAAGGGCACCCCGGGGACGGTCCCCGTCGACGGGAACATCCCGCACGACTGGCGCGACGTCCTCGGCGTCCGGCTCGGGGGGGACGTGACCGCGATCCCGAACCTCCTCGCGCTGCGCGCGGGCGGGTTCTTCGAGTCGAAGGGCCAGCGGGACGAGCTCCTCAACCTCGACTTCCACATGGGCTGGAAGGCGGGCGTCGGCGGAGGTGCTACGGTCCGCGTCTGGCAAGTGGACATCCACGCGGCCTACCAGCACGTGTTCTACGGCACGCTCGACAACGGCGGAGACGGAGAGCTCAAGGCGCTCTCCGGCGAGGCGCCCACGTTCCGCAGCGTGCAGCCCGTGAACGGCGGGAAGTTCGAGCAGTCGCTCAACGAGATCGGCCTCGGCGCGACGGCGCGCTTCTGACGAGGCGTGGCGAGATCGTGGACGTTCCCTTAGGAGATGCACATGAGTGGTAGTGACGTTCGCAACATCATCATCATCGGCTCGGGTCCGGCGGGCCTCACGGCCGCGGTCTACGCGGCGCGGGCCAACCTGAAGCCGCTCTGCATCGAGGGCTTCAGCGCCGGCGGCCTGGTCCCTGGCGGCCAGCTGATGTTCACGACCGACGTGGAGAACTATCCGGGCTTCCCGGAGAAGGTGACCGGACAGGAGCTCATGCAGCGCTTCCGCGATCAGGCGGAGCACCAGGGAACCGAGATCGTCACGGGCGACGTGACGAAGGTAGACCTGTCGAAGCGACCGTTCGAGGTGTGGGCCGAAGACGTGGAGGGCAACAAGCTTCACCTCAAGACGAAGACGATCGTCGCGGCGACGGGCGCGCGCGCGAACTACCTCGGCCTCGAGAGCGAGGACAAGCTCAAGAACAAGGGCGTCTCCGCGTGCGCGGTGTGCGACGGCGCGTTCTTCAAGGGCGAGGACGTCGTCGTGGTGGGCGGCGGCGACACCGCCATGGAGGAGGCGAACTACCTGACGGGGCTCTGCCGCTCCGTCGCGCTCGTCCACCGCCGCGACGAGTTCCGCGCGTCGAAGACGATGCAAGATCGGGTGATCCAGAACCCCAAGATCAAGATCTACTACTCCTGCGCGGTGGAGGAGGTCCTGGGCGTGGCGGAGGACAAGGTGACCGGCGTCCGTCTGAAGAACCTCAAGACGTCCGAGGTGACCACCGTCCCGTGCTCCGCCATGTTCGTCGCGATCGGCCACACGCCGCTCAACGATCTGTTCAAGGGCCAGGTGGAGCTGCACCCGAACGGCTACGTGAAGACCGTCCCCGGCACCACCCAGACGAACGTGCCGGGCTTCTTCGCCTGCGGCGATCTGCAGGACTGGGTCTTCCGCCAGGCCGTCACGGCCGCGGGCACCGGCTGCATGGCGGCGCTCGAAGCGGAGCGGTGGATCGCGGCCAACGAGGGGCACTGACGCCGGTGACCGACCCGCGCCGAGAGCTGTACGAGCTCGTGCGCAGCGCCCGCGCGTGGGTGGAGTGGCAGCAAGAGGCCGGCGCCGACGCTCTCGCCGCCGTCCTCGGGACCCAGCCCGACGCGCGGCGGGCGGCGAGGGTGGAACGCCCTGACGGTGCCCCGGGCGGCGGGCGTGACGCGACGCCGCGCGCGACGCTCCCCGAGCGTGCTCCGCCTCCGCAGCCACCGCCCCCGGCGCCGAGCCCCGAGCGGGCGGTGACCGCGAGCTCGCTCCCGGTCGCAGAGAAGCGGCAGCGGCTCGCCGTCCTCGCCGAGCGCGTGGCGGGCTGCAAGGCGTGTGCGCTCCACACGTCACGGAAGCAGACCGTGTTCGCACGGGGAGACCCGAACGCCGAGATCTGCTTCGTGGGCGAGGGCCCGGGCGCCGAGGAGGACGCCCAGGGCGCTCCGTTCGTGGGCGCTGCCGGGCAGCTCCTCGACAAGATGATCGCCGGCATGGGCCTCGCGCGCGACGCGGTGTACGTGGCGAACATCGTGAAGTGCAGGCCCCCGCAGAACCGCCAGCCGGAGCCGAAGGAGATGGCAAGCTGCCTCCCTTACCTCGCAGAGCAGATCGAGCTGGTCAGACCCGCGGTCATCGTGGCGCTCGGCGGGACGGCGCTCACCGGCCTCTTCGGCCCCGGTGAAGGGATCACGCGGGCCCGAGGCAGCTGGCGGCTCTACCGAGGGTCCATCCCGGTGATGCCGACCTTCCACCCTGCTTATGTGCTCAGGCAGCCGACGGCGGGCGTGAAGAGCAAGGTGTGGTCGGACCTGAAGCAGGTCTTGGCGCACCTCGGCCGCCCGATCCCGAAGCGGTGAGCCGGGCCGATGTGTCGCAGGATGAGGCACATCCTGGCACGTCGTTTCCTCGATCCTTGCGGGCATGGACGGTGATTGCTGCTAAAACGGTGGTCCTCACCCCACTCACCCTCGAGCTTGGTTTCGCTGCCCCGCCGGGCGCGGAAGTTGAATAGGCAGTCCTCGACACGTACCTGGCGTTAACGCCGTAACGGAGGTCACTCGGCATGTCGAAGCGGTTCCGGGGGTCGAAAGCGTCGAATCGGGGCCGCCTGCTCCGCCCGCGTTCCGAGCGAGCACCCCGCGTGGGCGCGGGCGAGAGCGTGGAGACCACGAGCGAGCCGCCGGAGAGCGCGCCGGAGAGTCGCCCCGACGTGCACGAGATGGCCACGATCCCGGCGCCGAGCCCTCACGCCGTCGCGGAACAGAGGGCGGCCCAAGAGAAGGCCGCCGAGGACGAAGCCGCGGGCGAGGCGCCCATCGACGCGAAGCCCGTCGAGGGCAAGGCCGTCGAGGCGAAGACCGTCGAGGCGAAGGCCGTCGAGGCGAAGGCCGCGGACGCGCCGGTCGCCAACGTGATGATCGCGGAGGTCGAGGCCGTCGCGGAGGTGTCGCCAGCCGCACCGCTCCCGCCGGTCACCGTTGCGCGTGAGCCGGCGCCTGCCGGAGCGCCCGCGGCCGCCGCGACGAAGACCCTCGAGCTCACCGAGACGCCTGCGCCGGTCGCCGTCGCGGAGAGGTCGGGCGGCGCAGACGCGTCGGACGCGGGCAAGGCGAAGCGCGAGAAGAAGAAGGCGAAGGAAGAGAAGCGCAAGCGCGCGGAGGCTGCGGCCGTCGCGGCGGCGGCCGTCGCGAAGCTCGGCGAGAGCAGCGCAGGACACAAGAAGCTCGGCGAGAGCAGCGCAGGACACAAGAAGCTCGGCGAGAGCAGCTCCGGACACAGGAAGCTCGGCGAGAGCGGGCGCTTCGAGGCGTCGCGCATCGACGAGGATCCCTCCGCCGTGGAGTTCTTCACGTCGCCTCCGCCGGCGGTGCTCCACCACGAAGAAGAGGAGGACGAGATCCTGCTCGGCCCCCCGCCGCGCGTGCCGACGGCTCGGGATCTGGAGCGCAAGCGGACGCTGCGCAAGGTCGTCGGCGGCGTCGTCGCGGCCGCGTCGCTCGTCGCGGTCTTCGGGATCGGCAGGACGTTCTTCAGCTCGCAGTCAGCGTCCGCCAAGCAGCAGCCCACGCAGCAGCCCGCGAGCCCTGCCCCCGTCGCCCAGTCACCGGCCGACCCTCCCGCCGGCGAGACGGCAGACGCCCAGGCTGCGGCCACCACCGCCCCAGCGGGGGAGGCGCAGCCGGCCGCCGTAGAGAAGACCGAGGAAGAGAAGAAGGCCGAAGAAGAGAAGAAGGCCGAAGAAGAGAAGAAGGCCGAAGAAGAGAAGAAGGCCGAAGAAGAGAGGAAGGCCGAGGAAGAGAAGAAGGCCGCCGAGGGCAAGGTCACGGGCGACGACCTCAAGGCCCTCAAGAAGAAGGCCGCGCTCGCCATCAACACCGGCAAGCTGAAAGACGCGATCGAGCTCGGCAACCAGGTCATCGCGTCGGACCCCGAGGACGCGCTCTATTACCTCTACGTCGGCTCCGCGATGATGGACCTCGGCAAGCCCAAGGAGGCCCGCGAGGTGTTCAGCGAGTGCGTTCGTCACGCGAAGGGCGCGCACGTCGGCGAGTGCAGCGCCATGGGTGGCCGCAAGTAGCGTCGCCCGAGAGAAGCGAGCGCTGGACGCTCAACCGGGGACCGGCTCCACGCGGGCGACGGTCGCGCCCAGCTCCTCGAGGATCCGGCGGTACCAAGCGAACGCGCCCTCGGCCCGGCCGGCGAGCGACCGCGTCCCCCAGATGACGGTGAGGGTCCTCACCGTCCCGGCGTGCGTCTTCGTCCGCTGGGAGTCCTTCACTGCGTTGGCGCACGCGCCCGACGCATCGAACAGGCACAGCAGCCCCCCGACGTCGATCGTCTGCCCCGAGGCGTTGAAGACGTAGGTCTCTCCGTGCGGCGCGACGCCGATCCGGAAGGGCGGCGCGGCGCGACCCAGGTCCACCACGCTGATCGGGAGACCGCTGTGCAGCGAAACGACGTTGCACGCGTCGACGGCGACGTTGATGGGCGAGAGCGCCCCCTCTGCCGCGGCTCGGACCAGGTACTCGGAGGCCGGCTTGCCGCGCCCCGTCGGCTTGTAGCCGCCGTGCCGGAGCAGATCCCGCACGGCCGCCCGCACCACGTCGTCCGCGGCGAGCGGCGCTTCGGCGCCGGACGCGAGCTGCGCGTGCAGCGCGGCCGGGGCCTCGAGGTCACCGATCGGCTTCGCGAACGTGGTCTCGAACGCGACGGTGTCGAGGAGCGGGTGAGCGTCGATGGAGAGCTGCACCCCGTCCCTCAGGCCGCGCGCTCGCCCGCGCGCCGTCCGACCATCCAGCCCGGCGCGGAGCCGAGGATCGGGAAGCCGGCGGCTTCGCGCTGGCGGAGGTAGGCCTCGGCGACGCCGCGCGCCAGGCCTCGAACGCGGCCGATGAAGCGCTGGCGCTCGGTCACGCTGATCGCTCCGCGGGCGTCGAGGACGTTGAACCGGTGCGCGGCCTTCACCACGAAGTCGTAGGCCGGAAGGACGAGCGCGCGCTTCGGATCCGCGGTGTCGCCCTCTCCAGCGCGCGCGAGGAGCCGCTTCGCCTCCTTCTCGCAGTGATCGAACGCGGCGAAGTGCTCGGCGACGTCGGCCTCCTCGAAGTTGTAGGTCGACCACTCCCACTCGGCGCGCTGGTAGACCTCGCCGTAGGTCACGTTCGCGTCGTACGCGAGATCGTAGACGCTGTCCTTGTCCTGGAGGTACATCGCGATGCGCTCGATGCCGTAGGTCAGCTCTCCGGACACCGGCTTGCAGTCGATGCCGCCGACCTGCTGGAAGTAGGTGAACTGCGAGATCTCGAGGCCG
>CAZBJI010000198.1:0-13896 GCA_964492175.1 uncultured Polyangiaceae bacterium | reverse complement strand
TCCCAGCGATGTTGTCCCACCCGAGTCTGCTGATCATCCCCGCCCCCTCGCGCTTGAAAACCGAGAAATGAGCGTAAAGGAAAAAAAAAGCGGCTGTCTACGTGGCTCGCGCTCGGCTGCGGCCGCTCCGGAGGGCGACCTCGACGAGCAGGAAGAGCGTCCCGGTGGGGCGGCGCCCTGCTCAGTCCTCGTCGGCCGGCTTGGGCTTCTCCGCGGGCTCGGCGTCGGCCGTGGCCTTCGTGCGGGCCTTTCTGCGATCGGCCTCCCGCTGCTTCTCGCGCTCCTTCTGCTTCCGCTCCTCCTCCTCCTTCTCCTTCTTCTCTGCCTCCTTCTCCTTCTCCGCCTCGATGTCGGCGGCGAGCGCCTCCTTGCGCTGGAAGATGTAGACGAGCCCGATCGAGAGGAAGTAGAGGCCGACCGCCGGGATGGCCATCACGAGCTGGCTGGCCCAGTCCGGGGGAGTGAGGACCGCCGCGACGAGGAACGCCCCGAAGATGTAGTACCGCATCCACCGGATGAGCTTCTTGTGCGTGACGACCCCGATGAGGGCGAGGAACGTGAACAGCACCGGGATCTCGAAGATGACGCCGAACCCGAGCAGCATCTTCATCACGAAGCCGATGTAGTCGGCCATCATCACGGTCGGGGTGACGTTGACGATGCCTTCCACCGGGCCCGAGAGGCTCAGCAAGTACCCGAACGTGACCTTGAAGGCAGTCACGTACCCGACGTACCCGCCCCCGATGAAGAGGCCGCTCGAGCAGAAGACGAACGGGATGACGTACCGCTTCTCGCGGGCGTACAGGCCGGGGGCGATGAACGCCCAGAGCTGGTAGGAGATGAACGGCAGCGCCAGCGCGAAGCCGCCGATGAGCGAGAGGTTGAAGTAGGCGAGGAACGCGTCGGCAGGCGATGCGAAGTGGAGCGAGGGCTCTCCCGGGAGGTTGTTCTCGCGCCACGACTCGCTGTAGGGTCGGACGAGCAGCGCGAGGATCTGCTCGCGGTAGTTCCAGGCCACGCCACAGCCGATCACCAGCCAGAACAGCGCGCGTGTGACGCGCTTGCGGAGCTCGTCGAGGTGCTCCCAGAAGGTCATCGGCTTGTCGGCCTCCGGCCCCTCGACCTCCTCGTCCTCGCCGCCCTCCTCCTCGGGGGCGGTCTTGGCGGGCGCCTTCGCCGTCACGACGTGGCCTCGGCCCCGCCGAGGGGCGTGGCCTTGTCTGCGGCCTTCTCGTCTGCGGCCTTCTCGTCTGCGGCCTTCTCGTCTGCGGCCTTCTCGTCTGCGGCCTTCTCGTCTGCGGCGTTTGCGCGCTCGCCGGCATCGGGTGCGGAAGCAGCGGCCTGGTCCCCGACGGCCTCGCTCTCCGCCGCGCCGGCCTCGGCGTCCGCCGCGGCCTCCTCCGAGGCTGCTTGCTCGTCGTCTCCGTCCTCGAGGTCGTCGGGCAACGCTTCGTAGTGGTCCGGGCCGTACGGCGGATACTCGCGCTCGCGAAACGAGCTCATCGGGTTGCGGACCACGGGCTCGGGGCGGGCGTCGGGCTCGGCCTCACCCCTCGCCACTGCGCCTTGCGCCGGCTGGATGAGGCCGGCGGCGGACTCTCCTCCGGCGGCGGCGCCGCCCGCGCCGCCCGCGCCGGGCTCCGACGCGGGGCTCGCGGGCAGGGCGGCCCTCGTGGTGGAGCTGGCCGCGATCGCGGGCCGAGCGCTGCCGGCCGGCCGGTTCACGGCGTTGACGAGGCCATCGAGCATCGCCTGCTTCGAGAGGCTCTCCTTGAGCGCGCGGAGCTCGCGGATCTCCTTGTCGAGCCCCTCTTCGCGGAGGATGCGGTCGATGCCGCTCTGCGCGCGCAGGTTGGTGCTCAAGCGCCGCAGCTTGGCGATGTAGCCCCCGGCCTTTCGCATGAGCTCGGGCAGGCGCTTGGGCCCGACGACCACGATCCCCACGACGAGGAGGACCATGACCTCGGAGATGTCCATTCCGAACACGGGATTACGCTAGCTTCTGTGGGCCCTCGGATCCAGCGCCACCCCGTGACGGAGCGAGCTGACCGCACGCGGCGCCCACGTCCCCGCCGCCCGAGTAGCGCAGGATCGTGCCCACGCCGCGCGCGCGGAGGTGCGCGCGAAATTCGTCGATCGCCGTCGCCGACGGCGTCTCGAACGGCAGATCGGGGCCGGGGTTGAACGGGATGAGGCTCAGCCGAGGGCGCACGCCGTGCGCCGCCGTGAAGGCGAGGACGCGCGCCGCGAGCGCGGCGGCTGCGTCCAGATCGTCGTTCTTCCCCGCGAGGAGCGTGTACGCCCACATGGGGGCGTGCCCGGAGGCGCGCGCGTGCAGCCCGACCGCCTCCAGCACCTCCTCGAGCGGGTGCGCCTCGTCGATCGGCATGAGGGAGCGGCGGCGCGCCGGCCTCACGTCGGCCAGAGAGAGGCCGAGGCGGACCTCCGGCAGCTCCCGGGCGAGCCGCCGGATGCCAGCCGGCAGCCCCGCGGTGCAGATCGTGATGTTGCGCCGATCGATCGCCTGGCCCGCCGGCTCCGAGAGGACGCGGACCGCGCGGATCACGCGATCGAGGTTCGCCAAGGGCTCGCCCATGCCCTGGAACACGGCGCCGTGGACGCGCGCGCCCTCGGGCAGCTCCGCGCGCACCCGGCGCACCTGCTCCACGATCTCCCAGGTCTCCAGGTTCCGCTCGAGGCCGAGCGTCCCGGTCATGCAGAAGGCGCAGCGGAGGGCGCAGCCGACCTGCGAGCTCAGGCAGACCGAGTACCGACCCGCTCGCTCCAGCGGGATACGGACCGTCTCGATGACGCGCCCGTCGGGGAGCGCGAAGGCGTACTTCACGAAGGGATCGAGCGCGCTCGCCCGCCGCTCTCGGAGCGTGAGCTCGGGCAGGCCGAAATGCGCGCGCGCGCGCTCGAGCGCCGCCCTCCGGAGCGTCGCGGGGGAGCGAGCGGGGAGACCGCCGCGTTTGTGGACGAGCGAGCAGATGCGGCGCGCCGAGGACAGATCCACGCCGCACGCCTCGGCGATCTCTTCCGGGAGCAAGGCCTGGAGGGCAGGTTGCGCGCTCATCCGTCGGTATCTCCGTTAGCATGGCGCGCGATGCGGGTGAGCCCCGGGCTCGTCGTCACCTCAGCGCTGTCGCTCGGCATGCTCTCCGGTCGTGCGGAGGCGTCCCCTCAGGACGTGCTCGGGTACGGCGCGCGGAGCCAGGGTCTCGGGGCGACCGGCGTCGCGTCCGCCCGCGGCTACGAGTCGGTGTACGCCAACCCCGCGCTCCTCAGCCTCCAGCGATCCCCCGAGGTCGACATCGGGCTCGTCGGCGCCGTCTTCTCGCTCCACGCGAACGAGCCCTTCGGCTCCGACGGCCTGGCGGCGGGGGTCCTCGGCGGCGCGCTCCCGATCCCGCTGCCGGGCCCCCTGAAGGACCGCTTCGTGCTCGGCTTCGGCTTCTTCACGCCGTTCGACATCGTCGTCCGCTCGCGCATCCTCTACGTCGAGACGCCGCAGTTCCTGCTTCCGGATCGCGTGGAGAGCATCGCTGCGATGGTGGGCCTCGGCGTGGACCTCGGCTGGGGCGTGCGCGCCGGGATCGGCTTCGAGGCGCTCGCGGCGCTCGCCGGCAGCGTGGTGGTCGCGGTGGACTCGACGGGGAGGCTCGGCGCGGTCGTCCAGGACACGCTCGTGGCGAGCTACGCGCCGATCGCGGGGGTCACCGTCGATGTCCCGGGAGGCTTTCGCGCGGGGCTCACGTTCCGCGGGCCCCTCGAGGGCAAATTCGACGTGCGCATGGACGTGCAGGATCTCGGCCAGCTCCGCGTGCCGCCCATCTTCATCTCGGGGACGGCCCAGTACGATCCGATGAGCCTCGAGACCGAGCTCGCCCGCGTCGTCGGGCCCGTGCGGGCCGCGCTCGCGCTGGGGTGGCGGCGCTGGTCCGAGTACCCAGGGCTCGCCGAGGCCACGGTGCGGTGCCCGCTCGACCTCGCGACGCTCGACATCCCTCGCTGCGCAGCGCCACAGCCCGAGCGGCCCGAGTTCTCCGACACGTTCGTGATCCGCGGCGGCGCGGAGTTCGTGCACCACGCCCGCGACGGCGTCGAGCTGGACGCGCGCGTCGGGTACTTCTTCGAGCCCGCGCCCGCGCCCGAGCAGACCCGCGAGGGCAACCTGTTCGAGGAGGCGCGGAGCACGTTCACGCTGGGCTACGGGCTCGACGTCGGGCCGCCGGTCGCGGACGGGGTCAAGGTCGACTTCTTCACGCAGCTCGGGCTGCTCCACGGGAGGACCCACACGAAGGGCAGCGGCGTGTCCGCGACGAACGCGGGGCAGCCTTCGGTCGAGACGAGCGGCACCATGATCGCCGGCGGCACGAGCCTCGGGGTGGCCTTCTGATGGCGCGGCTCGGTCGCGCCGTCGCGCCCTGCGCCGTCGCGGCTTTCGCCGCCGCCGCGGGGACCGCACCGCGCGCCGCCGCGCACGAGCCGTGGACGTACGGCTTCGGCTCGCGGGCCACGGCGATGGGGGGCGCGGTCGCCGCCGACGTGAGCGACTTCTCCGCGAACTACTACAACCCCGCGGGCCTCACCGGCGAGGACGGGCTGCGCCTCGGGTTCGGGTACTTCTACGCGGACAACAACCTCCTCGTGAACGGCAAGGACTCCGGGGTCGACAGCACCCACGGCGTGCTCTTCGGCATCGCCGCCAGCGGGGATCTGTTCGGCATCCCGATCGGCCTCGGCATCGCGACCTACGTCCCCGACGAGGGGCTCTCGCGCATCACCGCGCTCCGGCAGGAGGTGCCCCGCTGGGAGCTCTACGACAACCGGTCCAGCGTGATCTACCTCGCGGCGAACCTCGCGATCCGTCCCTGGGAGTTCCTGGAGATCGGCGGGGGGCTCTCGTTCCTCACCGCGACCCGCGGCCGCTTCGAGATCACGGGGGAGGTGTACCCGTTCGACAACCAGCTCTACGACTCGCAGCTCCGCCACGAGGTCGACGTGGACCTGACGAGCGTGCGCTACCCGCAGGCCGGGGTCCTCGTCCACCTGGCGGACACGGCCTCCATCGGGGTGGTCTATCGCGGCGAGACCAAGCTCGACCTGGAGCTCTCCGGCAACATCGAAGCCACCATCCTCGGGCTGCCGCTGCAGTACTCCCTCCGGGCGCACACGATCCAGGCATTCTTGCCTCAGCAGGTGGTGGTCGGCGCCAGCTGGCGCGTCGTACCGGCGCTGAAGGTGAACGCGGACCTCGCGTGGGTGAACTGGAGCGCCTACGAGAGCCCGACGGCGTACACCTCCGCGAAGCTCACCGTGGACGTGCCGAAGGACTTCCCGATCGAGCTGCCCGGTGATCTCGTGCCCGTGGCGGTGCGTGATCCCGGCTTCGCCGACCGGATCGTGCCGCGGATCGGGGTCGAGTGGTACGTCCCCGACCTCACGGCCTCCGACGGGTCCGTGCTCCTGCGGGTCCCGCTGCGGGCCGGCTACGTGTACGAGCACACGCCCATCCCGGATCAGACGGAGGTGACGAACTTTCTCGACGCCGACCGGCACACGGCGTCGTTCGGCGCGGGGATCGAGATAGCGCCGGTGGGGGTGGGCGTCGATCTGCACGGCGCCGTCAGCGTCCTGCCCGAGCGGATCACCCTGAAGAAGAGCGCCGTCGATCTCGTCGGCGACTACCGCCAAGAGGGGCAGATGGTGAACGTGGGCGGCACGATGCGGGGGACGTTCCGGTGAGGGCGCGGGCGCTCTGGCTCTCGGTCCTCTGCTCGGCGTGCGCGACGCTCGCCGACGGCGAGCCAGGCCTCGACAACGTCCCCACGGCGAAGGCCGGGCCCTTCCGGCTCTTCGCGGACGGCGAGCTCGCCGAGCCGAGGTCCGCGCCGTACGCGATGGACGACGCGACGTCGCGGCTGCGCGACCTCTCGGTGGTCGACCTCGACGGTGATCCAGGCACGCTGGCGGTCGACGGGTACTTCTCGGCGAACGCCGAGGCCGATCCCGAGGGCGCGCCGCCGACCTCGATCGTGCGCGTGGGCGCGCCGGACGGCCGTAGCTTCGGCGCGCAGCCGGAGGTCGTGCTCTCCTCGACGCGGCGCTGGGAGGGGGGCACGGTCGGCGCGCCGTCGGTCCTCCCGCAGAGCGGAGGCGCGGTCCTCCTCTACTACGCGGGGGCCGGCGGCGTCGGCCTGGCCTCGAGCCCCGACGGGGTGAGCTTCACGCCCGCGGACGAGCCGGTGCTCGACGTCGCTTCCTGCGGATGGTGCGGCGCTCCCCCGAGCAGCCCGGCGGTGGTCCAGCTCGGGGAGGGCGCGCTCGCCCTCTTCTTCGAGACCACGCGCGGAGGGCGCGCCGCGATCGGCCAGGCCACGAGCGCCGACGGGGTCGTCTGGACGGTGGATCCGGCGGGGCCCGTGCTCACCACCGGCGCCCCCGGCGGGCTCGACGACGTGTGGATCGGGACGCCCTACGCGGTCCGCGGGACCTCCACGGAGGGGCGCGAGATCCTCTACGTCTACTACGCGGCCCGCGCCGAGAGCGGCAAGCAGGTCATCGGCGTCGCCGCGCGCTTCCTGGACGACCCGGACGCGCCGCTCGAGAAGAGCGCGTCGAACGTGTTCACGCCGTCCTCCAGGGTCGAGCCGCGGGAGCCCGCGGTCGTGCGGTTCAGCGAGTTCACGTTCTTCTTCGTGACGCAGTACAGATCGACGACGGTGAAGGAGCCCGTGGTACCCGGTGGGGTCTCGCCGGCGAACGTGGACCTGACGGAGTGATCGGGACCCCGACGGGCGTTCGTCGCGCGTCGCCGCGCTCACCCCGGCCTCGTCGCGGCGGGGAGGGGGCGCTTCGGCGCTTGAGGGCGGCGTGGGCTTTGGTGTAGACCTCCACGCATGAAAGACCTCTCTCTCGTGCTCGTCGTCTCTCTCGGTCTCGGTCTCGTCGCGTGCGGCCCGGAGGGCGGCGCCGCGGGCTCGGCCAGCGCGGCGAAGAGCGGCGCGCCCGCCAAGTCGGGAGCGCCCGCCGGCTCCGCGGCGAAGCCCGCGACCACTGCGTCCGCGGCCCCCGCCGAGGCGCCGAAGATGGAGCTCGTGGAGCTGGACCTGTCCAAGGCCGGCGACGCCTTCAAGGGCTGGGTCGCGCAGGGGCCCAAGGACGCTGACGTCATGGAGGATCTCGGCGGCGCCCGCATCGCGACCAAGAAGGTCGCGGGCCCTGGCTCCTTCGACCTCGCGTTCAAGCCCGGCAAGGCGAACTTCAAGGAGCTGAAGGAGAACACCAACAAGGGCGCCGAGATGGCGAAGACCAAGGTCGAGTTCACCGCGGACACGGCCGACGGGCTCGAGTGGACCTCCAGCGCCGGCACCGCCAAGCTGTACTCGTTTTCGATCCTCGTGAAGGCGGATGGCAAGGACTTCACCTGCTACACGGTGTCGCCGCGCGAGTCCGAGGCCGAGGTGAAGGCGCTCAAGGACGCTTGCAAGACGCTCAAGAAGAAGTGAGGGCCGGCCTCTCGTCGTGAGGGCGCGTCAAGGGCATCGGCGCACGTCGAACTCCCCGCGGAGCGAGACGCGCCCGACGCCCTCGGCCTCCGCCTCGTAGGCGACGGTGCCGACGATCCGCGCGTCCGTGACGCTCGTGAGCTCCACCTTGCCGTTGCCGGCCCGCTGCACGCTGGAGGACTGCCCGAGCTCGAGGTACTCGACGTAGGCCTCGCCGTAGACGCCGACCTCCGCCTTCGGGAGCCGGAGGATCGTGAACAGCCCGACCGGGTTGCCGGGGCCGTCGACGAGCGGCGCCTCGCACGAGAGCGGATGCTCGCCGAGCTGGATCGCGAGCGCGTTGCCCACGGGATCGTCGGCGACCGCGACCGCGACCCCGAACGTCGGGTCGAAGCGCTGAGACCCGAAGTCGCCGCTCACGTCGCCGCGGAGCGCCTCGCCGTCCGTCGCCGTCTCCTCGTCGCACGCGAAGAGGGCGGCGCACGCGACGGCGCCGATCACACGCGCGATCGACGCTCGGCACGAGGCCCGCGGCAGGAGCGCGCCAGGCGGGGCGGGGGTGCGGCGCGTCCTCAAGGGCGCAGCCCGAGCGAGTCCGCCCGCGCCTCGACGGCGGGATCGTCGAAGGGGCGATGCAGATCGGCCACCTCGGCGAGCGCGAGCGGATCGATCGCGTCGAGGGTAGCGAGGGCGGCGAGGCGCAGGCGCCGACCGGCGGGGCGCGCGAGCGCTCGGCGCGCAAGCCGGACGGCCTCGCCGGCGTCGAGCTCGGCGAGGAAGGAGAGGGCGCGTGCGCGGGCGAGGTCGGGGGCCGACTCGTCCAGGGCGAGCGGCGCGAGGTCCGAGGCGGTCGGAGCGAACGCCGCGCGGATCCAACCTGGGACGTCGGGGGCGTGGCCGCACCACGGGGCGGCGAGCGCGCGCTCGAGCTCCGTCGCCGGCGCGCGGTGCGAGACGGTGGGCAGGCGAAATCCGGCTCCGGTGAGCCCCGCCCCCGTGAGCCCCACTGCGAACGGAGGCGGCGGACCGCCGGGGGGCGCGGGCGAGAGCGGCGGGCCCGCGACGCCGCCTTGCTCCAGGATGCCCCTGTACATCGCGCTGCCCTGCACGACCCGAGCCTGCAGCGCCGAGATGGTCGTCCCGCCGTACGCGATCGGGAACATGAGGTTGCTGGCGTCGGGGCACTGGCTCGGGTTCATCCCGATGTTCGGGCACGTGACGGTGTCGCTCAGCGGATCGAAGATCGAGAACTGCTGCTCCGTCGTGTGAAAGAGCCCCGCGAGGTGGCCCACCTCGTGCGCGAGGACCCCGGCGTCGGCCGCGGTGTCCCCGGTCGGCGAGACCGCGACGCCGCTCTTGATCGTCCCGTGCACCATCGGGCTCGCGGGGATGCCGCCGGCGATGCCGAGCGCGCTCGCGTAGGTGAAGTCGGCGACGACGAACACGTTGACCGCGGGCGCCGAGCCGACCCCGGCCGAGCTCGCGAACATCTGCTCGAGCTCGTCCTCGGAGTCGACCAAGCTGAACGCGTCGGCCGCCGTCGTGAACGTCACGGTGCCCTGGGTCAGCCCGAAGCCCGGCGTGAGGTAGGTGGAGAACGTCTGGGCGAGGACGCCCGAGAGGTAGCCGGAGTCGGCGCCGGAGCCGGGCGTGATGAAGACGTTCACGTCGAGCACGCCGCCATGGAAGGCGCCGTCCAGGGTCCTGCGCACGAACACGCGCGAGTGGGCCGAGTCCGGGCCCATCGCCGCGAGCCGCAGCCGCCAGTCCCCCTCGAGCACCGGCCAGGCCTGCGGCAGGTCGGACTGGGGGCTCGCCCCGGTGAGCGCGGTCGTCCCGACGAAGAACGGCGCGCCGGTGCCGGGGATCTCGAGGTCCAGGATCACGCTGCTGGAGTTGGGCGGCCGGAGCTGCGCGATCCCCATCCCTCCGGCGTCGGTCGTCTCGGAGAGCGTCGTCAGGCCGATCACCCGATCGGGCACGGGGAAGATGATCGTGTCGCCGATGTCCGCCTGGCCGAGGTCGAGCTCGACCAGGTGCTCGACCGGTCCCGCCCACGGATCCTCTCCGCCTTGGCCGCCCTGCCCACCCTGGCCGCCTTGCCCCGTCCCCGACATCGAGCTGCTGGCGGGTCCGGTGACCGCCGCGCTCGTAGGGCCCGCTGCGGTGGTGCCGCCCGAGGTCGCGGGGCCGGTCGTGCCGCCCGCGCCCGAGCCGCCGTCTCCGTCACACGCCGAGAGCCCGAGGAGAGCGGCGAGGGCCGCAGCGACGCGCGGTCGAGGGGGCATTCGACCCGATCGTACACCGGGCGGCGGGCGCCGGGGGGCCGGTTCCGAAGGACGCGCCCAGGCGGCGTCAGCCCTTGGAGAGCTCGATGAGTCGGTCGACGAGCTTCGGATCGAACGTGCCTTGCTTGAGCCGCGCGATGGCCTTCTCGAAGATGGGGCGCCACGCCTCGCGCTCGTCGTCCGTGAGCTTGACCACGGTCATCTTCTCCGCCAGACGCGCGAACGCCGCGTCGTCCTCGGCGCGGATCTTGGTCCTGAGCGCCGTCTGCGCGACCTTGCCCGTCTCCTCGAGCATCGTGCGCAGGTCCCCGGGGAGCGCGTCGAGGCGCTTCTTCGACCAGGCCATCCCGCCGATCGCCATCACGCTCGAGTCCGCTCCGACGTGCGAGAGGTGCGGCGTCCACTGGAGCTGCTCGGCCGCGAGCGCCGGCGCGCTGAGCGAGTCGACGCCCTTGGCCTTGAGCGTCGGCAGCACCTCCATCGCGCTCAGGGGGACGACCGTCACGTTCGGCAGCATCTGGAAGACGGTGGGTCCGATCACGTCGTTCCGCCAGCTCAGGACCTTCCTGCCCGAGAGGTCCCCTGGGCGCCGCACCGCGAAGCCCTTCGACATCGGGCGGAGCTTGCCGATGTCCCCCCAGCCGATCACGAACCCCTCCTTCGCCGCGCCTGCCTCGAGCTCGTCCTTCAGCGCGGCGCGGGCTCGATCCAGGGCCTCCCAGCTCCGGAACAGACCCGGGAGCTGGAGCGCGAGGATCGGCTTGTGCACCTTGCCGAGACCGACGGCGCTCACCGCCGCGGCGTCGAGCTGCCCGGCGCGAATCTTGGCGATCATCGCGCCGTCGTCACCCTGGAGCCCGTTGTAGAAGACGCGCACCTCGAGGCGCCCCTCGCTCTTCTTCTTGACCGCGGCCTCCCAGACCGAAAAGACCCGGCCCCAGACGCTCTGCTTCGGGGCTACGGTGCCGACGGTGACGACCTCTGCGGCAGAGGCCGGCGAGGGCGTGGCGGTGACGACGAGGAGGGCGACGGCGGCGAGGACGAGGAGCCTCACGGGCCGGAGTGTAGGCCACGCGCGACGGTGAGGCTCGCCCGAACGACCCGCGGGCGGCGGCGACTTCGCTTGCCTCACCCCGAGCGCCGGGCGTAGGGTCGACGCTCACACGCCGAGCCGGCCAGGGTCGGCCGGGGCGCGCGCGACCATGGAGGAGCCGGCACGCAACGAGGAGACGCCCGAGCGGCCAGCCACGGGCGGCCGCGCGCCGGCCGTGTCCCGCAAGCTCTACGGCACGTTCGGCGGCGTCTTCACCCCCACGCTGCTCACGATCCTCGGCGTGATCATGTACTTGCGCCTGCCCTGGGTGGTGGGCAATGGCGGAGTGCTGGGCGGGGGGCTCGTGGTCATGCTCGCCATCGGCATCACGACCGCGACGGGCCTGTCGCTCTCGTCGATCGCGAGCAACACGCGCCTCGGCGCAGGCGGGCCGTACGCGATCATCGCGCAGTCCCTCGGCCTCGAGATCGGGGGGAGCGTCGGTGTTCCCCTCTACCTCTCGCAGGCGCTCGCCGTCGCGATGTACATCTTCGGCTTTCGCGAGGGGTGGAACTGGGTGTTCCCCGATCACCCCGCGATGCTCGTCGACTTCGCGACGTTCTTCGTCGTCTTCGGCGTCGCGTTCGTGAGCGCCGGCCTCGCATTCCGCCTGCAGTACGCGGTGATGTTGGTCATCGCGGCGTCGCTGGTGGTGGTCTTCGGCAACCTCGACGTCTGGACCTCGGACCAGCCGCTCGTCTGGTGGGGGGACTTCCGTGGCGCGCCCGAGAACGATTTCTCGGGCGCAACCTTCTGGGTGGTGTTCGCCGTCTTCTTCCCAGCGGCCACGGGCATCATGGCGGGCGCCAACATGAGCGGCGAGCTCGAGAACCCGCGGCGGAGCATCCCCACCGGGACGCTCGCGGCGATCATGGTCAGCTCGGTCGTCTACGTCGGCCTGGTGATCTGGTCCGCCAAGGCGGCGTCTCCCGAGGACCTGACGGCGAGCTACACCGTCATGATCGATCGGTCCATGTTCGGCCCGCTCGTCGTCGCGGGCCTGCTGGGGGCGACGTTCTCTTCGGCGCTCGCCTCGCTGGTCGGCGCGCCGCGCATCCTCTTCGCGCTCGCGAGCGACGGGCTCATCCCCGGGGGGCCGCGCTTCGCGACGCTCAGCCAGAGCGGCGAGCCGAGGGCCGCGATGCTCCTCACGGGCGCCATCGTCCTGCTCGCGCTCTTGCTCCGGAACCTGAACGCGATCGCCCCGCTGATCTCGATGTTCTTCTTGATCACCTACGCCGTGATCAACCTGGTCACCTTCGTGGAGTCCAGCCTCGAGCTCGCGAGCTTCCGTCCGACGCTCCGGCTGCCGCGCGTGGTGCCCCTCCTGGGCACCCTGGGCTGCCTCTTCGCGATGTTCATCGTCAACCCGACGTTCAGCCTGGTCGCGTGGGGGATGGTGCTCTCCCTCTACTTCTGGATCCTGAGGCGCCGGATCGGGCGTCGGCAAGGAGACGTGCGCAGCGGTATCTTCGTCGCCCTCGCCGAGTGGGCGGCGACCCGCGTGACGGAGCTCGACATCGCCGGCACGCGCGCGTGGAAGCCGAACTTCCTCATCCCGGTGATCGACGGCGCCGAGCTGCGCGGAGAGTTCCGGATGGTGGTCGAGCTCTGCAGACCCTCCGGCACCGTCAAGCTCCTCGGGATCGCCGACGAGGTCACGCAGGCGGATCTCACCCCGCGCATCGCGAACCTCGGCCTCTCGCTGCGCAAGCAACGCGTGTTCGCGACGTGGTCGGTCCTCACGGCCTCGGGCTTCTCGGCGGGCACGCTCACGGGCATCCAGGCGCTTCAGAGCGCCTTCTTCCGGCCCAACGTCCTCCTCCTCGGGCTCCCCTCGGATCCTGCGAAGCACGCCGAGCTGCGGGACCTGCTCACCGAGGCGTGCCGGTGCGGGCTCGGCGTGATGGTCCTCGCCATGCACGAGAAGGCCGGCCTCGGGCGGGCGGCGGTGATAAACCTCTGGATACGCCCGCCTGACGAGCCCGACGCCGACGTCGCCAGCGCGCTCTCCCGGGGCAACATGAACATGGGCGTGCTCATGGCGTACCGCCTCGCGACCTCGTGGAAGGCGGAGCTCAACCTGATCAGCGTGGTTGCCTCGGAGGCCGACCGAGCGAGGACCGAGGGCTTCCTCGCCTCGCTCCGGGATCTCTGCCGCATCCCCAAGGAGGCCACGACGATCGTCCTCGTCGGGACCGTCGAGGAGGCGGTCGGTCGGGCTCCCCAGAGCGATCTCGACATCATGGGGATGTCGGGCGATCGCGACCTCGCCTCCGCGCAGCGGTGGGTCCGGCTGACGCGATCCTCCTGCGTCTTCACGCTCGACTCGGGCAACGAGAGCGCCCTCGCGTAGCCGCGCCGCGCGCCGGGTGCCGGCTGCCGGCTACCGGACGTCGTAGGCCGGGGCGCCGCGGCGGCCGACCCGGAGCGACCGGCCGAGACGCGCGAAGGTCCACACCGTCCCGGCGAGCTTTCGGAGCTTCGACGTCCCCTCGCGCTCGTCGTACGCGATCGGCAGCTCCACCACGCGGAAGCCGAGCTTGGCCGGCCAGAGCAGCGTGTCGATGGGGAGCGCGTCGCCCTCCCCGTCGAAGTCGAACGCGCGGATCACGCTCGCGCGGTAGCCCCGCATGCCGCTGTGGACGTCCACGGTCGGGACACCGTGCAGCGCGTGCGCGAGCGCCGCGAAGGCCCGGTTCGCGAGGAAGTTCGGCAGGGGCATGGCGTGGGGGCGCGTCCGGGTCCGCGCGCAGTTCACGACGTCGGCCGCCTCCTCCTCGAGCAGCCGCCGGACGACGGCGAGGTACTCGGGCGGGTAGGTGAAGTCGCAGTCGAGGTAGAGCAGCGCCTCCGACTGCTTCGCCGCCTCGTACATCAATAGCTCCATGGCAGGGCCGTGCCCGCGCGGGGGCACCAGGCGGAGCACCCGGGCCCCCAGGCGCGCCGCGATGGCCGGGGTGCGGTCCCGCGAGGAGTCGACGCAGATGATAGCGGCGGCGGG
>CAZBJI010000197.1:0-13934 GCA_964492175.1 uncultured Polyangiaceae bacterium | reverse complement strand
TCGAGCCGCGTGGACGGAGTCCAGCTCGGCTGGACGGAGTCCAGGCCAGGCCCGATGAGCGCTGGCCTGGTCTTCGGAGAAGACAGTGGCGATCCCAGCGGGAATCGAGCCGCGTGGACGGAGTCCAGCTCGGCTGGACGGAGTCCAGGCCAGGCCCGATGAGCGCTGGCCTGGTCTTCGGAGAAGACAGTGGCGATCCCAGCGGGAATCGAGCCGCGTGGACGGAGTCCAGCTCGGCTGGACGGAGTCCAGGCCAGGCCCGATGAGCGCTGGCCTGGTCTTCGGAGAAGACAGTGGCGATCCCAGCGGGAATCGAACCCGCGTTACCGGCGTGAGAGGCCGATGTCCTAACCGCTAGACGATGGGACCCGAAACGACAGCTGAAGCGTTCTATCGACCGGCCCGGGGGTCAAGCCCCGAGACGGCTGGCTGGGGGACAAGGATTCGAACCTTGATAGCAAGAGTCAGAGTCTTGCGTCCTGCCATTAGACGATCCCCCAAGGAGACGAGCGCCGGGTGATCCGACGGCCCCCGGCCGGGAGCCCTGACGGATCGCTGGACCGCCGCTTCGCCCGCCGCGGGGACGGCGAGCGAGGCGGCAACCTAGTCCTACCGGCAGGCGTGTCAAGCAGAACTCCTCAGGGGTTCCCCGGACAGAGCCGGGCGCCCAGCCCGTCGAACGTGTCGGTGGCGAAGCCGAGCCACTCCGCGGCGGGATCGAAGGCGTCCCCGCTGTTGGTGTCCCCGGCCGTGACGGAGCAGAGGCGCCGGAGCGTGTTGTCCGCCGTGCTCGTGAGCCCCGTGCCCCACTCGGCGCCGGGGTCGACCCCGAGCTGACCGAAGAAGTCCAGCAGCGTCCCGTTGCAGACCAGCGCGTAGCCGTCGTCGCCGTTGTGGTTCAGCGCCGAGCTCGTCGCGTCGCACGAGGCGGCCGGGATCCCCATCGCGTCGCCGGGCTGCACGCCGCTCGAGTTGCAGATGACGAAGACGTCGCCGCCGGCCACCGTCCCGGTCAAGGCGATGTTGGTCGGCGTGGTGCCGCCGTTGGAGTACCGCTCGAGCGTGCAGACCGACAGGTCCACGGAGGTGAGGCCCGCGTTGAAGATCTCGAGCGCCTTGCGGTTGGACGTGCCCTCCACGTACTCGCTGAAGTAGAGGTTCGGCGGCGTGCACGCCAGCGCGCAGTCCGAGTCGGCGCAGTCGGTCTGGCCGTCGCAGTCATCGTCCACGCCGTCCGAGCAGTTGGCCTCCGGCAGCGACCCCCCGGGGCAGGTGCACGTCCCGAGAAGGCAGGTGAGGCCGTTCGGACCGCAGCTCTGAAGATCGCAGAGCGGGTCGGCGCAGTCGGCCAGCAGGTCGCCGTTGTTGTCCACGCCGTCGGTGCAGTCCTCGGCGCACGACGGCGCGCCGCCGCAGTCCGCGTCGGCGCAGTCGACGAGCCCGTCGCAGTCGTTGTCATTCGCGTCGCTGCACGCGTTCTCGGTGGTCCCGCCCATGCAGTCACACGTGGTGCCGATGCAGACGAGCCCGTTCGGCCCGCAGCTCTGGGCCGCGCAGTCCGTGTCCTCGCAGTCGGCGAGCAGGTCGCCGTCGTCGTCGGTCCCGTTGTCGCAGACCTCGGGCACGACGCCCGCCGCGTTGGCCGCCCCCGGCGTCAGCTGCGTCGTGGTCGTCCAGTCCGCCGAAGCGTCGTTCGTGTCCGTGCCGTTCGGGAAGCGGATGAGCGACAGCGACGCGGCCGGATCGGTGTCCACGGCGCTCGTCGCGGTCGTCTCGACCAGGTCGAACGTGAGCCCGTCGATCATCGCGTTGCTGACGGCGCCCTCGTAGGAGAGCGCATCGAGCAGCACCTGGTAGGTCGTGTCGTAGAGCGCGACGCCGTCGGGGGCGCCGTTCTGGATGC
Source organism: uncultured Polyangiaceae bacterium (assembly GCA_964492175.1). Taxonomy (GTDB): domain Bacteria; phylum Myxococcota_A; class Polyangia; order Polyangiales; family Polyangiaceae; genus Xiheicaenibacterium. The sequence goes on along the minus strand of CAZBJI010000197.1, from coordinate 12,031 downwards.
TCCCCGGGAGCGCCACCACCGTGGCCTGCGGATCGACGACCACGCCGGCGTCCGCCACCACGAGGTAGCCGTCCGCCGCCAGCGTGCCGGTCAGATCGATCGTGTCGTACACCGTGCCGTTGCTGCCGTTCACGAGCGTCAGCTGGACGCCCGTGAGATCCACCGGGCCGAGCCCGGCGTTGTAGATCTCGATGAACTCGAAATCGTCGGCGCCAGGCTGGTCGTAGTCGACCTCGTTGATCACCAGGGTGCCGCACACCGGCGCCAGATCGCAGTCGAGGTCGGCGCAGTCGACGTCCATGTCGCCGTCGTTGTCCACGCCGTCGATGCAGTCCTCCCCGCCGGGGCCGCCGCCCCCGCCGCCCATCCCGGACGTCGTCGAAGCCGACGTCGTCGTCGCGGTCGTCGTGGCCGTCGTGGTCGTCGTCGTCGTCGCGGTGGTCGTGGTCGCGGTCGTGGTCGCCGACGAGGTGACCGTGGTGCCGGTCGCCGTCGCCGTCTTGGTCGAGCTGGACGTGGTGTCACCCCCGCTGCCTCCGCTCCCGCCGGAGCCCTCGGTCTCGTCACGACAAGCCGCAGGCAAGACCACGACACAGACGGCACAGGCAGCGAGGAAGCGACGCATGGGACCTCTCGAGGGGCAAGGGCGGGCCGCGACGCGGCCCACGCCCCAGCCTTTGTGCCGCTTCTCGCGCGGAGGAAAGGGGAAAGCGCCCCGTCTCGATTCCGGCACCTGCCCGCCCTCGGATCGGCGCGGATCTCCCGTCACCCGCTCGACCGAGGCCGCGTGGGTGTCCGCGGCGGCGGCCCGCCGCCGAGGGTGAGCGTGAAGGTGGTGCCGGCGTCCGGCGCGCTCTCGCAGCGCACCTCCCCGCCGTGCGCGGCAGCGACCGACCTCACGATGGACAGCCCGAGCCCGGTGCCGCCGCGCTCGCCCTCCGTCGTGAAGAACCGGTCGAACACCTTGGCCTGGTTCGCCTCGGAGATCGCCCCGCCGCGGTCGATGACCCGCACGATCCCACCCGATTGGCCCGACGGCTCGAGCTCCACGACGACGTCCGTGCCGGGAGGAGCGAAGCGGGCGGCGTTCTCGACCAAGTTGAGGAGCGCGGTCTCGAGGTCCGCCGGTCGGCCCCACACGGGGACGCCCTCCTCGGGGGCGCGGACCACGACGCGGAGCTCCGGGGTCTCCACCCGCACGGCCACCCGCCGCGCGAGCTCCGCGAGGTCGAGCGACTCCATCGGCAGGCTCGAGGCCTCGATGCGCCCGAGCAAGAGGAGGCGCGACACCAGCTGGTCGAGCCGCTCGACGTCGAGCCGGATGTTCTCGAGGAAGCGCTCCCGCGCCGACGCGTCGTCGAACGCCCCTTCCCCGAGGAGCTCCGCCGCGCCGCGGATGGACGTGAGCGGGCTCTTGAGCTCGTGCGCAACGTCCGCGGAGAACTCGCTCGCGAACCGGAGGCGCTCGACGAGCTGCTCCTTCATCGCGGCGAACGCGACGCCGAGGTCGCGCACCTCGCCGCTGCCGCTGACCGGGATCGGCACGGAGAGCTCCCCCGCCGCGACGCGGCGGGCCGCGGCGGACAGCCGGACGATGGGCCGCGTGATGCTCCACGCGAGGACGAGGGTGATGCCCGCCGTCACCCCGAACGCGATGGCGAGCAGCTCGAGCAGCGCGCTGCGGATCCGGTAGAGCTCGACGAGCACCGGCTGCGTCGAGCGCGTCACGTAGACGACGCCCGCGACCGCGCCCTCGTGGCGGATGGGCTCGGCGAGGAACAGGAGGACGGCGGGCGCGCGCCCTCGCACCCGCGTCATCGCCGACGGAGCGCCCCCGAGCGCGCCCACCACCTCCGGGCGGTCGGGGACGTTCGGCCACCGCGGGCCCACGTCGGCGCGGGTCCGGCGCCCGTCGAGGTCCGGGACGATGACGCTCGGCGGCTCGGGCTCGACGCCCTCGGGGGGGCCGTCCCGGTGCGAGTCGGCGACGAGGGCGCCAGACGCGTCCAGGAGCCGGACGCGTGTGCGCGTCGCGCGCGCCGCGCGCACGAGGATCCGCTCCTCCGTCCCCGCGGCCACGTCGAGCGGCTGACCGGCGGCCAGCGCCGCCTCCACGTGCTCCGCGGTGAGGACGGCCTGGTTCTTCATGTCCCGCTCGAGCGAGACCAGGAGCTGCCGCTCGTAGATGCGCGCGAACTCGAGCCCGCCGATCGGCACCAGCAGGACGAGGACGTTCACGATGAGGAGCCGGACGCCGATGCGCCCGACCAGATCGAAGAGCTTCCACCTGCCCTTCGGGTAGAGCTCGATCCAAGGCATCCCTCAGGCCTCCGAGGCCTTGTACCCGACGCCGTGCACCGTGGTGATGGGGTCGACGCCGTGGGAGCGGAACTTCGCCCGAATGCGCCGCACGTGGGTGTCGATCGTGCGCTCGGTGATGAGGTTGTCGTAGCGGTAGGCCCGCTGCATGAGCTGGCCGCGGGACAGCACGACGCCCGGCCGCTCGAGCAGCGCGTGCAGCACGCCTTGCTCGGTGGGTGTGAGCGCGATGACGGCGCCGCGGCACCGGACCTCGTGCCGCTCCAGGTCGATCTCCACCGGCCCGTGGGTGACGCGCGCGCCCTTCGCCGCGTCCTCCGCGGGGGCGGGCTCGGCGCGGCGGAGGAGGGCGCGGACGCGCGCGACGAGCTCCCGCGGCGAGAAGGGCTTCACCAGGTAGTCGTCGCCGCCGAGCTCGAGCCCCACGATGCGGTCGATCTCCTCGGCGCGCGCCGACAGGAAGAGGATCGGCGTGCGCGCCGCGGGGCCCGTCCCGGAGCGGACGCGCCGGCACACCTCGAGGCCGTCGAGCTCCGGGAGCATCACGTCCAGCACGACGGCGTCGAGCCCGCCGCGCTCGACGAGCGAGAGCGCGGCGGCGCCGTCCTTCACCTCGCTCACGCGGTAGCCCTCCCGCGTGAGGGCGTAGCTCGCGACCTCCCGGATGCGGGCCTCATCGTCGGCCACGAGGACGTGCTTCGACATCGCGCCGGAAGGTATCACCTGGACCGCCGCGCTTCGCGCCCTCGTGTATGCTCCTTGGCTGCCTTGGAGCCCATCAGCTCACCCTTGCTCGTTTCGTCCTTCGTGTGGGAGCCGCAGATGGGGCGGTTCGCAGTGACCGCCGTCGCCGTCGCCGCGGTTCGGCTCGCGCACGGGCGCGAGGCGGCGTGGATCGATCCCACCGGCCTCGAGCCCTTCCACGACGAGTCCCAGGCCTCCATCGGGCGCGCCAACCTGCTCGCTCCCTACAAGCCGCGCGTGGACGTGGTCGTCGTGGGGCACGCGTACGCGCCGCCCGGTGCGGACGTCGATCGGCTCCTCCTTCGCGTGAGGCTCGGAGACTTCGCGAAGGCGATCAGCGTGACGGGCGATCGCCTCTGGCTCCGCGACGGCGCGCGCTGGGGGTCGAGCCCTCCGCGCACTTTCTCGCGGATGCTCCTCGTGCCCGAGCGGGCGCTGCGATCCGCCGAGAACCCCGTGGGGCTCGATCCGGCCGCCATCCCGATCGAGGGTCGCTTGGCGCTCCCGAACTTCGAGCCCGCCGCGGGCTCCTACAGCGCGGTCCTCGGCCCGGTGGCCGCAACCGCGCCGGCGCGCCGCAACCTCCTCGCGCAGGGGCCCGCGCAGTGGGTGGCGGCCCACGAGATGGGCCAGCGGGCCGGTCCCGTCCCGGAGGGGCTGAACTTCGCGTTCTTCAACATGGCGCCCGCCGATCAGCAGCTCGGCGACGTCCCCGCCGGGTCCGCGCTCGTCCTCGAGAACCTGCACCCGCGCGAGCCGGTCTTCACGTCGCGGCTCCCGATCGTCACGCCCTCCTTCGTCGCCACGGACACCGCCACGGGGCGGCGGCTCGACCTGCGCGGCCGCTGCGACACGATCTGGGTCGACGGCGACCGGGAGATCGCGATGTTGGTGTTCCGCGCGATGGGGGAGATCGAGCGGCCGGACGTGCCGCTGCACGTCCACGCCGAGCTCGATCGTGCGCCCCCGCCCGTTCCGGCGCCGGCGCCGCCCGGGAACATGCTCGTCACGCAGCAAGGCGCCGTCATGGCGGCGCCGACGGGCCTGCCTTTCGCGGGTCGCCCTCCGCTCTCTTCGAGCGCCTCGGGCCCCGCCTCGTGGCCACGCCAGGAGCTCGGCCAGGCCTACGCGGATCCTCCCCAGAGCGTCCGAGACGACGTGACCGCGCCCCTACGAGACAGCTACCCGCCCCCGCCTCCCCCGCGAGAGCGCGCGATCACCGCCGAGATCCTGCTGCAGGACGATCAGGCCGCGCTGCCCTTCCAGTCGGACCAGGGCCCAGCCGACCAGTGGGACACCCACGTGCTCGGAGACACGCCCGGACTGCAACGCCAAGAGACGATGGAGGTCGTGCGCGAGACGCTTCCGCCCGGCCCGGACACCGACGCCTCGCTCCCGTTTCCCGATCGCGGCGCCGACCGCGGCGGCCTCGACCCCGGAGCCGCCGCATGGGCCGGAGGCGCCGCGGCGCGCTCCGGGGTCGGCGTCAGCCCTCCGCAAGCCCCGATCCCACACCCCGAGCCCCCGCCCCCCCGCGTCGAGCCCCGGCTGGCGCCCAAGGGCTCGCCGGGCCCGTTGCCCGACATCGGGCCCACGATCCCTCCGGCCGTCCCGCCGAAGCCCGCGCCGGCTCCGCCGGAGCCGGCGGCGCCGCGCTCCTCGCCGAAGCGCCCGCTCGCGATCTCGATCGCCGCGCTCAAGCCGCAGGGCGCGGCCCTCTCCTCCGCGCCCGAGGAGGGAGGACGCCTCGGCGGCGCGCCGGAGGACGCCCCGCGCACGGACAGCACGCCCCCCCCCGCAGCCGCCCCCGAGCCCGTGGAAGAGGCGCCGCCGCCCCCTCCGCTCCGCGACGAGCTGACCCTCGAGGAGTGCGCCGCCGTCCGCGCCGAGCTCAGCCACAAGGGCGCCGACAAGACGCTCGTGCTCGACAAGCACCGCCTGGTCGACGCGACGTGGGCGAGGATCGAGCGCGAACACCTGAAGGCCATCGACGAGGGGTCGCGCTCGGGCCAGACGGACATCCTCGACCGCTACGACGACGCCTTCGTCGCCGCGCAGGACGCGCTCCGCGGGCGCCCCGTGGACGAGGCGGTCTACGCGCGTCTCCAGGTCGCGCGCGAGACCGGCCGGCTCGCGAACGAGCTCGAGGAGCTCCAGATCGCGCGCGCCGATCTGCTGCGCCTCGACCGGGTCTGGCGCCGGCGCCAGAAGAGCGATCCCGCCCTCGCCGAGCGGCTCGAGGACGAGATGGAGCGGCTGCGAAAAGAGGGGTGAGGCCGGAGCGCCGACCCGACGACGCCCGCCTCGGCAAAGCGCTCCGGGACCCGCGGCCGACCGACCTGTTCGCGCGCGCGCCGATCGGGTAGACCCGGTCGAGAGGTGGACCGATGGCTGCAGTCGTAATTCGCGGAGGAACCGTCGTCACGGCCGAGGGGGAGCGCCGGGCCGACGTGCTGATCGTGGGCGAGACCGTGAGCGCCGTGGCCAAGGACGTAGACGCGCCCGCCGGAGCGCGCGTCGTGGACGCGAGCGGCGCGTACGTCCTGCCGGGCGGCATCGATCCCCACACGCACATGGAGCTTCCGTTCATGGGCACCGTCGCGAGCGAGGACTTCTTCACGGGCACGAGCGCCGCCGCCGCGGGCGGCACGACGACGATCATCGACTTCGTCATCCCCAACCCCAAGCAGCGCATCCTCGACGCGTTCCAGCAGTGGCGCGGCTGGGCAGAGAAGGCAGCGACCGACTACACGTTCCACGTCGCGATCACCTGGTGGGACGACACCGTCCACGCCGACATGGGCACGCTCACGAAGGAGCACGGGGTCAACAGCTTCAAGCACTTCATGGCCTACAAGAACGCCATCATGTGTGACGACGAGGTGCTCGTCTCGAGCTTCTCCCGCGCGCGCGAGCTCGGCGCGCTGTGCACGGTCCACGCGGAGAACGGCGAGCTCGTGTTCCGGCTCCAGAAGGAGATCTTCGAGCGCGGAATCACGGGGCCCGAGGGCCACCCGCTCTCGCGCCCGCCCGAGGTGGAGGGCGAGGCCGCGAACCGGGCCATCCGCATCGCCGAGGTGCTCGGCGTCCCGCTCTACCTCGTGCACACCTCCTGCATCGACGCGCTCGAGGCGGTGACGCGCGCTCGGCTGGAGGGCCAGCGGGTCTTCGCCGAGGTCCTCTCCCAGCACCTCGTGATCGACGAGTCGGTCTACCGCGACCCGGACTGGAACAAGGCGGCGCACCACGTCATGAGCCCGCCGTTTCGGTCCAAGGAGCACCAGGCCGCGCTCTGGCGCGGGCTGCAGTCCGGCATGCTCCAGACCACGGCCACCGACCACTGCTGCTTCTGCACGCCGCAGAAGCAGGCCGGGCTCGACGACTTCCGCAAGATCCCGAACGGCACGAACGGCGTGGAGGACCGGATGGGGGTGCTGTGGCACCACGGCGTCCGCACCGGCCGGCTCACGCCGAGCGAGTTCGTCGCGGTCACGAGCGCAAACGCGGCGAAGATCTTCAACGTCTACCCGAAGAAGGGCACCATCGCGCCCGGGTCCGACGCGGACGTGGTCGTGTGGGACCCTGACAAGACGCGCACCATCTCGGCCAAGACGCACCACCAGAACATCGACTTCAACATCTACGAAGGCATGACCGTCACGGGGAACGCCGCGGTCACGCTGTCCCGGGGCGCGGTCGTCTGGGAGAAGGACCAGCTGAAGACGGAGAAGGGCCGGGGCCGGTGGGTGGATCGGCCCTGCTTCCCGACGTACTGGGATGCGCAGGCCACCCGCAACCGGTTGGCCGAGCCCACCGCCGTCCAGCGCGCCCGCCCCCTGCCGAGGTGAACGCCCGCTCCGAGCGGTGGCTCCGCGCCCGCGCGCGAAGCTTCCGCGCCGGTGGCCTTGGTTCGCACGCGAGTTCGTGCGAAAGGGCATGCTTCACATGAAGAGCATGTGAGCCACGGAGGCAGCAGCATGATCCCCGCGTTTTCCGCCAAGACCTACGACTTCACCGAGTTCGTCCCGGCCCGAAACTACATCGCCGGCGCATGGGTCGATCCCAAGTCCTCCAAGGCCACGCTCGAGGTGCTGAACCCCCGCTGGGGCAAGCCGATGAGCAAGGTCGTGCTCAGCGCCCGTGAGGACGTGGACGCCGCGGTGGCTTCGGGCCTCACCGCGTTCGCGGAGTGGCGCGAGTGGCCCATCCGCGAGCGCGCCCACGTGCTCTACAAGCTGCGCGAGCTCATGACGAAGAACATCGAGGAGCTCGCGTGGCTGGTCTGCCACGAGAACGGCAAGATCTTCCCGGAGGCCAAGGCCGAGGTGGAGAAGGGCATCGAGTGCGTGGAGTACGGCTGCGCCCTGCCGAACCTCGCCGCCGGCAACCAGCTCGAGGTGAGCCGCGGGGTCGCCTGTGAGGTCGTCTATCAGCCGCTCGGCGTCGTCGCGGGCGTGACCCCGTTCAACTTCCCGATCATGGTCCCGCTCTGGATGATGCCGCAGGCGCTCGTGGGCGGGAACTCGTTCATCCTGAAGCCGAGCGAGCAAGTGCCGCTCACCTCGATGCGTCTCGCCGAGCTCCTGCGCGAGGCGGGGCTGCCGAAGGGCGTGTTCAACATCGTCCAGGGCGGCAAGGACGTCGTGGAGGCGCTCTGCGACCACCCCGACATCAAGGCGCTCGGCTTCGTGGGCTCCACCAAGGTGGCGAAGGCCGTCTACGGCCGGGCCTCCACCGAGGGCAAGCGCGCGCTCTGCCTCGGCGGCGCCAAGAACCACCTCATCGTCGTGCCGGACGCCGACGTCGAGCTCACGGCGGAGAACGTCGTCGCGTCCTTCACGGGCTGCGCCGGGCAGCGCTGCATGGCCGCGAGCGTCCTGCTCGCGGTGGGCGACGTCGACCACATCCTCGACGCCATCCGTGCCCGCGCCGCCAAGCTCGTGACCGGCAAGGACATGGGTCCGATCACCAACGCGGCGAGCGTCGCCCGCATCCGGAGCTACATCGACTCGGCGGAGAAGGCGGGCGCCAAGGTCACGCTCGACGGGCGGTCCGCCAAGGGCACGGACACCGGCTTCTGGGTCGGCCCCACCATCCTCGAGGGGGTGAGCGCGGAGATGCCCGCCGCGCGCGAGGAGATCTTCGGCCCAGTCCTCAGCGTCGTCCGCGTCCCCAACATCGAGAAGGCGATCGAGATCGAGAACGGGAACCCCTACGGCAACGCGTCGAGCGTCTACACGACGAGCGGCGACATCGCCCGGCGCGTGATGGAGAGCGTCGACGCCGGCATGTGCGGGGTCAACATCGGCGTCCCCGTGCCGCGTGAGCCGTTCGGCTTCGGCGGCTGGAACGACAGCGCGTTCGGCCACGGCAACATGACCGGGTGGGACGGCTACCGGTTCTGGACGCGGCAGCGCAAGATCACCAGCAAGTGGGCGCTCCAGAAGGACGCCACCTGGATGAGCTGATCGAGGTCGCCCCCATGATGACGTCGGAAGAGATGATCGCGCTGTGCACCAAGCACAGCCTGTTCTCGTGGTCCGCCACGGGCAAGGTGGACCCCATCCCGGTCGCGCGGGCCGAGGGGATCTACTTCTACACCCCCGAGGGGAAGCGCTTCATCGACTGGAACAGCCAGCTGATGAGCGTCAACATCGGCCACGGCCACCCCAAGGTGATCAAGGCCATCCAGGACCAGGCGGCCACCCTCGCCTACGCCTACCCGGGGATGGCCACGGAGATCCGCGCCGTCCTTTCGCGGCGGCTCGCGGCGCTCGTCCCGGGCGACATCAACACGTTCTTCTATACGCTCGGCGGGGCCGAGGCGAACGAGAACGCGATCAAGGCCGCGCGGCTCTTCTCGGGGCGGCACAAGATCTTGGTCCGCTACCGGAGCTACCACGGCGCGACGCACGGCGTGATGAGCCTCACCGGGGATCCGCGCCGCTGGCCCAACGAGCCCGGCATGGCCGGCGTGGTGCGCGTGATGGACCCGACGCCGTACGACTACTCCTTCGGCGCCACCGACGAGGAGATCGTCGCGAACAACCTCGGATACCTGGAGGAGGTCATCCAGTACGAGGGTCCCCACACGATCGCCGCGATGTTCATCGAGACCGTGACCGGTACGAACGGGATCTTGCCGCCGCCGAAGGGCTACCTGAAGGGCCTCAAGGCCCTGCTGGAGAAGTACGGCATCCTCCTCGTCTGCGACGAGGTGATGTGCGGCTGGGGCCGCACGGGGAAGCGCTTCGCGTTCGAGCACGGCGGGATCGTCCCGGACATCGTGACGATGGCGAAGGGGCTCACGAGCTCGTACATGCCCCTCGGGGTCATGGGGGTCTCGGATCGCATCGCCAAGCACTTCCAGGACAGCGTGTTCTGGGGCGGCCTCACCTACAACGCGCACCCGATGTGTCTGGCCGCGGCCAACGCCGTCATCGACGTGCTCGAAGAGGAGAAGCTCATCGAGAACTCCGCGAAGATGGGCGAGGTCCTGCGCGGCCACATGGAGCGGATGGCGAAGAAGCACCCGTCGGTCCGCGGGCACCGGAACCTCGGGCTCTTCGGCCTCATCGAGCTCAGGAAGAACGGCAAGGGCGAGCGGCTGGTGCCCTACGCCGGCTCGCACCCGGTCATGGCGAAGCTCGGCAAGTTCTTCAAGGACGAAGGCCTCTTCACCGTGCTGCAGTGGAGCACCGTGATGTGCAACCCGCCCCTCACCATCGACGCGAGCCAGATCGCGGAGGCCTTCGAGATCATCGACCGCGGCCTCGGCATCGTCGACGAGGTCTTCGAGGGCTGACGCGCCCGTGGAGCTCCGGGTCGACGACGAGCTCGTCCTCCGCTCGCTGGAGGAGGCCGACGCGGCCCGGCTCTTCGCGCTGGTGGACGCGAGCCGCGAGCACCTCCGCGCCTGGCTCCCCTGGCTCGACGGGACGCGCAGCGCGGAGGACTGCCGCGCCTTCATCTTCGAGCAACACCTGCGCGGATCCCAGGTCGAGGAGCTGGTCCCCTTCGGCATCTTCGAGGACGCGCGGATCCTCGGCGTCGCCGGGTACAACTGGATCGACGACGACGTCAGGTCCACGGGGCTGGGCTATTGGCTCGGGCGATCGGAGCAAGGGCGCGGGATCATGACGAGGTGCGTGAGGGCGCTCACCCTCCACGGGTTCGACGCGCTCGACCTGCTCCGGGTGGAAGTCCACGTCGCAGCGGAGAACGCCGCGTCGCGCGCCGTGGCGGAGCGCCTGGGCTTCGCCGTCATCGGCACGGAGTCGGACGCCGAGTGGCTCTACGACCACAGCGTCGACCACGTGATCTATGGCTTTTGCCGCGAGCAGGCGGACGCGCTCAGGGCTTGGCGAGCGCGTCCTCGGTGAGCCTCCCGCTGGCCGGTCCGGGTGGGTGCCTGGGCGCGCCCCTCAGAGCGGGATCTGCGCCCCTAGCTCGACCACGCGGCTCGGCGGGAGGCCGAAGTAAGAGCTCGCCGGGCGCGCGTTCCGGGAGATGAACGAGAAGAGACGCTTGCGCCACCCCGACATCGTCCGGGATCGAGTCACCACCAGCGTCTCGCGCCCCAGGTAGTAGCTGGCCGTCTCCGGATCCAGGTCGACGCCGAGGGCGGCGCAGCCCCGCAGGCCCGCCGGCACGTTGGGATCTTCCATGAAGCCATACCTGAGCGCGACCCGGTGGAACCCTTGCCCGAGTTGCTCGACGGTGACGCGCTCGTCGAGCGGCACCTCGGGGACATCGAGGTTCTCGACGGAGAGCACCACCACCGTCTCGTGGAGGACCTGGTTGTGCTTGAAGTTCTGGACGAGCGCGGGCGGCGCGCTCCTCGGGTTGGACGCCATGAAGACGGCCGTCCCCGGCACCCGGAGCGGCCGCGAGCGCGCGACCGTCGCGAGGAACCCATCCAGCGGCTCGAGCGTGGCGCGGAGGGCGTCCCAGAGGAGGCCTCTGCCCTTGTGCCACGTGGTCATGACGAGGAGCAGCGTGGCCCCGACGGCGACCGGGAACCACCCTCCATCGACGAACTTCGCCGCGTTCGCCACGAAGAACGCGAGATCGAACGAGAGGAACAGGAGGACGAGCGGGAGGGCGCGACGACGGGCCACGCCCCAGGTTCGCGTGACCACGCTGAAGTAAATGACGGTGGTGATGCCCATGGTGCCCGTCACGGCGATGCCGTACGCGGCGGCGAGCGCCGAGGAGGTGCGGAAGAGCAGCACGCACGCGACGCACCCGACGAGGAGCGCCCCGTTGATGAAGGGGACGTAGATCTGCCCCTGCGCCTCGCGGGAGGTGTGGACGATGGTCACCCGCGGGAAGAAGCCCAGCTGCACCGCCTGCTGGGTGAGGGAGTAGGCGCCCGAAATCAGCGCTTGCGACGCGACGACGGTCGCGGCGGTCGCGAGGACCACCATGGGGTAGAGGCCCCAGGTCGGCACGAGCGCGTAGAACGGGCGCGTCGCCGCCGCCGGGTTTGCGAGCAGCACCGCGCCCTGTCCGAAGTAGCTGAGGAGGAGCGCGGGAAACACGACGGTGAACCAGGCCCGCCGGATCGGGAGCAGCCCGAAGTGCCCCATGTCGGCGTAGAGCGCCTCGCCCCCCGTAACGACGAGGAACACCGACCCGAGGATGAGGAACCCGTGCTTGCCGTTGTCCGCGAAGAACGACAAGGCGTACCGGGGATCGAGCGCCCGGAGGACGTCCGGGCGGCCAACGACGTGCGGGACCGCGACGGCGCCAATCGCCAGGAACCACACGAGAGTGACCGGGCCGAAAACGGCTCCGACGCCGCCGGTCCCCCGCCGCTGCACGGCGAAGAGGGCGACCAACACCGCGATGGTGAGGGGTACCACGACCGGCTCGAGCGTCGTGGTGGCCACCTCGAGGCCCTCGATCGCGGAGAGCACCGAGATCGCGGGCGTGATGACGCCGTCGCCGTAGAGGAGCGCCGTGC
>CAZBJI010000196.1:0-13963 GCA_964492175.1 uncultured Polyangiaceae bacterium | reverse complement strand
GGCGACGACGCGCGCGCCGTCGTGGGCGACCCGTACCTCCGCAAGATCCTCGTCCTGGTCCTCGTCGCCACGGTGTGCCTCACGTTCGTCGACTACCTGTTCAAGCTCGTCGTCTCCCGGGAGGTCCCGCGGGAGCAGCTCGCCGCCACGTTCGCCACGATCTACACGGTGCTGAACGGGATCGCGCTGGTGGTCCAGCTCGGCCTCGTCAGCGTGCTGCTCCGGGCGCTCGGCGTGCACCGCGCGCTCGCGCTGCTCCCCGGGCTCCTCGTGCTCGGCGCCGGGGGCATGCTCGTCGCGGCGTCCCTCACCTTCGCGGTGGTGCTCAAGGGCGTCGACGGGGCCCTCCGGCACTCGGTGCACCGCACGACGACCGAGCTGCTCTACCTGCCGCTCTCCGAGCAGGCCCGGGGCAGGGCCAAGCCCTTCATCGACCTCGTCGCGCAGCGAGGGGGTCAGGCCCTCGCGTCGGTGGCCATCCTTGCGACCGCGGCCCTCGGGGGTGGGACCGCCGCGTTCTCCGCCGGAGTGGCCGTTCTCGGCGCGGCGTGGCTCGCCCTGGCGCTCCGAATGGGCAAGCCGTACCTAGACACGTTTCGCGCGGGGCTGAAGCGAGGGCGCATCGAGGCGGACGTCGATCTCCCCGACCTCGACCTCGGCGCCTTGGAGGCCCTCTTCGCCGCGCTCAACAGCCCGCGCGACGCCGAGGTGCTGGGGGCTCTGGATCTCTTGGCGGCGCAGAAGCGGCACCGCCTGGTCCCCGCGCTCATCCTCTACCACCCGTCACGCGCCATCGTCCTCCGCGCGCTCGAGCTGCTCACCGAGGAGGGTCGCGACGACTTCGTCCCCATCACCGAGCGCCTGCTGTCCCACGCCGACCCTGCGGTGCGAGCGGCGGCCCTCCGGGCGCGCGCGAAGGTCGCGCCCGACGAGGCCTACCTCCGCCAGCGGCTCGACGACCCGCGACCCGAGGTCCGCGCGACGGCGCTGGTAGCGCTGGTCTCGCGAGGCCACTTGAGCCACGAGGAGGGCGCCACCTCGCTCGCCGCAGCGCTGGAGGATCCCACGGACGCAGTGCGCTCCGCGGTCATCCGAGCGATGGCCGAGGATCCCCACCCCGCCTTCGCCGCGGTGCTCCTCCGTCACGCCGAGCGAGAGAGCTCCCAGGACGCCCTGCTGGAGCTCGCGTCAGCGCTCGGAGCGCTCGCCAGCGCGGTCGAAGAGGGTCGCCCTGCGCTGATCGCCGCGCTCGCGAGGCTCCTGCCCCTCCGCGTGGTCGGGCCCGCCGCCCGCACCGCGCTCGCCCAGATACCAGACATCACGCCGAGCCTGCACGAGCTGCTCGGGAGCCCGGACGTCGCGGTCGCCCGGTGTGTCCCACGTGTCCTCGAGCTGTGCGATCCCGCCGCCGCCGCGCCGATCCTCCTCGAGCATGCTCTGGCGCGCGGGGATGGCGTGGTGCGGTTCCGCTGCCTGAAGGCGCTCAAGCGGCTCGTGCGGGAGGACCCGACCCTGCCGCTCGACCGGCCCAAGCTGGTCGACCTCGCCACGTCGACGATCCGGCAGGCGCTCGCGCTCCTCGGGGTGCGCGTCGCGCTGCTCGCGGGGCAGCGCGACGACGCCGGGAGGGCCACCGCCAGCGGCAGGCTGCTCGAGGTGCTCGTGCAGGACAAACACAGCTACGCGATCGGCCGGCTCTTCATCCTGCTCGGTCTCGTCTACCCTCGGGAGAACTTCGAGAGGATCCACCGGGGCCTCGGCGCCGGCGACCCGAAGACCCGCGCCTCGAGCCGTGAGCTCTGTGAGAACGTCGTCACGGCCCCCTTGAAGAACCCCCTCCTCCTCCTCATCGACGACCTCGACGACACGGCGCGGCTGGAGCGCGCGGGCGCCCTCGCGCCGGCGGTCCCGCCGAGCTACGCGGGCGTCCTCCGCCACCTGGCGGAGCGCGGCGACGAGATCGCCGTCCTCGCCGCGCGCCACGCGGCCGAGCTGGGCCTCGGTCTGGAGACGGAGGCCGGCGGGGCGGACGGGGCCTTCGCCCGACGCGTGCGCGCGACCCCGAGCCCCGGCGCGGAGAGGGCCCATGGCTAGGAGCAGGAGCTTCGTGGACGTGACGGAGCGGGCGATCTACCTGCGGTCGATCCCCGTCGCGGCGGAGCTCCCGCCTCGCGTGCTCCACCTCATCGCGCTCTCGCTGGTCGAGCGGGAGTTCGCCGCCGGAGACGTCGTGCAGCGCGCCGGCGAGCCGGTCGAGGCGCTCCACCTCCTCGTCGAGGGCGAGCTCGCGCTGCGCAAAGGCGACGTGCAGGCCGGGACCATCAGCCCGCCGCAGAGCGTCGGCTTTCTGGACATCATCGCGCGCTCGGAGGGCAGCTGGGCGGCGGTGGCGACGCGCCCTACGCGGACCCTGGAGCTGAACGGCGATCGCCTCCTCCAGCTCATGGAGGACCACTTCTCGTTGTTCTCCGCCACGCTCCGGTACGCGGCCGAGCGGCTCCTCTACGAGATGCAGGAGCTGCCGGCCGCGGCGCTCTCGATCAAGCCCGAGACGCTGCCGATCGCGGTCCCCTCGCGCCCGCTGGACCTCGTGGAGCGCGTGCTCATCATGCGGAGCATGAGCGTCTTCAAGCGGACCAACGTGAACGCGCTCTCGGTGCTCACCGAGGCGATGCCGGAGCACAGGGTCGCGGCCGGCACGGAGCTGTTCGCGATCGGCGACGCCCCCACGTTCACGGTGTTCATCGTGGACGGCACCCTCGCGTGCACCGCGGCCGACGGCAGAGCGTTCGAGCTGGGGACGGGGACCGCCGCAGGCGGGGTGGAGTCCCTGGCCAACAAGCCGCGCTGGTACAGGGCCGTGGCGAAGACCGACCTCACGTACCTGCGCGGCACCGCCGACGCCCTGCTGGACCTCATGGAAGACAACTTCGATCTGGGCATGGATTTCGTCGCGATGCTCGCGACCGGCCTGAAGGGCCTGGTGGCGCGGCGCCTCATGCTGGCCGGCGCCGCCGCGCTCACGCAGAAGCGAGACGTCTCGGGCCTCGGCGCCGTCCCCGTCGGCGCCTGACCCCCTCGGGAGCTCAGTTCACGGCGGCGGACACGGCCTCGCCTGCGGGCTTCTCTCCTTCGGCGCGCGCCTTCTGTCGCGCGCGCTCGAGCGCGGCTTGGACGAAGCGAACGAAGAGCGGGTGCGGCGTCATCGGGCGGCTCTTGAACTCCGGGTGGAACTGGCAGCCGACGAAGTACGGATGATCCTTGAGCTCAATCATCTCCACCAGGCGCTTGTCCGGGGAGAGGCCCGACAGCACGAGGCCTTGCTCTGCGATGCGGTCGCGCCACCGGTTGGACACCTCGAACCGATGGCGGTGCCGCTCGCTGATCACGGCCGCCCCGTTCTGCGTCTGGATGGTCGCGGGCTGGGCGCCGTAGGCCGCCGCCGCGATGCTGCCCTTCTCGAGCACGCACGGGTAGGCCCCGAGGCGCATGGTGCCGCCCTTGTCGAGGACCCCGCGCTGGTCCGGCATGAGCTCAATCACGGTGTAGGGCGCGTCGGGGGCGAACTCCGCGGAGTTGGCGCCGGCCATCTGGCACACGTTGCGCGCGTACTCGACGACGGCGAGCTGCATCCCCAGGCAGATCCCGAAGAACGGGATCTTGTGCTCGCGCGCGTATCGGATCGCCTCGATCTTCCCCTCCGTCCCGCGATCCCCGAAGCCCCCGGGGACGAGGATGGCGTCGAGCTGGCCGAGCGACTCCTCCGCGCCCTTCTGGTGGAGCAGCTCCGAGTCGATGTACTCGAGGTCGAGCCGGACGTCGTTCTCGAGCCCGCCGTGAACGAGCGCCTCGTGAAGGGACTTGTACGAGTCCTTCAGGTGCACGTACTTCCCGACCACCCCGATCTTGACGGCGCCCTGCTGGGGGCGCGTGAAGCGCTCCACGATGCGCTGCCACGGGGCGAGGTCGGGCTGGCGGCACCAGATGTTGAGCAGCTCCGACACCTTCTCGTCCACGCCCTCGGCGTGCAGCGCGAGGGGCAGCTCGTAGATGCAGGCGACGTCGACCGCCGAGATCACGCAGTCGACGGCGACGTTGGAGAAGAGGGCGATCTTCTCCTTCATCGCACGAGAGAGCATGCGGTCACACCGGCAGAGGAGCAGATCCGGCTGGATCCCGATCTCGCGCATCTCCTTGACCGCGTGCTGGGTGGGCTTCGTCTTGAGCTCGCCGGCGGTCGCGATGAAGGGGACCAGCGTGACGTGGACGCTGATCGCGTTCTGATGTCCGAGCTCCACCTTCATCTGGCGGATGGCCTCGAGGAAGGGCAGCGACTCGATGTCGCCGACCGTGCCCCCGATCTCCACGATGGCGACGTCGACGCCCTCCGCGGCGGCGCGGACGCGAGCCTTGATCTCGTCGGTGACGTGCGGGATGACCTGCACCGTCGCGCCCAGGTACTCGCCGCGTCGCTCCTTCTCGATGACGCGCTCGTAGATCCTGCCGGTCGTGAAGTTGTTCTGGCGTGTCATCCGAGCGCGGGTGAAGCGCTCGTAGTGGCCGAGGTCGAGATCCGTCTCTGCGCCGTCGTCGGTGACGAAGACCTCCCCGTGCTGGTAGGGCGACATCGTGCCGGGGTCGACGTTGATGTAGGGGTCGAGCTTGACGTGCGTGACCTTCAGGCCGCGCGCCTCCATCAGCGCACCGACGGACGCCGCGCCGAGGCCCTTGCCGATCGAAGAGACCACTCCGCCTGTCACGAAGACGTACTTGGTTCGCTTGCCCATGGCCGCCTCGACACCTCGCCCGGCTCGCCCGAGCGAAACAAATGTGCCCTTCCGAGTTAGGAGGACGGCGAGGGGGTGTCAACGCGCCCGTGCCGCGAGCGTTCCGCGGCGATCGGTGGTATGTGACTCGACCCGCGTGCGGATCGCGCGTTTCACCGTCAGGTCGAAGAGCCGGCCCCGCGTCGCGCTCGAGCGGGACGGCGTGCTCTACGACGTCGAGGCTCTCGAGGAGGCCCTTGGAGCCGCGGTCCCCGTTCCGGGAGACGCGTGGGACTTCCACACGCGCGTCGTCGCGCTGGGCTGCGCTGGCCTGCGCGAGCTCGACGCCTCGCTGCTCCAGGGAAAGCGGCCGGCGAGCTCCCGGGTCCCGGCCGACGGGGTGGCGCACCTCGCGCCCTGTGACACGGATCGCGCGCAGTACGTCCAGGTCGACCTGCGCGGGCGTCCGGCCCCTGCCGCGGTCCGGTTGTGCCTGGCCAGGGCTCTCGCGGGGCAGGACGCGCTGGTCGACCTGCCGAGAGGGGAGCGGCGCCCCGACCTCGAGGTGGGGCTCGGCGTGCTGATCGGGGACGACCTCCGCGACGCGTCGGTCCCGGCGGCCCGGTCGGCCATCCTCGGGCTCGCCGTCTTGATCGAGTGGTGCGCGAGAGGTACGGAGCGAGACGCGCCGCCCCACGCGACGGTCCGCGGGCTCCGCGTGCAGCTCGGCCCAACGCTCGTCTCGCCCGCCGGGCTCCCGAACGTCGCCTCGCTGGCGGTCTCGGTCACGGTGGGAGGCCGGCGGTTCGACGCCGGATCGCTCCTCCAGCTGGGCGCCACGCCGGAGGAGGCCGTCGCGCTGGCCAGCAGCCACGTCGAGCTCCGAGCCGGCGACCTCGTCGGGCTCGGGCCGCTCGCGCTCGATCTGACGGCGACTCGCGGCCGTGCGCTCGCGTACCACGACCCCGTCGAGGTCTCGATCGAGCGCATCGGTACCCTGCGCGGCGCAGCCGTCGAGCGTCGGTAGGTGGGGCGCGGGGACTTGTGCCTCAGAACGCGCCGACGAGGCCGAACCCGATGGACCGCTCGCTGACGATCGGCGCGGGCATCACGAGGGCCTTCTTGGGCTCGGCCGGCCCGTCGGCCTCCGTGGTCATGAAGATGCCCTCCGCCGTGATGCCGAGGCCGCCGAGCTGCACGAGCCCGTCGATCACGTAGAGGATCCCGCGAACCGCGAGCCACCCCTCACAATCCCCTTGGCCCTTCGTGGTCTCCTCGTCGGGCGCGCAGCCTCCCTCCCCGAGGGCGATCCACGGGCCGGCCACCGGGATGAACAGCATGTCGCGTCCAGGGACGTCCGAGAAGGCGCCGCCCATGGCGGCCGCGCCGCCGTACGCGACCAGCGTCGTGGCGACCCCGGCCACGATGATCTTCCACCGGGAGGAGCTGGGCGGATGCCGGAGCTCTAGCTCGTCGGCGGCGGGCTCGGCGTGCGCGGCCCCGACGCCGAGGGTGAGCGCGAGGAGGAGGGCCGCCGGGACCGCTCGCCGCCTCACTTCTTCTTCGGGCCCTTCGGATCCTTCTTGGGATCCTTCGCGGGCGCCTTCGCCTCGATCTTCACCGTGTACGGGACGGTGAGCGTGCCGTCGAACGGGACGAGCACTTCGTCGATGAAGGCGCGCTTGATGCAGTCCTCGATCGGAGAGCCCGCGAACGGCGCACCGACCTCCGCCCCGACGACGTACCCCTTCTTGCCGTCGAGGACGACCTGGATCTCTCCTTCGCCGGAGACCGCCGACCCCGTGACCTTGTTGCACTCCGCGGCCTTCTCCCCGCCGCGCCGGAGCGCGACCTTGATCTGCTCCTTCTGCGCCTCGTTCAGATCCCCAGCGGCGCCGGAGTCCGAGGGCTGCGGGTCGGTGGGAGGCGGGGCCGTCCCCGTGACCTCCACGTCCGTCAGCGGGAGCTCGTCTTCCTTCTGGGCCCCGCCGCAGCCGCTGAGCCAAGCGACGAGCAAGGAGGAAGCGACGACGGCGACCCAGCCTTTGTCCCGCAGCGGCGTGGGCGTCATGGCGTTTCTCAGCATCGGGTTCCTCTCGGCGTTCTCACACACCGTCCTCAACGCGGCCGACCTTAGCAAGCCTACACCCCTGTGTGCTATCCCGAACCTCCGTGCGAAACGCCAGCGCCGCGTTCCTTTGCGTCGCGATCGCCCTCGCTCCGTGGGCCGCGACCGCAGACACCCCCTCCGCCTCCGCGTCTGCGGCGGCGCGCGCCGCCCCGTCGGGCGTCGGCGCGGCGGCCGCGAAAGCCGTCGGGGCGCTCGAGCGCCGGATCGAGGCCAAGGGGGGCCGGCTCGGAGCGGCCGTCGTCGATCTGACTGCCCCCGCCTCCCTCGTCGCCGCCTCCAACGCGGACGCGCCCATGAACCCAGCGTCGAACCAGAAGCTCGCCACGGCGGCGGCGGCGCTCGAGCTCCTCGGGCCCGAGCACCGGTTCGTCACCGGGCTCTACGGCGAGGCGAAGCTCGGCAGGGTGGACCCGCTGGTGCTGCGCAGCCAAGGCGATCCGAGCCTCACCACCGACGAGCTGTCGGGCTTGGTGCGGCAGCTCAGGATCGCGGGTGTCCGCGAGGTGGGGACCATCCTCGTCGACCAGAGCTATTTCGACGAGCGCTACGTCCCGCCGGCCTTCGACCAGCAGCCAAACGAGTGGGCCGCCTTCCGCGCGCCCGTGGCGGCGGTGTCGGTCGACCGCAACACCGTCACGTTCTGGGTGCGCCCGAGCGAGGAGGCAGGCGAAGCGGCGCCCGTCGCTTCCGGTCCGCCGGGCTTCGTCGAGCTCGTCACCTCCGTGAAGACCTCGAAGCCGGACACGGCGGAGAAGGTGACGCTCACCCTCTCCGCGCAAGGAGACAGGCTCCGCGCCGACGTGGGCGGTACCATCCCGAGCGGATCACGCATGGCGGCGTTCACGCGCCGCGTGGACGATCCCAGGAGGCTCGCTGGGTACGCGCTCGCCGCGGTGCTCACGGAGCAGGGCGTGAAGCCGAGCGGCGCGATCGCCCTCGGCGGAAAGGACGTGACGCGCGCGCTCTCCCTGCACCGGAGCCCTTCGGTCGCCGAGCTCCTGCTCCTGCTCGGAAAAGACAGCGACAACTTCACGGCGGAGATGCTGTTCCGCGCCGTCGGCGCCGCGGCGAAGGGCGACCCGTCCCCAGAGGCGGCCGTCGAGGCGGTCCGCACGACGCTCGAGCGGCGCGGAGCGCTCCACGAGGCGGACCGGATCGTCAACGGCTCGGGGCTCTTCGACGCGAACCGGCTCACCGCGAGGTCGGTCGCCATGCTCCTCGCGTCGTGCGCCGCGGATCGACGCGTCGGCCCCGAGATGGTCGCCCACCTGGCGATCGGCGGCGTCGACGGGACCCTCAGAGGCCGGCTGAAGGGGCTCCGCGAGTCACGCGCCGTGCGCGCCAAGACGGGGACGCTGGCGAAGGCGGTCGCGCTCTCGGGGTACGTGTCCGGCGCGGACGGCAAGCCCCGCCTCGCGTTCTCGTTCCTCGTCGAGACGCCCTCGGGCAAGACGCAGGACGCGCGCGACGCCATCGACGAAGCCGTCGTGGCGCTCGCGCGCGACTTGGACTGAGGCCGAAGGCGTCGGCAGGGCCCCGCGAAGGGCGCCCCGCGGCCGCCTGGCTCTTCGGCACACCGCTAGAACTGGTCCCGGATCTGCCGGCGGATCTTGCCGAGCGCCTGCTCTTGGAGCTGGCGGATGCGCTCACGCGACAGGTTGTACTTGTCGCCGATCTCCTTCAGGGTGAGCTCGTCCTCGTCGTCGAGCCCGAACCGCCACCGGAGGATGCGGCTCTCGATCGGGCTCAGCGTCGTGAGCAGCCGACGGACCTCGTGGCTCCAGCTCGTGTTGGCGAGGTGGTCGAACGGCGAGAGCGCGTCCTCCTCTTGGAGGAAGTCGATGAACTTGCGTCCGTCCTCGTCGCCGACCGGGCGATCGAGCGAGAAGGGCGTCTCGGCGATGAAGTCCCTCACCTTGTCGAGCTTCTCGGCGGGGACCCCGGTCTCCTTCTCCAGCTCCTCGATCGAAGGCTCCCGCCCCATCCTCGCGACGAACGACTGAGTCGCCCTCGCCACCCGGTTGTAGGTGTCGAGCATGTGCACGGGGATCCGGACGGCCCGGCCCTTGTCCGCGAGCGCGCGGCTGATCGCGTGCCGAATCCACCACGACGCGTAGGTCGAGAACCGGTAGCCGCGTCGGTGGTCGAACCGCTCCACCGCCTTCATGAGGCCGATGTTGCCCTCCTGGATGAGGTCGATGAGCGGGAGCCGGCCGCGGTTGTAGCGGCGCGCGATGGACACCACGAGCCGGAGGTTCGACTTCACGAACTTGTTCTTCACCGCCAGCTGGTGCTCCCAGGAGGCCTGGATCCCGGCGA
Source organism: uncultured Polyangiaceae bacterium (assembly GCA_964492175.1). Lineage (GTDB taxonomy): Bacteria > Myxococcota_A > Polyangia > Polyangiales > Polyangiaceae > Xiheicaenibacterium. The sequence goes on along the minus strand of CAZBJI010000196.1, from coordinate 4,747 downwards.
GGTAGCGGCGGTACTCCTCGGTGAGCTCGAGGTGCGGGCGCGGCGGGCGATCTTCCAGATCGACGCCGTCGTGCTCGATGTCGACGCCCGCGACCAGGTCACGCGCCACGCTCGCGCCGCGCGCCATCCAGAGGCGGTCCGAGTCGGGGAGGCGCACCGCGTGCGCGAGCCCGCTGCAGGCCTCGGCCCACTGACGGGTCTGCTCCGCCGACAGGCGGTTCTTCTGGCGCTTGAAGGCGCGGAGCAGCTGGCCGAGGACGGCGAGCTGCGGCGCCTGGACCTCCTCGGGACCGGCCTTCTCGACCTCCTCCGTGAGGGCCTGGAGCACGAACTCCGCGGCTGGCAGGTGGGACAGGATGGCCACCCAGTGGGCGACCTCGGAGGCCTCGACCTCGACCGCCGTCTTGATTTCCTCCGCGTGGTCCATGACGGCGTGCATCGCCATTTCCCGGAAGTAGCGGGCGAGCATGGAGTCGCCTCCGCCCTCCTCCAAGTCGCGGACCGCGGCCGGCGTATCCGAGAGCACCGGCGTCGACTCGCGGCCCTCCCCGGACACCTCCTCGGCGACGTCGTCGACCGGCGCCTCGGCGGGCTCACGGCCCTCGCCGCGAGCGGGACGGATGCCCGTTCGATCGAGGTCGTCGTCGAACGCGTCGAGGTCGAGCTTGGCCCCGGGTGCGGAGCTGTCGGACACGCCAGAAGGGGAGAACGCGGTGAAGTCCGAGCGCAGGGCGTTGGCGCCGACCACGGCGAGGGGCTCTGCCTGCCGCGCAGGCGAGCCTGCGCGGGCCGAGGAGACGTTGCGGGGTTTGGTAGGCGTCGACATGGCTACCTCTACGTGGGGGGGAGCCCCCGAGATCTGAGCGCCCGACTTGGGGACGTCAGGCTGGTGGGACCGAGAGCGATGCAGGTTGGACGAGCGAGAGCGGGACTTTGCGCGATTGGGTCGTGCGAATCCCGAGGTGACGTTGGTGTGCGCAGACCTCCGTCCTCCACCCGAGGCGGACGAGGGGCGTCGGCCCGCGGACGGAGCCGGCGCGAGCGCGGGCCGACTCTTGGCCTCGGCCTCACACGCGAACCCGAGCGGGTGCGCGCCCCGACCCCCTCGGGCTGCCCGAGCAGGCGGCGCTTCTTGCTGGAGGCGCAGGGGACGGAGGGAGGTGGAGGGCTTCATGGTCATGACGAGGTAGCCAGGACGGTGTGGGCGTGCAGATCGTGCATCCCCGAACGGGAAAGTTTCAGATTCGAAACCGACAGCTTTACGATTTGGGCGGCGATGGGGTCGTCGTTCGAAACCAACGCCGTCCCCTCTAGATTCCTGACAATCTCTTGTTCGATCGGGGAGTTTGGTTGGTTTCAGAAACGGCCGACTTGCTCCTTCTTTGATGCTCCCGGAAGGCGGGAGGTTCCCGCGCTCGGGCTGAGCTCTGGTTCTCGAAGCAACATGGGTGCCGGAACGGAATCCGCCAGGGGCCCCGAGGACGAAAACCCTCGGAAGCCCGCGAGCGAGGCGCAAACTCGCGCTGGCTTGCGTGGAATGTGTCCCCGCGCGGACCGATCGTGACCCCAGGGGCACGACAATTTCGTCACCGGGGTGCAAAAGGGTTGGCGCACCGGTCCCGGACGCGATCTACGGAAACGGAGCGCCGGCCCGAGGCGCCCGCACCCTGGATTCACGAAGCGCGCGGTCGAGGCTAGAACTGCGCCAAGAACCGCGGATCGTTCTCGAAGAGCAGGCGGATGTTCGGGATGCCGTACCGCAGCATCGCGATGCGCTCGATCCCCATGCCGAACGCGAAACCGGTCACCTTCTCGGGGTCGAGGCCGGTGTGCCGGAACACCTCGGGGTGAACCATCCCGCAGCCCGCGATCTCGAGCCAGCCCGTCCCCTTGCACACCCGGCAAGCCGGCCGCGTCCCGTCGTCGGACCTGCAGAAGACGCAGCCGACGTCCACCTCCGCGCCGGGCTCCACGAACGGGAAATAGCTCGGCCGGAACCGGACCGGGGTGCCCGGCCCGTACAGCCGCTCCGCGAACGCGGAGAGGACACCACGCAGCTCCGCCAGGCTCACCTGCTCGTCCACGAGGAACCCCTCGATCTGGTGAAACATGGGCGAGTGGGTCACGTCGTCGTCGCGGCGATAGACCGCACCGGCGCTCACGACGGCGAGCCGCACCGGCTCCCCCGTCTCTCTTGCACGCGCGGCGGCGCGGGTCATCTCGCGCACCTGCACGTTGCTGGTGTGCGTGCGGAGCAGCACGCGGGGCCCGAACCAGAAGCTGTCCTGCATGTCCGTCGCGGGGTGATCCGGCGGGAACGCGAGCTTCGTGAAATTGTTCTCCTCGAGCTCCACCTCCGGCCCCGCGACGGCGGAGAAGCCGAGGTCTCGGAAGATGCCCAGCAGCTCTTCCTTCACCGCGAGCACGGGGTGGGGGTGACCGCGCCCCAGCGATAGACGCCCGGGCAGCGTGATGTCGTACGGCCTCGCCTGGAGATCGGCGAGCAAGCGCTCCTCCTCCAGCCGCGCGAGCCGCTCGGTGAGCGCCCGCTCCACCTCGGCCTTGAGCTCGTTCAAGCCCTCGCCCACGACCTTCTTCGAGGGCCCGGGGACCAGGGGCAGGAGCTGCCCGAGCGCCTGGGAGAGCTCTCCCTTCTTCCCGAGGAAAGAGGCGGCGGCCGCTCGGAGCGCCACCTCGGTCGGGGCGGCGCGAAGGTCCGCCTCCGCGCGCTCACGCAGGTCGCGGAGGCGGGGCAGGTGAGGCGCGATCGCCGGCAGCGCGGCGGCGTGCGTCTGCAGCAGCTCGAGGGCGGCCGCGAGCTTGCTCGAGACGCGCCCTTCAGCGGTCACGACGACCTCTCCGCGAGGAGGGTGGCGCCCACGCGGGGCTCACTCGGCGCCCGCGCTGCGGAGGACCCACCGAGCGAGCACCGCGCGGTGCCGCGGCGACAGAGGACGACGCCAGGCACCTCAGCGCGCCGGAGCGGCGGCGACCACGACCGCCTTGAACGTAGCGGGATCCGAGATCGCGAGGTCGCTCAGGATCTTGCGATCCAGCCCGATGTTCGCCCTCTTCAGCCCCGCGACGAGGCGCGAGTAGGTGGTGCCCTCGGTCCGGGCGGCGGCGTTGATCCGGGCGATCCAAAGCCGGCGGAAATCACGCTTCTTCAACCGCCGGCTGATGTACCCGTACTCCCAGGCGTGGCGGAGGACCTCCACGGCTTGGCGAAAGCGGTTCTTCCGCCCGAGGAAGTAGCCCTCGGTCTGGTTCAGCACGCGGTTGCGACGTCGTCGGGCCTTGAAGCCTCTTTTTGCGCGGGGCATGGTCTTGTCCTTCTCCTCAGCCGTACGGGAGCATGAGCTTCACGCGCTTCTCCATGGTCTTGTCGACCATGTCGTTCTTGCGCAAGCGCCGGCAGCGCTTCCTGCTCTTCTCCTGCATGCAGTGGTTGAGGCCGCCTTTGCTGCGGCGGACGCGGCCCGAGCCGGTGATCTTGAATCGCTTCTTGGCGGCTCGGTTGGACTTCATCTTGGGCATGACTTGCTCGCGGTCGCTCCCGAGGGCCGTCCTGGACATCCAGGACCGTTCGACGCCGGCGGAATGCGGGGCGCGGTTTATGGCGAATCGAAGGCGCTCTGTCAAGCCGCGCTCCCCGCTCCCCCGGGCTCGCCCCGGCGGATCGCTCCCCTCCGCCCGACTGGCGGGTGAACGGGCGACGGTGTAAAGCGCGGATCGCCCGATGCCCCGACGCGCGGACCTCGAGAAGATCCTGATCATCGGTTCCGGTCCGATCGTCATCGGGCAGGCGTGCGAGTTCGACTACTCCGGGACGCAGGGCGCGAAGGCGCTTCGCGCCGAGGGGTACGAGGTCGTGCTGGTCAACTCGAACCCAGCCACGATCATGACCGACCCCGAGCTGGCGGCCCGGACGTACGTCGAGCCGCTGGATCCGGCCACGCTGGCGGTGATCCTCGAGCGCGAGCGGCCGGACGCCGTGCTGCCGACGCTCGGCGGTCAGACGGCGCTCAACCTCGCGCTCTCGCTCCACGACGACGGCACGCTCGCGCGGCTCGGCGTCGAGCTGATCGGAGCGAGCCCGGCCGCGATCCGCAAGGCCGAGGACCGCCGGCTCTTCAAGGAGGCCATGGAGAAGATCGGCCTCTCGTGCGCCCGCTCCGGGTACGCCCGCACCATCGAGGAGGCGCGACGCATCGCCGAGGAGGGCACCCCCGAGACCGGCGGGCGCCCGACCGGCTACCCGGTCATCGTGCGGCCGAGCTTCACGCTGGGGGGGACCGGCGGAGGCATCGCGCGGTCGCGCGCCGAGCTGGACCAGAAGATCGCGTGGGCGCTCGACCAGAGCAAGCAGGCGGAGGTGCTCATCGAGGAGAGCATCCTCGGCTGGAAGGAGTTCGAGCTCGAGGTCATCCGAGATCGCGCCGACACCTTCATCGTCGTGTGCACCATCGAGAACTTCGACCCGATGGGCGTCCACACCGGGGACTCCATCACGGTGGCCCCCGCGATGACGCTGACGGACCGCGAGTACCAGCGGCTTCGCGACGCCTCGCGGGCCGTCATGAGCGAGATCGGCGTAGAGACGGGGGGGTCCAACGTCCAGTTCGCGATCCACCCGGAGGACGGCCGCGTCGTCGTGGTCGAGATGAACCCGCCCGTCTCCCGGTCGAGCGCGCTGGCGTCCAAGGCCACGGGCTATCCCATCCCCAAGATCGCCGCGAAGCTCGCC
>CAZBJI010000195.1:0-14229 GCA_964492175.1 uncultured Polyangiaceae bacterium | reverse complement strand
GCGCGCTCCGCGGAAGAAGGCCAGGCGGGCGCGGTGCCCAACGCGGGCGCGGCCCTCGCCGAGCTGCGGGCCGCGTTCAGGAGCTGCTACACGGCGGGGCTCGCCAAGAAGCCGGACCTCGCGGCGAGCGGTGTCCTGACGCTCAAGGTCGGGCCGGGCGGGCAGGTGACCGAGGCGTCGGCCGATCACGCGCCCCCGGAGCTGGCCCGGTGCCTCGAGCGCGCCGGCAAGACGGGGAAGTTCTCCGCGCCGACCAACCAGAAGGGCGCCACGATCAAGGTGCCCCTCGTGTTCGCGGTGCAGCAGTAGCCTGGGGCGCGCTCACGCGAGGAGCGCCGGGATCGTGCCGCTCACTTGCCCGAGGCTCGTGGTCGGCGCGCCCACGGCGTTCATGAGGGTGATGAGCACGTTCGCCGGGTGGTTCGCACCCGCGGGCGCCACGATGTGCTCGCCCTGTCGGAGGCCACCGGCGCCGCCGGCGACGAGCGCGACCATCTGATCCGTGCAGTGTGATCCTTCGGGCACGCTGGAGCCATCGCCGCCCTCGTTCACGAACGCGAGGGCCGAGTGATCGAGGACCGAACCGCCCGGCTCTGGGGTGTCGCGCAGCAACGCGACGAGCTCGCCGAAGTGCGACATGTGCCACGCGATGAACGCGTCCAGGTTCTGCTGGGTGTCCTTGTGGTTGAGCTCGTGCGTGTTGTACTGCGCCCCCACGATCGGCTGGGCGTTCATGAAGGGCTGGAACATGCTGTACATCAGCGTCGCGGAGCGCGTGAGATCACACACGAACGCCATGTGGAGGAGGCGCGTGAACGTGCGCGCGCGCGCTTCCTCGTCGCTGTAGCCGGCCGAGGTGTTCCAGCCGGTAGGGGATCCGAAGTCGCCGCCGACCGGCGGATCCGCGCCGGGGTCTGCGAGCAGCGCGCACGCGCCCGTCTGCGAGGGCGGCGTCGCGTCGAGGAGCGCCTCGAGCGCGCGCACCTCGTCGTAGTGGCGCTCGAGGCGCTGCCGATCCCACTGGCTCAGCTTGGGCATGAGGCCGGTCATGTTGCGGTCCACGTGGTCGAGGACGCTCCGGCGCTTCTTCTGCTCCAGCGCCTTGGCCGCGGCGAGCGCCGGATCATCGGGGACGAAGCCCGTGAAGAGCGTGTCGTACGCCTGCTTGGGGCTCGACTGGGGGATCACGGGCGCTCCGCTACCGCTCGCGGACATGACCGTCTTGAAGACCTGCGTCTCGTTCGGGCTGCCGGAGAGGTAGGCGCTCGCCTGCACCCGGTAGGCGAGGGACGAGAACGTCGTGCCCGCGCCGATCACGCCCGCCACGATCTGGTCGCTCGTCGGCCCGGTGAACGTGGCGTCGAACGTGGAGAGCTGCGCGTTGCCGGTGAGGAGGGCGTTGCCGTGGAAGTGGAAGCTGTCGCCGGCCGCGCGGCCCCCCGCGGGCGTGGGCGCGCCCATCGTCCAGCCGGCGAACGGGATCGACAGACCGGACACGACGCTGACGCGGTCGCGCACCGGGTTGCCGTTCGCGTCCGGGTAGCCGCCGAGCGGCGCGAGCGCCGGCTTCAGATCGTAGCCGGGACCGAGCGTGCTCGGCACGAAGCCCTGCTCGCCCGGGGCGCTGTTGTCGTTCGTGATCGAGAAGCCCCCGAAGCAGACGAGGTACCGGCTGGGCGCGCCGCCCGCGCGCGCGGGCTCGTCGTCGAGCATGCACTCGAGCAGCGGCAGCGCGAGGGCGGCGCCGCCGAGCCCGCGAAGCATGGTCCGTCGGTGGATGCGGTTCTTGGGCATCGCTCACATCCCTTCCAGCTCGAGCCGATAGGTGAACGCGTCGGAGCGCACGAGCGCGATGAGGAGCGCGTCGAAGCGGTGGCCCGCGACGGTGAACGCCTCTCCCAGCTCCTGCTCGAGCGAGGCGTCGTCCGGGCCGACCTCGTGGCCGAGCGCGTACTGGAGGAGGTGCCGCGTCGCGCAGGCCTCCAGCGCGCCGCCTTCGACCAGCAGGTCGCTGAGCTCGGCCGGGCCGCGGAAGGTCCCGGCGCCGACCAGCTCCCCCTCTCCGCTGATGGCGCACTGGGGCTTGCCGTCGTCGTGCGCTCGGTAGCGACCCTCCTTGTCGTAGTTCTCGAGCCCGAAGCCGATCGGGTCCATCTGCGCGTGGCACCCCGCGCACGTCCCCTTCTCACGGTGGGCGGCGTACTGGTCCCACTTGCACTCGGCGATGCCCGGGTCGGGCGGCATGTCGGCGGGGACGTCCGGCGGAGGCGGCGGGACCGGGCTGCAGAGGAGGCGGTCTCGGATGAGCAGCCCGCGCTTCGTGGGGCTCGTGTCGCCGGGGTTGCTCGCCGACGAGAGGAACGTGCCGTGCGAGAGCAGGCCTTGCCGGCCGGTGCCCGAGAGCCCGGCCCAGACGGGGGCGGCCGAGCCCGGGGGTGGCAGGCCGTAGTGCGCGGCGAGCACGTCGTCCACGTACGTCTCGGTCGCGGTGAACAGGTCCAGCCACGAGCGCTGCTCGTCGAAGACGACCCTCCCGAGGAGCGCGGCCGTCTCCGCGCGCATGCGCTGGGCCAGGTCCGGCGCGACCGAGAGCCGGTCGTAGCCGAGCCACATGGCGTGGAACCGGTCGACGTGGGCACGGGCGCGGGGCAGCGCGAGGATCCGCGCGGCGTGCGCCGCGCGATCATCGGGCGAGGCGAGGGCGCCGGCCTCCGCGGCCGCGAGCAGCGCGTCGTCCGGCGTCGACCCCGAGAGGAGGTACGACAAGCGCGTGGCGACCTCGTATCCGTCGAGCGCGAACAGGCCGGGCTGGCCGGCCACGGGCTCGCCGATCTCGACGCGGTACAGGAACTGCGGCGCCTGCAGGAGCGCCCGCACGATCACGTCGACGCCCTGATGGAAGTCGTTCTGCTCGGCGGCGATCGTGGAGCCCAAGAGCGCGAGATCGTCGATCTCCGCGGGGGCGAGCGCGCGCCGATACGCGCGGCGCCCCACGGCGCTCACGAACGAGCGCAGGCAGACGTCGTCGGTCGGGGACGACGGAGCGCAGCCGATCACCTGATCGCGCCGCGCGACGTCGGCGACGAGCCGTGTGGCGACGTCGCCCGCGAGCGTCTCGGCGCCTTGGACCAGCACCGCGCTCGGATCCTGGTTGCGGAAGTCGTTGTCGAAGGGCGTGAGCAGGTCCTCGGGGAGGAACCGCGCCGCGGGACGCGTGTCGTCGAGCAGCAGGTCGCTCACCGTCGCGTCGTACTCGGCGACCGTCAGGCGGCGTAGGCCCGCGGGGGCGACGCCGAGCTCCTCCGCGCTCGGGCCCGCGGGAGGTTCCTTGGATCCGATGTCGCCCGTGCACGCGACGGCCGATCCGAGGGCGACCGCTGCGGCGAGGTGCGAGCGTAGGGGGTGGCGGAGCATCCCCGACGGAGAAGCAGGGATCGTTCCAGGTGCATCGAGCGGCGGTTGGCGCGGCGCAGAGGCCGATATGTAACGAGATGTAACGATCTGAAGCGTTACTCCCCCGACCCCCGCAACGACACGGCGCGGAAGTCCTGGCCCGTCCCGTTCTGGAAGAGCAGCCGCACGACGTCGAACGACGGGCCCGCGGCCGCCGGGGAGAAGGTGACCGTGACCGTCGTCGACGCGCCGAGGGGGAGATCGCCGAGGGTCTCAGCGGTGGCCCACGAGGTGCCGTCGAGCAGCGCGATGCCGTCGAAGCCGGTGCCTACGGTGCAGCCGTTCGTGACGACGAGCGTCGCCTGCGCCGACCCGCCAGAAGGCACGGCGCCGAGATCGATTTCGAGCGGCGGATCCACGGTCATGCACGCGATGCGGAGCGGGTCGGCCAGCGTCCCGTCTGGGCTCGCCGTCACGTCGAGCGCCTCGCTCCGCTCCTCGTCGTCGCGATACGCTTGGATGCGCAGCGAGTCAGCGGGCACGCCAGGGAGGTCCACCGTGAACGATCCGTCGGGGGCGACGTCGCCGGACACACGCAAGAACGAGCCCGAAGCGTTGCCGAGGTTCACGATCTCCATGGTCTCGGCCTCTCCGAGCACAGCCCCCGCGGCGCCGGACACCCGGAGCTGGCCGGCGCCCGACACCTCGATGCGAATCTCGGAACGGCTCAGGCCGGGAGGAGGCAGCGGCTGCGGGCTCACCGAGCACGAAGCGACCAGCACGAGCAGGAGGAGGAGCGCGGCGCGGCGGGCCATGATCCGGGAGCCTTGCACGAGAGGCGCCAAGCCTCGCCGAGATCCCGGGAGGCCACAATGTGGGGCGGGGGAGGTCCGAGGCGGGGACGGCTGTAACGAAGTGTAAAAAACCGCTAGCATCGGCCCGTGCTGGAAGGTGAGCTCCTCGGGCGTCGGTACCGGCTGGGCGGGCCGCTCGGCGCGGGCGGCGCCGGGCGTGTCTTCGCCGCGACCGACGAGGTGACCGGCCGGGCGGTCGCGGTGAAGGTCGTGGACCCGGCGAGCGCCGGCAGCGAGCGCGCCGCGCGATCGGAGCTCATCCACCTGCGCGGGCTCGTCCACCCGCGCCTCGTGCGCCTCCTCGATCACGGCGCCTACCGGTCCGCGGACGACGGCCTGCTTCGGTACCTCGTCACGGACGTCGTCCGAGGCGCCGAGCTCGACGTGTGGTGTCGCGGTCGTGCCGTCGGGGCCGCGCTCGGCGTGGTCGCGCAGGTCCTCGAGGCGCTCGCGGCGCTCCACGCGAGCGGTGTGCGGCACGGCGACGTCAAGCCGGCGAACGTCCTCGTCGCAGAGGACGGCGCAGCGACGCTGCTCGATCTGAGCTGCGCCCAGCGCCTCCACGAGCCCGCGTGGCCGAGCGGGACCCCCGGCTTCGTCGCTCCGGAGGTGCTCCGCGGGGAGCCGGCCGACGAGCGCGCCGATCTCTACGGCCTCGGGGCGACGCTCCGCGCGATCTCGGAGGCGTGCGTGGGGGAGCGCCCGCGCGCCCTGGACCGGTTGGTCGCTCGGCTCTCGGCGGAGGACCGCCGAGATCGGCCGACCTCCGTCGGCGAGGTCGTCGAGGCGCTCGGGCTCTCCTGGACGCCCCCCGACGCGCAGGCCGTCCCGACCCGCCTCATCGGGCGGGCCGAGGCGCGGCGCCGCTTCGCCGACGCGCTCGCCGCGCTCGGCGAGCGGAGGACGGGCCCGCGCGTCGTCCTCCTCGTGGGCGGCGAGGGTGCGGGCAAGACCCGCCTGTACGACGAGCTCCGCATGGAGGCCCAAGAGCGCGTCCGCGTCGTGTCGGGGTCGGCGGCGGATCCGGACGCGGCCCGGTCGATGCTCCTCCGCGCGCTCGATGCCCCCGACCGCGCTGCGTCGGCGCTCGAGCTCCACGGCGAGCTCTGCGCAGGCGGCGAGCCGGTGGTGCTCGCGCTCGACGACGCGGACCTCCTCGGCGCGGTGCAGCGAGCGGAGTGGGACACCATCGTGAGGGGCCTCGATCCGGGCGGGACGGTGCTGGTCCTCTCGACGCTCCGCCCCTCGGCCGCGGCCCCCGACCACGCGCTCGTCCTCGCGGTCGATCCGCTCTCGCGCGAAGAGATCGAGCTGTGGCTCGGGGACCGCGGCCTCCGCGTCTCCGCCGACGAGGTCCTCGCGCTCACGGGGGGGATCCCCTCCGAGATCCGGCTGCTCCTCACGCAGGCGACCGGAGCCGAGGAGGCGGCCGGGTCGCTCGCGCGCCGCTTCGAGGGGATCTCCGCCGCCGCGCTGCTCGACGGCCTCTCCGAGCCGGAGCGCGCGACGCTCGCCCTGGTCGCGGCGAGCCGGGACCTCGTGGACGACGCGGCGGCGGGGGCGCTCGGCGCCGATCCACGCGCGCTGCGCGAGCTCGCGCGGCGCGGGCTCCTCGCGGTCGAGGCGTCGGGGTACCGCCTGCGGCGCCGGAGCGCGCGGGCGAGCACGCTCGAGGTGCTCGGTGAGCAGGCGCGCGCCGCGCACCGGGCGCTGGCCGCCCGGGCGCGCGCTCTGGCGGTCGGGCTCGACCCCGAGAGCGCGCGCGCCGCAGATCTGGGCGCGACCGCGCTGCGACACCTCGTGGAGGCAGGCGATCTCGCGGCGGCCGTCGCGGCGCTCGAGGCGGCGCGCGCGTCGTCCTCGCGCCACCCCGACGCGTGGGCGCACGCCGCGGAGGCGCTCTCGGCGTCTGGCGCGCCCGGCGAAAGGTGGAGGCTCGACGCGGCGACCATCCTCGAGGCGGCGGGCGAGTGGCGCGCGGCGCTCGGGGTGCTCGCGCGATCGCTCGCGCGGCGGCCCGCCGGTCCGGTCCGCGCGCGTCTCCGTCTCCGGGCGGCGGCTGCCTACCTGAAGGGGGGCGCGCTCGGCGCCTCGTGGCGGCTCCTCACGCGCGCGATCCCCGCGCTCGAGGGGGACGAGCGCGCCCGCGCGTTCGACCTCGAGAGCCGCCTGCACGCGCGCCGAGGCAGCTACGCCGAGGCGCTCGCTTCGGCCCGCGAAGGCGCTCGGATCGCGCGCGACGCGTCTGTCGTCGCCGATCTGCTCGACTCCGCCGGGGTCGCGCTGGCCTACGCCGGGGACACGCGGGAGGCTCGCTCGGCGCTCCGCCGCGCGGCGGCCATGCACGCCTCGCAGGGTCGCCGCCGCGCGGAGGCGCGCTCGGTGGCGTACGCCGCGCTCTGCGACTACCGCGCCGGCGACGCGCCTGCCGCCCTCGCCGGGTTCGACCGCAGCAGGCGCCTCGCAGAGCGCGTCGGCGCGTCGGACCTGGCGACGTATGGGGCGCAGAACGAGGGCTCGGCGGCGCACCAGCTCGGCGAGCTCGGGCGCGCCCTCTCCGCCTACGGCGCCGCGCTCCGGCTCGCGCGGGCGCTGGGCGACCGTGCGGCGGAGCTCGGCGCCTCGGCGAACCTCGCCAAGCTCTACGCCGATCTCGGCCTGTTCGAGCGCGCCGCGGCCGAGGCCGAGCGCGTCGAGGCGCGCGCCGACGCCGCCGGGCTCGGTCTGCTCGCCGGCGTCGCCGCCTCGGTGCTCGGGGAGGTCGCGCTCGCCCGCGGAGCCTACGAGGGAGCGTTGGGGCACTTCCACCGCGCGGAGCTGCACGTGCGCGACGCGCCGAGAGAGCGCGTCGAGATCGCGCTGCATGTCGCCGAGGCGCTGGCCGCGACGGGTGCGCACGCACGCGCCTCCGAGGTGCTGGACGAGGCTGCGATCGCGGCGCGCCGGGTGGCGGTGCCGGACCTCGACGCGCGCTTCGACCTCTCGCGCGGGCGCGTGCAGGTGGCCGCGGGCGCGCCCGGCGAGGCGCTCGGGACCCTGGAGCGCGCGCTCGCCGCGGCCGAGCGCACGGGCCAGCGGCAGCTCACGGCGGACATCCGCGTCGCGCTGGTCGCGGCCTCTCGCGCCGCCGGCCGGCCGGAGGACCGTTCCCGGCACGCGCGCGCCGCGCGCGCGCTGTTGCAGCGGACATCGGCGCAGCTCGAGCCCTCGGTCGCAGAGAGCTACCTGGAGGACCCGCGCCGCCGCCTCGACCCGCCGGCCGAGGCGGAGTCCCCGCGGCCGACCCGGGAGCGGCGGCTCGAGACGCTGCTCGCGATCAACAAGAAGCTGAACTCGTCGCTCGACGTCACCCGGGTGCTCGAGTGGACGATCGACAGCGCGCTCGACCTGACCGGCGCCGAGCGCGGGCTGGTCCTCGCGCTCGAGGGGGACGCGCTCCGCATCGTCGCCGCGCGAAACATCGATCCGGCGAGCCCCGAGGCCGTGGACTACTCGACCACGATCGCCCGGAGGGTGCTCGAGACCGTCGCGCCCCTCGTCACGGTCGACGCGCGCGAGGACGAGCGCCTGAGCGGGGCGTCGATCCACGCCATGCGGCTCACCTCCGTCGCCGCGGTTCCGATCGTGGCGCCCGCCGCGGTGCTCGGCGTGCTGTACGTGGACCACCGCCGGAGGCGCGGGCTCTTCGAGCGGGAAGACGTGGATCTCCTGGGCGCCTTCGCCGATCAGGTCGCGCTCGCCCTGACGAACGCGCGGCTGCACGAGGAGCTCGGTCGGCGCACCCGCGAGCTCGACGCGCTCGCCCGCGGGCAGTCGCACGAGATCGAGGAGCTCACGCGCCACGTCCACGCGCAGCAAGAGGCGCTCGAGGTGCGCTTCGACTATGGGCGCATCGTCGGGCGACGGAGCGCGGGCATGCGGGCGCTCTTCCGGATCCTGGATCGCGTGATCGAGACCGACGTCACCGTGCTCGTCCAAGGCGAGAGCGGCACGGGCAAGGAGCTGCTGGCGAAGGCGATCCACTACAACAGCGGGCGCCGGAAGGGCCCGCTCCTCAGCGTCAACTGCGGCGCCGTCCCGGAGCCGCTCCTCGAGTCGGAGCTCTTCGGGCACGTGCGCGGCGCGTTCACGGGAGCCTCGCAGGACAAGCCCGGGCTCTTCCAGGCGGCCCAGGGCGGCACGATCTTCCTGGACGAGATCGGCGAGATGCCGCCGGCGATGCAGGTCAAGCTCCTCCGCGTGCTGCAGGAGCAGGAGGTGACACCGCTCGGGTCGAACAAGCGGGTGGCCTTGGACGTCCGCGTCGTCGCCGCCACGAACCGGCGCCTCGACGAGGAGGTGCGAGAGGGTCGGTTCCGCGAGGATCTCTACTATCGGATCGGCGTCGTGGAGGTGGTGGTCCCGCCGCTCCGGGAGCGGGTGGACGATCTGCCCGAGCTCGTGGACCACCTCGTGGGCGAGGCAGCGCGACGCGCCGGCATCGAAAAGCCGCGGGTGCCAGCGGCCACCGTGCGCGCGCTGGCCAAGCACCGCTGGCCCGGCAACGTGCGCCAGCTCGAGAACGTGCTGCTCAAGGCCGTGCTCCTGCACGGGGGCGAGGTGCTCACGCCCCAGGCGCTCGAGGTCGCGCCCGCGCCGAGCCCGCGGACCCGGGGCGAGGCGAAGCGCGGCGACGCAGACGAGCTGCTCACCGCCCTCCGGTCGAGCCGATGGAACGTCAGCGAGGTCGCGCGCAGGCTCGGGCTCTCCCGCCCGACCGTCTACCGGCGGATGCGCGAGATCGGCGCCGTCGAGCCGGAGCGGTAGCGAAGGAGCGACGCGAAGACGAGCAGCGCCGCCGCCCCGAGCGACGACGAGCCCGGGCCGCCGGCGGCGCTGCAGCCGCTCGACCCGTCGGCGTCGACGGCGTCGTCGTCTCCGGAGGGCGCGCCTCCGGATCCGGACCCGCTCGACGCCGATCCCGATCCCGATCCGGAGCCGGACGAGGTGCCCGCGCCGGCTCCGGTGCTGGCGGGACCGCCCGACGAAGAGGACGTCGCTCCGGCGGTGGCGGTGCTCGATCCGCCGCCGGACCCGCCCCCGCCCGCGCCCGCGTCCGGCGGGAGCGGCTCGTCGATCACCACCACGTCGTCGTAGAGGCCGCTGCCGATGATGTTCGACGTCGCGGTAGGGCTCCGCGCGCCGAGGTAGAACGCCGCGGAGGGGCTCTCGGGCCCGGTGCTCATGGGGCCGGTCGTCGCGGGAGAGAGCCCCCCGTCGCCCGTGACGGGCACCTCGGCGTCGTCGAAGTAGAGGTGGACGTTCTGCGTGCCGGCGGGGACCGTCCAGTCCCACGTCAGCCGGATCTTGATCCAGTCGAACGCGCTCCACGAGTAGTCCGTGAAGAGCACGTTGTTGATGTGCATCGCGGCCGACGCGTCGAAGGAGTGCAGGTAGAGGTCGTTGCCGTTCGAGTCGTTGTGCTTGCCGAAGTGCAGGCTCCCCGCGGAGCCCCACGGCCCGGTCCCGCAGATCGCGTATTTGTTGCCGTCGCCCGGCGTGTAGAAGGGCTGGTACCAAAACTCGATCGTCCCCTTGTCGAGCTCGATGTTCTGCGCCGCGCCCGTCTGCGGGACGTACAGTCCCTCCTGCGTGACGTCGAAGCGGAGGCCGCTGCCGTTCATCGCGGGAGCGAAGTCGTTCGCGGGGCTCGTTGCGATGAGCGCGCCCGATCCGTCGCCGAAGAGGGGCGCGGTCACGCTCCCCGGGCCGTCGAGCGTGGACTGGAAGAGCACCTCGGCCGCGGAAGCGGGTCCGGCGAGCGCGCAGAGCGTGATGAAGGCGACGGCGAGCGATCCTCGGGGCATGGCAGGTCTCCTCGGCGTCCCCTGGCAGAAACCGTGCCGCAGCCAAGAAGGCGCTATCGCCGCAGGCGCTCGGAGATGACTGTAACGTTCTGTAACGAACCGTCCGTTCAGGGACGCGGAGCGCGAGGCGGCGGGCTTGAGGCGCCCGGTCGACCCTCGGGGACGCGGGAGCGCGAGGAGGCGGGCGCCGGCGCCCGCCCGCCCGACCCTCAGTCCACCGAGAAGAGCTCTTCGATGTCCTGCTTGGTGAGCTTCTTCGCGCCGCCGGCGTCCTCGCTCAGCACGCTCGCGACCAGCTCCCGCTTCTTCGCCTTGAGGAGCAGGATCTTCTCCTCGATGGTCCCCGCCGCGACCAGCCGATACACGCTCACGACCTTGCTCTGCCCGATGCGGTGCGCTCGGTCGGTGGCCTGCTGCTCGACGGCGGGGTTCCACCAGGGATCGAAGTGGATGACGGTGTCGGCCGCGGTGAGGTTCAGGCCGGTGCCGCCCGCCTTGAGGCTGATGAGGAAGACGCCCACGGTCGGATCCCCCTGGAAGCGGTCCACGCGCTCCTGGCGGTCCTTCGTCGAGCCGTCGAGGTACTCGTACTTGAGCCCGTCCTCCTTCACGACGCGCTCGATGAGCTTCAGCATCGTCACGAACTGGCTGAAGACGAGCACCTTGTGCCCGCCCTCGATGGCGTTGGAGAGCAGCTCTCGCAGAGCGACCAGCTTTCCGGAGTCGTCGTCGCCGAACTCCCGAGGGAGCCCGAGCAGCCGAGGATCACACGCCGCCTGCCGGAGCCGGGTGATCGCGGCGAGGATCTGCAGCTGGCTCTTGGCGAGGCCGTGCTTCTCCACCTCCCCGAGGACGTGCGCGCGGACCTCCCGGACGACCTCTTGGTAGACCACGCGCTGCTCGCCGGTGAGGTCGCAGACCTGATCGCTCTCGATCTTCTCGGGCAGGTCCTTGGCGACCTCCATCTTCGTACGGCGCAGGATGAAGGGGTGGATCGTCGCTCGAAGGCGCTGCGCGACCTTGTAGTCCCCCTGCTCGATCGGCCGCGCGAACCGCGCTTCGAACTTGTCGAGCGACCCGAGCAGACCGGGCGAGACGAAGTCGAAGATGCTCCAGATCTCGGAGAGCCGGTTCTCGATGGGCGTGCCCGTCAGCGCGAGGCGACGCGTGGACTTGAGCCGCTTCGCCGCCGCGGCCGTCGCCGACATGGGGTTCTTGATGTGCTGCGCCTCGTCGAGGATCGCGTACGTCAGGTCGAGCGTGGAGAGGAAATCCTCGTCGCGGCGGAGCAGCGCGTAGCTCGTGATGACCACCTCCGCCTCCCGCACCGTCTCCGTCTGCTCCTTCCGATCCGCCCCGTGCCACAGCGCGACGCTCAGGGTGGGGGCGAACTTCGCGATCTCCCGCTCCCAGTTCGTGACGACGCTCGTCGGCGCCACGATGAGCGCGCGCACGTCCTTGGCCTTGTCGGCCTGCTTGATCGACAGGAGGAGGGCGAGCGTCTGGATCGTCTTGCCGAGGCCCATGTCGTCGGCCAGCACGCCGCCAGAGCCGATCTCGTGGATGAACCGCAGCCACGAGAGCCCCGCCTCCTGGTAAGGGCGCAGCGTCGCCTTCAGCGCGCGGGGCTTCTTGGCGCTCTCGATCTCGTCGATGTTGGAGAGCTTCAGGAAGAGGTCCTTGGCCCCCGAGGAGACGGTCGCGTTCTGGGCGTGCTGGAGGAGCTCCTGGATCCGGCCCGCGTGCGCGAGCGGTATCTTGCCGCCCTTGCCCGCGGCCGTCAGGAGCTCCACCTCTCGGTCGAGCATGGCCTGCATCTGCTCCGGGTTGAACGGCGCGAACGAGCCGTCCTCGAGCCGGACGTACTTCTTCCCCTCCGCGAGGGCGCGGCGGATGTCGTCCCGGCTGACGCCCACGCCGTCCGCCTCGTAGGAGAGCTTCACGTTGAGCCAATCCATGCCGGAGCTGACCTTCGCGAACACGCCGATGTGGCTCGAGCGGACCTCGGTCCCGACGAGGTCTTCCGGCACGAAGAGGTCCCACTCCTCGGGCAGCTTCCCGAGGCCCTCGCTCCAGAAGGTGATCGCCTTGTCGCCGCGACCGACGAACGACTGACCGCTCTCGTCTGCGACGAGGCCGAGATCCGCGAGGCGGGCGGCGGCCTCCTGCTGCGCCGCGATGTCGACTCGGACGCAGCGGGGGCGGCGCTGGCCCTCCTCCGGCGGCTGGATCAGGACGGGCAACGTCATGCCGTCGGCGCGGACCTGGACCTCCTCGGAGCCGTACACGGCGTAGAGCTGGACGCTGGCCTCGACCAGCGAGCCACCAGCCTTCATGCGGAACGTCGGGGTGAGGTCGACCACGTCCGCGATCTGGTTGAGGTCGGGCAGCTCACCGCCCACCTCGAGGGCGATCTTCGGCAGCCCCTGCATGATGACGCGCGTGAGCTCGCTCATGGGCTCCGCGATCGTCGGGGACCGCATGAGCCTGCGCAGCGCCGCCACGCTGACCCGCTTGTCGATGCGGCGCGCGATGCCCTCCTGCGTATCGATGTGCCAGCCCGGCCAGCCCTCGAACCAGCCGCCGGACAGCAAGGAGAAGCGGCGCTTGTCGGCCGCCCGCTCGAAGCTCGCCTTCACGATCATCGTCTCGCCCCCGACCATCTCCAGGTCGAAGCGCGGACGCAGCGCGTCGTCTCCGAAGCGGAGCTGCATGAGCTGAGGCTCGAGCAGCACCCGCTGGCCCTCGAGGAGCGGCAGGAGCTCGGCGACGTCTTCGCCCCGCACGTCCACCGCCGGGTGGCGCGGGTTGCCGCTCTCGAGGCGCGCGAGCAGCCGGAGCGCGGCGCGGTCGTGGGTCGGGTAGAGCGCCTGCCACGTGAGCGCCGTGGACGGAAGCACCGGCATGCGCGCCTCGGCGTCCAGCACCGTGACGGTGAGCGCGCCCTGCCGGACGTGGACGCGGAACTCGAGCTTGCGCGCCGCCGAGATGCCCTCGGGCGGGAGCCAAGCGCCTATCCCGGTGGGGCGGGCCGACGCGTCCTGGGGCAAGGCGCCGATGGCGGGCACTGCGCCTTGGAGATCGCGGCCCGACCCGTGGTTGCCCCCGCCGTGCAGCGCGTGGTGTCCCGACGTGCCCGAGGGGCTGACGGTGGAGCCCGGCGGACCCATCGCGGCCATCGCGCTGGCCGCCGTCGCGGGACCGGAGCGGCCGCGCCGGTCGCGCCGCCGGGACCGCTTCATCGCGTCACCGCCCGCGGAGGCGGAGGGGGCGGCGGCCGGTGGCGGCGGCGGCGGCCGCGGCTGCGAGCCGCGGGCCTGATCGCGGACGGCGATGAGGAGGGCGGCCACGTGCTTGCAGTGCTGGTTCGCCTTCGCGAAGGCCGGGCACGGGCAGGTGGACTTGATGCCGTCTGGCGTGAGCTCCACCTGGACCTGGAACGGCTCGGCGTCGATCGTCTTGACCGTGCCGCGGGCGGTCATGTCGCCGACGTGGATGTCCTCGACGACGCGCCGCCGAAAGTACTCGAGCCCCCGTAGGAACGTGCGCGCGCCGAGGAGCCGCCGCAGACCGCGGTCGCTCAGCGTCGAGAGTGCGTCGGAGATGGGGGTGCCCACGGAGCTTGTGACTTCAGAAAAGGAGGGGCAAGAAGATGAGCGCGAGGACGGGGACGAGCTTGACGAACATCAGGAGGGCAGGGGCGACGGCGTCCTTGAGCGGATCTCCGACCGTGTCGCCCAGGACTGCCGCCTGGAAGGTAGGATTCTCGGCGCGAGCCCCAGTCTCGTCGACGAGCAGGCGCCCGCCATGCGCACCGGTGACGATGTACTTCCTGGCGTTCCCCCAAGTGCCGCCCGCGAAGGTACCGAGCAGGGCTCCCAGGGAGCCGGCCACCATCGCGCCCACGGTGAGAGACGCTATCGAGCCGACCGCCGCACCTCCCATATCGCTACCTTGGGCAAAGCGCAAGCCAACCAAGCAAGACGCGATCGCGGCGCTCGCGCCGAGGGCCGGGAGCACCATGTGCCGCAGCGCGAGGCGCGCCGTCACCTCGACGCAGGGCGCGTAGTCGGGCCCGCGCGATGCCTTCCCGCGAGGCTCCGGGTCCGGCGGCGGCCGATCCCGGAGCTGCCGAC
>CAZBJI010000194.1:0-14291 GCA_964492175.1 uncultured Polyangiaceae bacterium | reverse complement strand
CCGCCTGCTCGGCGCGGCGGCGCTTCGCTCGGGCAGAGCCGAGCGATTTTGGGGCTGGCCAGCGCCCCGCGGCGAGGTCGGCGCTTGATCTGCCGCCCCGCGGACCGTACCGTCCGAAGCCATGAGCGAAGGCGTCGAGTGGCTCCTCATCAACCTGGACGAGAAGATGGCCAAGCGGCAGGGGCTGCCGCCGCAGGTCCCCGTCCCGAAGGATCAGTTCGAGGGCCTCGCGGACAAGGGCCTCAAGGCCTCCGACGCCCGCACGTGGTGCAGCGACTTCCTGAACAACTCGGAGGTCGGCAAGAACAGCGCGTGGCGGAAGAAGAACCAGAAGTTCGTCGTCGCCATGGAGGCCTTCCTCGACACCGCGCCGCTCTGGGACAAGGCGCAGAAGGCGTTCGCGGAGAACGACTACGAGAAGGCCATCTCGACCCTGAAGAAGATCTCCGTCCAGGCGGAGGGCGACCACATGGCGAAGCTGAACCTCGCCTCGGCGTACGCCAACACCCAGCAGTACGATCAGGCGCTGAAGCTGTTCAAGCAGATCCGTGACACCTACGAGGGCGACGCGGAGTTTCACGTCGCGCTCGGCCAGATCCACGTCCGCATGAAGGACCAAGACAGCGCGATCAACGAGTTCGTCCTCGCGCTCGAGGCCAAGCCCGATCATCAAGGGGGGCTCGACGCGCTGGCCCAGCTCGGCGTGCTCGCGAAGGTCTACGAGAACCCTCGCGACGCGCAGTCGCTGCTGTACGTCCGGGCGGACTCGGTCGCCACGTATCTCACGGGGGAGTGGGACAAGGAGGAGCGGACGGCAGACTTCTATCTCGAGCAGCTCGCCTACCACGAACGCGAGCGCCGCAACGACGTGGTGCTGGCGGCGGCGGAGCGCGCGGTCAAGGCGGCCGGCGCCGCGGGCAACGAGCGGGCGGAGCTCGCCAGGATCGCGGCGCTGCGAAACCTGTCGCGCATCCCGGAGGCCGTCGAGGCGGCGAAGGCGTACGCGGCCAAGCAGCCCGAGTCCGCCGGGGCGCTCGTGGAGCTCGCGCGCTCCCTCGCCGCGAGCGGGGACACGCCCGGGGCGAAGGTCGTGGTGGACCAGGCGCTCGCGGCCGACCCCGGAGACCTGGGCGCGATCGTGCTCAAGTTCTGGCCGGCGGACCCGAACGACATCGCCCAGCTGAACGACGCGATCCCTGCGCTCAAGGACTTCGTCGACGCACACCCGAAGGTGCCGGGGGCGGTGCGCTCTCTCGCCCGTGCGTACCTCGGCGTGAACCGGACCGAGGAGGCCATCGCGCTCTTCGAGCAGGCCGTCGGGCTTCGCCCAGAGGACGACGACCTCCGGAGCGAGTGGTGGACGGAGCTCGCCAAGGCGCAGCAGTGGGACAGGCTGATCAAGGACGCGGAGACCCTCGGGGACATGAAGACGCGCGACTGGAGGCTCCGGTGGAACGAGGCGGAGGCCTACGCCAGCATGGGGAAGAAGCTCGAGGCGCGCGCGTGCTTCAGCGCCATCAACTTCGACGAGAGCCTTCACGTGGACATCCGGCGCCGGGCCAAGCGCGCCGTCGCGAGCATGCTCGAGACGCCGCCACTCCCGCCGGGCGCGCCCAACCCGCTCGAGCGCTGACAGCCTTCCCCACGCTCGGCGCCGAGCGCCCGCTCGGAGAGCCCGGGGGGCGCGCCCCGCGGCGGCCTCGGTCCGTTCCTGGTGATCGCGTCGGCAGGGGCTCGAGGCGACCGGCTCAGCCGAAGGTCCGCTGCGCCTCCTCGAGGCACGGCCCGAACTTGTCCACCAAGAAGCGGACGCGAGGCTCCGCCACCACCGCGGCGTGCAGGCCGATGACGTCGTGGACGACGAGCTCGGCGCAGAGGCCGCCCCACCCGAGCGTCGGGTCCTCGTGGATGCCGAGCGGCTGCTGCCTCGACCGGAAGAGGAGGACTTTCCCGGGGTAGTAGCGGGGCTGGTAGGCGCGGCTCGCGATGGCGATGAAGCCCTCGTCGACGGTCGGGATGGCCGCAGGGGTGTTGGACGCCCCGTTCCCCGTGTGTTGGCCTCGGCTCCTCCGGAGCGCGAGCCTGTACTTCACCTCTTTCACGGCCTTCTGGGCCTTGTCCTCGAGGTAGGCCGCGCGCGCGCCAGGCTCGAGCATCAGGACGCTCCCGAGGTGGTGCTCCACTCGCTGGTACACCCAGCCGGCCGAGCGGAGGGCGCTCCCAACCCGGAACCGAGGGTACCCGGGGCCCCAGGTGTCGAACATCGCGACGAGCGCGACGACGTCGCCGTTGCGACGGAGCTGCTGGGCGACCTCGAACGCCACCTTGCCGCCGAACGACGCGCCCGAGAGGTAGTATGGCCCCTCGGGCTGCACCTGGCGCATCTCCGTCAGGTAGAACTCCGCCATCTCTTCGACGCGCGTCTGGCGTGGGAGGCGCCCGTCCGCGTGGCGGCACTGGAGCCCATAGAACGGCTGATCCGGGCCGAGGCGCTTGGAGAGGTCCCGATAGTAGTAGACGTGCCCTCCGCCGCCGTGAAAGCAGAAGAGCGGAGGCTTCCCGCCCCGTGGGTGGAGCGGGACGAGGGACGCGTACCGGTTCTCCGTCCTCCCCTCGCGGATCGCCTTCGCGATCCCTGCTGGGGTCCGCTCCTCCAGGAACACCGCGTGCCCCACGCGCTTGCCAAGCTCTCGCTCGATCCGCGCGAGGACGTAGAGCGCCTTGAGGGAGTCTCCGCCGATCTCGAAGAAGTCGTCGAGGGCGCGCACCCTGCGGACGCCGAGGACCTCGCGCACGATCCTACAAATGTCGGCCTCGACGCTCGCCCCCATCGCGGCCTCCGGCGCCAGGGTCGTCGGATGTCCGCCCCCCGACTCGGGCGGCGGCAGCGCGGCGCGGTCCACCTTGCCGTTCGGCGTCAGCGGGAGAGCGTCGAGCATCACGAACGCCGCCGGGACCATGAAGCTCGGGAGATCCCGCCCGAGGAACTCTCTCAGCGAGGCCACCTGGACGTCTCCCGTCGCGCCGGCCACGACGTAGGCGACGACCCGCACGTCCCCCGGCCGGTCCTCACGCGCGACCACGATGGTCTGTCGCACCGACGGGTGCCTTCGGAGCACGGCCTCGATCTCCCCCAGCTCGATCCGGAAGCCGCGGACCTTCACCTGGTGGTCGACGCGTCCGAGGAACTCGATCGCACCGGACGGGAGCATGCGGACCCGATCGCCCGTCTTGTACATGCGGGCGTCGGGCGCGGCCGCGAACGGGTCGGGTAGGAAGCGCTCGTCGGTCAAGGCTTGCTGCTTCAGGTACCCGCGCGCGACGCCGCGTCCTCCGATGTAGAGCTCGCCCACCACGCCGACGGGCACTGGGCGGCGCGCCTCCGAGAGGACGTACGCTCGCGTGTTCGCCATGGGGCGCCCGATCGGGACGGTGGCGGCCCAGCGGCGGTCGCCCTCGTCGAGATCGTACGTGAGCGACCCGATGGTCGTCTCCGTCGGGCCGTAGTGATTGAACCACACGAGGCCCGGTCGAGCGCGGACCCTCTCGAGCAGCGGCCACGTCGACGCCTCCCCGCCCGTGACCAAGAACCGTCGGGGCAGCACGTGCGCCGCGCCGAACGCCATGAGCGCCGCGAGGTGCGACGGCGTGATCTTCAGCACGTCGATCGGGAAGCGCTCTGCGTACGCGCTGTACGCGTTTCCGTCCAAGCTCATCGCGTGGCTGATGACGTGGAGGCAGCCGCCCGACGCCAGCGCAGGGAAGATGCTGGTGTTGCCGAGGTCGGCGGCGAGCGTCGAGACCGTCGCGAAGCTCAGGGGCGGGGCGTCCGTGCCCACCGGGACACCCAGCTTGCCGGTCAAGAACCGCGTGTAGTTGACGAGGTTGTCGTGGCGCACCGCGACCCCCTTCGGGGTGCCCGTCGAGCCCGAGGTGTAGATGACGTAGGCGAGGTCCCCACCGCTCGCGGTGCGCGGCAGCGTCTCGCCGCTCTCGTCGGCGACGAGTGCGGCGTCGCGGTCGACGCAGAGCGCCTTCGCCGCGAACGCTTCGGGCAGGGAACGGACGAGCTTGTCCTGCGTGAGCACGACCGGCGCCTCGGTCTCCTCGAGCTGGTGGGAGAGGCGGGCCATGGGCGCGTCGGGGAGCAGCGGGACGTACGCGGCGCCGGCCTTGAGCACGCCGAGGAGGCCGAGGATCATCGAGGCGGACCGCTCCACCAGCAGGGCGACGCACGAACCGGCCGAGACGCCCCTCCGTTGGAGGGCGCGGGCGAGCTGATTGGCTCGGCGGTCGAGCTCTGCGTAGGTCCACACTTCGCCCTCGAACGCCAGCGCCGGGCGGTCCGGGGTCCTCCTTGCCTGGTCCTCGAAGAGGTAGTGAAAGCAAGTCGGCTCGAAGGGCCGCTCGGTCGCGTCGAGCGCGTCGACGAGGCGCGCGCGCTCCGTCGGCGGCAAGAGCTCGAGCTCGAGCACCGGCTTCTGCGGATCCTCGGCCGCGCTGCCGAGGAGAGCGCCGAGCGAGGCGGCCAGGCGGTCGGCGTCGCCCACGTCGAGGCGCGCGCCGTCCACGACCAACGTGGTGCCGGCCCGCCCGGCGTGGGCCACCAGCGTGGCCACCTGCTCGCCCCTCGCGCCGGCCGCGCCCGCCGTACGTGCGTCGAAGCCGAACGCTTCGGCGGTGGCGGGAGGGCTCGAGGTGGCGTGCTCGTCGCCGCGATCGATCGCGCCGCGCGCCGCCTCCACGAGGCTGCGGAACGAGGCGCCGAGGTCGACCGTCAGGGACGCGGAGCGCCCGCCCGGCGACCTGTCGTCTCGGACGATGAGCGGCACGACAGCCTCCCCAGTCGTGCGCGCGAGGAGCGCGGCCCACGCGGCGAGGAGCACCTGCGACGGCGCGGAGGCCAAGCGCTCCGCGATCCGCTCGAGGTCCACGTCCGCCCGTGAGGTGAGCCAGGGCCCCGTGTCGGTCGCCTCCACTTCGAGGGGCAGCTTGGGTCGCGCGACACTGGTCTTGGGGGCCGGATGAGCGGGGGGTCGGGCCCCAGCGCTCGCGCCGGATCCATCAGGGTCGCGGAGTGAGGGCTCAGCCATGCCGCAGAACCCTCTCCGGATGTGATCTTCGAGTCAAGCGCCGGGTGAGCGCGGCGCCGAGCGTCGCGAGCCACAGCGCGCCTGGCCCTCGTGATCCGGACGGCGCCACGCCGCACGCCGCACATCCGCCGCCGGAGGGCTGGCTCGGATCCGGCGCGACGAGCCGATCGGCTGGCGAGGCGCTCGGATCGGGCGACGGCGTCGCGGAGGACCCGGTCTGCCCGGATGCGGACTTGCTCGCGAACGGCGTGTCGCCGTAGCGCCCCAGGTTGGCGCGCGCCCCGTTCGGCGCGGGCTCCCGGCCGAACGGTGCCTTGGGATCGGCCGCGTCGATCGCCGGGCTCGTGGACGTGTCGAGCTGCCACGCGCCCTGTCCGCTCCCGGCTGCCGCGTCCCACCGCCCGGCGCCGGACCGGAGGTGGAAGTCGCCCTTCGCGGCGTCCGCGAACAGCGGATCCGCGGTGTGGTGGCCGTCGCCGACCCGCACCCCCTCGCCGAGCCCCTGGAACACCGTGTGAGAGACCTGCACGTAGGACTTCTCTGGATCCGCGACGTGGAACTCCGCCCTCTGACCGTTCCTCCAGAAGATCGAGTTCTCCACCGTGACCTCACCGAGGCTCGCGACGAAGATCCCGTTCCCGTCTCCTGGGCCTGCCGGGGCGTTCTCGGCGACGGTGGAGAACGAGATCCGGAGCTTGCTCGCCTTGTCCACGGCTCCGTCCACGTAGATCGCGGAGCCGCCCCAGCCGTCCTTGTGTGCGGGCCTGTTGCCGTAGATGAGCTCGTGATCCATCTCCACGTCGGCGCCCTCGTCGACGAAGAGCCCGCCGCCGCACTTCTTCGCGTAGTTGTCGGTGATGCGGTTCTCGGTGAGCCGCACCTTCGCCACGAGCACGATGACGCCGCCGCCCACGCCGCCCATCCAGTGAATGAGCTCGCCGACCACCTGGTTCTTGCGGATGTCGTTGTCCCGCACCACCCCGTTCTGCGCCATGAAGAGCCCGCCGCCGTGGTCACCGAGGCTCACGTTCCCTTCGATGACGTTCTTCTCCACGCGCGCCGTGCCCGAGCCCATCGCCGCCACGCCACCGCCGCGGCCGCTGCGGTTGTTGCGGATGACGTTCTTCTCCAGGATGAGGTTCTTGTACGAGGAGTAGACGCCCCCGCCGTGCTCGTCGTAGCCCGGCTTGTCGACGCCGTTGTCTTCGATCACGTTGTTCCGGATGACCAGCGGCTCGTCCGACCCGGACCACCCGGTGTAGATGCCGTGTCGACCCCCGGTGATCGTGAAGCCGTCCACGGTCCCGCCCGCGGACGCCGAGAAGTAGAACACCGCCGCCTGGTTCTTCTTGTGGTCGGGCGTCTCTCGAGAGCCGACGACGATGCTCGGCGTCTTCTCCGGATCCCGGGTCTCGAAGTCACCCTTCTTCCCTGCCTTGGATCCGCCCGCGAACCCGCCGAGGAAGATCAGCGTCTTGGACTTCGTGTCGATGTTGCCGTCCTCGTAGCGGCCCTGGGCGACCTTGATGGTGTCCTTGCCGGCCGCCGCGTCCACCGCGGCCTGGATCGTCCTGAAGGGCCGCTCCACCGAGCCGTCGGAGCTGCTGCCGTCGAAGCCCGCGTCGACGTGCAGCGTGCGGGCGGGCGCCAGGGCCATGAGCCGGGTGCAGGACAGGGCGAGCGCGAACGCCAAGAGCGCCGGCGCGAGTCGAGCGGGGGACACGGGCGTCAAGGTAGCCCATCGTCCCCGAGGCTTCTCGACGGACTGTCGCGAGGAAGGGGCGGCGCCGGCGTTCACCACGCCCATCGAACCGTCGCCGTGCCACCGGCCTGACGCGGGCGGATCTCCACGCGCGCGCCCCCCTTGCCTCGGGAGCTCGGGACTTGCCACGCGACCAGGGCTCCGGTGGCGATCGCCGCGACGCCCAGGCCGCCGGTGACGGCGGCGCCGACCCACCACGGCGTCGCGTTCGTGTCCACGGAGCCGAGGACCTCGCAGAGCTCCGGCGCCGTGCCGCAGTCCACGATTCGGCGGGCCACGCCGACGCCCGTGTCCCGCTGCTCCCGCAGCTCTGCCTGTACGAACAGCGGGATCGCCGCGATGATGAGCCCGACCCCGATCGAGACCGGGATGCACGCCGAGCAGAAGGGGCGATCGGCCGGCTCGTCGGCGCGGACCGGCTGTGCGTCTGCCGGGTGCGGGCACACGGCGCAGAGCGCGAGGGTCACGCCCAGCGCGCGCGCCGTCCGCTCCCAGGGTCTCGCGGTCATCGCGCCCCGACCATGAACTCGCGGAACGTCTCGACGTCCGCGCGCGAGCCGAGCACCAGGCCGGTGCGCTGGTGGAGCTTCGTCGGCGCGATGTCCAAGATCCGGCTCGTGCCGTCGGTCGCCGCGCCGCCGGCCGCCTCGAAGAGGAACGCGAACGGGTTGGCCTCGTAGAGCAGGCGCAGCTTCCCCTCGGGGCTCTTCTTGTCCACCGGGTACGCGAACACGCCGCCCCGCAGCAGCGTCCTGTGCGCGTCCGCGACCAGGGTCCCGACGTAGCGCATGCCGTAGGGGCGCCCCTCCGCTGCGTTCTCCGCCTTCAGGTGGGCGTTCCACCGCGCCACGGGCTCGGTCCACCGCGCGCTGTTCCCCTCGTTGATCGAGTACGTGCCGCCGCGCTCCGGCGTGCGGATGTCTTCGTGGCTGAGCAAGAACTCGCCGACGGTCGGGTCGTAGGTGAAGCCATGCACGCCTCGCTCGACCCCCGTGGAGAGCACGAGCATCGTGGAAGATCCGTAGATCACGTAGCCGGCGGCGGCCAGATCACGCCCCGGCTTGAGGAAGTCCTTCTCGCCCACGGTGGTGCTGGACTCGTCCCGCCGGAGGACCCCGAAGATGGTCCCGATCGAGATGTTGACGTCGATGTTGGAGGAGCCGTCGAGGGGATCGAAGAGGACCACGTACCGCGCGCGCGGATCGTCGGTGAAGTGCTCGATGTGCTCGAGCTCTTCGCTGGCGACGGCGGCGCAGTGGCCTCTTCGACGGAGCGCGCGGAGCAGCGTATCGTTCGCCTCCTCGTCGAGCTTCATGACGGTCTCGCCTTGGACGTTGACGTGATCCGTCGTCCCGAGGACGTTCGCGAGCCCCGCGCGCCGGACCTTGCTCGTGACGAGCTTGGCTGCGTAGCCGATCTGGTTCAGCAGGGAGGTGAAGACGCCGGTCGCCGCCGGCGACCCGAACATCCCCTCCATGATGAACGTCTCCAGCGTCATCCCGGTGCGGGCGCTCGGCTCGGTGCTCATGGCCCTCGCGCCTACCACGGCGGGACTCTCGGTTCACCTGGGCGACCCGACGTCGCCGTTCGCGCGGTGTCCGATCCCCAGGCGGTGCCCACCCCCGGGGCCGCCGCTCGCGGCTTCGCCGCCGCGCGCGGCGGCCCACCCGCGTCGCCGCTCCGTGGCTCCGGGACGGGGTCGCCGCGCCACGCCCGAGCATGCAGCCGCTTGGCCGCCTCGCGGCCTTCACCCCCGCTCGGCCCGGTGCTCGGCGGCCCTCGACGAAAGGGCACGGTCGTCGAAGGGGGTGTCGCCGCGGGCTCGATTCGGGATTAGGCTCCGGTCCCCCAAACGGAGACCGCCATGCCCGTCACCGATCGCGTCAAGCAGATCCTCTCGTGGTACCCCTCGGACAACCCGGGCACCCTCACGAACCTCTACCGTCTCCTCATGACGGGCGCCCTGGCCGGGACCGGCAAGATGGTCGTCCTCCCCGTAGACCAGGGCTTCGAGCACGGGCCCCTGCGCTCGTTCGGGCCGAACCGCGACGGGAATGATCCGGACTACCACGCACAGCTCGCCATCGACTCGGGCTGCAACGCCTACGCCGCACCGCTCGGACAGCTCGAGGTGTCCGCCGGTCGCTTCGCGGGCCAGGTCCCGCTGATCCTCAAGCTGAACAACAGCGACACGCTGGCCAAGGTCGACCAGCCGTGCTCCGCCCTGACCGGCACCGTCGAGGACGCCCTCCGTCTCGGCTGCGTCGCGATCGGCTACACGATCTATCCGGGCTCGGGGCTCCGCAACCAGATGTATCAGGACCTGAAGGAGCTCACGCTCGAGGCGAAGCGCAAGGGCTTGGTCGTGATCGTGTGGAGCTACCCGCGCGGCGCGTCGCTCTCGAAGGCGGGGGAGACCGCCGTCGATGTCTGCACGTACGCCTCGCACATCGCCGCGCAGCTCGGCGCGCACATCGTGAAGGTGAAGCCCCCGACGGCGCACGTCGAGCAAGAGGAGTCCAAGAAGGTGTACGAGAAGCACCCCGTCAAGCTCGACACGCTCGCGGATCGTGTCCGCCACGTCGTGGAGTGCACGTTCGGCGGTCGCCGCGTCGTGATCTTCTCGGGTGGGGAGGCGAAGGGCACCGACGCCGTGCTCGACGAGGTGAGGCAGATCGCCCAAGGTGGCGGCTTCGGGTCGATCATGGGGCGGAACGCCTTCCAGCGGCCGCGCGCTGACGCCTTGAAGCTCCTCGGCGACGTGATCTCCGTGTACGCGAAGGCGTAAGCGGCTCGACGCCCCGAGGTCCGGCGTGCTTAGATGCGCGCTACCGCCGCACTATGCCGCTCAAGATCTCCCTCAAGACCTCCGATCCGCTGAAACTGTCCGTGGACGTCGCCGTGCTCGGCGTCGTCGAGGGCGCGTCCCCGCGCGCAGGCGCGCTAGGCGCGCTCGCCAAGGCGCTCGGGCAAGTCGTGCCCAAGACCCTGAAGCGGGAAGAGTTCACCGGGAAGAAGGATCAGCTCCTCGACTTCGCCACGAACGGGCGTCTGAAGCCCGCGCGGGTCGTGCTGATCGGCCTCGGCTCGGGGAAGGTGACCGAGGCCCAGGTGCGGGTGCTTTCCGCCAAGGCTGCGCGCTATGCGCAGAGCCAGCGCGCCAGCTCGCTCGCCATCGAGGTCCCGGCCGGCGTGGTCGGCGGGGATCGCGCGGCCGCGGAGGGCGCCGTCCTCGGCGCCTACCGGTTCACGAAGTACCTCACCGGGGATCGCCTCCCGAAGGCCGCCCTCGCGTCCGTCACCCTCGCGACGTCGGCCCGCGCGACCAAGGAGGGGCGCGGCGCGGTGGAGGTCGGTCAGAAGGTCGGCGAGGCGATCTGCCTCGCGCGAGACCTCATCAACGAGCCGCCCAACGAGCTCTACCCGGAGACGTTCGCCAAGTACTGCCAGGAGATGTCGAAGGAGCGCGGCCTGAAGTGCACGGTCCTCGACAAGGCCGGCCTCCAGAAGCGCGGGCTGAAGCTGATGCTGGCCGTCGGCCAAGGCAGCGTGCGAGAGCCGCGGCTCATCCACATGGTCTACACGCCGGATCCCGAGGCCTCGGGCAAGCGCGGCTCGCGGAAGAAGCTCGTGTTCATCGGCAAGGGTCTGACGTTCGACTCGGGCGGTCTGTGCATCAAGCCGGCGCAAGGGATGGAGGACATGAAGGGCGACATGGGCGGCGCAGCGAACGTCACGGCGCTCATGGCGGCGCTGAGCGTCACCAAGCCCAACGTGGAGGTCCACGGCATCATCGGTGCGGCCGAGAACATGCCCGACGGGGCGGCGTACCGGCCGGCCGACGTGTTCGGATCGCTCGACGGCAAGACGGTCGAGATCATCAATACCGACGCCGAAGGCCGGCTCGTGCTGGCTGACGTGCTCGCCTACGGCCGTGAGCTCAAGCCCGATCTCATGCTCGACAACGCCACGCTCACGGGCGCGTGCGTCGTCGCCCTCGGCCCGCTCACGAGCGGCTACTACGCGAGCAGCGAGGATCTCGCGGACAAGCTCCGCGTCGCCTCGCGGGAGGCGGGCGAGTCGATGTGGCAGCTCCCCCTGCTGGACGAGCTGCGCGACGGCCTCAAGAGCGACTGGGCGGATCTGAAGCACACCGCGGATCGGTGGGGAGGGTCGATCACGGCGGCGCTCTTCCTGCGCGAGTTCGTGGGCTCGGTCCCCTGGATCCACATCGACATCGCCGGGCCGTCCATGGCCCAGCGCGCGTACGGCATCTACTCCAAGGGTGGCACCGGCCACGGTGTGCTCACCTACCTTCGCCTGATCGAGACGTACGAGCGGGCGTGATGTCCGCCGGCGCGCCGGAGCAGCCGGCCGAGGCCGACCCGCGAGGCGCTCCCGCCCCGCCCTCCAAGCCCGGGCTGCTCGGAGATCCGGGCGTCACGCAGCGCGTCGCGTGCGCCGTGTTCGCGTGGGCCGTCACCGTTGCCCCGGCGGCGTTCTCTCGCGCCGGAGGATCGCTCGCGCAGGCGACGGCGGCGGTCTGCCTCGTGGCAGGCGTCGCAGGCCCCATGCTGGTGCCCTCGGCGAAGCGAGTCGGTCGCCAGATCGGGATCACGGCGTTCCTCGCCCTCTCCACCGCCGTCTGGCTCCTCACCGCGTCCGCGCTCGACCCCTCCCGCCTCGACACGGTGCGCGCAGCCATCGGCGCGGTGGCGTGGGGCGTCTACGCGTTCTCCTGGGGCGAGCCGTGGCGGTTCCGGACGGACGCGCCCCAGGACGACGCGGGCGGCCTGCTCCGTGCTCGGAACACGCTGCCTCCCCTGGCGGTCCCGGTGGCGGCGGCAGGCGTGCTCTTCTCCCTCGCGGTGCTGTTGACGGCGTGGTCCGTCCGCGACCCAGCGCGCGCGCTGCTCGCGCAAGCCGCCGGGGTCGGCCTCGCCGTCGCCATCGTGGGGACCGCGGCCACCGTCGCGATCTCTCGGGGCAGAGCCAGGCGCGCACCCCACGTGGGGTTGCCGCGGCCTGCGCTGCGCGCCGTCGTCCTGCTGCTCGTGGCGGCGGTCGGGGGCGCCGTGTTCGTGATGGTGCGCGGGTAGAGCTCGCCCCCATCCGTTCGGCCGCCTATCGAGCGCTCCGGGCTCGTCGCACGCGGCGGGCTGGATGACCCCACGGCCGACCGTGGACGCCCCGTGGGGCGCTCCGTCGCGTATCGCGCGCGTGGACTTACGCCGGGCGGCGCGGGAGCGGTATGCTGGTGCCCCGTGTCTCGCGCGATCGACACCCTCGCCATCCTGCTCGTGCTGGTCGCCGCTGGTTCTTTCGGCATGGGGCTGCACGCGCTCGGGCAGCACGAAGACTTCCGCGCCGTGTACATGCTCGTCATCGGCGCCCTCGCGCTCCGCGCGTCCACGGAAATCCTGAGGCCGCGGGGAGGTGCCGCGTGACGCGGGGCGCCGCGGCCCTGGTGCTCGTGGCCGCGTTCGGTGCCTGTGGTGACCGGCAGCCCCCGGCGCCCACCACGCGGGCGCTCGGCGGCGACGTCGTCGCCCGCGTCGGCGCCGAGGAGGTGTCCGCGGCCACGGTGCAGCGGATCGCCGCCGCACAGGCGCTGAGCGTCGACCGCGCGGCGGAGCTGGCCGTCGTCGACGCGCTCATCGCCGCCGAGGCGGGGGGCGAGCTGCCGGCGGCCGCGCGGCGCTTCGAGGAGGATCGGGTGCTCGCGCGCCACATGGTCGCCGTCCTCCACGACGAGGCGCGACGCCTCGGGCCCCCGACGGACGAAGAGGTCGCGGAGAAGACCAAGCGGCACTGGCTGCGCGTCACGCGGCCCCCGACCGTCGTCACGGGACACGCGGTCGTCCTCGTGCCGGAAGGCAGCGACGAGTCCACGTGGGCGCGCGCCGGCGAGGTCGCGAAGCGAATCCGTCGCGCGACCGAGGACGCCGCCAAGCGCCTCGCCGGAGGCGAGAGCCCCACCTACGACTTCGAGACCGGCCAGCTCACGGAGCCGACGGGGGGCCTCGGTGAGTTCCTCACGAAAGCGTCCGAGGTCGACGCTGCCGGCTTCAAGGTCACCGCGCAGTTCCTCGCGCCGTTCGCGGAGGACGGCGCGCTCATCGTGAAGGAGGGCGAGGGCGCGCTCCACGCGACCTTCGTGAAGGCCGCCTTTCCGCTCCAACGTGGCGAGATCGTGGACGGGGTGCGCTCGCCCTACGGCGTCCATGTGATCCTGGGGGTGCTCAGGATCCCCGGCGTGGATCTCGATCTGGAGCAGCGACGTGAGCGGTTCGCGTCGGAGATCTACTCGGATCGGACCCGAGCCGCCGTCGACGCGCTCCTCGTGGACCTGAAGTCCCGCGCCACGGTCACCGTGGAGCGCAACGCCGACGCGGCGCTCGCCGAGGTCAAGTTCACTCCATGAGGACGCGGGTGCGCGCACGCGACGCGGAGCGCGGACCCGCGAGCGTGGCCCCGTGAGCGAGCGCGCGAGCCGACGGCGCGCGTCGCTCCCGCGCGACCAGGCGGCGAGCCCGTTCAACCTGATCCTGGAGGAGCTGCTCGACGCCGTGCCCTTCGTAGCCGGCGCGGCGATCTTCGACTTCGAGGGGGAGACCGTCGACTACGCAGGCGAGGTCGACCCCTTCGAGCTCAAGGTCGCGGCGGCCACGCTCCAGCTCGTCTTGATCGAGCTCCGGGGCTGCGCCACCCTCTCGACCACGCGTGAGATCTCGATCACCACGTCCAAGGTCGGGTACGTCATCCGAATCCTGGATGAGAGCTACGGGCTGCTCCTGATCGTCCGGCGCCTCGGGGCGTTCGCCCTCACGCACCGCCTCCTCGACGAGACCGAGGCGCGCATCCAGGCCGAGGCTGGGCTCCCCATCCGTCAGCAACCCGACTGGTTCCGCGTCGATGTGGAGCACGCGGGTCGGCGGCCGAGGCGCCTTCGGCCCATCGCGCCGATCGGCGCGGGGACCTTCGAGGCGCCGTGGCTCGATCTCGAGGTCCTCGGCTCCGTGGTGGGCCTCTCGCGCCCGCTGAAGGGCTACCGCGTGCGTCTCGGGAGCGGCGCCGAGGTCACGCTGCTGCGGGAGTCTCGCCGGCTCTGGTACGTCGACATGCGCATCGACGTGTCGAGCCCGGCGCTGCTCGAGAGCGGGACGAGGGGCGACGTATTTCGCCCTGGTTCCCGCCGGGTCGCGGCGAAGCTGCGTGACTGAGAGAACTCGCTTGACAAGGGAGGCCCCACCCAATACGGTCCGCGTCCCCTCGGCGCCCGCTCGGCCCCGAGGTGGCAGACCTCACGAAACTGTGAGGACGCGCCACGGCCCTCGGCTCCCATCTCCACAGCCTGTGGAAAAACTGGGTAGGCCGGCGATCGGCGCGGCTCGGTCCTTGAAAACTGGGTTGTACGGAAAGACGGAGCAGGCGCT
>CAZBJI010000193.1:0-14628 GCA_964492175.1 uncultured Polyangiaceae bacterium | reverse complement strand
GCCGCGCCGCGCGGCG
The DNA here is from genome assembly GCA_964492175.1 of uncultured Polyangiaceae bacterium. Classification (GTDB taxonomy): domain Bacteria; phylum Myxococcota_A; class Polyangia; order Polyangiales; family Polyangiaceae; genus Xiheicaenibacterium. The sequence goes on along the minus strand of CAZBJI010000193.1, from coordinate 14,612 downwards.
TCCTCACGCGAGACGCCGGGTTGGACGAGGAGCCGCCGTCTCGACGGGGCGGCACCGAGTTGGTCTTCCTCGCCAGCGCGGACGCGCGCGGCGTCGCGATCGCCGGGGGGCGGAGGCGTCTGGCCCGGGTCGGCGGTGTCGACGTAGGCGTCGTGATCGTGGAGGGGCGCGTGATGGGGTACCTCGACGTCTCCGGGGGCGCCCTGGAGTCCAGCCTCTGCGTCCTCGCGTCCCTGGACCGGCAGCGTGATACCTTCGCCGTGCTCGGCGTGCGGGTGCTCGCGTCGGGGAGGTTCGCGCCGGGCGACCTCGGCCGAGCGATCCGGTATCAGGGAGTCGACGTCCCGATCGCCGACGTGCAGCACGTCGTGGCGTTCGTCGAGAAGGCCGCTGGAGGATACGCCGCGTGAGCGCACCGAGGACCCGCAAGCGACTCATGGACATGCTCCGCCGCACGACGGGGCTGGGGCCCGGCACCCGCGCGGAGCTCGAGGACGCGGAGCTCTGGACCGCGCACGGCCGCGCGGCGCGCGCGCTGGGGGACGTGGAGCGGCACGCCGAGCGGGTCGTCGCCGCCAGCACCCGGCAGCGCGCCGAGGTCGGCGCCGCGGTGGAGAGAGCGCGGGACGTGGCCGGGCGCGTCGACGCCGCGACCGGGATCGCGCGGCGCCTGACGGAGGTGCTCGAGCGCATCGACGTGGTGGCGCTGAACGCGGGGCTCGAGGGGGCGCGCTCGGCCGAGCCGGCGGCGCGGGCGCTCATGCTCGTCTCGGAGGAGCTGCGCGCCCACGTCGGCCGCGGCCTGGAGAGCGGCCGCGAGCTCGACCGCGCGCTCGCGGGGGCCTCCTCGGGGGCCACCGACACGCGGGACCGCCTGGAGGGAACGCAGAAGGACGCCGTGGAGCTCAGCGCCGAGTCGGGACAGCTCAAGGCCGCCGCACAAGAGGCGGCGGCCGGCTTCGCGGACCTGGAGAGCCGGCTCCGCCGCGCGACGGGGCTGGATCCCGAGACCGCGCGGCTGGTCGCGGTCGCAGGCGACCAAGCGCGAGGCCTCGCGGCGGCGCTCTCCTCGCTCGACGGGGCTCAGGGGGCGGAGGCGCTGCGCGCGCTCGGCCCGCTCCTCGCGCCTCTCGCGAAGCTCCTCGCGAGCCTGCCGGAGCAGGAGCCGTCGCCGACGGGCGGGGCGGGGCATGGATGACGAGCTGCGCGAGCTGTTGCTCCGCGAGCTCGAGCGGCATGAGAGCGCGCTTTCGTCGGGCGCCACCCGACAGGACGCCCGACGGATCGCGCACGGCATGAGGGGCGCGCTCGCCCTCGCCGAAGAGCGGGAGGCCGCCGCCGCGTTCGGGCGGCTCGAGCGGCGCCTCCTCTCGGACGAGGACGCGGCCGAGGACGCGTTGCGCGCGCTGGTGTCGCGGCTCGTGATCCTCCTCAAGGAGGGGCGTCCGATGCCAGCGTCCCTGTGGCCGGAGCCGCCCGACGACCTGCGCCCTTCCTCCATCCCGCCCGATCTCCACGGCGAGTACGTCGCGCAGGCCCGGGATCGCACCGCCAAGATCGACTCCGCGCTCGAGCTCCGCGACGACGACGCGGTCGTCGAGATCTACCGCGAGGTCCACACGCTGAAAGGCGCGGCCCTGGCGGTCGGCGACGAGCTCATGGCGTGGTTCTGCCACGGGCTCGAGGAGCGGCTGCGCAGCGCGCGCAGCGATGGAAACGCGACCGAGGTCCTGGAGGAGGTGCGCTCTCTCCGAGCGGTGCTCGGGGAGATCGCCGACGCGCCGGAGCACGCCATCGCGACCCTCCGCGTCTACGCGCGGGGCTCGCGGCGCCCGTCGCGCCCGCCCCTACCGAGCGCGTTGCCGCTGCCGCCGCCGCGCCCGAGCTTCGAGGTGCGCACGGACACCGACGCCGCGGGGCTCTCGGACGAGGCCTCGGTGCGAGTCCCTAGGTCGGCGCTCGACGCCCTCCTCGAGCGCGCTGCGCAGCTGGCGCTGCTCCGGTCCCCGCTCGTCGCGAACGCCGCGAGCCTCGGGAGGGGCGCGACGATCGCGGCGGACCTCGAGCGGCAGGTCCGCGAGGCGCTCCGTCTGATCGGGCCTCCGCGGCCCTGGGGCGCGCCCGCCCGCGCGATCCAGAACCTCGAGCGCTGCGCGGCGGCGCTGGGTCCGCTCACGGGCCTGGTCGAGGGCGCCGCGGAGCGGGTGGCCGCCGTCGGTGCGCGCATGCAGCGCCACTCCGAGCAGATCTCGAGCTCGGTCCACGCCCTCCGCACGAGCCAGGCGTCGAGCCTCTTCGATCGGGTCGCGCAGTCGGCCCTGACGGAGGCCAAGCGCGAAGGGAAGCTCGTCGAGGTCCAGGTGACGGGGGCCGAGACGGCCCTGGACAGGCGGCTCGTGGAGGCGCTGGTCGAGCCCCTCCGGCAGCTCGCGCGCAACGCCGTCGTTCATGGGCTCGAGGACCCCAGCGCGCGGATCGCGGCGGGGAAGCCGGAGATCGGGGTGATCCGCCTCGGCGCGGCGTCGCGGGCCGGCTCCGTCGTCCTCACCGTGAGCGACGACGGCGCGGGGGTCGACGCGCCGGCGGTGCGAAGGCACGCCGTAGAGATCGGCCTCGTCCCCCTGGAGGCGGTGGAGCGGCTCGGTGACGCTGCGCTGCTGACGCTCCTCTTCTACCCGGGCTTCAGCATGCGTCGCGAGGTCGATCTCCTCGCCGGGCGGGGCGTCGGTCTGGACCTGACGCTGGCCGCAGTCCACAGGCTCGGCGGGACCATCGATCTCGACTCCGAGCGCGGGAGAGGCATGACGGCGACGGTCGTCCTGCCCGCCGAGAGCGGCCTCGTCCGGGTGCTGTGGCTCGGCGCCGGCGGCGCGGCGTTCGCGCTCCCGGTCGAGCACGTCGGGCGCGTCGAGCTGTCCAGCGTCTGCGCCGAGCCCGTGGTCCCCCTCGCCAGCGTCGTGTCGGGAGCGCTGGCCCGTGCGCCCGAGGCGCCCCGCTTGGCGGTCGAGGTGATGGCCATCGGCACGTCGCGCCGGTTCGGCGTGGAGTGGGCGGGTCCGGTCGACGAGGTGGCGCTGCGCCCCTTGCCGGCGTTCGTGCGCGCGACCGGGCCGTGGTCCTCGGGCGTCGCGTGGGCCGACGACGTCAGGTTGGGCCTCGATCCCCTCCGGCTCGTACAGCTCGCCACGACGAGCCCCTGAGCTCGGGAGTCAGCGGCGAGCGGGACTGCCTCGTCTGGGACGAGCACGCGTCGGGCACAATGCTGGCGTCGTACGCCCGGGCGTAGGACCGGGCCGGCGTGCCAGCGAGACCCTTGGGTCGCCGGGGCTGGCAGCCATGAGCGTCCTGTCATCGCGGAGGGGGAAGCCGCGGCGCTCCGGCGCCGGACAGCGCAGCCTGGAACGATGAGGGCGGTGTAAGTCCGCCGGTCACGAGGCCCGTGCAAACGGTGCACATGCTGCGCCATCGATTCGCCAGGAGAGGTCGCAAGCCGTTCGTTACGACCGATCCCCACTGGCACGCGCCCTGCAGTGAGCTGCCCGTGTCCAAAGCGCTCACGCTCCTTGGCGCGGCGATGTTCATTGCGATGCCCGCGCTCGCGGAGTCGGTGGCGCCTCAAGCACCGCTGCCCGATCCGCTCACCGCGCATGACGTGCTCGCGATCGCGCGCAGGCATCGCAAGGAGATCGTCGCCGCACGCGAACGTGCACGCGCTGCGTGGAAGGGCGCAGGCGCAGAGGGCAAGCTCCCCGACCCGATGCTGATGACCAACCTGGATCATCTACCGATCCCAGTCATGGGCGCCGACGTCAGCGTGATGTGGCTACAAGCCGTGCCCCTCTCCGGTGAGCTCGCGGCGCGGCAGCGTCGCGCGGAGGCGAACGCTCGCGCCAAGGATGCGCAGAGCCGAACCGCCGCGCTCGACGTCGAAGCAGACGCGCTAAAGGCGTTTCTGATGTTGGCTGAAGAGCAAGCGATGCGGCAGGTCACCGGGGATCAGCTCGAGCTCGCGCGATCAATCGAGAAGGTGGTCGAGGCTCGCCTAGCAGGCGGCGCCGCCACGCCGTCGGACGCCGTCCGCGCTGGTCTCGATCGCGCGCGCCTCGAGACCGAGCTCGAGACGTTCGAGAGCCGCATCCGCGCCGCGGACGCGATGCTGGACGCGGCGCTCGGGCGACGGCCCGATGCGGCCGTCGCTTCCGTGGCCCTGACGGTGCGCGACGCGTCGCCCGACCCAGCCGCGTTCGTCGCGCGCACCGCGCTCGACACCAGGCCGGAGCTCGCAGCGATGCGGAGCCGCATCCGGTTCGCGGAGGACGATGTCGACGTCATGCGCAACATGCGCGCGCCGATGGGTGTCTTCGGTCTAGGCGCCGCGTACACGATGACCGACGGGCCCGGCCTCATGGCGAGCGTCGGAGTTAGCCTCCCGATCTGGGCCGCCAGCTACGACAGCCGCATCGACGAGGCCAAGGCGATGGTCGCCATGGAGCGCGCTGATCTCTCGGCCATGCTCGTCATGGTCGAGGGCGAGGCCGTCGCCTCGCGCGAACACGTCGAGGCGGCGCAGGTGAGAGAACGATCGATCCGGGGGAAGCTCCTCCCGCAGGCGACATCGACGTTCGAGGCCGTGCTTGCGTCGTATGCGTCGGGCCAAGTGCCGCTCGTGTCGGTGCTCGACGCGCTCGCGATGCTTCGCATGCTCCAGATGGAGCACGTCCAAGCTCGGAGCGTGCTGGCGCTGCGCTGGGCTGAGCTCGGTAGGCGCGTCGGCAAGAGCGAGATGGGCTTCCCCCGCACGGCCTCCCTCCCCGAGAAGAAAGCCCCTCCGGCGAGCCCGCCCGCAGGCCCACACGCCGACCACGACGGCCACGGAGGTGCTCCGTGACCGCGAAGCCCCTCCCCACGCTCGTGCTCGTGTCCCTCACCGCGCTCTCCGGCGTTTGCCAGCAGGCGCCCGACCATGGGGCCCACAGGCACGCCCCCAAGGGTGGAGAGCCGCCTGCCGCCACGCCGCCCGGCGATCACGCCGCGCACACGCCGACGCCGAATGCGCCAGCGGCTCCAGGAGCGATGCCGCCTGGGTACGGCCACGTCGAGCTGGCGCCCTTGCCGTTGTCGCAGCTCGGCTACAGCACGGCGCGCGTCGAGAAGCGTGCCCTCACCCGGAGCGTGCGCACGAGCGGTTGGGTGACGGTGGACGAGACGAGAACGAGCCACGTCCACGCGAAGGTACGTGGCTACGTGACTTCGAGCCACGATCGCTTCGTCGGCAGCACGGTGCGGCGCGGCGACCCGCTCGTCAGCCTCTACAGCGAGGGGGTCCTCGCGGCGGAGCTCGAGCTCCTCGCCCTCGTGGACCAGCGGGACACCTTGCGGCAAGCGGCGCCCGACTCGGTAGCGTCGCGAAGCTTGGACAGCGTCATCGAAGCGACACGCAAGCGCTTCTCGCTGATGGATGTGTCGCGCGGCCAGGTCTCGCGCGTCGAGAAGACGGGCAAGCCGACCAAGGGCGTGACGCTCACGAGCCCTCGAGACGGCGTCATCCTGGCACGCGCCGCGATCGACGGCGCTTACGTCGAGCCGACGACGGAGCTCTTCGTGATCTCCGACGTACGCAACCTGTGGGTGGTCTTCGACGTCTTCGAGGGAGACATGCCCTACGTCGCGCTCGGTCAGAAGGTGTCCCTTCGCTGCGAGGGTGTACCTCACGCGCACGAAGCGAAGGTAGCTTTCATCGCCCCGACCATCGATCCCGCGACGCGGTCGCTGCGCGCACGCGTCGAGGTCGACAACCAGGATGGGCTCCTCCGCCCAGGAGCCTTCTCGACCATTTCGCTCGAGATCCCCATGGGTGATGGTTTGGCCGTGCCGGAAGACGCCGTGCTTCGCACCGGAAAGCGAGACCTGGTGTTCGTGGTGACGCGCGGCATGGCGGTCCCCACGGTCGTGATCCTCGGGCCCAAGGCAGGCGGCATGTTTCGGCTCGACGCCGGGCTCGAAGAAGGCGCCGAGATCGTCACGGGAGCGCAGTTCCTGATCGATTCAGAGAGCAGGCTTCGCGCAGCGGGCCCGATGGGCGCTGGTCATGGAGCGCACTGAGGCCGCGCAGCAGCTCGAGAGGACCGGAGTGATTGCCCGTCTCATCGGTGTTGCGGGCGCGAACAGGGTGCTCGTGCTGCTGCTCTCGATCGCCCTCGCCGTGGCTGGGGTCCTCGCGGCGCGGAGCACACCGCTCGACGCCTTGCCCGACCTCTCCGACACGCAGGTCGTCATCGCGACCGAGTGGATGGGCCGGAACCCGACGCTGATCGAGGACCAGGTCACCTACCCGATCGCATCCGCGTTCCTCGGCGCGCCGCAGGTGAAGACCGTTCGCGGTTTTACGATGTTCGGGATGAGCTTCGTGTACGTCGTCTTCGAGGACGGCACGGATCTCTATTGGGCGAGGTCACGCGCCATCGAGTACCTCTCGAAGGTGCAGTCTCGTCTTCCGGCCGGCGTCACTCCACAGGTCGGCCCCGACGCCACGAGCGTCGGCTGGGTGTACCAGTACGCGCTGGTCGACGACAGCGGCCGGCATACCCTGGCCGAGCTCCGCTCCCTGCAGGACTGGCAGCTCCGCTACGCGATCCAGTCCGTCGAAGGCGTCGCAGAGGTCGCCAGCGTCGGAGGCTTCGAGAAGGAGTACCAAGTCGAGGTCGACCCCATCCGGCTCCGCGCCTTCGGGCTCAGCGTGAGCGATGTCGCCGCGGCGGTCAGGAGCTCGAATGACGAGGTCGGCGGTCGCGTGGTCGAGCTCGCGCAGCACGAGTATGCGATCCGCGGCCGCGGCTACGTAAAGAGCAAGGAAGACATCGAAGAGGCGGTCGTCACCGTCCGCCCCGGCGGTACGCCAGTCCTCGTGAAGGACGTCGCTACCGTCGCGATCGGCGGAGCCATCCGGCGCGGCATCGCCGATCTCGATGGGAAGGGCAGCGTCGTCGGCGCAATCGTCGTGATGCGGTCGGGCGAGAACGCACTCGACGTGTGCAACCGCGTGAAGGAGCGTCTCGCAGAGATCGCGCCATCCCTGCCGGAGGGAGTGCGCATCATCCCCGTCTACGATCGGAGCGGTCTCATCGAGGACTCGGTCATGACGCTCGGGACCAACTTGCTCCAGATCATCGCCGTCGTCCTGGTGGTCATTGCGCTCCTCCTCTTTCACGTTCGCTCCTCGCTCGTTGCGATCGTCACCCTGCTCGTCTCCACCGCCGGCTCCTTCCTGATCTTCTGGTCGCTCGACCTGACGATCAACATCATGTCCCTCGCGGGAGTGATCCTGGCTCTGGGCGACATGGTCGACTCGACCGTGGTGCTGGTCGAGGATGCCCACAAGCAGATCGCCCTCGCAGAGCGCGAGGGTCGCGAGGTTGACCGGACCGAGCTCATCCTCGCATCGGCGAAGCGGCTCGGACCCTCGATCTTCGGAGCCCTGGTGGTGCTCACCATTGCCTTCATCCCGGTATTCGCCCTCACGGGCGAAGGAGGACGCCTGTTTCGACCGCTGGCGGTCGCGAAGACGGCATCGATGGCCGTCGCGGCACTGCTCTCCGTCACCCTCGTGCCGGCGCTGATGGTGTGGCTGCTCCGCGGCAAGATTCGGCCCGAGGAGATGAACCCGATGAACCGCGCCGCGGTCGGCGTCTATCGCCCGCTGCTGCGGGCGTGCCTTCGGGCCAAGTATGTCGTGCTCGGGCTCGCGACGCTTCTGGTGGCGGCCACGGCCTTGCCGTGGACCTGGCTGGGTGCGGAGTTCATGCCGCCGCTCTACGAAAAGGATCTCCTGTTCATGCCCATCACCGCTCCATCGCTCCCCGTGTCGGAGGCAGAGCGGCTCCTGCGCTGGCAGGACGCGCGCATCAAGGAGGTGCCCGAGGTGGAGCAGGTCTTCGGGAAAGCGGGCCGAGCGGAGACCGCGCTCGATCCGGCGCCGCTCTCGATGTTCGAGACCATCGTTCGGCTCAAGCCGCGCGACGCTTGGCGCGATGGGATCACGCTCGAGCAGATCGTGTCGGAGCTCGACGAGAAGACCAAGACGCCTGGCATGCAGGGCGCATGGACGATGCCGATCAAGGCTCGCATCGACATGCTCTCGACCGGTATCCGTACGCCGATAGGGGTCAAAGTCTTCGGCCCGAGCCTGGAGGGAATCGTCGAGATCGAGACACAGCTCGAAGAGGTGCTGCGCGACATCCCCGGGACGCGGAGCGTGTACGCCGAGCGTGAGCTCGGGGGATACTTCCTGGACGTCACCCCTCGGCGTGAGGTCATCGCACGCTATGGCGTCACGGTTCGAGACGTTCTCGATGCCGTCGAGGCCTCGATCGGTGGCATCCAGGCGACGACGACCTACGAGGGACGCGAGCGCTACCGCGTGATGGTTCGATACCCGCGCGAGCTTCGCGACGATCCCGAGGCGCTGGCGGCCGTCCTCGTTCCCGTTCGGCTGACGCCGCCGCCCGATGCGCTCGGCTCGTTGCTGGCGAGCGGAGCGAGCGGTGTCGGCACCGGCTTCTCGTTGCTTTCGCCACGGAGAGAGGCACCTGCCACGCCGAGCGCCGCCATGGGCTCGTCGTGGGCTCGCGGCGCAGGCGGAAGCATGGGCTCGATGGGCGTTGGAGCTGGCGCCATGGGCGGCGGCTCGATCGCCATGTCTACGATGAGCGGCGCGAGCGCGTTCGCCGGAACCTCGGGGCCCGGTGCCGCCGGGCCGGCGGTTCCGCTGGGCCAGCTCGCCGACATCGAGGCCGTGCTCGGCCCCCCCATGATCAAGAGCGAGCTCGGGCGGCTCGCCGGTTGGGTCTATGTCGACACCGCCGGCCGCGACGTGGGCGGCTATGTCGAGGACGCGAAGGCCGCGGTGAACCAGAGGGTCACGCTGCCGCCCGGGTACACGCTGAAGTGGACCGGACAGTACGAGCTCCTCGAGCGCGTGCGCGAGCGCCTCGCCTACATCGTGCCGCTGACCATCGCGCTGATCATCGCGATCCTCTACGTGAACTTCCGCGGCGCGGGGCAGACGACGCTTGTGCTCCTCTCGGTCCCGTTCGCCGCGGTCGGATCGATCTGGACGCTCGCCGTGCTGGGCTTCAATACCTCGATCGCAGTCTGGGTGGGGATGATCGCCCTCTTGGGCGTCGCCGCCGAGACCGCGAGCATCATGGTCGTCTACCTGGAAGAGGCGTGGAAGGAGGGCATCGCGTCCGGGCGCATCCATGATGCAGCCTCGCTCGTGGAGGCCGTCGTCGAAGCCGGCGCGCGCCGCGTTCGACCCCTGCTCATGACGGTGCTCACGAACGTCTTCGGGCTGCTGCCGCTCCTCTTCGACCAAGGGGTAGGCGCCGACGTCGCCAAACGAGTCGCCGCGCCCATGTGGGGTGGCCTGGTGTCATTGACGCTCCTCACGCTGATCGTCGTGCCCTGTGCCTACGCCGTGTGGAGGACGCGACATGTGCGGAAGGCTCGACGCGAAGAGCCCATTTCGACGGCAGAGTAGTTGCCAATGGAGGAGAAGGAGCTCCTCTCGTGCTGACGGTCGCCCCGGCGCGGGAAGTCCGCCGTGCTCGTGCTCGTGCGACGGTCTCTCGTGCAAGCACCTCGCGGTCTCTCCAGGAGCCGCCGCCGTCGTGTTCGGCGGCTTCTCCGGCGGGTCCGGCTCGAGCTCGCGTGCCGCGCGCCTCCACCGGAGGTGCGAAGTATCGTCCCAAGGGCAGGGAGCCTCCCGCTCCGGCTCCGACCGTGCGAGTCTCCCCCCATGGAGATGCCTTCGGTCGAGAGCCCGCCGAACGCCGTCGCGGAGGCAGAGTGGGCGCGCGCGTTCGTGACCCGCGTCGTCGCGGCGTGTCCGCGGCGGATGCCCACCGGGGACGACGAGCGCAGGGCCCACGCCATGATCCGGGCCGAGATGGAGGCCATCGGCCTCCAGACCGAGGTCCACGACTTCACGTTCAACCGCGACCTCTACGCGACGCTGGCGCTTCATTTCGGCCTCGGATCGCTCGGTTCGCTGGTCGCCGCCCGCAGCCCGGCGCTCGGCTTCGCGCTGCACGCGATCACCGCGGCGTCGTACGCGCTCGACTCGTCGCAGCGGGCGCTGATCCTGCGCCGGATCTTCCCGTTCCGACCCTCCCAGAACGTCATCGGCCGGATGCCCGCGCGCGGGGAGCCCAGGCAGCGCGTCGTGTTCCTGGCGCACACGGACGCCGCGTTCACGGGCAAGGTCTTCGATCCGGCGTTCGCGTCTCGGTTCATCTCGCACGGCGGGCCGCTCTACAAGTCGCTCCGCGTCGCGACGGGCGCGCTCGCGGCCCTCGCGGTGCTCGACGTCGTCGAGCTCGTCCGCGGGAAATCGAGGTGGCTCTCGGTGGCGCGCGCGGCCCTCACCGCGCCGCCCCTCATCGCCGCGACGCTCAACCTCGACGTGGTGCGCCGCGGGGAGATCGTCCCGGGCGCCATGGATGATCTCTCGGGCGTCGCGGGCATGTTGCTGCTCGCGCGGCGCTTCGCCGCGAAGAAGCCCGACGACGTGGAGCTGGTCTTCGTGGCGACGGGCTGCGAGGAGGCCGGGCTCGGCGGCGCGCGCGCGCTCGCCCGAGACCGTGCGTCGACCTGGGACAAGGAGCGCACGACCATCCTCGGGCTGGACGGCTGCGCGAACGGCGACCTCTGTTGGTTCCGCGAGGGAGAGATCTTCGACCTGCCGATCCCTCGCTGGCTCGAGGCCGAGCTCCAGCGGGCCGGCGCCTCGGAGGCGCGGTTCGCCGAGGTCGCGCCCTTCACCATCCCGGTCGGCGGGACCGACGCCGTCCCGTTCGCGGCGGCCGGGTGGCCGGCCGTCACCCTCGGCTGCGTCGACCGGACCCGCAACATGCCGCGCCACTACCACTGGCCGACGGACACGCCCGAGAACATGGAAGCCGAGAAGATTCCGTACTGCGTGGACTACGCGGAGCGCGTGCTCACCGGCGTCCTCGCCGCGCGCGCGCCGGGAGACGCTCGCGCAGCGAGCGCCTAGCGGAGAGGGCGGGATTCGAACCCGCGGAAGAGTTTCCCCTTCGCGTGCTTAGCAAGCACGTGCCTTCGGCCACTCGGCCACCTCTCCTCGAGGGACCCGGCGGGCCGGGCCCCAAAGCGCCGCGCACCTTGTCACCAACGGCGCGGCTCGACAAGCCGGATCACGGAGGCGTGCCGCAGCTCGCCCACTTGATCATGTCCTCCTTCTCGGTCCCCTGGAACGGGGGATAGCCGGCGAAGGGCATGGTCCCGTCCTCCACCCGGGACACGAGGTCCTTCGGGGGCGTCGCGTTCGCCTGCTGCTTGGCGCCGTCGTAGGTGTCGTAGTCGGACCCCACGGGAGCGGCGTTCCGGGCGCTCCCCACCAGGGTCGAGGAGTGACAGTTCGTGCAGCGCGAGAACGCCGACGTGAGCTCGGCGTAGCCCTTCACCGTCCCGGAACAGTCCACGCCCCCGGTCGAGGTGTCGTCGGAGCAGCCCGTCGACAGCGCGACGCTCATGGAACCTGTAGCGACGAGGACGATGAAAAGAGTTCGGTTGGTCATACGTGCTCCTGAACGAGGAAGCGCCCATCGGGGTCGTGGGCGGCCAGGGAGTCTATACGGTTCGCCGGTCCTGGGAAGATCGGAGCAGACATCCTGCTCCTTCGGCTTGCGGGCCGCATGGCACCGCTTCTAGTCTCCCCGCCTGATGGCGCAGCGCCTCTTGGTGCCCTTGTCTCTCCTCCTCGGCCCCGCGCTCGTCCTCGGGCTCATCGCGCCATCGTTCGAGAAGTACACGACCCAGCTCTTCCTCGCGTACGGGCTGATCGCGGTGGGCGTGTTCGTCACGCACGGGCAAGGTGGTGGCCCAGGGCTATCCTCGATCGCCGACGCCCTGCGGGAGCTGCGCCGGGGCAGGGCGCCCCGCGCCCCGGAGGGCGCCGCGCCGGAGCTCGCCGCGGTCTTCGACGAGGTGGCGCGGCTCGCCGAAGAGCGCGAGGAGCTCACCGACCAGGTCGGATCGCTCGAGAAGGAGCGCGCGGACCTGGCCGACCAGGCCAAGAAGGCGGCCCGCGAGTACGAGGCGGCCCGCAAGGAAGCGGACAAGGCGCGCGAAGAAGCGGACAAGGCGCGCGAGGAGGCGAAGGCCGCGCCGGCCGACGGCTTGCTCAAGGTCGAGGTGCTCCAGAACACCGAGACGATGGGTCAGTCGGTCGTCGACGCCGACGGCGTGGTGCCGGCGCTCGTCGGGATCACCTCGGAGTTCGGCGGGTACGTGCGCTCCGCGAACCAGGCGCTCCTCGAGATCTACCAGTCGATCGAGACCCTGGCGACGAGCGCGGAGGAGTCGAGCTCCAGCATCCTGGAGATGACGACCACGAACGAAGAGGTCGCCCAGAACATCGCGGAGCTCGCGACGAGCGTTCGCGAGACCGCCACGTCCATCGAGGAGATGGCCTACTCCATCCGCGAGGTCGCCCGAAACATCGACGCGCTCTCGCTGACCGCGGAGGAGACCAGCTCGAGCATGAACGAGATGGACGTCTCCATCGACCAGGTCCAGACCAACGCGAACGAGACGGCCCGCCTCTCGGAGGAGGTGGCCCTGGACGCCGAGCGCGGCGCCGAGGCCATCCTGAAGACCATCAGCGAGATCAACCGCATCCGCGAGTCCAGCCAGGAGGCCGTCGCGGTCATCGCCAACCTCAACACGCGGATCGAGGCCATCGGTCAGATCCTCGCCGTCATCGACGACGTCGCCGAGCAGACGAACCTCCTCGCGCTGAACGCCGCCATCATCGCGGCGCAGGCGGGCGAGCACGGCAAGGGCTTCGCGGTCGTGGCCGACGAGATCAAGGATCTCGCCGAGCGCGCCGGCGGGAGCACCAAGGAGATTGCAGAGCTCATCAAGACGATCCAGGCGGAGTCGCGCAACGCGATCAACGCCGTGGAGCGCGGCGCGCAGAACGTCTCGCGCGGCGTCGAGGTGTCGAACGAGGCCGAGCGCGCCCTCAAGAAGATCCTCGAGAGCTCTCAGAAGTCCACCACCATGGTCCGGGCCATCGCCCGCGCCACCGTGGAGCAGGCCAAGGGGTCCAAGCAGGTCACCGACGCGATCGGGCGCATCGCGGAGACGGTCCAGCAGATCGCGGCGGCCACGGCGCAGCAGGCGCGCGGCTCGGATCAGATCATGAAGAGCGCGGAGAAGATGCGCATGATCACCCAGCAGGTCGAGCGCTCCAGCCAGGAGCAGGCCCGCGGCGGCCGCCAGATCACCGCCGCCATCGAGCAGATCTCCAACATGGTCAACACGCTCTCGGGCTCTCAGCGCACGCAGACGCGCGCCAGCGACCAGCTCCTCGATCTCCACCGAAAGATGGAGGAGCTGGCCCGCATGCAGTCGGACCGCTTCAAGACCCTGAAGACGGCGTACGGGCGGCTCGAGAAGGCCCTCGGCGTCGCGAAGAACTGAGCGCGCCGTGGCGGCCGACCTGCTGCTCGCGATCGATCAAGGGACCACGGGGTCGACGGCGCTCGTCATGGACGCAGACGGCGCGACGCTCTGCCGGCACACGGAGGAGTTCGCCCAGCACTACCCGCAGCCTGGCTGGGTGGAGCACGAGCCCGAGCAGATCTGGGCGAGCGTCCTCGCGAGCGTTCGGCAAGCGCTCGAGCGCGGCGCGATCGACGCGAAGCGGCTCGCCGCCATCGGCATCACGAACCAGCGGGAGACCACCCTGCTCTGGGACCGCGCGACAGGCGCGCCCGTCTGCCGCGCCATCGTGTGGCAGGACCGGCGCACGGCGTCCGCGTGCGAGCGCTGGAAGGCGGAGGGCCGGGAGCCGCTGGTGCGGGAGCGAACGGGCCTCGTCCTCGACCCCTACTTCAGCGGGACCAAGCTGCGATGGATGCTCGACAACGTCGAGGGTGCTCGGAGCCGCGCCGACAAGGGCGAGCTGGCGTTCGGCACCGTGGACACGTTCCTCGTGCACCGCCTCTCTGGCGGGGCGCGGCACGTCACCGACGTGACGAACGCCTCGCGGACACTGCTCATGGATCTGGCGCGCCGCGCGTGGGACGACGAGATGCTCGCGCTCTTCGGGGTGCCCCGCTCCGTGCTACCGGAGATCGTCCCGTCGGCGGGCGCGCTCGCGACCACCCGGGGCTTCCCCGGCCTACCGGACGGGCTCCCCATCGCCGGCATCGCGGGGGACCAGCAGGCGGCGCTGTTCGGCCAGGCGTGCTTCGAGGTCGGCGACTCCAAGTGCACCTACGGCACGGGCGCCTTCGCCCTCACGAACGTCGGACCCGCGCCCAAGCGGAGCGAGAAGGGCCTCCTCGCGACGGTCGCCTGGCAGACGGCGGGCGAGACCGCGTACGCGCTGGAAGGGAGCGCCTTCATCGCGGGGGCCGCCGTGCAGTGGCTTCGGGACGGGCTCGGCCTCATCCGGAGCGCCGCGGACATCGAGGCCCTCGCCCGCAGCGTCCCTTCGAGCGACGGCGTCGTGTTCGTACCTGCGCTCGCCGGGCTCGGGGCGCCGCACTGGGATCCGCACGCTCGCGGCCTCATCTCGG
>CAZBJI010000192.1:0-14692 GCA_964492175.1 uncultured Polyangiaceae bacterium | reverse complement strand
CCCTCGCGCCGGCCTGCGCGGCCGGCTCGCTCCTGCTCGGGCTCGCGGTGCTGAGCGGATCCGGCGGCGCGCCGGGTGGCTCCGCGCGGCCGCCGGACGTGGCGAAGAAGAAGCGCGGCTCGAAGCGCGCCGCTCGGACCGAGATCGCTGCTGCGCCCGCGCCCGACCTGCCGGCGTGGTCGGACGGTCCGCGCCTGGCGAACGTGACCCTGACGGGCGTCCCGCTCCCCCTCGGCGGCGCCTTCGTGCTCGGCGCTGCCGGCGTCGCGTGCGCCTTCGCCGGGATGCGGCTCGGGAACGCGGCGGTCGCGCTCGCGATCGTCCTCGCGTGGGCGGCGGCCGCGGTCGAGCAGTGGCGCGTCCCGATCGCGAGAACCGCGGACCGGACGCAGGCCTCTCTCGGCTGGCTGGCGCTCGCGCTCGCGCCCGCGGCGGCGTACGTGCTCGCGCCGTGGGAGGTGCCGGCGAACGTGGCGGCCTCGACGCGGGGCGGGGCGGCGGCGCTGGCCTTCGCCCTCGTCTGCGTCGTGTTCCTGCGCGCGCGCACCATCTCGCGGGCGGCCGCGCCGGCGCCGCCCACGGCGGTCGCCGCGCGTGGCACGGCGGCGGCGCTCCTCGGCAGCGCCGCCCGCGCGCTCGATCGTGTGGTCGCCGCGCCGCTGGAGCTCCTCGTGTGGCCGATCACCCGATCCACGCGGGGCGCGCCCGCCGCTCCGCCGCCCGGGGAGGAGACGTGACGCGCGCCCTCCTCGGCGCGTTGGTCCTCGTGTGCGTGTGGCTCCTCGGGCCGCTCGCAGCGACCGCGCACGTCGGCCACGATCGCCCCAAGCTCGAGGTCGGCAAGCGCCCCGCGGCGCCCGCCGCCGGCCCGCGGGGTCGCGCGGCGCTCGCGGCGCCGGGGCCCCTCCGCCTGTCGCGGACGGCCGACGGCACGTACGTGGCAGGCTTCGAGCTGAGAAACACCGGAGATGGCCCGCTGGTCGTCTACCGCGTGGCCATCGCGACGGAGAACGACGGCGGCGCGCAGGCACCCGGCGGCCTCGGCATCCAGACGCTCCCTCGAGCGTCCGTCGGCATTCCTCCGGGGCAGTCGCGCCTCTACAACGTCGTGTGGCACCCGACGCAGACCGCCGCGACGCAGGTCTTCGCCCACGTGATCGTCGTGACGGACTCCGCGCCGCCGGATGTCCAGGAGTTCGACCGCCCTCTCATGGTCGGCATCGTGGCGGATCGCAGGCCGCTCCTCCTCCGCAGGATCCTGTCGCTTGCGGTCTTCTGCCCGCTCCTCGTGGCGCTCGCGGCGCTCGCGATCCGCGCCCGCCCCACGGCGAGCCCGCGCCTGCTACGCGGGGCCGCGGCGGTGGTCGCGGCGCTCTCCGCGGCGCTCGGCGCCGTCCCCCTCTTCGCGTTCATCCGGGGTCTCGGCCGGGAGGCGGGCAACGGGGGCCTCCAGCTCATCGAGCGCTCGGGGTCGGGCGCCGCGCTCGAGTACTTCCTCGCCGTGGACGGGCTCACGGCCCCGCTCCTGCCGGTCCCGGGCCTGGTGCTCTTCGCCACCGTCGTCGCCGCGCGCGACGCGTCGCTTCCGCGCTTCAGCGTGCTCGCGGCCCCGCTCGCGAGCGCCGTCGCGCTGGCGCTGACCGCGCAGAGCCTACCGCTCCTCGCCGTAGCCGTCGTGGCCGCCTCCCTCGCGGGCGTGATGCTCGCCGCGGCCGGCGGGACCGGCCGGCGCCTCGAGCCGGGGGCGGCCCGCCTCCTCGTCGCAGGCGTCGTCGGGTGCGCCGCCTTCGTGTGGTTGGTCCTCCACCTGAGCCGCGCCTCCGGGTCGGGCCACCTGCTCGATGGCTCGGTGGTCGACTCGGTGACGACGCTGCCCGACGTGCTACGGGAGTCCCTCCACGGACACCTCGCCGAGGCCCCGCTGTTCGGCCTCCCTGCTTCGCACGCGGCGTGGGTCCTCGCGGTGGTCTCCGCCGGCGCGCTCATGCTCGTCGCCCCGTTCCACCGCATCGCCGGCGAGCTCGCCGCCGACGCGGACCCCGCCCACGCCGGCATGGCGTCCGCGTGCCTCGCGGTCGTCGGCGTGTTCATCCTGCTCCGGTTCGGCGTCCTCTTCTCGCCGGAGGCCGCGCGGTGGGGCGCGCCCGGGCTCGCGGTGGTAGGGGCGGTGACCCTGCTCGCGACCCTGGCGCGCGCCGCGACGGCCTCCGATCTACGGGTGGTCGCTGCGTCGCTCGCGGCCCTCCCGGTCGGCATGACGTGGCTGTCGGCGAGCTCGCTCACGCCGCAAGGCACCCAGGGCGCACTGGCGCTCGCCGTCTCGCGGCCCGTCGCGGCGACGCTCCTCGTGCTGTGTGCCGGCGCCATCGTCAGCCGCACGGGCGAGCACGCCTTGTCGCGCGCGGGGGGCATCGCACGCAGCGCGCCCGGGCTCGGTGTCGCGCTGTTCCTCGCCGTGCTCGCCTCCGCCGCGGCCCCCGGCGGGGCCGGTTTCTGGGGTGCGCTCCTCGGCCTGCTCGGGACGGCAGGCCGCGCGCCGCTCACGGCCGTCGCCCTGGCGCTCGGCGCCGCGGGCGCCGTCGCCGTCCACGCGCGCCTCTGGCCGCTCGTGGTCGGCGAGCCGCACCCGGACTGGAGAAAGAGCGCCGACCTCGAGGCCTTCGGCGGCAAAGTGCCCGATCTGCGCCCCGGCTCCGAGCGCGCCTGGGCGGTCTCGCTGGGCGTCGCGCTCATCCTCCTCACGGCCGCGCCGCGCGCGTGGATCGGCGTGTCGAACCACGTCGTCTTGGACGCGCTCCCGCTGCTCGATCCCCCGGGCCCCACGCAGGTCGCCTCGCGCGCGCCGCGTGGTAGGGTCACTGCGTGACGCTGCTCAAGATCGCCCACGTCGGACACCCGATCCTCCGCGAGCGCGCCCGGGAGGTGTCGAAGGAGGAGCTCGCGAGCGACGAAGTTCAGCGCTTCATCGACGACCTCGTCGAGACGATGCGCGACGCGAGCGGCGCCGGCCTCGCAGCGACGCAGGTGCACCGTCCGCTCCGCATCTGCGCCGTCGAGGTCGAGAACAACCCCCGGTATCCCTACAAGCCGCGAGTGCCGCTCACGATCCTGGTCAACCCGGTGATTCGCCCGCTGTCGGAGGAGACGTTCCAGAACTACGAGGGCTGCCTCAGCGTGCCCAACCTGCGTGGCCTCGTCGAGCGCTTCGCCGAGATCGAGATCTCGTTCTGGGACCGCTCCGGACACGAGGTGACGAAGCAGGTGCGCGGCCTCACCGCCGGCACCTTCCAGCACGAGGTCGATCACCTGGACGGCAAGGTGTTCTTGGACCGCGTGACCGACACCGCCAGCCTCGCGACATGGGCCGAGTTCGACCGCTTCCACAAGGAGGCGTTCGTCGCCCGTATCGTCCCGTTCATCGCGAAGATGGGCGGCTGAGGCGCGCGGCCGCCACACGCCCTCGGCCCGCGGACCGGACGGAGGGGCGCGGGGCATGGGCTTGCACACGAAGTGCAAACCTCTGCACGGCGCGCCGCCAGGCGCCGCTCACCGCGGTTGCGCGTGTCTCCGGAGGCTTGCGCGCGGTATACTTGCCCGCGAGGTACCGCCGTGGAGTCTTCTTCCTTGCGCGCAGGTTGGGCGCTCGCGTCCGTCGTGGCTCTGCAGATCGCGTGCGCGAAGGGCGCGGGCATCAGCCAGGACGACGACGATGGCGGCGGCGGTGACGGCGTCGGCGGGGCGAGCACGTCCGCGACCACCGGCGGCGCCTCCACCGGGAGCAAGTCCACCGGCGCGACGACCACCGGCGCGACCACCGGCGCGACGTCCACGGTCTCGAGCACGAGCACCGGCGCCGTGGGCTGTGGCGACTCCACCTGCGCGGGCACCGAGACCTGCTCCACGTGCCCTGCGGACTGCGGGTCGTGCTGCGGCAACGGCACCTGCGAGCCGAACGAGAACTGCCAGACTTGCTCGCAGGACTGCACGAACTGCCCGGTCTGCGGCAACGGCACCTGCGACGTTGGCGAGAGCATGTCCACGTGCCCCCAGGACTGCGGCTCGCCGGGCGCGTGTGAGCACGACCCCTGCATGGTCGGGGGGCCGATGACGGCGGACTGCGACGTCTGCGTCGGCTTCGTGTGCCTGCAGGACCCATTCTGCTGCATCATCGACTGGGACGACGCGTGCGTCATGGCAGCGCAGGGCAACCCGCTCTGCGGCTGCTGATCGGATCGCCACGCTACCCAGGCCCACGCCCTGCGACGCTTCCTCCGATACCTCTACCTCGTCACGGCGCTCTCGAACGCGCCGTTCGTCGTCGCGCTCGCTTACCTCCTCGGCGCCGGACACGTCGCGTGGGCCGCCGCCGTCCTCGCCGGCGTCCTCGCGACCGTGGGTATCCGCGGGCGCCTCGCGCTCTCGTTCGACGACCGACCCATCTCCGCCCTCCGGCGGTGGCTCGTCGAGCGGGCCTACTACACCCACTGGTGTGCGGCCCTCGGGTCGCTGCCGCTCGCGCTCGTCGCGTCGCCGCTGCTCCTGCTGGACGGGGTCGAGGTCGGCCCCCTCGCCCTCTGGGTCTACGGCGTCCCGCTGGCGCTCGCCGTCTTCGGGGTCCTCGTGCGGCCGCACCGGGCGACGGTCCGCGAGCTGGAGGTGACCGTGGAGGGCTTGCCCCACGCCTTCGACGGCTACCGGGTCGCGCAGCTCTCGGACACGCACCTCGGCTCGCTCACGCCCGTCGAGCAGCTGCTCGAGTGGGTCGCGACGGCGAACGCGTGCACGCCGGACCTGGTCGCGCTCACCGGTGACTACGTCACGAACGGCACGCGCTTCCACGAGGCGGCGGCCGACGTGTTCGCGCGGCTCCGCGCGCCGGACGGCGTCATCGCCGTCCTCGGGAACCACGACAACTTCGGCGGCTGCGAGCCGCTGTCCTCCGCGCTCCGCGCCGGCGGGATCCGCCTCCTGATGAACGAGCACGCGGTCATCGAGCGGCACGGCGCGCGGCTCGTCGTCGTCGGGGTCGACGACGTCTTCTCGCGGCGCGCCGACGTCGCCAAGGCCTTCTCTGGCGTGGAGGAGGGCGCGCCGGTGCTGGGGCTCGCGCACGATCCGCGGCTCTTCCCCGCCATGGCGGAGCGGGGCGCGCGGCTCGTGCTGTCGGGCCACACCCACTGGGGGCAGGTCGGGGTGCCCTACGCGTCGCGTCTCATGAACGTCGCCCGGCCCTTCTTTCGCTTCCCCGGCGGCCTCTTCGCGCACGCCTCCGGGGCGAAGCTCTGGGTCAGCCCCGGGCTCGGCACCACGGGTCCGCCCGTGCGACTCGGGGTCGCGCCCGAGATCACCGTCCTGGTGCTGCGGGTCACCGCCGCCGCGGGCTCAGGTCTCCACGACCGTGCCGAGTGAGCGGAACCTGCGGTACCGATCCGTCGGCAGCTCCTCCGGCGTGAGCCGAGAGAGCTCGTCCAGGTGCCGGGCGATGCACACCGCGAGCCGGCGTCCGGCCGCGTCGTGGTCTTGGTGTGCGCCCCCGGGAGGCTCCTCCACCACCTCGTCGACGATCCGCATCCCGAGCAGATCCGGCGCGGTGATCTTGAGGCGCTCGGCGGCCTCCTCCGACCGCGTCCCGTCCTTCCACAGGATGGCCGCGCACCCCTCCGGCGAGATCACGGAGTAGCAGCCAAACTCCAGCACGAGGACGCGGTTGGCGACGCCGAGCGCGAGCGCGCCGCCGGAGCCCCCTTCGCCGATGATCGACGCGATGACCGGCACGCGCACGCGCGCGAGGGTCGCCAGCGCCGCGCCGATGGCCTCGCTCTGGCCGCGCTCCTCCGCGCCGATCCCGGGGTAGGCGCCCGGCGTGTCGATGAAGGTGAGGATGGGCAGCCCGAAGCGCTCCGCCAGCTCGTAGACGCGGATCGCCTTTCGGTACCCTTCGGGGTGGGGCATCCCGAAGTTCCGCTTCATGTTCTCCTTGGTGCCGCGCCCCTTCTGCTGGCCGACCACCGCGACGTGCCGCCCCTGGAAGGTGCCCAGCCCGGCCACGATGGAGGCGTCGTCGGCGAAGCGCCGATCGCCGTGGAGCTCGACGAAGCCCTCGATGAACCGCTTGACGTAGTCGAGCGTGTAGGGACGGTTCGGGTGGCGCGAGAGGAGGACCTTCTGGATCGGCGTGAGGTCCTTGAACGTCTCGCGCGAGGTGCGCACGGCCTCGGCCTCGAGCTGCGCGAGCTCCGCGGCGAGCTCCGGCTGCTTCTCGGCGCTCTGCCGGAGCTCCCGGAGCCGCTCGCACACGTCGGCGACGGGCTTCTCGAACGGAAGGACATGCACGCGCGGATCCTCCTCGCGGGCGCGCAGCGCGTAAAGTCCGATCAGCCGGACCGATCAGCCGGACTGGTTGATCGCGGTGGTCGGCTCCGCCGCGAAGGGGTTGGCCGGCACCGACACGCGCGGGGCATGACGCAGCACGTTGTAGATGCGGAGCGGCTTCTCCTTGCCCTTCACCTTGGCGCTGGGCAGCTCCTCCACCTCGAACTTGTTCTTCAGCCGAACGAGCGCGTTCTCGCTCACGATGATCTGGCCGCTGGCCGCGTGGGAGCAGAGGCGCGCCGACACGTTCGCCGTGTCGCCGATCACCGTGTAGGAGAGCGCCTTCGAGCTGCCGATGTAGCCCGCGACGAGCGCCCCGGTGTGGATGCCGATGCCCACGCCGAGCGGCTCTTCGTCGCGCTCCATCCGCTTGCGGTTGAACTGCCCGAGCACGTCCGCCATCTCGAGCGCGCACTCCACGGAGCGGACCGGGTCGTCGGGCGTCTGCACGGGGGCGCCCCAGAGGGCCATGATCCCGTCGCCCATGAACTTGTCGAGCGTGCCCTCGAACTGGAAGATCGTGTCCACCATCAGCTCGAAGTACTCGTTCAGCATCTCGACGAGGAACTCTGGAGAGCTGGTCTCGCTCATGCGGGTGAACCCGCGGATGTCGCTGTTGAAGACGGTGCACTCCTCCACGCGCTGCCCGCCGGGCTTCACTTCGAGCTGTCCGGAGATGACTCGCTCGGCGATGTTGGGCGAAAGCAGTCGGCTCAGGCGCTCGCGCGAGATGATCTCCGCCTCTACCTTCTTGCCCAGGATGTTGATCTCGATGAAGCGGGCCGCCTGGTTCGTGATCGTCTGGACGAGCTCGAGATCCTTCGCCTGGAACCGCGCGAGCGTCTCCGAGTCCAGCCAGAGGACCCCGAGGATCTCGTTGTCGTGCTGGAGCAGCGGCGTGACGATGGCCGAGCTGATCCGGTTCAGGATCATGCTCTTGCCCTTGGAGGCAGCGAAGTCCATCGCCGCGTCGTGCGTCAGCACCGCGGCGCGCTCCTTCACGACGTGGTTCAGGATGGTGCTGGAGACGGTGATGGGCGCGTTCGAGCCGTCGCGTCGCTGCGACGCGCAGAGCTGGAGCTCGCCCGCCTCGCTGCGGAGGAAGATCACCGCGCGGTCGGCGTTGATGAACTTCAGGATGCTTCGGAGGATCTTGTCGAGCAGCTTGTTCGTGTCGCGCTCGATGCCGATCGCGTGGCTGAGCTCGTGCGACAGCCGGAGCCGCTCGTAGTCCGCGCGGAGCTGGCCCATGTCGTTCGCCAGGCGATCGAACGCGAGGAAGCCCTTCTCGACCGCGTCGATCTGCGTGCCGATCTGCCGCTCTTGATCGTTGATCGAGATGTTCGCCTGAACCTGGGGCGGCGGGACGAAGCCCGTGATGCCGCCGTGGCGCATGGTGAAGTTCGTGATGCCGCCGCCCCCGGGGAAGCCCGCGGGATGGGCGACCTGCCGGGGCATCGGCAGCGGCGCCGTGCCGCCACCGGGGTACTGGTTCTGAGCGCCGGAGTGAGGCCCCATCGAGCCCGGGGGGGCCGAGTGGCCGTGCGGGGGCTGCACTTGGCGCGCCTGCACCAGCGGGGGCGGGTAGGGGTACTGGCCCGGCGCGCCCTGCGGAGCCCCCCCGTGCTGCGGGGCGCCGTGTTGAGCGACCCCGTGCTGACCGCCCCCGTGCTGGCCGACCCCGGGTGGGAGCCCGTGCTGGGGCGCCGCGTGGTGCTGAGGGAACTGGCCGGGGATCTGGCCCGAAGCGGCGAGAGGGGACTGGCCAGGCGACAGGGGCGCGCCCGACCCGGGACCCTGCCAGCCCGGCTGTTGGCTGGCGGCGGGGTTTCCGAGCGAGTGAGGGTAGCCTGGCTGGTTGGACGGTGCCCGCGGGCTCGAGGCGACGTGGCTCGACGCGGGGGCGGGCGCGCTGTCCTCGAAGCGGCCGCGGGTGGCGCCGAGCGCGATCTCGTCGCCGTGCTTCAGGACGGCCTCGCCCCTGACTCGCTCGTTGTTGACGAAGGTGCCGTTCAGGCTCCCGAGGTCGCGGAGGACGTAGTGATCTCCCCGCTGCTCCACGATGCAGTGCTCCTTCGAGACGATTTTGTCGAGGAGCTGGATCGTGTTGTTCGGGTGCCGCCCGAGCGAGTTGACGGCGCGCAGATCGACGGACTGGGTACCTTCCGCCGTCGTGAGGATGAGCCGCGCCATCGGGTCAGCAGAGTACCTGGCTAGGAGTTTGGGAACAATCGTCCTGCAAGGAAGGGGCCGCTCGGACCAACGCACGCTCCACCGCCGATATTCCAGGACCGAAGCACCGGTTTTTTGGCCTTGGGGTGCCGTTCCGTGAGATTTCCGCGACAGTCCATGCCGATCACCGTCACCGTGCGTGGGCCCCGCATCTTCGCGGGCGCCGAGCCGCTTGGGCGGATCACGTTCGACGCCCCTCGAATCGTGATCGGCAGAGCGGCGAGCTGTGACGTGCGCCTCGCCGACGAGAGCGTCTCTCTGCGCCACCTCACCATCCGTCAGCGTGGCGCGGAGTACGTCGTCGTGGACGAGGGGAGCACGAATGGGACGCGCTCGGGTCGAGAGAAGCTGACCGCCCACGCCCAGCACCCGGTGGGGCGGCGCGCGGAGCTCCGCGTCGGCCGGTTCACGCTCGAGCTGGAAGTGGGCGTCGAGGCGGTCACGCAGCAACCGGCGGCCGCCGCCAAGCAGATCGCGATCGCGACCGTCGTCGCTCGCCTCCGCTCCGAGGGCGAGGACGCGTGCCCCGTCGTCAGGGTGGACGAGGGGCCCGACTCGGGCACCACGCTCGAGCTCCCGCTCGACAAGCGCGTCACGCTGGGGCGCTCGCGAGACGCGGGGCTCGTCCTGGCCGACGTGGACGCGTCGCGCCGCCACGCCGAGATCGTGTGGCGCGGCGACGCGATCTTCGCTCGCGATCTGGGATCCAAGTCCGGCACGTCGCTCGCGGACCGGGCGCTCGGCTCGTCGGACGCGCCGTGGCGATCAGGGGAGGCGCTTCGGATCGGCGGTACGATCCTCTCGCTCTCGTTCGAAGCGCCGAGCGCCCTCGAAGAGATCGAGCGAGCGCCCGACGAGCGGCTGGACGCCTCCGAGCTGGAGCTCGACCGGGCCGCCGTCCCCGCCGCGTCGTCCGAGGAGGAAGCCGAGAGCGACGGAGACGACACCGTCGAGGGGGTGGGGGAGGCCGAGCACGGGCGCCCCGAGGTCGAGCCCGAGCCCTCGCGCCCGCACGCCGCGGCCTCCGGAGGTGGCTGGGGCGTCACCGACATCGCCGTCGTTCTGCTCGCGGTGGGTGTGTTCAGTTTGAGCGCAGTTGGCTACGTCGTCCTCCTCCGCTGAGTCGGCGCGCCGAGAAGGGCGCCCCGGCCTGTGTGACTTTGCACCTCCAGCGAAACCAGGCGCGAAACCGGGAGGCTCACGTTGCCGCGCGTGGCGCGCGGAGCGACGATGTCCCTCGGCTTCGTGAGCTGCTCGGCCCGCCGGCCTCGCGCTCGCGCGGCGGCTCTTACTCTTGCCGAAGAGGTCTCATGGCACGCGCGAATGGTTGGCTCTGGTGGCTGGGCGCGGGCGTCCTCGGCGGCGTCGCGGGGCTGGCGAGCTGCACCGGGGAGATCGGTGAGCCGCCGGTCTCCGTCCCCGAAGGCGCGCACGCGGCGCCGATCAGCGGCGCGCGGCGCCTCACGCGGACGGAGTACGACCACACGCTCCGCGACCTCCTCGACGACACGTCCAACTCGGGCTTCGCGCTCTTGCCCGAGGACGTGAACGATCCGTTCGACAACGACTACCAGACGCAGAAGGTCTCCCCGGCGCTCATCGACTCCGCCGAGACGCTGGCGCTCGGGGCCGCCGAGCGCGCGGTGGCGAACCCCGCCGTCGTGGCGAAGATCCTGCCATGCGCGCCCACCGATCCAGACGACGCGGCGTGCCTCGGGACGTTCGTGCGGACCTTCGGTCGGAAGGCGCTGCGCCGCTCGCTGACGGACGCCGAGGTGACGCAGTACGTGCAGCAGTTCCAGCCGTTCGCGGTGGAGGGCGCGGACTTCATGCTCGGCGTGAAGCTCGCGCTCTCGGCGATCCTCCAAGACGTCGAGTTCCTCTACCGCGTCGAGGTCGGGACGCCCGTAGAGGGCCTCCCAGGCGTCTTCAAGCTCACGGATCACGAGGTCGCGACGCGCCTCTCGTACTTCCTGGTCGGCAGCACGCCCCCCGACTGGCTCCTCGACGAGGCCGACGCGGCGAGGCTCTCGAGCCCCGATCTCGTCCGGGCCGCGGGCGCGAGGCTCCTGGAGGACGCTCGCGCGCGGGACCGGGTCGACCGCTTCCACGCCCTCTGGCTCGGGTACCACCAGCTCCGCCACAGCGCCGAGCTCATCGCGGAGCTGCGCGCGGAGTCCAAGGCGCTCGTCGACAAGGTCGTGTTCGGGGATCGCACCGATTACTTCGAGCTCTTCCGATCGGAGCAGACCTACCTCACGGACTACCTGGCCGGGCACTACGGCTACGCGCCCCCTGGAGGGCCCGCCTGGGTGAGCTACCCGGACGAGCGGCGCGGCATCCTCTCGCATGGCTCGGTGCTGAGCTCCTTCGGCAAGTTCGCCGACACGAGCCCCACGCAGCGGGGCATCTTCATCCGCACGCGGCTGCTCTGCACGCCCATCCCGCCGCCTCCGCCCGACGTGAACTCGGACGCACCGCCGGACGTCTCGGCCGGCAACTGCAAGTCGGATCGGTACGCCGTCCACAACCAGGGCGGCTGCTACGATTGTCACAAGCTGATGGACCCCATCGGCTTCGGGCTCGAGAACTACGACAACCAGGGGCGCTACCGCGCCGCCGAGGAGGGCAAGCCCGAGTGCGTGATCCCCGGAGACGGGGCGATCGACGGCGTGGGGTCGTTCCGGGGGCCCGCGCAGCTCGCCGATCTCGCCTACGCGTCCGGGATGCTCGACCAGTGCGTCGTCTCGCAGGTCTACCGCTTCGCGACCGGCCGGCGGGAGGCCGACGACGACTACCCGATCATCGCCGACCTCGCCGGTCGCTTCGAGACCTCGGGGTACCGCTTCGACGAGCTCCTCCTGGAGCTCGTCGCGGTGGAGAGCTTTGGCTTCAAGAAGGAGGAGCCGTGATGAAGAAGCGCAGCCTCAGCCGCCGCGCGGTGCTGTCGAGCCTCGGCGGAGCCACGATCGCGCTGCCCCTCCTGGAGATCATGCTGGACTCGAAGGAGGCCCAGGCCGCGCCTCCCCCTCTCCGGTACCTGGTGCTCTGGGGTGGCCAGTCGATGGGAGCCGACAACGATCCGGTCGACAGCTACTTCGTCCCGGACGCCGTCGGGGCGAACTACGATCTGAAGATCGCGACGCAGCCGTTCGCGACCTACAACGTCCAGAACGAGATCACGATCGTGTCGGGGCTCCGCATCCCGACGGCCAACGGCGGCGCGGTGCCGGCCGGCGGGCGCGCCGACGACTTCCACATCAACAACATGGGCCCGCTGCTCACCGGGGTCCGGAGCGTCAACTACGACAAGGCCGGTCCTACCTCGGACCAGCTCATGGCCGATATCATCGGCGGGGCGACCGTCCACAAGAACCTCGTCTACCAGATCCAGGCGGCGTGGTACCTGAGCGTCTCTGCGCCGTACGGGCGCGACATCATCTCGGTGAAGAGCGACGGAGGCGGCGGCCTCATCGAGGTGCCCGGCACCGTGAGCCCCCTCCAGGCGTTCAACTCGCTCTTCTACAACTTCGCGCCGCCGGACGACGCGGCCGCGGCGGCGGAGCAGGACTTCCTGTGGCGGCAGCGCAAGAGCGTGCTGGACCTGGTGAAGAACCGCGCCGACGTGCTGCGACAGAAGCTCGGCGGGGCCGACCGAATCCGAATGGACCGCCACTACGACGAGATCCGTGAGCTGGAGATGCGGATCAGCACCCTGCCCCCAGCTCCGGGCGGGCAGTGCCAGAAGTTCGCCGACCCCGTGGATCCCGCGCTCGGCGGGGATCAGCCCGACGGCGGCTACGATCAGAACGTGGGCTACTCGGGAGAGGAGGAGCGCGCGCGCGTCTTCATGGACCTCGTACACATGGCGTTCACCTGCGACCTCACCCGCGTCGGCACGGTGCTCTTCACGATGGCGCAGTCCCACCTCAACATGTTCTCGCTCACGGGACAGGCGACCGATCTCCACGAGGTCGGTCACGGGGGCGTGCCCGGCGGCACGCAGGCGGTCGCGGAGGCGCAGGCTTGGCACATGAAGCATTTCGCCTATCTGGTGGACAAGCTCCGCGCGACCCCCGAGGACACGGGCACGGTGCTCGACAGCTGCGGGATCCTCTGGCTCTGGGAGGGCGGCCACGGTAGCGATCCGAGCACCGGCAACGTCGACAGCTCCCACTCCACCGAGAACATGGTGCTCTGCGTGGCCGGGGGCGCGGGCGGGCTCGCGCGCGGCCAGCACATCGCCGCCGCGGGCGCGCACCCCGGGCAGGCGATCCTGACGGTGATGAACGCCGTCGGTGCCGGCGCCAGCATGTTCGGCGAGGTCGGCGGGACCATCCCGGGCCTCGTGGGCTGAGCGATCAGGGGCCGCCGCAGCCCGGCGCGTCATTCAGCGCGCGGGCGCGCGGGGACGCACCGGCGCGAGCGCGCTCCCCTCGACCATCCAGCGGAGGGCGCGCTCCAGAGAAGCGTGGGCGTCGGTCGTCAGCACGTCGCCGTGGGCGGGGACGAGCGTGTCGAACGACAGGGCCAGCAGCTCCCGAGCCGAGCGCGCCGCGGCGGCGCGATCCTTCACGAAGAGGCGCCACGCGCGGCTCTGCGCGAGGCGCCCGTGGCACCCCACCAGGAAGAGCATCACGTGCGCCATGAGCCCCGAGGGCCGCGTCACGTGGAACACGAGGTCGGTGACGACGAGCGAGCCCGACCCGTGGTGCAGCAGCACGAACTCGTCCACCGTGGGGGCCCCCTCGATCTTGATCGCCCGCACGTGCTCCAGGAGGCCGGGCGGAAGGCCGTCCTCGAGCGCGCCGTCGACGCGGAGGTCGGGGCGCTTGTGGCGGAGCCCCGCGGGCGCGAGCACCTTGGCCTCCGGCCAGCGCAAGGCCGCCGCGCCCAGGTAGAGGTGGTGCAGGAGGTTCGGCGCGACGAGGAACCTGACCTCGCCCAGCGCGCCGATGCGGGCGGCGAGATCCTCGTCCACCGGGATCGGCGAGACGAGGCAGAGGCCCGCGCCGTCCAGGGGAAGCACGGTCATGCGGGTCGGGAAGCGGAACCTCCCGGGGAGGACCTGGGCGAGCTCGAAGCTCGGGAGCGCTTTGTTCATCGGCCACCTGGCGATCTTTCATATAATCAACCACGATTGACCAAATCAGTCAACCGCAATTGACCAATGACGAAGCGACCCCGCGCGCGCTCCGGCGCGCCCCCACTCGCCCCGGAAGCAGGCGTCGAGCCGCTCGATGCGACGTTCCGGGCTCGGCTCGCGGACGCCAAGGCGGCGAGCACGCTCCAGCTCCTGTTCCGCGCGGCGAGGCTCTTGGACGAGGAGGCGGTCCGCCGCGTGGCGGCCAAGAAAGGCCGCCCCCGGCTCAGGCGGTCTCACACGAGCCTGTTCCCTCACATCGATCTCGAGGGGACGCGCGTGAGCGACCTCGCGGCGCGCCTCGGCGTCACGAAGCAGGCGGTGTCGCAGCTGGTCGACGACCTCGAGGGCATGGGCGTCCTCGAGCGCACGGTCGATCCCGAGGACGCGCGCGCTCGCCTCGTGAGGTTTACGCCCCTCGGCCGAGCGGGGCTCCTCGACGGGCTCGCGGTGCTCTCCGTGCTCGAGCGGGAGTGCGCCGCCAAGATTGGGCAGAGCAGGATGCACGCGCTCCGCGCCGCGCTCGAAGCGGTGCTCGAGCACGTGGATCCCGCGCGGCGCGTGTGAGCGTGTCCGGTAGCCGCCGCGGCCGCGACGTCGATCGGGTGGCAACCCGAGCCGCGTCCGGTCCGCCCCCGCGGGGTGGCGCGAGGCCAAAAAACGCGAACCGACCGGCGCCTCAGGGGGTAGGCTGCACGCGTGGCGACTCGAGCGCGCGCGGGGAAGAAGAGGGGCGGGGGCAAGGCCACGGCCGCGGCCAAGAGGGAGCCGGTCGCGCCGAAGAAGGCCGCGCCGAAGAAGGTCGCGCCGAAGAAGGCCGCGCCGAAGAAGGCCGCGCCGAAGAGGGCCGCGCCGAAGAAGGCCGCGCCGAAGAAGGCCGCGCCGAAGAGGGCCGCGCCGAAGAAGGCCGCGCCGAAGAAGGCCGCGCCGAAGAAGGCCGCGCCG
>CAZBJI010000191.1:0-14855 GCA_964492175.1 uncultured Polyangiaceae bacterium | reverse complement strand
TCCGCGAGGGCGGCGCAGTGCAACGACACGAAGGGCTTCGACGCCCGCGGGCTCATCTCGTGCAGGGCGCGCGCGAGCTCTCCCTTCCCCGTGCCGCTCTCGCCGGTGATGAGCACCGTGGCCTTGGCGCCCGCGACCTGCCTCGCGACTCGATAGGCGTCCTGCATGGCTTTGCTCGCCCCGAGGAGGCCGCCCATGCCCGACGCGTGCTGCTCGTTCAGCTGACGTCGAAGGTTCTCGGCCTCGGAGCGGACGCTCCTCCGCTCGACCGCGCGCTCGATCCCGAGGACGAGGGCGTCCACGTCCACCGGCTTCGTGAGGTAGTCGTCCGCTCCCCCGCGCATGGCCGTGACCGCGGACGAGACGTCCCCGAAGGCGGTCACGACGATGACCGGGAGGTGGGGATCCTGCTCGCGCAACTTCTGCAGCAGCGCGAACCCATCCATCCGCGGCATCTTCAGATCGGTGACGACGACGTCGGGCGGGTGCTCGGCCGCGACCTCGAGCGCCTCGACCCCATCCGAGGCGCAGCGGACCGCGAACCCCTCCTGCTTGAGCAGCTTCTCGAACCCGGAGCGCGCGCTCGTCTCGTCATCGACCACCAGCACGCTCGCCTTGACCGTCTCGTTCATGTCGCCTCCGGCACGCGGGGCAAGCGGACGCGGAACACCGTCTTGCCCGGCCTGCTCTCGAAGTCCACGGATCCGTCGTGATCCGAGACGATCCTGTGCACGATCGCCAGACCCAGCCCCGTCCCCGACGGCTTGGTGGAGAAGAAGGGGTCGAAGATGGGCGCGGCCGGATCGCTCACGCCGGGGCCCTCGTCCTCCACCTCCAACAGCACCCACCGGGGCTGCTTCCGAGCCCGGAGGACGAGGTTGCCGCTCCCGAGCGGCGTCATCGCGTCGACGCCGTTCCGAAGGAGGTTGATGAGCACCTGGGAGATCTTGTCGGGGTCCACGGACACGAGGGCGTCGACCTCGGGGAGGTCCAGGGTGAGACGCACCGACGCGGCCGCCGCGTACCCCGCGACCAAAGAGGAGGCCCGCTCGCACAGGCCGACCACACCGGACGTGCGCCGCTCGGGCGGCTTGGGGCGCGCGAACTCGAGGAACTCGGTCACCAGGGTCGCCAGCCGAGAGATCTCCTCGCGGACGACGCGCACGGCGTCCAACGCCTCCGGATCCATCACGTTCGCCTTGCGCATCCCGCGCTCGAGGAAGGTCATGTGCAGGTGCGCGCCGTTGAGCGGGTTGCGGATCTCGTGCGCGAGACCGGCGGCGAGCGTGCCCACCGCCGCGAGCTTCTCGCTGCGCCGGACGCGCGCCGCGAGCTCCTCCGCGTCGGTCACGTCTTGACCGACGGCGAGCACGTGCACGTCGTCGCCGTCCTGGGCTCCCAGCGCGAGCTGCCAGCGCACGCTGCGCCGCGCGCCGGACTTGGTGGAGACGGCGGACTCGAGCACGGGCCGCCGCTCCGCTTCGAGCGCCGCACCGGAGAAGAGCTCCGCCTGCTCGGCCCGAAGGTCCTCGGGCAGCAGAGAGGTCACGAAGGACTGCCCGAGCATCTCCTCCGGGGCGTGGCCCGTCACGCGCTCCGCCTCACGGTTGAAGAGCCGGATCACCCCGTCCGCGTCGAGGCCGACGATGAGCACCCGGGCCAGGTCGATCGCGTTCTTGTACCGGTGCTCCACGACGGCGAGGCTCCGCCCGATCTCTTCGCGCTCGAGCCGGTCCGCGCGCTGGATGCGGGCCACGAAGTCGTCCCGGTAGGTCTCCATCATGATCGCGAGCTCCAGGTCGAGGACGCGCGCGATCGCGCTGCGGGCCCGCTGCGCCGACGAGCCGAGGCCGCCCGCCAGATCGAGCAGCGCGACGCGGATCAGCGCCATCGCGGTGAACATGTACCGCTGCGGCAGCCCGACCTTCACGTGGATCCGGCCGATGTTGGCGCTCTGCAAGACGTACTGCTCGTCGTAGGGCCCCATCAGCACCCGATCGAGCCACACGACGAGGGAGCGCTTCAGCCGGCCGATCTGGGCCTCGCTGGTGAAGACCGCGTGGGCCTCCTCGTGCTCCCGGATCCTGTCGTAGAACTCGCCCGCGATCCGCTCGAAGTGAGGCGCGGCGTGATCCCGCAGCGCCCGCAGCGCCTCGACGTCCTGCTCCCCGAGCCGCACGTAGCGTCGCATCTCCGCGTAGATGCTCGGGTCCTCCACCGTGTGCGCCATGGTAGTCGGGCCGCGCGCCCGGGGTCAGAGCCTTCCGCGGACCACGAGGACCGAGCACCGCGCGTGGTTGACGACCTTCGACGCGGTGGTGCCCAAGATCCTGTCGAGGCCGCTGTAGCCGTGGGACCCGATGACGATGAGCTCGGCGCCGAGGTCCTCGGCGGCGGAGCAGATGGCCGACCAGGGCGAGCCGATGCGCACCTCCTCCCCACCGACGAGCTCCGCGGGGAGCGCCGCGGTCACGCCGCGGAGCGCCTCCTTGGCGTGGCCGAGCAGCGCCGCGCGCGCGCCTTCGGGCGACACCGGGAGCTTCTCCAGGGAGATCTCGGGCGCGATGCCGACGACGTGGACGACGTGGAGCTTGGCGCCGAGCCTGCGCGCGAGGTCGACGGCGGTGTCGAGCACCAACGGGGCTCGGGCCGAGTGGTCGACCGCGACGAGGATCTTCTCCATGCCGTGCCCCGAAGCAACGGTCGCGCCACGCAGCCGGGCGCCGAAATCGCGACGAACTTGCGCCGAGAGAATTGCGCCGGACGCGCACGCGCTGCGCCAGACGCAGGTTCGGCGCCCGACTGGGGTAGCCATTCACCGACGGCGGCCACGGCGGGCGGCGGTAGATCGCGCCCCAGAATCTGGCTATCTATTTGCTTCCAGGGGGGAGCGGCACGATCTGGGTGCCCCAAGGAGAGGCGGCGTACGACATGGCGACGATGAAGAAGGCACTCGCAGCGGTGGACTTGGACGTGGGCACGAGCCGCGTCCTCTCGGCGGCGCTGGCCCTCACCGCCCCGGAGACCGAGGGGGGCAGGCTGATCGTCCTCGTCGTGGGGGAGATCCCCTACACGTTCCCGGCAGCGGTGCCCTTGCCGGTGCCGCCGGCGGCGCCCCTCGACGTGGCGGCGATCCACAAGAAGGTGCTCGCCTCGCTCGAGGAGATCTCGGGGCACCAGCCCGACGCGCATTTCCCGGCCATCGAGATCCGGACCGCCGTGGGCTACCCCGCCGACGAGATCGTGTGGCTCGCCGCGTCTCTCGACGTGGACGGGATCGTGATCGGGAGCCACGGTCGACGCGGGCTGAAGCGGCTGCTCCTCGGCTCCGTGGCGGAGAAGGTCGTGCGCCTCGCCGGGTGCGCGGTCCACGTCATCCGCGAGAAGAACCACGATCCGGACTGGAAGGTCCCGGAGATCGAGCCGCTCTGCCCCGACTGCGCGACGGCGCGGGGCCAATCGAAAGGCGCGGTCCTCTGGTGCGCGCGCCACTCCGAGAGCCACGCCCACGGCCACGCCTACAGCTACACCGCCGCCGGGGAGCACCGGCCCAAGGCGTGGGGCGCGATGACCGGCGTCTGACGCCCGCCCCATGACGTTCGAGGACGCCCTCCTCAGCCTCGCCGTGGCGGTCGTCGCGGGGGGCCTCATCGGCGCCGAGCGGCAGCGCGCCCACTCGGGGCGTGAGGGCGGCGACTTCGGCGGGATCCGCACGTTCCCGCTGGTCGCGCTCACCGGCGCCGCGGCGGCCTTGCTCCGGCCCGTCGCGGGCGGCTGGCTCCTCGGCGCCGGGCTCGTCGGCGTCGTCGCGCTCCTCGCGATCACGCACGCGCGCAACAAGGAGGACATGGGCGTCTCGTCGGAGATCGCCGCGCTCGTGACGTACGTGCTCGGCGCGATCGCGAGCACGCCCGAGGTTCTCCCCCAAGGGCAGCGCTTCCTGCTCGTCGCCGCTGGCGCGGGCACCACGATGGCGCTGCTCGGCCTCAAGCGCGTCCTGCACGGCTTCACGGCGCGGCTCTCCGAGGACGACGTGTTCGCGACGGCGAAGTTCGTGCTGCTCGCCTTGGTCGTCATCCCGCTCCTGCCGAACCGGACCTTCGGGCCGCTCTCGGTCATCAACCCCTTCAACGTCGGCCTGATGATCACGCTGGTCGCAGGGATCAGCTTCGCCGGCTACGTCGCGGCGCGGCTGCTCGGCAGCCGAAAGGGGCTGCTCGTGACCGGCCTGGTGGGAGGGCTCGTCTCCTCGACCGCGGTCACCCTGACCTTCGCTGGGCGCGCCAAGGAGCGCCCGGACCTCGCGCCTCTCTCCGCGGTCGCGATCCTCGCCGCCTCGTCGACCATGTTCGTCCGCGTCATCGCCGTGGTGGCGGCGGTGGATCCGCCCCTGGTGGCGACACTGGCCCTCCCGCTCGGTGCGATGGCCGTCGTCGGGTACGGCGCCGCCGGCCTCCTCTACTGGCGCGACCGAGCGACGGGAGACTCTCAGGAGCCGGTCCCGCTCGCGAACCCCTTCGAGCTCAGCCGCGCCGTGCAGTTCGGCCTGCTCTACGGGGGGGTCCTCCTCGTCGCGAAGGCCGCCCAGGTCTACCTCGGGAGCGGGGGCCTCTACGCGTCCTCCGTCCTCGCGGGAACGACCGACGTGGACGCGATCACCCTCTCGCTCACCGAGCTGCACGGCGGGGGACTGGCCGCGGCCGTCGCCACCACCGGGATCACGCTCGCCACGGTCACCAACACCGTCGTCAAGGGCGGGATCGCCGCGGTCGCCGGCGGCCGAGCGCTCGGTCGCCGCCTCTCGCCAGCGGTCCTGGCCGTGCTGCTCGCCGGTGGCGCGGCGCTGCTCGCGGGACGCGTGCTCTGAAGCGCGCGCCGAGCCCCGCTCAGCCGACGCGGAGCACCACGTGGGCTACGTCCATGGCGATCCGCGCGCCCCGCACGAGGAACTCGAACGTCTGCCCGTTGCGTCCGACGACCAGCGCCTCGACCGGCGCGTCGACCTGTCCGCCGAGCACGAGCTGGACGGGGGCCCGGCTCTCGCGCGCGGTCTCGAGGACGTCTTCGAGGGTCTTCACGGCCACCTTCGGGTCGCCTATTTCCGGGTTGCTCACGAGAGCGAGACTACAACACTTGAGCGCCCGAGCGCGCCCCGGCCCTCCCGGAGGCGGCACGGACCCTGCATTGGAGTGGACATGACCGAGAGCGGACCGACAGCGCCGGAGCATCGACCCGTCGGACCGGCGGAAGAGGCAGGGTGGGTCGTGTGGATCACGGGCCGACCGTCCGCTGGGAAGTCCACGCTCTCCAGCCTGCTCGCCGCCGTGCTCCGCGGCCGGGGGCGCGCGTGCGCGGTCCTCGACGGGGACGCCGTCCGGGCGGCGGTGGTCCCCGCCCACGACTACACCGCGGCCGGCCGCGCCGACTTCTACGAGACGCTCGCCCGACTGGCGGCGGAGCTCGCCCGGCAGGGGCTCGTCGTGCTCGTCCCCGCGACCGCCCACCGGAGGGCCTTCCGCGCCCGCGCCAAGGAGCTCGCCGCGCGCTACGTCGAGGTCTTCGTCGACGTGCCGGTCGAGGAGGCGCGCCGCCGGGACGCGAAGGGCCTCTACGCCGCGCTCGAGGAGCGCCGCGTCAGCGACCTGCCCGGCGCCGACACGCCGTACGAAGCGCCCTCCCACGCCGACGTCGTCGCGCGCGACGGGCGCGACGACGCGGCCGTCGCCGCGGTCGTCGCGCTGCTCTCCGGAGGTGGCGCGTGAGCGCCGCCCTCGATCCGCGGGCGATGCACGAGCAGCTCGCCGCGCTCCTCACCCCCATCGAGGGGCGCGAGGTCACGGTGCTCTCGGTGGAGTCGGTCGCCGCGGATCGCTCCCCCTCCGAGCTCAAGAACATCGGGTACGGAGTCCCCTTGTTGGTGGTCTACCGCGCGGGAGACGAGGAGCGCCGCGTCGTGCTGCGGACGCAGTCGCCGAACTGGTTCGGCCACGATCGACGCGCCGATCGGGCCGATCTGGCGCTCCTCGCCGCGGACACCTACGGCGACCAGCCTCGTCACATCCAGGTGATCGACGTCGGCGCGCTCACCCCGGACGGCTTCCGCTCGCTGCGGGGGGCCGGGGAGTTCTACCTCCTCACCACCTACGCGGAGGGCTCGCTCTACGCGAACGATCTGCGGCGCGTCGAGGCGCGAGAGGCGTGCACCGATCTCGACGTCGCGCGCGCTCGCGCCCTCGCGCTGCACCTCGCTGGGCTCCACGCGGCCAGGCCGAGCGGCCGTGATCCGCGCCACTACCACCGCGCGCTGCGGGACCTCGTGGGGAGCGGCGAGGGCATCTTCGGCATCACCGACAACTACCCGGCGCCCTGCGAGATCACGGCGGAGCACCTCGAGCGGCTCGAGCACCTGGCGGTCGCGTGGCGCTGGAAGCTGCGCTCGCTGGCCGAGGCGCGGATCACGCGCACGCACGGCGACTTCCACCCGTACAACGTGCTCTTCCGCGACGGCACGGACTTCACCCTCCTCGACGCCAGCCGCGGCGGCCTCGGCGACCCGGCGGACGATCTCGCCGCGATGAGCGTGAACTACCTCTTCGGCGGCCTGCGCCACCCGGGCGCGTGGCGCGCAGGCCCTGGGCGGCTCTGGCGCACGTTCTTCGAGGCGTACCTACGAGAGACCGGCGATCACGGCCTGGCGCGTGTGTTTCCGCCCTTCTTCGCATGGCGCGCGCTCGTCCTCGCGAGCCCCGTCTGGTACCCCGACGTCGCCGCAGACGTGCGGCTCGCGCTCCTCGGGGTCGCCGAGCACTGGCTGCGGAGCGACGCCTTCGATCCGTTCGACGTCGAGGGCGCGGTGCCGATGCTGCGCGCGCCCTGACGCCCCTCAGCCGGCGCTCCTCCGGCCCTTCGGCGCGATCGACTCGGGCGCGATCGACTCGGGCGCGATCGACTCGGGCGCGATCGATCCGGGCGCGATCGATCCGGGCGCCATCGACTCGGGTGGCAGCGAGGGGGCGTAGTTGTCGAACGTCAGCCGCTCCTGGAACACCCGGATCGCGATCTTCAGCGCCACGGTGAGCACCATCAGCCCGAACGCCCAGATGCCCACGCTCACCTTCCACTCCGTGACGGACGGGGCGTACTCGATGACCTCGTGCAGGGTGCTCGGGACGAACGCCGGCACGATGAGCCCCATGCCCTTCTCGATCCACACGCCCGTGAACGCGCACACGCAGGCGGTCGAGAGGACGCGCAGGTCCGTCCGCGCCCGCGGGAGGAGGACGAGCGCCGCGGAGGCCAGGTTCAGCGCGAGCGCCGCCCAGATCCAAGGGACGAGCGCCGACTTGCCGTGCACGCCGAAGAGCACGTAGCGCATCGTCGTCCCGTGGCCCCCTCCTGCGTAGAGGGAGGTGAAGAGCTCGGAGCCGAACATGAACAGGTTGGCGAGGATCGTCACCCGCATGATCTGGTGCAAGGTGAGGATCGGGCCGTTCGGGATGCGGAGGCGCGAGAACAGCCGGATCCCCTGGAGGAGGACGATCACGAACGCTGGCCCGCTGATGAA
The DNA here is from genome assembly GCA_964492175.1 of uncultured Polyangiaceae bacterium. Taxonomy (GTDB): domain Bacteria; phylum Myxococcota_A; class Polyangia; order Polyangiales; family Polyangiaceae; genus Xiheicaenibacterium. The sequence continues at coordinate 7,291 of CAZBJI010000191.1, read as the reverse complement.
GGCGGTCACGATGAACCGCGGCGCGAGGAGCGCGGAGTTCCAGAACGGCCTTCCGCCGAGGCCCGAGTAGAGGAACGCCGTCACCGCGTGGACGGAGATGGCCCAGCCGATGGACACGAAGACGAACGGCACGTACCAGCGCGGAGCCGGCTTGCGCTTCAGGAAGCGCATGTAGAGGAGGTAGCCGCAGATGTGCAGGTTGAGCAGCAGGTAGCCGTTCAACACGAGCACGTCCCACGTGAGCATGGAGCTCGGCCAATGGAACCGACCGACGCCCGGAAGGAGGTGCCACAGGCGGTCGGGTCTGCCCATGTCCACGACGACGAAGAGCAGGCTCACGAGCAGCGACGCGATGGCGAGGATCTCGCCCACGATGACCACGTCGTGCATCTCGTGGTCGTCGTAGACGTACGCCGGGATGACCATCATGACCGCCCCCGCCGCGAGCCCTACGCCGAACGTGAAGTTGGCGATGTAGAACCCCCACGACACGTGGTCGGTCATGTGGGTGCGGACCATCCCGTCGGCTACCTGCGTCGCCCACGCGTTCAAGCCGACGAGCACGAGCACCGTCAGCGCCGTCATCCACACGTAGTACCGCCACGTCGACTCGAACGCCGACTTGAAGGCACGCCAGAGGAAGAGGGCGTAGCTCGGGACGTCCGGGTGTTTTCCTCCTCGCATGCTCGGAGGGGGCGGGATGGTGGAGCGGGGGCGGTGGCCGGCGTCCATGGCTACACGTCGAAGAAGTAGAAGAAGCGCGGGCGCGTCCCGAGCTCCTCCTTGAGGACGAACACCCGCTTGTTGGCCAGCACCCAGCGGATCGCGCTGCTCGGGTCGAGCAAGTTGCCGAACACGCGCGCCCCCGTGGGGCACGCCTCGAGGCAGGCCGGCAGCGCTCCACGCCGCGTGCGGTGGAGACAGAACGTGCACTTCTCCACGACCCCCTGGGGACGGACGCGGTTCGAGAGGTACCCCTGGTTCGGGTTGAGCTCCTCGCCCGGCACGTCCGGCGCGGTCCAGTTGAACCGGCGCGCGTGGTAGGGGCACGCAGCCTCACAGTAACGACAGCCGATGCACCAGTCGTAGTCCACCACGATGATCCCGTCTGGCTCCTTCCAGGTCGCCTCCACGGGGCACACCTTCGTGCACGGCGGGCTCTCGCATTGCTGACACTGGACCGGCAGGTAGTACTTGCCCGGCGCCGGGACCGCGTGATCGTAGTCCACGTTCCCGCGCTCGAGGTCCACGCTGCCCTGCTCCATCTCGAGGACCCGGATGTACGAGCTGTGGGAGGCGCGATCGTGGTTGTTCTCTTGGTGGCACGCCTCGGCGCACCGCCGGCACCCCGTGCAGACGCTCAAGTTCAGCGCGTACCCGAACTGGACGCCCTCGATGGGGGGATCGTCGGCGATCGTGACCTCGCGCCCGTAGCGCCGGAGGGCGTCCTCCTCGAGCCCGGTGATGATCCTCTGGATCTCGTCCTTCGGGAGCTCTCTGTAGTGCGACCGCAGGAACTGATCGAGGGTGAGCCCCGCGGTGAAGGCGCGCAGGGGTTCCATCGCGAGCGCGAACGCGCCCGCGCCGAGGGTCGTCCCGAGGACCTTGAGCGTCCGCCGCTTGGTACTATCCACCGGCGTTCCTCCTCTCGTGCGCGTCCCCGATGGGGTCTCGATCGCGCGCTCGAGGCGCGGGCGTGACCAGCGGAATCTTCGGGACGTGGGGATCGTGGCAGTCGACGCAGTGGTTGCGGAGGCGGCTGCCGCGGGAGAGATCCCACGAGCCGCTCATCCCGCCGTGGGCGCCGTTCTGGTAGTCCCGGTGCTGGGGCCCGTGGCACTGCGCGCAGAGGCTCATCGCCTCGACCATCGGCACGCGCGCCCCGTTGGCGAGATGGAGCGCCGGCGGCTGTCCGTCCGGTGGGAGGTGGCAGGAGTCGCACCCGAGCTGGCCGTGCGAGACCTCGAGGCCCTGGTGGAAGGCGCGCAGGTCTCGCGCGTCGCGCGGCAGGACGGCGGGCCCCCTGGCGGAGTGACACGTCGCGCACGCGATGCGCACCGGACGTCCGAGGGGGTCGCGCGCCTCGGTCTCGATCGAGGTGAGCTTCTCCGGGACGTGGATCTCGACGCGGCCCGCCACGGTCCCCGAGGGCGCGGCGAACACGGTCGGCACGTCGGAGGGCCCGCAGCCGAGCGGGATCAGCGCCGCGGCGAAGAGGGCCGCCCACGAGGGCGCGAGGGGGGGGGTCGTCGAGCGCAAGTCGACGGGCGCATCGCAAGTCCTCTGCCAACCCCGCGCGCGCGTGGCGCGCCTCGTGCAGGCCGACCTCCCGAGCCGCAGCGCAGCGCTGTAGCCGGAGGATCTACGAATGCCTGTCAGCGCACTGCTCATCACGTTGAAGCCTCCCGCCGATCAGGCGGCCGCCGAGCTGGCGCGCGATCTGCGCCTTACGCTGGGAGAGGCGCACGGGATGCGCCTCCCGGCGGTGCTCGAGACCGAGACGCTGGAGGAGGCGACCTCGGCCTTCGAAGAGCTCTGCGCCCGCCCCTCGGTGCGCTTCGTCGACGTGTTGACCGTCGACTTCTCGGACCTCGAGGGCGGCGCTTGAACCGTCGCGACTTCATGCGCGCGACCGCCCTCGCGGCCGCGACGGCGGCCGCGGCGAGGGTCGCCGAGGCCAAGACGAAGGATGGCCCGCGCCGCGCAGCGTCCCCCCACCTGCGCGTCGTGGGCGACGTCCGCTGGGACAAGGCGCCGTGCAGGTTCTGCGGCACCGGTTGCCACGTGCAGGTGGGGGTGAGGGACGGCCGCGTGGTCTCCATCGCGGGCGATCTCGAGGCGGAGGTCAACCGAGGCCTGCTCTGCGTGAAGGGGTACCACGTCGGCCTCGCCCTCTACGGCAGGGACCGGCTCACGAAGCCCCTGCTCAGGAAGGACGGCGTCCTCACGCCGATCCCCTGGGAGGAGGCGATGGACGTCATGGCACGCCGCGCCATGGGCAACCCCGCCGGCTTCGCCGTCTACGGGAGCGGGCAGTGGACCATCCCGGAGGGCTACGCCGCGAACAAGATCTGGAAGGCCGGCCTCGCCAACAACCAAATCGATCCGAACGCGCGGCTCTGCATGGCCTCCGCGGTCACCGGCTTCCTCTCCGTCTATGGCGTGGACGAGCCCGCCGGGTGCTACGACGACCTGGACGCGTGCGACGTCCTGCTCCTCTGGGGAAACAACCCGGCAGAGATGCACCCCGTGCTCTTCTCCCGCGTGCTCGACCGGAAGGTGCGCGGCGACGAGGTGCTCATCGTCGACATCGGGACGCGCACCACGCGATCGTCGGGCCTCGCGGACATGTCGCTACGAATGCTCCCCCACGGGGATCTCGCGCTGGCGAACGGGATCGCGCACGTCCTCCTCCAGCGCGGCAGCTACGACAAGGAGTTCGTCCAAAGACACTGCGCGTTCCGCGCGCACGGGGCGTCGCCGACGCTGCTCGGCGAGGCGATCGGCTTCGAGGAGTACGCTGCGCGCATGGCGGAGTTCACCCCCGCCCGCGCTGCGGAGCTCTCGGGGCTCCACCCGGCCGACATCCTCTTGCTGGCCGACCTCTTCGGCCAGCGCCGCCTCCGGATCACGAGCCTGTGGTGCATGGGGATGAACCAGCACACGCGAGGCACGGCCGTGAACGCCGCCGTGCACGGGCTGCACCTCTTGAGCGGTCACTTCGGGCGCCCCGGAGACGCCCCGACGAGCCTGACGGGGCAGCCCTCCGCGTGCGGTACGGTGCGCGAGGTCGGGACGCTGGCGCACGCCCTCCCCGGAGGCCTCGTCGTGGAGAAGGAGCAGCACCGCAAGGACGCCGAGGCGATCTGGAACCTGCCGCCTGGGAGGATCAGCGCCAAGCCCGGCTACCACACCGTCGAGATGTGGCGACGGTTCTCCACGCCGAAGGCCAAGGGCGGGGACATCGACACGATCTGGGTCATGGTCACGAACCCCGCGCAGACGCTCCCGAACCTGAACCAGCTCGTGGACCCCAGCCGGCGTGACCCCGAGAAGTTCCTCATCGTCTCCGACGTCTACCCGACGGCGACCACGGCGATCGCCGATCTGGTGCTGCCCTCCGCCCTCTGGGTGGAGAAGAACGGCATGTTCGGCAACTCGGAGCGCCGCACGCAGCAATGGTTCAAGATGGTCGATCCGCCCGGCGAGGCGCGCGACGACGCGTGGCAGCTCATCGCGTTCGCCCATCGGCTGCTCGAGCTGGGCCACCCTGGCATGAAGGACCGCGACGGCCGGTTCCTCTTCCACACCGAGGTCGCCGGCAAGGAGGTCCCCATCTGGGATTGGGACCATTACTACGACACGAACGTGGACGAGCGCCTCTTCGAAGAGTACCGGCGGTTCTCGCGCTTCAAGCACAAGGATCTCGCGCCCTACGGCGAGTACGTCCGCGCACGCGGGCTCCGCTGGCCCGTCGTGGAGCAGCCCGACAAGTCGTGGCGGGAGACCCGCCTGCGCTTCACGGAGACCTCGGACCCCTACGTCCGCGCTGGCGCGGGCGTCCAGTTCTACCACTCGACCACGGGCGACGACCGGGCGCAGATCTGGTTCCACCCGCACGCGCCACCCCCGGAGGTCCCGGACGCGGAGTATCCGTTCTGGCTCTCGACGGGGCGGGTCCTCGAGCACTGGCACTCGGGCACGATGACGATGCGCATCCCGCCGCTCGCCCACGCGATGCCCCAGGCCTACGTCGAGCTGAACCCGCGAGACGCGCGCGACCTCGGCGTCGTCGACGGAGAGACGGTGCGGCTCGAGTCCCGTCGGGGGAGCCTGGATCTTCCCGCTTGGATCGAGGGCCGGGGCGCGCCTCCCCCAGGGACGGTGTTCGTCCCGTTCTTCGACGAGCGTCTCCTCGTGAACGTCCTCACCCTCGAGGCGCACGATCCGTTCTCGAAGCAGCCCGACTACAAGAAGTGCGCGGTCCGCGTGCGGAAGATCGCGCAGGCGAAGGAGGCGCGGTGAGATCCAGCGACGCGCGCATGCTCGTGATGGGCGCGCTCGTGACCTCCGTGGTCGGCGTGCTCATCGCGTTCGCGGCCGCGAGCCACCGGGAGTCCGCCGCGCGCCTCGGGCGGGCGCCAGAGCCGGCGCGAGCCCCCGACCAGGCCCCTGCCTACGCCGATCTCAGGGTCCAGCGGCGTGGCCCGAACGCGGATCTCTACGCTGCGCCGGTCCGCGCGCTCCGGGACGGTCTGCCGCACCCGGCCGCCGCGCGCCCACCATCGGACGAAGAGCGGCGAGCGGCGCTCGCGGCGCGGGCCGAGCGGCGCGCCTACGACGGGGCGCCGCCCACGATCCCGCACGCCGTGACCGAGCGGCTCCTCGACTGCTCGGGCTGCCACGCCGAGGGGGCCGTCGTCGGGGGCGTGACGGCGCCGATGCGCAGCCACGGTCCGCTCCCGTCCTGCGTCCAGTGCCACGTGCCGGGCGAGAGCCCCCTCCCCGCGCGCGGCGGGGGCTCGCTCGCGAACAACGACTTCGCCGGCGCCTTCGAGAGCGGCGGCGGTACGGTGGCCTGGCAGGGAGCGCCGCCCACGATCCCTCACTCGACCCACATGCGGAGCGAGTGCGGCAGCTGCCACGGCGCGGCGGGGCCGGTAGGGCTTCGCACGCCCCATCCGCACCAGGTAAGTTGTACGCAGTGCCACGCCCCTTCCGCCGCCCTGGACCAGCGGAGCGGCGCGACCACGAGGACGCCTTGACGACGCCCGACGACCTCCCCCCCATCCAGTCCGAAGTCGTCGACGAGGCGACCCTCGACCGCCTGCTCGCGGAGCTTCGAGCGAAGGCGGTGATCCTCTCGGTGACGACGCGCGCGACCCGCGGCCAAGTGGGCGCGGTCGCGAGGGCGACCATGGAGGAAGCCCGGGCGCTCCTCGGCGAGGGGCGCGCCGTCGGGATGCAGCTCCGCTACCGCTTCGAGGGCAAGCACTGGTGCGACACGATCCAGTCGACACCCGACGGCTTCCAGATCGTGCGGGTGGAGGTGCCTGCGCCCGGAGAGGGCGACGCCGGGCCCGACGCTCAGAGCTCGTAGGCTCCCAGGTCCCAGAGGCCGTCCGCGCCGCGCGCGGCGCCGGTGAGATCCTGGTCCCAAGGCGCGGGCAGGACGGTCCCGGGCGCCGTGGGCGTCAGGAGGCGAAAATCACCCGCGGCGGCGTCGACGAAGGGGTCCACGGACAGGAGCTCGTTGTTCTCGCAGACGTCGCCCTCGCACCCGGTGCCGACGCCGGGGCCCAGCCCGAACCAGACGTTGTTGGCTACCTCCACGCCCGTGTGCGTCCCCGGGACGCGGATCCCGCACGTCCCGCTCTGCACGCCGACGAGGGTGTTGTTGTAGACCCGGACGTCGTTCGCAGACACGCCCGCCGCGCTGACGCCGCCGTCGCCTCCGACGAGGATGCACGCGTCGGAGTGGCCCGTGTCCTTCGTCGTCCAGATCACGTTGCCGTAGATCTCGCTGCCATCGAAGTCTCCCGGCGTGTCGCCGTCCCACATCGCGATCTGCGCGGTGCAGCCGGGCGCGGTGGGATCCCCCGGGGTCCCCTGACAGCCGTCCTTGAAGACGTTGTAGCGGACAGTGATGCGCGAGGCGTGGCCCTGACCTCGGATCGTCTCCTTGCTCCAGTTCGGCCCGAGCCAGCTCCGCTCGATCGTGACGTCCGAGGCGCCGGCGAGCTGGAACGGAAGGTACACGTTGTGGACGTGGCACCTCGAGATCGTCCACCGCGAGAGGATCTGGTCGAAGCCGCCGAAGTAGAATCCCTCGCCCGGGATGCTCGGATCGAACGCATCGCCCACCGGGCCCCCGATGTCGACGTGGCGCAGCACCACGTCGCTCGAGCCCCGCCCGAAGTTGATCGTGTGCGCTACGACGCCGTCGGTTCGAAACCCGTACGAGCCGACGTCCTGCCAGCTCCCCTCGTCGCGGACGCGGCCGTCGAGGATCCAGAAGTCGCTCACCATCGTGATGCTCGGGAAGCTCGCCTGGCCGTCGCCATAATCCGCTTGCCACCCGACCTCCGTCCCGTGGTCGGCCGCGGTCGCCTTGTGGAGCGTGATCCATGCCTCGCCCGACTCCTCCACGTCGAGCGTGAGCGGGGGGTAGTCACCGTCCGCGAACAGGTACACCGCGCCACGCTCGGGCGCCGCGGGGAGCTCGGAGAGCGCCGCGCTCCAGCTCGAGCCGTCGCCCGGCGGGCTCACGTCGGCGCGAACGAAGTAGCAC
>CAZBJI010000190.1:0-14994 GCA_964492175.1 uncultured Polyangiaceae bacterium | reverse complement strand
CGCCAAGACGCTCACGGTGCGCACCCTCTGCGAGGCCATCGGAGCCAAGTTCTCCCGGATCCAGTTCACGCCGGATCTGCTCCCCGCGGATCTGATCGGGACGGTCATCTACAACCACCAGAAGGGCGAGTTCACCTCGAAGCTCGGCCCGATCTTCGCGAACCTCGTCCTGGCCGACGAGATCAACCGCGCCCCTGCCAAGGTGCAGAGCGCCCTGCTCGAAGCGATGCAGGAGCGCCAGGTGACGATCGGGGACACGACCTACCCGCTCCACGAGCCGTTCGTCGTCATGGCGACGCAGAACCCGATCGAGCAGGAGGGGACCTACCCGCTCCCCGAGGCGCAGGTCGATCGGTTCCTGCTCATGATCAAGGTCGGCTACCCCACGCGCGCGGAGGAGCGGCAGGTCGTGGAGCGGGCGCTCGTCGCCCAGCAGAAGCGCGCCACCAAAGTCATCGAGGCCGAGTCCCTCCTGCACGCCAGAGAGGTCGTGAAGGACATCTACGTCGACGACCGGATCAAGGACTACATCATCGAGGTCGTCTTCGCGACCCGCGAGCCGGCGCAGCGGGGGATGCGCGATCTCGTCGGGCTCATCGAGTACGGGGCCAGCCCACGCGCGTCCATCGCGCTCGCGCTCGCCGCGCGCGCCCACGCCTTCCTGCGGCACCGCGGCTACGTGACCCCGGAGGACGTCAAGGCGGTCGGCGCGGACGTGCTCCGGCACCGGGTCGTCCTCACGTACGAGGCGGAGGCGGAGCAAGTGAACGCCGAGCAGGTCGTCCGTCGCGTCTTCGAGGTGGTCGAGGTCCCGTGAAAGCAGCGGGCGCCGCGAGCGCGGCCGGTCCGCGCGTCGACCCGGGCGCGCCCACGGGTGCGCAGGCGCGCGCCTCGCGTGAGGCGCCGGCCGCCGCCATCCCGCCCGAGATGCTGAAGGAGCTGATGCGGCTCAAGATCCGCACCAAGCACCTCGTCAGCGACCAGCTCCAAGGCGCCTACTCCTCCATCTTCCGCGGGCGCGGGCTCTCGTTCAGCGAGGTCCGCAGCTACCAACCCGGGGACGACGTGCGCTTCATCGACTGGAACGTCTCGGCCCGGATGAACGACGCCTTCGTGAAGGTGTTCGTCGAGGAGCGCGAGATGACGGTGATGATCGTCGTCGACGCCTCCCGCAGCTCGGCGTTCGGCACGAAGCGCGCGCCCAAGGCGCAGGTCGCGGCCGAGGTCGCCGCGCTCGCGGCGTTCTCTGCGACCAACAACAACGATCAGGTCGGCCTGATCTTGGCGACGGACGTCGTCGAGCGGATCTTGCCCCCCCGCAAGGGCGACCGCCAGGTGATGCGCGTCATCCGCGAGATCCTGGGCCATCGGCCCATGTACCAGGGGACCAACCTGGCCGTGGCGCTCGAGACGCTCGTGCAGGTGACGAAGCGCCGCAGCACGGCGTTCCTCATCTCCGATTTCTTCGCGGCGGGCTTCGAGCGCGCGCTCGCCCTCGCCGCGGCGAAGCACGACGTGATCCCCGTGATGCTCGTGGACCGACGCGACGAGGAGCTGCCCGACGTGGGTCTCGCGTCTTTCGTGGACCTCGAGACCGGCGCGGAGGTCCTCGTCGACACGTCGAGCGCGCGGGTGCGAGACCACTACCGCGACACGATGCGATCGTTCCGGAGCGAGCGCGAGCGGCTCTTCAAGCGGCTCGCCCTCGACACGGTGATCGTCCGGACGGAGGAGAGCGTCGTGGGGCCGCTCCGCAAGCTCTTCGACCGCCGGCGGAGGAGGCGTCGATGAGACGCGCCGTCGTCCTCTGCCTCGTGGCCGCGGCCTCGCTCGGCGCCGGACGCGCCGGCGCCGATCAGACCGCGCCGACGGCGATCACCTGCGAGGAGAAGATCCCGCAGGGCGCCGCGCGCCCGAAGACGAAGGAGACGTTCCCCGGCGAGGCGGTCGCAGGCCACGAGGCGAGGCTCGAGCTCGTCGTCGAGCACGGCAAGGGGGAGACCGTGCTGCCGAACGGCTTCAAGGTCGTCCCCGGAAGCGAGACGGCCAAGGCCCTCGCAGAGGCCGGCTTCGGCGTCGCCGAGCAGAGCGGCGGGGCGCCGCCGATCGTCGAGAGACAGGAGAGCGGAGACGCCGCGACCACGCGTGTGGTGATCCCGCTCGTCGTGCTGCCGACGAAGTCGGGCAAGGTCAGCCTGACGGTCCCGCAGCTGCCGGTGGCGATCACCCGCGCCAGCGGCGAGACCACGACGATCTGCACGCAGATGCACCTCCTCACGGCGAGCGATCCCACCGCGGGGGAAGAGGACCCGAAGCCCCACCCGAACCCCCCTCCCCGCCCCCAGATCGAGGACTGGCCCTTCATCAAGTACCTGCTCGCCGCCATCGTCGCCGCGCTCGTCGCCGCCGCGATCGCCACGTGGTGGGTCAGACGCCAGCTCCGAAAGCCCGTCCCGGCGCCGGGCCCCGAGCACCGGCTCCCCTGGGAGGTTGCGCTGGAGGAGCTCGAGGAGATCCGCCGCTCGCCGCTCCTCATCGACGGGCCCTACGCGGAGCTCTACGACCGCGCGAGCGACGCGGTCAGGAAGTACCTCGGCGCGCGGTACGGGTTCTCGGGGCTCGGCTTCGACGGGCTCGACACCACCACCGGGGAGATGATCACCCTCCTCAAGCGGGTGCGCCCAGGCGTGCCGCGACTGGATCTGGTGGAGTCCTTCCTCCGGGAGTGTGATCTGGTGAAGTTCGCTCGCCTGGAGCCCTCGCGCTTCGCCTGCGAGGACGCGCTGCGGAACGGCGAGGACATCGTCCGGTCCACCATCCCCGTCCAGGCGCCCGAGGCCGCCGCGACGACGACGACGCCACCCGGACCCACCCCGCCGCCCCCTCCCGCGGGGCCGCGCGCGGGGACGCCGCCTCCCCCGGAGGTGCACGCGCCATGAAGACCGCGCTCCGCATCGGCGCCATCCTCCTCTGCTTCGCGCTCCTGACCGGGCTCGCGGCGCTCTACCCGTGGCTCACGCGCGGGCACGATCTGCAGACGGCCATCTGGCAGCGCGACTACTTCGCGTGGGGTCTGTTGCTCGTCCCGGTGGCGCTCGTCCTCGCCACGTTCCACCAGGGGGCGCGCCGGCCGCACATCATGCTGGGGACCGTCTTTCCCCTCGCCCGCGGGCCCCGCGGCGTCAGGACCTACCTCCGAGACCTCCCCGGCGTGGCCCGCGCGTCGGCGCTCGTGTTCCTCGTGGGCGCCCTCTGCCGCCCCGTCAGCCTCATGAAGGACGAGCGGGCGGAGGACAAGGGTATCGACATCATGATCGTCATGGATCTCTCCGGGTCCATGAAGGCCATCCTCGACGGCGACCCCGACGACCTCCCCGGCAAGCCGTCGAGCGGCACGCAGAGGGTCACGCGCATCGAGACCGCGAAGGTGGTCGTCAAGGACTTCATCTCGCGCCGCAAGAGCGACCGCATCGGCGTCGTCGTCTTCGCGAAGCAGGCGTACCTGCTCTCTCCGCCCACGCTCGACTACGGCCTCCTGACGAAGCTCGTCTCGAAGCTCACGCTGCGGATCATCGACGAGTCCGGGACGGCGATCGGCGACGCGCTGGCCACCGCGATCTCGCGCATGCGACACAGCGACGCCCAGTCCAAGGTGGTGATCCTCCTCACGGACGGCGACAACAACGCCGGCAAGGTGTCGCCCGAGTTCGCGGCCCAGCTCGCGACGGAGAAGGACTGCATCGTGCACACGATCCAGATCGGCACGGGCGACGAGGTGGACGTGGAGGACGGCACCGACTGGCTCGGGCACCCTCGGTACGTCCGACAGCGCTTCCCCGTGAACCCCGAGCTGCTGAAGCGCATCTCCGAGCAGACGCGCGGCCAGCACTTCGTCGCGACCGACAGCAAGGGTCTCACCGACAGCATGCACAAGATCCTCGACTCGCTCGAGAAGACGCGCTTCGAAGCGCCTCGCTCGAGCTTCGAGGATCTCTTCCCGCTGCTCCTCTTCCCGGGCGTCGCGCTCCTCGGCCTGGACGTGCTCCTCCGCGTCCTCCTGCTCCGGAGGTTCCCGTGAACTTCGCCGCCCCGCTCTTCCTGATCGGCGCGCTGGTCGCGCTGCTCTATGGCGCGGTCCTCTTCGTCGCGGGGCTCCGCGGGCGCGCCGCCCGCGCGCGCTTCGGGGACGAGGCGCGCGTGAAGTCGCTCGTCACCCACGACGCGTCCACGCGGCGAGCGTTCCGGGGCGTCTTCCTGGTGCTCGCGACGGCCCTCGCGTTCGTCGCCGCGGCGCGACCTCAGTACGGCGGGCAGAAGGTGCTCATCCCGGCCACCAAGGTGGACATCGTGATCGCCCTGGATCTCTCCAAGAGCATGTACGCGACCGACGTCGAGCCCTCGCGTATTTTCCGAGCCAAGGCCGAGATCGCCGAGCTCGTCCAGTCTCTGCCCGGGGTTCGCTTCGGCGCGGTGGCCTTCGCAGGGGAGGCCATGAGCTTCCCCCTCACGGCCGACGGTCCGGCGATCGCCCAGTTCTTTCGGGGCGTGGAGCCGAACGACATGCCCGTCGGGGGCACGTCGCTCTCGCGCGCGCTCGACGCCGCGCGGGACCTCATGAACCGCGACCCCAAGAGCAAGGATCACAAACGCTTCGTGATCCTCATCACCGACGGGGAGGACCTCGACGGGTCCCCGCTCTCGGTGGCCCGGTCCCTCGGGGACGACGAGACCACGGTGCACGTGGTGCAGATCGGCGGCCGCACGCCGGAGCGGATCCCCGAGGTGGGGCCGGACGGGAACATCCTCGGGTGGCGGCGTGACGACCGCGGCGATTACCTGACCACGGAGCTCACGTCCCGGGGCGAGGCGCAGCTCGAGTCGATCGCGAAGGCCACCCCTCAGGGCAAGCTGGTCCGCGCCGAGAAGGGCCGGACGGGCATCGAGGAGATCACGGCGGAGCTGAAGGACGCCATGAAGTCGGGCGCGTACTCGGAGCACTACGAGGAGGTGTTCGCCGACGTCTACGAGTGGCCTCTGGGCCTCGCCGTGCTCCTGCTCTTCCTCGAGACGATGATCGCGGACGCGCCGCGCTTCCGGTTCTTCCGGAAGAAGCCCCCCGAGAAGTCCGACGGCTCTCGCCTGCCCTGGGCGAGGAGGCCCGCGTGATGCGCGCCCTCCGGAGCCGGCTGGTTCGCGCCGTGACCCACCCCGTCGCGCTGCAGGGGTTCTTCGCCGCGTGCGTCCTCGGCATGATCGGACACCTCGGGTTCGGCTGCTCCGGGTGGGATCCGCGCAGACCCTTCGAGCGACAGAACCCGGAGGTGGATCGCGCCATCGAGATGATCGAGGCCGGGGAGTACGGCGGCGCGCAGGAGGTGCTCACGGGCTACCTCGGGGGCGGCGAGTGCAAGAACGGCAAGATCGAGCTCACCGAGAAGGCGCGCAAGAAGCCCGACGGCACCTTCGATCTCGGGCTGGTGCTCTTCCACATCGCGGAGAAGTACGGCCGACGGTTCGGCGACGAGGAGAAGGGCCCCGAGGGCGTGGAGGACGACCCGGAGCTCGTCAAGCAGCGTGACCTCGAGGTGAAGTGCGCCCTCATCGCCGCGGTCGGCATCGCCGGCGACCAGCAAGTGCCGGTGGACTTGCGGGCCCGCGCCTACTACCTCGCGGGGAACCTCGAGTTCCTCCGCCGCCGCTACAAGGAGGCGCTGGAGTACTACGAGCAGGCGCTGAAGCTCGTCCCCGGCGTGCCGGAGGAGGCGGGCGGCGACGTCATCGGACGCGACGCGGCCTTCAACCGCGCGGTCGCGCTGCGCCGCCTCGAGCAGCAACAGGACGCGGGCGGACAAGAGCCCGAGGAAGAGCCCGACGCGGGGCCCGGCGACCAGCCGCAGGATCCGCGCGGCCCGCCGCAACAGGACGGCGGAGGCGACGACCAAGGTGACGCCGGGAACGACGCGGGCGACAAGGACAGCCAGGATCCGGCCGACGAGGGCCCGGACGGGGGTCGCGACGCCGGGCCCAAGGATCCCGGCAACGACCCAGCGGAGGCGGATCAGAAGGATCCGGGCGATCCGCGCGATCCGCAGAACCAAGAGCCCCAGCCCGCGGAGCCGCAGGGCCCGAGCGGTCAGCAGGGGGATCGCGTACTGGACCAGTTCGAGCAGGTGCCCATGTACCAGCAGGAAGACGCGAAGAAGCGCTCGGAGGGGCGCCGGAGAAACATGGAGGACAAGTGAGGGCCTCGCGTGTCTGGCTGTGGATCCTCTCGCTGTGGGTGACGGTGCTGGTCACGCCGGGGGCTGCGCACGCGGGCCCCGTCCAGGTCGCGACCGACGTGAGCGCCCGCAAGGTGGAGCTCGGCGAGCGCTTCACGCTCACGCTCACGCTCTCCAGCGACGAGCCGCTCGGACGGGTGACGCGCCCGGCGTTCACGGCGCCGGTGGGCATCACCGTGGAGGGCCCGAGCGTGGCCACGACCAGCCAGACCCGCATCGTGAACGGCGTCCGCACGTCCCAGAGCTCGGCGCGGCTGACGTTCACGCTGACGCCCCACGCGCTCGGGACGATCGTGCTCCCCGCCCCCTCGGCGACGGTGGACGGCAGAGAGGTCCGCGGGCAAACGATCACGGTGCAGGTCGTGCCCGCCTCCGGCGGCTCTTCGCTCGGCGCGGGGATCCCCGGCGTCCCGATGCAGCTCTTCCCTCCCGGGATGGACTTCGACGACGCTGGCGCCGACGACGACTCGGCCTCCGCCAAGGAGCTGTCGATGGCCACCGGGCCCGACGACGTCGTCTTCCTGCGCGCGATCGCCGACAAGGAGCGCGTCCTGGTCGGCGAGCAGGTCACCGTGAGCGTCTACCTCTACTACCGGGTCGACTACGAGATGACCGAGCGGCACGACGCGAAGTTCAAGGACTTCCTACGGTTCCCGCTCCTGCTGGACCCGGGCTCGACCGCCCCGGTGTTCCCTCGCGTCAACGGCAAGCGCTACGGCGCGCGCCTCGTCGACCGGGTCGCGCTCATCCCGCTCCGCGCCGGGAAGCTCTCGACCGGATCGATGTCCGCGCGCTTCAACGGGAGAAAGATCGGCGCGCGCGTCATGAAGACGGCGAACGAGCTCGTCATCGACGCAGCGGAGCCCCCGGCGGACGGGCGGCCCGCCGGCTACACCGTCGGAGACGTCGGGCAGTTCACGATGACCGGCGTGGTGACGCCGCGGCGGACCCGCCAGGGAGGGTCGATCGGCGTCGTGCTCACCGTCGACGGTGTCGGGAACGTGCCGAGCAAGCTCCTCGTCCCGGAGCGCAAGGGCGTCGAGTGGCTGGATCCTCGGACGCGCGACGCGATCTCGAGCAAGGGCGGCAAGGTCGGTGGTCGCAGGACCTTCGAGTACGTCGTCCGGCTGAAGACCGCGGGCACCGTCGACCTCGGAGCGGCGGAGCTGCCCTACTACGACCCCGTCGCCGGCCGCTACCAGGTCGCGCGCGTGGATCTCGGCAAGGTCGAGGTGGACGAGGCCCCGCCGACGGACCGCGAGGTGGACCGGGCGCAGAAGGCCGACCCGGCGGACGATCCGCTCGCGAACCTGCCCCCGCCCCGGTCCGAGCTGCCGCCCTTCGAACGTCAGCAGAGCCAGTCGATCTCCACCGCGCTCCTCGCCGGCGCCCTGGCGGTGCCGCCCGGGCTCGCGCTCCTCTGGATGGCGCTCGCGCGGGCGCTCGCCTCGGTCAGGAACCGCAAGGGCGCCCCGCAGAGCGAGCTCCGCGCCAAGGCGCGCGAGGCGCTCTCCGACGCCAAGAAGGCCGAGAAGGGGGGCGCGCCGCGCGACGTCTTCGCCGCGGTGGAGCGCGCCGTGGGCCTCTGGCTCGAGGCGCGCTCGGGCGTCCGCGCGCGTGGCCTCAGGCTCGGGGAGCTCGTCCCGCGGCTCATCGAGGTCGGCGTCCCGCGGGAGGTGGCGGACGAGGCCCACTCGATCCTCGAGGAGTGCGAGGGCAAGCGCTTCGCACCGGACACCGACGAGAGCGCCACGCGCGAGCTCGTGAAGCGCGCCGGCGCTCTCGGCAAGAGGCTCTCGGCGTGAGGCAGGTCGCGGCGGCGTTCGTGCTCGCGCTCGCGCTCGGCGGCGCCTCGGCGGCCGCGGCGACCTCGGACCCCGGCGAGGTGTTCGCGCGCGCCAAGACGGCGCTCGACAAGAAGGATCCCGCGACCGCGATCGTCGAGCTCGAGACCCTCGCCGACCGGGGCTACGCGCACCCGGACGTGAGCTACAACCGAGGCCTGGCGTACGCCCTCCGCGCGCGGTCGTCGGCCGCCCAGGCGGGGGATCTCGGGCGCGCTGCCGCCGGGTTCGAGGAGACGCTCGATCTCAGGCCCACGGACGCCGAGGCGCGGAGAGCGCTCGATCTCGTCCGCTCGGAGATCGCGAAGCGGCGCTCGCGCCAGGACAAGTCCGACACCATCGTCCGCCCCTCGCTCGATCGGGTGCTCATGCGGCTGCTCACCCCCAACACCTGGGCTGGGCTCGCGGTGGGCGCGTCGGTGCTCTTCGCGGTGGGCCTGGTCCTGCGGCGCAGGGCCTCGGGGCCAGCCCACGTGGCGGGCCTCGTCGTGGCGTCGCTCGCGTTCGTCGCGTCCCTCGCGCTCCTGCCGCTCGCGTTCGGTTCTCGCTGGCTCGCCGAGCGCCGCGGCGCCGCGGTGATCGTGGTGCCAGCCGTCACCCTCCGGGACGACGCGGGCAAGCCCACCATCGCCCCCGAGATCCCGGAGGCCGCGCGCGTCGAGCTCGGCGACGCCAAGGAGGGAGACGTCTTCGTGCGGTGGGGCTCCTACGAGGGCTGGGTCGAGCGGGCGAGCGTGCGGCCCCTGCCCCGCTGAGGTAGGAGGGGCTCGTGTGGGTCCGCCGCGCCGCCATCCGTCCCGTGCCGAAGTACGCGGTCGTCCCCGCCGCGGTCCTCGCACGGATCGAAGACGAGCTCTCGGAGGACGGCGAGGCGACGCGCGCCGATCTCGACCGCGCCTTCGAGCGGTTCGAGGCCTCTCAGGCTGCCCTCTCGGCCCGAATCGGCGACGCCTTGGCCAAGCTCTCGGACGAGACGGCGCTCGCGCTCGGCTACTTCCTCACCCTCGCGATCTGGCTCGGCTTCGAGCGGACGTTCCCCGACGCGCTCGAGGAGGTGTCCCCGACGCTGCTCGGAGGCGTCGAGGAGTCGCTTCAGCTCGACGAGGAGATCCGCATCGCGGACCCGGCGGAGGTCATCGACTCGGACGACGTCATCGCGATGGAGCAGCCCCACCTCGTCAGCTTCGTCCACGAGCACGTGGACGCCGCGCTCGAGGCCCACGCCGACGACGTGGACGTGGACGACGTCCACGCGATCTTCCGCGTGGTGCTGGTCGAGGTGCTCGCGCTCTCGTACGCCGTGAAGCCGCCGTCCAACTTCGACGCCGGCAGCGGGACCGAGCTCACCGCGTAGGGGCGCCTGCGCACGAAGGTGCGGCGCGGTCGGCGACGGCCTGGTAGCCTCTCGAACATGCTTGCGGGCTTGCGGTCCTCTTGCGCGATCGGGCTCATCGGCGCCGTCGCCGGGTGCCAGTTCGTCTCGGGCCTCGACGATCTCGAGGTCGGCGAGGGAGGCGCGTCGTCCCAGACCACCACGACGTCGACGGGGACCTCGACGGGCATGGCCACCGGCACGACCGGGACGACGATGGGTCTGTGTCCCCAGCCGAAGGGCGGCCCGTGCCTCGACGTGCCGTGCAAGGGCGCGTGCGCAGGCGACCTGTGCCAGGTGTGCGGCGACGGGGACGCCAGTTGCGCTGTCGACCTCGGGAAGCTTCGGTGCGCGTTCAACAACATCGAGAACTTCGACTGTGAGTTTCTGTGTGGCCAGGGGCGCTGCCAGGACAAGACGATCCATTGCCCGGCAGACGCCGACTGCATCGTTCGGTGCGCCCTTCCGGGCGCATGCGCCGGCACCACCATCGAGTGCGGGACCGGCCTCTGCCAGGTACATTGCGCCATGGGTGGATGCGCCGGGAGCCAGCTCCTCTGCGGTGCAGGAAAGTGCGAGGTCATTTGCCCGGACATGATGGAGGCCCCACCCGCTCTGCTGGACATGCCAGCGTGCGCGCCCATGAACGGTTGCCTGCAGCAGGGCTGAGCCCGCCCACGTCCGGCTGCGCCGCGATTCGCGACCACCCCCCGAACCATGTCCGACCCCGCCCTAGAAGAGTCCCTCCCCAAGCCCGGGCAGCTCCTCGCCGGCAAGTACCGGGTCGAGCGCCTGATCGCGGCCGGCGGGATGGGCGCGGTGCTCAAGGCCCATCACGAGGTGCTCGACCAGGCGGTGGCGGTGAAGGTGATGCGCCCGGAGATCGCGGGCAACGCCGACGCGGCGGCGCGCTTCCTCCGCGAGGCCCGCGCCGCGGCCAAGATCGCCTCGGACTACGTCGCGCGCGTCACCGACACGGGCACCCTCGAGGATCGCACGCCCTTCATGGTGATGGAGCTGCTCGAGGGCGAGGACCTCGACGCGCGCTTGGACGCCGAGCCTCGTCTCCCCGTGGCGACCGCCGTGGACATCGCCGTGCAAGCGCTGGCCGGGCTCGAAGCCGCGCACGCGCTCGGCATCGTGCACCGAGACCTCAAGCCGTCGAACCTCTTCCTCGTGAAGCGCGCCGGCGGCTCGGTGCGCGTGAAGCTCCTCGACTTCGGCATTTCCAAGGTCGTGCACGAGACGGAGCTTTCTCTCAAGGCGGGCGCGACGACCTCGGCGGGAGCGATGCTCGGGACGCCGCGCTACATGTCACCCGAGCAGGTCAGCAGCGCCAAGAGCGTGGACCACCGGACCGATCTTTGGGCCATGGGGCTCATCCTGTACGAGGCGCTGACCGGTACGTATCCGTTCCACGGCGAGAACCCGGGCGAGGTCCTCGCCGCGATCCTCACGCAGCCCGTACCGAGGCTCTCCAGCCTGCGCCCCGACGTGCCGCTCGAGCTGGAGCGGGCGGTCCATCAGGCGATCGCGAGGCGCCGCGAAGAGCGCTTCTCCTCCGCGCGAGACATGATCGTCGCGCTCCGGCGCTTCGCCTCCCCGCGGGTGCAGTCCCTCTTGCTCGAGCTCGAGGATGCGGCGCCGTTCGCGAAGACCTCCCCGTACATCGAGGTGCCCACCGAGCGGACCGGGCAGACGCCCCGCCGCGCCACGCCCGACGGAGGCGCGGCAGGCGCTCCCGCAGCAGCTCGAACCGCGGCAACGCGGATCGAGCCGGCACCGAGCCCCGACGCGCCGGAGGGCGGCGATCTCCCGTCCGACCTTGGGCCTCGCGCTGCCCGCGTCCCGACCGCCACCGAGAGCGGAGTGACGCTCGGAGGCGGGGCCCGAAGAGGGGGCCGCTGGGCGGTCACGGCGGCCGCGGTCGCCGGGGTCGCTGCCGTGGCGGGGATCGGGTGGCTCTTCCTGGCGAGGGACACGCCGGAGCGCGGGGCGGCCAGCGCGACGGCGCGCTCGCCGGCGTCGGCCGACGAGCGCGCGCGCGCGGGCCAGCAGGAGGCGCCGACGCAGACCTGGACCTCCCTGGTCGTCGCGCCGTCGAGCGCCGCGCCGACGACTACGCCTTCGGCGTCCGCGCCCGCGGCGTCCGCGGCTCCCCCGGCGGGGTCCACGGCGAGGCCGGCCGCTGCCCCTCCGGGCGGACAGGCGACCCCACGAACCACCGCGCAGCCGAAGGGGACGGGCGGTATCCTCACCTCAAGGGATTGAGCCGAGCACCAGGATGAAGGTCACCACCGCTGCCATCGCGCTCGTCGCTGCGCTCTCCGTCGCGTCCGGCGCCGCGCGCGCGCAGTCGCTCGGCGACAAGGCGCTCGCCGAGACGCTCTTCCAGCAAGGGCGAGACCTGTTCGACGCGGGCAAGACCGACGAGGCCTGTCTCCTGTTCGAGCAGAGCCAGCGCCTCGAGGAGAAGCTCGGCACCCTGCTCAACCTGGCCGTCTGCCACGAGAAGCAGGGCCGGACGGCCACCGCGTGGGCAGAGTTCACCGAGGCGGCAGCGATCGCGGACAAGCGAGGAGAGGCGCAGCGCGCCGAGTTCGCGCGTGAGCGCGTCAAGGCGCTGGCTGGCAAGCTCTCCCATGTCGTGGTCTCGCTGGCCGAGGACGCCCCCGGCCTGGTGGTGTCGATCGACGGGAGCGCGCTCTCCGTCCACGGCGTCCCCCTGCCCCTCGACCCGGGCACGCACAAGGTGGAGGCGCGCGCGACCGGCCGAAGGGTCTGGGCCACCCAGGTCGAGGTGCCCCCGGGCCCGTCCAAGACGACCGTCCAGGTTCCCGCGCTCGCCTTGGAGGAGAGCCCGCCTCCCGTCGGCGGCTCGCCCCCGGTGAAGCCGCCCGATCCACCCCCCGACAAGCCCAAGCCGCCCCCTCCGGACGAGGGCGAGGTGAGCCCCGCGGCGTGGGTCCTCTTTGGCGTCGGCGGCGCAGGGATCGTCCTCGGCGCGATCACGGGTGGGGTGTCCCTCGCGAAGACCAGCGACCTCGAGGAGGCCTGCAACCGCCCGCGGGGCTGCCCACCCGCCGTCGCCGAGGACCTCTCGAGCGCGAACACGCTCGCGAACGTCTCCAACGTGAGCTTCGTCGTAGGCGGAGCGAGCGCCGTCGCCGGGCTCGTGGTGCTCCTCGTGACGCTGCCGAGCGGAGACGCGCCGAAGGACGTCTCGTTCGTCTCGGTGGGCGACGCCGGGCTGGGCGTCCGCGGTCGCTTCTAGAGCGCGCGGAAGAGGCGGGCGCAGCGCGGAGCGGGTCGATGCCCACCGAACGCGCGCGAGTCGCTCGTCTGCCCCCGGGCCACGCGCCGACCGGGAACGGGACGCCTCTTCGCCTCAAGCACCGGGCTCGCGCGGCAGCTCGATGACGAACCGCGCGCCGCGCGCCGGGCGCTCGCACCGCACCGTGCCGCCGTGCGCCTCCACGAGGGTGCGCACGAGCAGGAGCCCCAGGCCCGCCCCGCCCTCCTTGGACGAGACGCCCGAGGAGGCGAACGCGGTGGCCGGGTCCAGCCCGGGGCCGTCGTCCTCCACCGAGATGTCCGCCCCCACCTCGGTGGCGGCCAGCGTGACCGCGACGCGGCCCCCGCCCGCGCGCACCGAGTCGACCGCGTTCTGGACGAGGTTCGAGATGACGACCGGGAAGAGGATCGGATCGACCGAGAGCTCGAGGGCCTCCGGGCGGATGGCGACGGCCACCGCGACCCCGTCGGGCACCGTGACCCCGGCGAGCGCCTGGTCCAAGACGTGGCGCGCCCCGACCTGGTCGGCCTCCAGCTTGCCGCCGCGGGCCACGTCGAAGAGGCGTGTCACGAGATCCTGCGCCGCCCGGACGTGCCGCTCCGCGCGCGTGACGTTCTTCTCCTGCGTCCCGGAGGCTTGCCGCGCCAGATAGAGCGCGGAGGACGCGACGGCGAGGTGATTGCGCAGCTCGTGCAGGGCGCCAGCGATGAGGGCTGCGGCGACCTCCGGCTTGATGCGGATCATGACGCAGGCATCGTAGCGAAAGCGGCGCGGTCCGGCGCGGAGTCCGAGAGGACGAGCGCGAGCCGAACGATCTGCGCCGGGACCGGCCCGCCGAGCAGGACGTCGGCGATCTCGCGAGGCTTGGCGGCGCCGTCCCCGCGGATGCCGGCGAAGACGTCCAGGCCCACGAGGTCTCCGAGGAGCCCGGCGCGCCGCACCTCCGAGAGGCCCGTCGCGTCGAGCAGCTGGACCGACTGGAGGTACGAGCGCACGTCGACGATCTTGCCGAGCCCCTTGACCTCGCGGCGGACCTCGATCTTCGCCGCGGCGAGGACCTCCGCCGCGCGCCGCTCCAGCCACGCCTCCGGCGTCGCGCCGCCCCCGACGTCGGCGACGGCGCGGCGGGCGAGCACGATCGCCCACCGCGCGCCCGTGACCCGGGCCGAGATGCTCGGCGCCCCCCGGCCGATCGCCGTGACGGACGTGAAGCGCAGCCCCTCGGGCGAGCTCGCCGTCATCCGTGAGGCGAGCCCGCGGAGCGCCTCCTGCTCCAGCCGGCCGGCCAGCCGCACGTCCACGCACTCGTGCAGGCTCAAGACCCCGAGCGACAGCGCAGGGCCGAAGGACATGTCCGGCTTCGGGTGGAAGCCGCGGGTGTACACGACCTCGAGCCCTACGCGACGGAGCACGCGCGGCAGCTCTCGGATGAGGTCGAGGTGCCCGAGCAGGGCCATCGGTCCGGTCTTCTCGAAGGTGAAGCGATACCGCTCGCCGGTGTCCTCCGACGGGGGGTGCGGACCTCGGCCGACGACGGGCAGCTCGCGGCGCGGACGAGGCGGCTCGGCCTCCAGCCGCGCGAGGTAGTCGATCCGCTCCGCGCGCATCGTCGACATGTCGCACGCGACGCCGCAGTCGTAGCAGACGAGCCTGCGGGTGTCGGCCGCGGCGTCGGCCACGTTCGTGTGGTGGATGAACGCGCCGGCGACCTTCCCGCACGGCGGGCTCAGCCGGCTCGCGAGGGCCTTGCGGTACTCCCGCGCGAGGAAGCCATCCTCCAGGCCGACGTCGAGGTGGCTCCAGGGCAGGGTCGCGTTCACCGGCAGGGTCCCGAGGTAGCGCCCCATGTCCACGCCGGCCTCGGCGAACGCGGCCCGCCAGGCGTCGAGGTCGAGGCGCTCGTCCCAGGAATCGAACCTCGCGCCACGGCGGAAGGCACCCTCGAGCACGTCCCCGAGCCGCCGGTCACCTCGCGCGAAGACCGCCTCGAGCACGCTCGCGCGGGCGTCGTGGGTCTTGAGCTTGAGCCCGCGCACGGACCGCGCGGCGTCGCGGAGCAAGGACTGCTTCCGATCGACCTCGGCGAGCGGGTCCATCGCGCACCACTGGAAGGGCGTGTGCGGCTTCGGCACGTGGACGGACACGCTGACGGTCACCTCCGCCGGCTTGCCTCGGCCCGCCGCGCGGCGACCCACCTCGAGG
>CAZBJI010000189.1:0-15002 GCA_964492175.1 uncultured Polyangiaceae bacterium | reverse complement strand
GCGTGCCCGGCGCCGACGCGTCCGGGCTCGCGCTCGATCTCGCGGATCTCGCCTCGGTCGAGGGCGCCATCGGCGAGCTCGCGGCGCGCGCCGCCCCGCTCGACATCGCGGTCCTCAACGCCGGCATCGTCCCGGGCCAGGCGCGGCGCACCACGGACGGCTACGACGAGAGCTTCCAGGTGAACTTCCTCTCCAACGTGCTGCTGGCGCGGTCCCTGGTCCAGCAGGGCCTGCTCGGGCGGCCGGGCGGCGCGCGGCCTCGCCTCGTCGTCGTCTCGTCCGAGTCGCACCGCAGCGCCCCGCCCCTCGACCTCGCGTCGCTCGGCGCGTTCCGGCCGTGGGGTCTCGGGCAGGCCGTAGAGCAGTACGGGACGTCCAAGCTGCTCCTGCAGACCTTCACCGAGGAGCTCACGCGGCGCACGCGCGGCGAGGTGTCGGTCCACTCCCTGTGCCCCGGCGCGGTGCGGTCGGACATCGGTCGCGACGCCCCCCCCTGGGCGAAGCCCCTCCTCGCCGCCACGATGCGGCTCTTCTTCCAGCCCGCCGACCGCGCGGCGCTGCCGGTCGTGCACCTCTGCGCGGCCAGGTCGCTCGAGGGGCGCACGGGCGTCTACCTCCACGCCACGCGGAGGCGCGATCCGAGCCCCGCGGCGCGCGACCCCGTGGTGGGGCGCGCGCTCTGGGAGGTGGCCGAGCGCCTGCTCGCGGAGTCGGGCTACGCTCTCGCGCCCATGGCCACGTCCACCCCTGCCACCCCGAGCCCCGACCATGCGTGACGCCGAGCGGCGGGTGATCGACGGCACCGCGTGGCGGGAGTTCTGCGACGCGCTGAAGGACGCCGGCGCCATCGTCTTGGCGGAGGACCAACCCGCGGACCCGCTGACGCGCGCCGAGGGCTTCCGGTACCTCTCCCGCCTCGCCCGGGCCGCGCTCGAGACCTTCGTCGAGAACGGCGACCCGAGCGCTCCCGTCCTCAAGCGCGTCGTGCACGAGACCGTGAAGATGGGCGCGGACAACCCCGACATCGTGTACTCGAACGCGCCCGTGAGCGGCGGCTCGACCTACCGCATCGCCGGACGGCGCGGGACCGTGAGGATCCTCTCGTTCGCGACGCAGGTGGGCCACTACGGGCGAGGCGCGGGGATGCCGCCCACGGGTCAGATCGACTCGGGCTCGCTCTCGGTCCGCGACGACGGCACCTTCGACGTCCTGCTCGGCGCAGAGCGGCCCGCGGCGCTCGAGCCCGGACAGTCTTGGCTCCCGATGACGTCGGAGACGGGCACCCTCATCGTCCGCCAGGTCAGGCTCCGCCCCGACGAGGAGCTGGCAGAGCTCCGCCTCGAGCGGCTCGACGCCCCGGCGCGCCCCGGACCGCTCACGGCCGAGCGCCTCGACGAAGGCCTCACCAGCGCCGCGATGCTCGTGAACGGCGCGGCGCAGCTCTTCGCCGCCTGGACGCGCATGTTCCTCTCGCACGAGAACCAGCTCCCGCGGTTCGATCCGGAGCTGTCGAGCCGCTTCGGCGGGCTCGCCGACGTCGCGTACTACCACTCGTACTGGCGGCTCGCGGACGACCAGGCGCTCGTCATCGACGCGAACGTGCCGCGGTGCGACCACTGGAACTTCCAGCTCGACAACCACTGGATGGAGTCGCTCGACTATCGGTACTTCCACATCCACACGAACAGCGCCCGGGCCGTCGCCCGCGCCGACGGCGCCGTGCGGGTGGTCGTCGCGCACCGCGATCCCGGCGTCCCGAACTGGATCGAGACCGCGGGGCACTCGTTCGGGACGATGTGCTGGCGTTGGTGGCGCCCCGAGGGCGATCCCGAGGCGCCTCGCTGCCGCGTCGTGCCGGTCGCCGAGGTGAGGGGGCTTCCGTGATCCACGAGACGTCGACCGACTACCGGCGGCCGTACCGGCCGCGCCTCATCCGCCTCGCGAACACCGCGATGCACCGGCTCCCCGCCGTGCCCCCCCTGCGCACCTCGCTCGAGCCGGAGGCGCTGCTCGCTGCGGCGCGCCGCCGCACCGGGCTCGAGGACTTCGGCGACGCGTCGTTCCACGAGCCGCTCCGCATCCTGCTCCGGTCCATCGAGGACGAGGCGCGCCTGCACCCGATCGGGCGGCTCATCACCCGAACCCGGATCGTCTCGGCGCTGGCGACGCGCCTGCGGCTCGAGGAGCTCGCCCGCCGCCACCCGGCGATCGCGGCGGAGCCGTTGACGCGCCCGATCGTCATCGTCGGGCTCCCGCGCACGGGCACGACGTTCCTGCACCGGCTGCTCGCGAGCGACGCGTCCCGGATCCGCGCCCTCATGAGCTGGGAGGCGCTCATGCCCGTCCCGGCGGCGGGGGAGACCGCGCCGGACGCGCGCATCGCGGCGGCGGTCCGCAGCCAGTCCGCGCTCAAGTACCTCGCGCCGGACTTCTTCGCGGTGCACCCCATCAACGCGCGCGGCCCCGAGGAGGAGATCCTGCTGCTCGATCTGGCGTTCCGCAGCACCGTGCCGGAGGCCACCATGCACGTGCCTACCTACGCCGCGTGGCTGGAGTCCGCCGATCAAGGCCCCGCGTACCGTCAGATGGCGCGGGCGCTCCGGGCGCTCACGTGGCAGCGGCGTCCCCCCTCCGAGGGCTTCCGCTGGGTGCTCAAGACGCCCCACCACCTCGAGTGGATCGACGAGCTGCCGAAGGTGCTCGACGACCCGCTCATCGTCTGGACGCACCGCGCGCCCGAGGAGGTCGTCGGCAGCTTCTGCAGCATGATCGCTCACGGCCGGGGCGTCTTCAGCGACCACGTCGATCCGCTGGAGATCGGTCGGTCGTGGCTGCGCAAGGGCACGCGCATGGTGGAGCGAGCCATGGACGCCCGGGCTCGCCTCGGGTCGGAGAGCTTCGTGGACGTCGCGTACGCGGATCTGCTGCGGGATCCGCTCGGGACGGCGCGCCTCATCCAGGAGCGGGCGGGGCTCCCGTGGACGGCGGCGACCGAGGCGACGCTCTCCTCCACGCTCGGGCGAGAGACGAAGGATCGCCACGGCAAGCACCGGTACAGCCTCGAGGCCTTCGGTCTGTCGCGCGACGCCGTGCGCGCCTCGTTCGCGCGCTACACCGCGTCGTACGGCGTGTAGGGGCCGGCTACCAGACGACGTCCGGGAACGGCGGCGCCGGCCTGGCGAAGAGGTAGCCCTGCATCAGCTCGCAGCCGAGATCGTAGAGGGCCGCGCGCTCGGCGGGGGTCTCGACGCCCTCCGCCACGACGCGGCACCCGAGCTCGCGGCACAACGCGACCATCGAGCCGACGATGCGGCGCTTGATCGGCGCGGTGTCGATCCCGCGGATGAGGCTCATGTCCAGCTTGGTGAACTCCGGCTCGAGCGCGGCGAAGCTCGAGAGACCCGCGTACCCCGCGCCCAGGTCGTCGATGGCGACGCGGTAGCCCATCTCGCGGAGCCGCGCGACGCGGCCCAAGGAGTCCTTCACCTCGGCCAGATCGCTGCGCTCCGTGAGCTCGAGCACGATGCGCGGCGCAGCCTCGGCGAGGACGGAGTGCGGGTCGTAGAGGAGCTCGTCGTCCAGGTCCTTCGGCAGCACGTTGAGGAAGAGCAGCACGTCGGAGGGCCCCTGCTGGATCCCGGCCACGGCGCGCTCTCGGATCAGCCGCGCGAGCTCCTCGCCGCGCCCGAGCTTCTGCGCGGCGTCCACGACCGCCGGAGGCGAGGGGAGCGCGGGCTCGCGCGTCCTCAGGAGCGCCTCGTATCCGTAGACCCGCTTGGTGATGGCGTCCACGATCGGCTGGAACGCGATGAACAGGGTCGAGAGCGCCCGATCGAAGGCGAGCCGGAGCTCGTGCTCCTTGTCCATCGGGGGTCTGTCCGAGGCGATCACGTTGGCGGCCTCGGCGCGCACGCGCGCCAGCTTGCGGAAGGTCACCGCCCGCGCGATCGTCTCGCGGAGCTTCGGCGGATCGATGGGCTTCGGCAGGTACTCCAGGATGCCGAGCTCGATGGCGGCGATCGCGGAGTCGAGGGCGGGGTCGCCGGTCATGAGGACGATGGGGACGTCGGGCTTTTGGGTCCGGACGTGCTTGGCGAACTGGAGGCCGCTCATCCCGGGCATGCGGATGTCGCAGAGCACGCAGTCCACGTCGTCCAGGGCGATGATGCGGAGCGCCTTCTGCGGGTCGCTGACCGTCACGACGTGCGCCCCCGACGCCTGCAGGGACCTCGCCAGAGACTTGAGGACGAGCGGGTCGTCGTCCACGAGGAGGACATAGGGGAGTCTGGCGGTCGACTCCATCGCTTGCATCGCCATGCTCGGGTCTACGGAACATCCGAGACACCTCGGCGTGGAGATCCCTGGCAGACTGCCAGCGGCGGGGTGGAGCTCGCCCTCAAGGCGTGAGAACGACGGCGCTCCGCGGATCGAGCGGGGCGTCGAACGTCACCGTGCCGTCCCCGGCCACCGTCACGCTGATCCCGCTGCCGAGCGCGTCGGTCAGCGTCGTCCCCGGGGCCGCAGAGACCCCCATCGCCGCGCCCATGAACGCCGGGGCGCTCTGCTTGGTCGGGTGCGCGTTGAAGACCACCAGGGCGTAGGCGTCCCCCGCGTCGCCCCCGGAGCGCTCGTAGGAGAAGATGCCCACGTCCTCCTCCTCGGCCGTGCGCTCGGTGGCCCAGGTGACGCGGATCCCGCCCTTGCGGAGGGCGGCGTTGTCCCGCCGGAGCTTGGCCAGCTTCTTGATGTGCTGAAAGGTGGCCGTGCTCGTGTCGAACCCGGTGGGCCAGAGGTCCTCCCGGTTCGACGGATCGTTGCCGCCGGAGAACTCCTGCTCCGTCCCGTAGTAGACGCACGGGATCCCCTGCGCCGTGAAGATAAAGGTGAGGGCGCTGTGCAGCCCCTCCTTCGTGCCCTCGTAGAGGAAGCGCGGCACGTCGTGGTTGTCGATGAAGTTGATGGGAAGGTCGGCCGGCGGGACGCCCACGCCGAGCTCGGGCGCGACGGTCCCCCAGTTCACGCTGCGCTGCGCCCAGAGGTCCTCGATCCGCTTCGTGGACTGGCCCTGCTGGAAGACGTCGCGGATCGCTTGGAAGTGCTGCGGGAAGTAAAAGACGCTGTCGAGCTGATCGCCCGTGAGCGGCCGGCCGTCGGTCACGCACGCGTTCTCGCTCGCCAGCTCCTCCTCGGTGGGCAGATCGTTCTTCGTGAAGACGCCGTTGAGCGCGTCCTTGCCGTCGAACACCTCCCCGAACATCAGGAACTTCGTCTTGCCCTTGTTGGCCAGGCGCTGCCTGACCTTCTGCGTGAAGAAGCGCCAGAACTCGCGCTCCACGTGCTTGACGGTGTCGATGCGGAAGCCGTCGATGTCGGTGAGCTCCACCCACCGCGCGTAGGACTCCACCATGGCCTCCTTGACGGGGACGCCGTCGCGCGGGCCGCAGCGCGTCGTGTCGAGATCCTTCAGCCCGCCGGGGAAGTCCCCGTGGAGGAGCTGATCCTCGATGTCGAAGTTCACGGTGCGGCCGCGGCGGTTGTACGCGCGCGGATCCTGCAGCACCTCCGGCCACGGCGGCATGTGGTTGGTCTCGGGGTCCCGGACGAAGATGATGGGAGCGAGACCCGCCTCCCCGAGCGAGGTGCGCGCGATGATCGGCCCGTTCGGGTTGAAGTCCGGATCGTACTCGTTGACGTGGAGGACCTCGGAGCTCTGCCCGTCCCCTTGGACGCGGTCGTCCGGCTCCCCGTTCATGTTGATGTCGTAATAGAAGAGCTGCCCCATGTGGTTCGTCACGATGTCGACGATCACCTTCATCTTGCGCTCGTGCGCGGCGAACACGAGGCTCCGGAGGTCCGCCAGATCGCCGAAGTGCGGGTTCAGCGCCGTGAGGTCCTGCGCCCAGTACCCGTGGTACGCGTCGAAGCCGGCGTCCGTGTCCACGTTCTGGATGATGGGCGAGATCCAGATCGTCGTGACGCCGAGCTCGTCCAGGTAGTCCAGGTTCTGCTCGAGGCCGCGCCAGTCCCCGCCGTGGTACTTGCCCATCGCGGTCCGGTCGACGCCGTAGTTGTTGCCCTCGTCCCCGTCGGCGAACCGATCCACGAGGACCTGGTAGATCACCTCGTCCCGCCAGTCGCTGACCTGGCTGGAGAGCTTGATCTCGCCCTGCAGCCCCTCGTCGTAGCTCATGCAGCCGGACGCCTCGTGGGCGAGCGCGAGGCCGAGGCCGAAGGCCGGGAGGGTGAGGAGGGGGAGTCGCGGTCGCTGCTCGTTCGCCATCTTCATTGCCCGTAGCTCGAGGAATTGAACCACCACTCCGCCCCGGCGCCGATGAAGTGCTCCACGTTCCGCGCGTGGAAGCCGTCATCCTCGGCGTAGAGCTGGAGCGTCCGGTCGCTTCGGAAGGCGGCGTTGTAGATGAGCCGGATGTGGGGTCGCGTGTAGTTCCCGCGGCCGGCGGGCGTGATGAACGGCATCAGGCCGATGCGCCACAGGCTCGCGACGAACGGCCCCTCGGGCGCGGCAGAGGGATCCTCCGGGCCCGCGGCGATCACCCCGCGCTGCGCCATCTCGAAGGCGCCCTCGAGCGACGCGCCGGCGATGTCGCCGAACCAGAACGTGGGCCTCACGATCACGATGCCCTCGTCCACGTCCTCGAAGTTGAGCCGCTCGCTCGCGTCGCGGAAGGACCGGACGTAGGCGCCGACCATCACGCCGAAGAAGTCGATCTCGGCGTTCCCCGCCGCGGCGAACAGGAGCTCGTGCGCGCCCTCCGTGGTCTTGTCCGGTGAGAGCTGCCCGGGCGAGGCGAACTGGCCGAACGCCCCGAGCCCGCGCGCGTACCTTCCCCAGAGGTGGACGAAGGTGTCGCGCTGCCCCGAATAGAGCGTCACCTGACCGCCCACGACGAGGCCGTCGTCGCTCGGGAGCTGCTCTTTCTGGCCGGGCTTGGCCTCGCGGATCCCTTCGGGCAGGCCGTGCCCCTCGCCGTAGAGGATCGCCTTGATGCCGGGGCCCGGCTTGTCGCGATCCCCGAACCGCTGATCATGGGCCACGCGCACCGCGGCGATGACCTTCTGCCGGTCCAGGAGCTCGACCGGCACGGCGCCGAACTGCTCGAGCGGCGCAGGGCGCACGACCGTCTGCCGAAAGAAGACCGAGTCGGGCTGCGTCGCGCCCACGTGCACGCCCACGCTCGTGCCAGCCTCGTGGCGGTAGCCGCCGCCCGCGCCGAGGAGGTTCAGGTTGTCGAGCGGCCAGAAGTCCAGGAGGTAGATGTCGTCTCCGCGGACCATGCGGGATCCCGCCCAAGCGGAGAGCCCGGGCAGCCCGATGTCCTTGGCCTCCAAGTAGAGGTTGCGGACCGCCATCGCGACGTCGAAGTCGCCGTCGTAGTGGAAGATGGGGCTCGCGATGGCGAGCGTGGCGACCACGTTCGTGCGGATCCCGGTGACGCCCCAGAAGTCCTCACGGCGGAGCTCGATCTCGGCGTACACGTCCTCATCCATGCGCGAGCCGTGCGCGACGATGTCGGCGTCGCGGCCGGGCCCGCCCTCCCCGTTCCAGGCGGCGACCACGCGGCCGTAGGAGCCGAACTCGAACGAGCCCTCGTGCTCGGGCTCCTTGGTCTTCGGCTCCTCCGGCTTCGCCTTGGGCTCCTCTGCCTTGGGCGCCTCGGGCTTGGGCTTGGCGACCTCGGGGGCTGGCTCGGCCGGCTTCGGCTCCTCCGGCGGCGGCTCGGCCGGCTTGGGGTCGGCTGGCGGCGGGTCGGCCGGCGGCGGGTCGGGGACCGGCTGGGCCAGCGCAGGCGCGGCCGTCCACGCGAGCGCGGCTGCGACGAGCACGGCAGGACCCGAGGGCGAGGCTCTCACGGTGGGGCGGCGACCCTACCACGACCGCGCCCGGCCGTGGCGACCCATAGTAGCTCATTCATGAGTTACGCATGGCCCGGCGGGCGCGCGCCGGTCAGGGGGCGGCCGGCTTGCCGGCGAGGAGCGCCTTCCTCTTGGCGCGCGGGGGGGTGAGCTCCTTCCATCGCGACACCACGAGCTCGGCGACCTTCAGATCCCCGGCCGCGAAGGCGGCGTCGAACAGCACCACGTCGGCCCACGGCTCCCGATCCTCCAGCGCTTGCCAGAGCGGCGGCCGCTCCTTGCCGGCGCCGCGGTCGACCGCGACGGGGGTCCCGTCGCCGAGGACGCTCCGCGCGAGCGACGCGACGGCCCAGGGCGACCCGCCCGCGTCCATCGCGGCCTCCACGGCGTCCCGGATGCGCTCGGAGCTCTTGTCCTCGTAGGCCACGACCCCAGCGACGAGCGCCGAGGCGACCGGATCGAGGGACGACGCGGCGAGGCGCTTGGCGCCCGCGAGGTCTCCGCGCGTGAGCGCGACGCGGACAGCGAGCCCCGCGGCGTCGGGCAGATCCGGCCGCATCCGCAGCGCGGTCTCTGCGGCCGACTGGGCGGCCTCCACGTCGCCGCCAGCCAACGCGAGCTTTCCGCACGCCACCGCCGCGAGCGGCGTGTCGACGTCGTCGAGGGCGGCGTCGATGGCCGCGCTCGGGTCGTCGGGCGAGACGAGGAGGGCGAGCCCGAGCGGCCGCAGCGACCGAGGCGCCTCGTCGAGCACCGCGGACCCGAACGGCGCCGCCTTCGCCCGCCCCCCCGCCAGGCGCGTCGCGGCCGCCTCGAGGACGCGCCGCCCGATCGACTCCGGCGGCAGCACCTCGAGCGCGACGCGCGCCTCGTGCAAGCGGCCTCGGAGCAGGTGTGCGCGCGCGAGGCGGACCGCGGGGAGCACCGAGTCGGCCCACAGGAGCGAGGCGTGCTCGTACTCCGCGGCGGCGCCTCGGTCGCACGCGAGGTCGAGCGCGGCGCCCCGCGCGAAATGGTAGAAGGCGTCGGGCGCGATCCCCTGATCCTCGTGCTGCGCGACGATGCGGACCGCGAGCTTGTCGTTCCGCACCGCCACCGCCCCGACCAGGGTCGCGAACGCGAAGTCCGTCCCGTCGGCGCCCAGCCGCCGCGCCTCGTCCACGAAGCCGACGGCCTCGCGTGCGCCGCCCGTGTCGTCGAGCAGCGAGAGCCCGGTCGCGTGAAGCCACGCGAGCGCGGGCTCGCGCCCCGGCGGATCGAGCGCGCGCGCGTCCGCCGCGAGCTTGCAGGCGCGCCCGAGGAGCCCTGCGCGCAAGCTGGCGTAGACCTCCGCGCACAGCGAGGCGACCCGGGCCCGCGTGCGCGCTGCGCGCGCGCGGTAGAGGAGCGCCGCGCCGGCGGCGAGCCCCCCGGTCGAGATCAGGCTGATCGCGAGCATCCTGCGCGTGACGCGCCGCGACCCGCCGCGAGGCGACGAGTCGGACGGGGCGTCGAGCTCGAGATCCTCCGGCATGGGCGAGGAGCGCCCACGTACCATGTGTGGCGGCATGCGACGAGCAAGCCGAAACCGTCTCCGCCCCGGGCGTTCGGTGGGGCGCGCTACTTGTCACCCGAGCCTTGCGTCTGGCAGATTGGGGAGATGCTCGCTTCCAGCCGCCTCCTTTCGCTCGGGCTCGTGGGTGCCATGGGCTGCCTGACCTTCCTCGCCTGCAGCGACGACACCGCCACCGGCGGGACCGGCGCCGCGGGCACCGGCGGCAAGGATCCCGGGAGCGGCGTCTGCATCTCCAAGAACTGCCGGGAGAACTCCCACTGCGACGCGTGCCCCGACAACAAGAACACCTGCCGGATCGAGGCGGGCGAGGAGTACGGGCGCTGCGTCGCGTGTGGCGACGGCGAGACGGGCTGCCCCGAGGGCTTCGAGTGCTCCTCCTGGGGCAACTGCGTCCCGGAGGGGCTCGAGTGCCCCGTGGACGGCAACGGCGTGCCCCAGGTCGTCTGCACCAACAGCGGGGACTGCGCGGCGTGCGATCCGGCGCACCTGGTCTGCGATCCGGCCACCGGCCAGTGCCAGGCGTGCACCTCGAACGACACGTCCGAGTGCCAGTCGACCGACGTGTGCAAGAACGGGCAGTGCTCGCCCGCGTGCGCGGCCGACTGCACCTCGGCCAACGACTGCGCCCAGTGCGGCGGCGCGCCCGCGTGCAACAACCACAAGTGCTCGGAGTGCAGCGCCACGTACGCTTGCCCCGCGGGGCAGCACTGCGATCTCACGACGGGGACGTGCCAGAAGACCTGCGGCGAGATCTCCGCGCCTGGCACGTGCGACAACAACGCCGACTGCGCCAACTGCGCCGGGATGCAGAACACCTGCCACATCCCGCTCGGCTCCAACACCGGCACCTGCGGGCCGAACGCCAACGGCTGCTCCGACCTCGGCCAGGGCGCGCTCGCGCTGCCGGCCCCCTTCAACCAAGTCACCCAGACCTGCTCCAACGACATGGACTGCGTCCAGTCGCAGGCCGGCGTGCAGTACAACGTGGGCGAGGCGCTGAAGGAGCTCATCGGCGCCGACTCGATCGTCGGCCAGCCGATCGGCGACGCGTTCCTCACCTACCCCATGCCGGTCTGCGGCGCGATCACCCTCGCCGACGTGTCCTGCGGGTTCTGTGTCCCGTGCCGCGTGGACTCGGACTGCACCGACATCAACCTCGACACGCTGACGGGGGACCTCTTCCCGGGCGTGGGCGGCGCGCTCCTCGCCTTCGTGCTCGATCAGCTCTTCGGGCCGAACGATCACAACCTCTACATGTACTGCGAGACGATCGCCGCCGGCTACGGCGCGTGCCTGCCTTGCCCGGGGCTCATCAACGACTGCAGCCCCGGCGGTCCGGGCGGAGGCAGCGGCACCTGCGATCATCCCCCGACCCAGGTCGGCGGCCCGCTCGATCCGGCGTGCGACAGCTGCGCGCAGACCGTGTGCGGGTTCGACACCTACTGCTGCACGACCGAGTGGGACGATATCTGCGTCCAGGAGGCGGCCGACAACTGCGGCAGCTCCGACTGCCACGACGTCTGCGACCAAGGCCCCCCCATGGGCGCCGAGTGCGGGACGTGCGAGGGCACGGTCTGCGCCAACGACAGCTACTGCTGCAACACGTCGTGGGACTCGCTCTGCGTCGACGCCGCGTCGATGCTCTGCGGCTCCGGCTGCTGAGGCCGACCTCGGCGGTCACTCCGGGTCGCACACCCCGGAGCACGTCTGCTCGACGAGCCCCGCGGGCGTGAGGAAGGCGCTCACCTGCGCCTTGCTCGCGGCGGTGCGTCGCACGAGCTCGTGGACGTCGTTCCCCGAAGGGGGGGGGCTTGCCTCCACGTGCGGCTCGAACCCGAAGTCGAAGATGGCGAACGCCGATCCGGCGACGGGCGCGGGCGCGGTCCCCATCCCGATCGGCACGAGGGCGGAGCCCTCGAGGACCGGGAGCCCGAGCACGCGCGCGTGGAAGTAGGTGGCGAGGTTCGGCACCGACGCGTCCGCGACGCCGGCGTGCATCAGCACCCGGCGATCCGGCGGCGACCCCGGGAGGGGCTGGCGCGTGACGTACGGGGCGTAGGTGACCGGGTCGATGCGATCGAACGCGGGCTGCGCGAGGACCGCGAACTTCTGGTGATCGAGCGGGTCCTGGTTGGACAGCGCGATGAGCGCGAGGAACGGGCCGAACGGGCTCGCGCGGAACATCATGAGCGAGAAGTTCGCGCCGCCCACCCCGAGCACCCCGCGCTCGATGGCCGGCGAGAGCGCCAGGTACGTCCCGCCGAGGATGTGCCCCATGCTGATGCCGTAGAAGTAGATGGCCGAGGGGTCGTACGCCGGGGCGCCCGCGATCTGCAGCTCGGGCAGGACGACCAGCGAGCTCTGGGCGTGGTGAGCGAGCGCCAGGAAGTTCGCCATCCCCTGGTGCACGCGGTCCGTGAACGCCAGCGTGTTGCCGGGGTCGTTCACGAGGTTCGCGAGGAGGACGCCTCGATCGTCGGAGGACATGCCCCACCAGTCGGCGGCGACCACCACGAAGCCCTCCTCCTCCGCGAGCTCCGCCGCGAAGGTGTCGCACTCGTAGCGATCCCCGAAGAAGCCGTGACCGAACTGCAGGAGCCTCGCGGGCGGTGACCCGGGGGCGCGGCCCTCGACGCTCGGGGGGATCCAGATCGTGAAGGGGACCTCCGCCGTGCCGCTCGACTGTCCGCCCGGTCCGACGAGGAGCGCGCCAGGCTCGGCGGAGTCCACGTACAGCGGGACGGTCATCGTGAGCTCGATGCGCCGCGCGATGTTCGGCCCCGGCGCGAGCTCCTCCGAGATCACGACCGGCGGCGGCAGGCTGGACGCGCGGGCGAGGAGGTCGTCGCGCACGCCGACGAGGTCCCCCATGGCGTAGGCCTCGCTGCGCGTCGTGAAGTCCCACGCGAGCAGGAGCTCGCTCCGCGGAACGCCCGCGGCCGCCACGAGCGGGAAGACCTCCGCCTCGTAGCGCGGCGAGATCGCCGCGAGCGCTGGGTGGCTCGAGCCGAGGTCGTCACGCAGGCTCGCGAACCCTCGCGGCGCCTCGATGGGGCTGCCGTCGGTCTTCGAGAGGCCGTGGATCGCGACGACGTAGCGCCGCCCGGGCTCGAGCCGATCGAGCGGACGCAGGATGAGCGCCTGCCTGTCGGGGCTCTCCGCGGCGCGCGGATCCAGCTCCGCGAAGTGGGGGACCCGGGCGCCGGTGGTCGCGTCGATGAGGAGCGTGGGGCTCGAGGCGTCGGTGGAGCGAGCCACGTCCCCCGTCCAGAAGACGAGGCTCGTCGCGTCGACGGGCCCCGGGAGGAGCGCCAGGATGGGCGTCCCGACGGAGAAGCCGTCGGGACGATGGAACGCGACGAGATCCACCGGCGTCCCCTCGAACGGCACCTGCGCGACCTCCGGCAGGACGACGCGGGGCGTGGCGCCGACGGTCTCCCGGAACAGATCGGAGGGGAACGGGAGCAGGCAGTCGCCGGCGATCTCACCCGTCGTTTCGTCGATCGTCTCGACGAACAAGGGGTTGCACCCCTCCGGGATGGACAGCGGCGGAGGCGGGGGCGGGGTGACGGTCTCGTCGTCGCCGCACGCGGGCAGCGAGAGCGCGACCCAGATCGTGGCGACGAGGGCTCCGGGGCGGTCGACCGTCATCGCCCCAAGGTAGCAGCCCCGCTTCGCTGCGCGGAGACCGCGAGCCGCCGGGCGTCACGCGTTCTGCCCTCACGAGAGCGGGGCGAGCACGAAGCCGAACCTCGCCCGGCGCTGGCTGGCGTCCCCCTCGAGATCCACCAGCAGCGACTCCCGCAGGAAAGGATCGCCCTCGTTGAACGGATCCCCGGGGAAGTAGAGCTGCGTCGTCAGCGGCGCGTGCCCCGCCGCCGACACCTTCGCGTGGATGTGCGCGGGCCTGTAGGTGCGGCCGTTGAGGTACCGGCCGGGGATGATCGTCCGTACCAGGAACGCTCCGGTCGCGTCCGCAGTCACCACGCCGCGAAACAAGAACGTGGACGGGGCGAGGCGGCGCGAGCCGTCGTTGTCATAGCGCCCCTCGGCGTCCGCGTGCCAGAGGTCGACCGTGGCGCCGACGAGCGGCGACCTGCAATCCAGGCTGAGGACGCTCCCCCCGAGCTCGAGGGGCACGCCCTCGGCGCCCGCGCCGCGCAGGTCCGATCGCGCGGGAGCGCCGAGCCGATAGTAAGGGCCCTCGATGTTCGGCTCCGTCGGGGCGCACGTCGGCCCCTGCGGGGCGGCGACCACGGAGGAGCTCGCTGGGACGAACACCTGCGACGAGCGCCGCGGCGGTGGGAGCGGCGCCGGCGCGACCTCCCCGCAGCGACGGCATCCGGACGTCAGGGCCCCGACCGCGAGGCCGCCCAGGCCGACCAGCAACGACCTACGAGAACCGTTCTCACTCATCTGCAGCACCTCTCGAGGTGAGAACGCGCACCGGACGGCAGAGGCGCACGAAAAGCGACATGTCCCGCGCGCGCCTCAAGGCCAGGCCGGCGCCGGCATGTACGTCCCGGCGCCGGCGCTCGACGGACGAGGCGCCGGCGGCGCGCTCGGTCGGACGGGCGAGCCCGAGCCGGACGCGGAGGGCGCGGCGCCCGCGCTCGAAGTACCGGGCGCCGGCGCCGCGCTCGGTCGGACGGGCGAGCCCGAGCCGGACGCGGAGGGCGCTGCGGACGGCGCGGCGGCCGGCGCCGACGTCGCGTCCAGCCGGGCGAGGTTCGCTCGCACGACGGCCTCCTGGGCGTGTCCGTGCCGGGTGAAGATCCGGAGCGCGTCCTCGTAGTGGCGGCGCGCCCCGTCCACGTCTCCTCGCTCCGCGGCGACGATGCCGAGGCTGTTCAGGGTCAGCGCGACGTCCGGGTGGTCGGCGCCGAGCGCCGCGACCTTGATCTGGAGGGATCGATCGTACGTCTTCACGGCCTCGTCGAGCTCGCCGCGGGCCTTGAGGACGCCGGCCACGTTGTGGAGGTGGCGGCCGATCGACGGGTGGGCGTCGCCGAGCCGGGCCTCGTCGAGGGCGAGGGCGCGCCGGTGGTGTCCCAGCGCGGCCTCCAGATCCCCGCGCGCTCGCGCCGCGTTCCCCAGGTTCGTGAGGACGCGAGCGCCTCGCGCGCCGTCGGCTTGCCCGAGCCGCTCGGTGAGCGCGAGCGCGCGGTCGAGGTCCGCGGTCGCCTCTGCGACGAGCCCCTTGCCGAGCTTCACCGCCCCGAGCGCCTCGGCGAGGTCGGCGTCGAGGGAGACGGGCCGACCGGCCCGGGCGACCGCCGCCGCCGCGAAGCCCGCGATCTCGAGCGCGCGGTCGTAGCGTCCGCGCTCTCCCTCGATCGCGAGCATCAGGATCCACGCGCGCGCCGCGCCGCGGTCGTCTCGCCCCTCCTCCGACGCGAAGAGCGCCTGCTCCGCGAAGGCGACCGACTCGGCGGGGACGCCTCGCAGCCTCGCGATCTCGGCGGCGACGAGGAGGGCGGCGCCGACGGTAGGCGGATGGCCGCTCGCCCGCGCCTCGTCCACCGCGCGCGCGGCGGCTTCTTGGGCCGCCTCGCGGTCCCCGAGCGTGAGG
>CAZBJI010000188.1:0-15012 GCA_964492175.1 uncultured Polyangiaceae bacterium | reverse complement strand
CCGACCATCAGGTTGAAGAGCTGGTCGGTGCCCCCGAGCTCGACGTCCGACTCGAGCGCGACCGAGTCGTACGCCTGGAGCAGCGGGTACAGGAACTCGTGGACGTGGATGGGCCGCCGCTCCTCGAACCGCTTGGAGAAGTCGTCGCGCTCGAGCATGCGCGCCACGGTGTACTTGGCGCAGAGCTCCACCATGTCCGACGGCTTGAGCGCGTCGAGCCACTCCGAGTTGTACCGGACCACCGTGTCGGCCCGGTCGAGCACCTTGAAGGCCTGATCCGTGTACGTCGCCGCGGCGGCGCGCACCTCGTCACGCGTGAGCCGCGGGCGCGCGTCGCTCTTGCCGGTGGGGTCGCCGACCATCGCGGTGAAGTCGCCCACGAGGAACACGACCGTGTGGCCGAGGTCCTGGAACGCTCGCATCTTCTGCATCAGCACGGTGTGGCCGATGTGGAGATCCGGTCGCGTCGGGTCGAACCCCGCCTTGACGACGAGGCGCTTGCCGGAGGCCAGGCGCTCCTCGAGCTCGGCGCGGACGTGGAGATCGACCACGCCGCGGCAGAGCTCCTCGATGGGTGTCGCGCTGGACATGAGCGACGCTTCGCACGGCGCGAAGCGGGAATCAAAAACCGCTTCGGGGCGGGGCGGGCCCCGCTGGAGCGAGCCGCGCGGCCCCTGGGCCGCCGCCGGGGGGCGCTAGTCCTCGCCGCCGGTGATCGCGTACTGGCGGCTGTTGTTGACGATCTCCCGGAGCTCTTTGCCGACCTTGAACCTGGGCAGGAGCTTCTCGGGGACGGGAACGGGCTCGCCCGTGCGCGGGTTTCGACCGCTGTAGGACTTGTAGGGCCTCACCGTGAAGCTGCCGAACCCACGGATCTCGATGCCTTCACCGCGCTCCAGCGCCTCGGTCATGGAATCGAAGATGCAGTTCACCACCAGCTCGGCTCGCGCCTTGGTGAGGGAGCCCCTCGCGGCGATCGCGTCGATCAGCTCGCTTTTCGTCATCGCCACACCCCGAGTGAGTTCGTTTCGAGACTCCGATTTCGCGCGGAAGGCCGAGCGAACGCGCTTCGAGAGGACCACGCCAACCCCCGGTAGGTCAACGTCTTTCTCCCGCTTCGTCGGTGGCGATGACCCCCAGCGCCAGGGGTCCACCTCCGCGCACCCGGAGGACGAGGGGCGCCGCGTCGAGGGGCACCCACGCCGCGTCCGTCGCGGTGCACCCCTCCGACACCTGGCCCGGGCGGAGCGTCGCGAGGAGTCCTCCGTCGCCGACGATGTCGATCGTGCCGCCGTCTTCTCCGGCGAAGAGCGCGCTCACGCGACGCCCGCGGAGCGTCGGAGGCGCGGCGAGCTCCACGTCCACGGCTCCCGCGGGGTCGGGCACGAACCGGAGCACGCGGCCTCGGGCGCCGCACGGGGCAGCGTCGTGGCCCGGCAGGGCGTAGCCCCGCGCCTGCCGGAGGGCGGGCCACAGGGACGCCGCCTCGACGAAGGGGACGTCGGGGGGCGTGAACGGCGCGACGATCACGCGGCCGGTCCGCACGTCGTAGTCGTGCGAGACGCTGTGCGGCCGGCCTCGCGCCTCCCACAGCCAGCGGTCGAGCGCGTCGCCTCGCCACCTCACGACCTCCACGCCCCCGCGGTCGGCGCGCGCGTCGGGATCGAGCCCGAGCAGGAGCCCGTGGTCGGTGTCGACGAACACGAGCGATCCGCCCGCGTGCCGAGGGAGATCCGTCGCGAGGAGCATGGGGCGGCCCCCCTCACGATCCCGCAGCGCGGCGTGATCCCCGTGCGCCCGCAGGGCGAAGCCCAGGAGCGACAGACCGACGACGACCGCGCCCAGACGGCGAGCGTCTCGCAAGAGAGGAGCGCGCGCGCCGCCGCGCCCCGCCCAGACGGCGACGGCCCCGACGGCGAGCGCGACCAGCGCGTGCTCCACGGGCAGCACGTCGGCGAAGAAGCGCGCGCCCCCGCCGGGGTAGTTCCCGTCGAAGTAGAACGGGGCGTACGCGGCGACGAACGCTGGTGGCGCGAGCGCGAGCCCGCGCAGGCCGGCGCTCCTCCACGCCCACAGCCACGCGGGCAGAGCGATGAGGAGCGCGAGCGGCTCGGCGTTCAACGGGTCGATCCCGTGCATCTTGAGCCGGCGGAGCGTCGTGCTCGCCGCCGCGACGAGGTCGTAGCCGTCCCGGAGGTGCGCGTCCACGAACTGCCCGTGCTCGTGCACGCACCCGATCCCGCCTCCGAAGCCATAGCGGAAGCACCCGGCGGGCCCGTCGCTCACCGCGTAGTAGAGCGACTGGCACGACGCGAGCCAGGCCCCGGTGACGAGGCGCTGGTGGCCGAGGAGCACGGCCACGAACGGGAGCGCGCCGAGCGCGAGGGCCGCGAGCTTGCGCGCGCTCGCGCCGCGCCACACCACGAGGAGGACGACCGCGGCGAG
The DNA here is from genome assembly GCA_964492175.1 of uncultured Polyangiaceae bacterium. Classification (GTDB taxonomy): domain Bacteria; phylum Myxococcota_A; class Polyangia; order Polyangiales; family Polyangiaceae; genus Xiheicaenibacterium. The sequence goes on along the minus strand of CAZBJI010000188.1, from coordinate 12,567 downwards.
GGCCACGGCGCTCGCCGGTCTCGTCGCGACGAGGACGCCCACCGCCGCCCCCGCCGCGCCGTACCAGCGGACCGCGCCCTCGGATCGCGCGCGCAGCGCCGCCGCGAGGGCCGCGGCGACGCAAGCAGCGGCGAGCCCGTGCGACATGGTGTCGGCGGTGTGGTACCGCAGCGCCGCGCAGGTCACCGAGAGCGCGGCGGCGACGAGCCCGACGCGGATCGCCTGGGCTTGCAGCCCCGCTGCGTGCGCGGCGCTCCGGCCGAGATCGAACGTCAAGGCGACGAGGAGCGCCGCGAGGAGCGGTCCTACGAGGAGGGGCGCCCCGACCAGGAAGCCGACGGCGAGGAGCGCCGGGTACCCGGGCGGGAAGATCACGCCCACGTGCCCGCCGCTCCCGAGCGTGTCGCGGACCAGGAACCGCCCCATGACGCTCGCGGCCGGCTCCGGGACGGGCCAGGCCACGTGCCCCTCGGCGAGGGCGCGGGCGGAGGCGTAGTACGCGGTCGCGTCGATGATGCGAGGGCCGCCCCGGAGATAGACCTCGATCCATACGCCCGAGAGGATCGCCGCGGTCGCCGCCAGCCCAGCGACCGCGGCGCGGGGCCGATCCTCTGCCCAGGCGAGCAGCCGCGCGCCGAACAGCGCCGCGACGCCCAGCATGAACGCGGCGGCGGGGAGCGGCTCGATCACGTCGAGGGAAGCTACCAGGTTGCGCCGGGACCGGTGGGCGCCCGGGGGCGAAGGCCGCCCGTTTGGATGCGGCCCCGCGCACGCGCTATGGTGGATATCGATGTCCGAGACGCGCTCGAGCAACCCACCTCGATCCGCCAGGCCGGCGCGCTCCGTCAAGCCTCCCCGCTCCATCAAGCCGCCCACCCCGCGGCGCACCTCCTCGCTGCCGAAGCAGGCGGCGCAGAAGCGGAAGGAGACGATGGAGGTGGACATGTCGTGGCTGGAGACGGACCCCGAGTCGGGAGCGCCCAAGAGCAGGCGCACGCGACCGCCGACCCGCGCCGTGCAGCCGCCGCCGCTCCAAGGCGCCGCCGCCCGACGCGAGACCCTTCAGGTCCGCGCCGAGTGGCTCGCGCTCGAGGTGGCGGGCGAGGAGGACGACGACGCCGCCCCTCCCCCGAGCAGGCGATCGCAGCGGCCGGAGGCCGCGAAGAAGGCTGCCCGCAAGCCGCTGCCCCCGCCGCTCCCCCGCGAAGAGCGCGCGACCGATCCGCCGCGCGCCGGACGCGCGACGAAGCCGCCGACGAAGCGCTGAGGTCACTCGGCGCGGCAGAGGGCCGCCAGCGTCTCGCGCGCGTAGCGCGCCGCGAGCGCGCAGGTCTTCTCGGCGCCGCCGGGCGTGCGCGCGATGGGCGGCGCGACCTCAACGATATCCCCTCCGAGGAGCCCCACCTCGCGGCCGAGCCGCCGGATCAGCTCGACCACGAACTCCGGCTCGAGGCCTCCCGCCTCGGGCGTCCCGGTGGCGTCCCCGTACGCGGAGTCGGTGCCGTCGATGTCGTTGGAGAAGTAGACGCGCTCCGCCCCGCTCGCGCGCACGGCGGCGAGGATCTCGTCGAGCGCCGCCGCGGGGTCGCGGAGGCACGCGTCGGCCCACACCTGGCGAACGCCGAGGCTCTCCTCCCAGTGAGACCTGGCGTGCCGTGTGGCGCGGATCCCCACCTGCACCAGCTTGCCGCCGCGGCCGAGCAGCTCGTTCGCGTGATAGGACCAGGTGGCGAAACAGATCTTCACGCCCAGCCGCTCCTCCATGAGATCGGTGTGCGCGTCGGGCTGCACGATCCCCCAGGGCCGCTGCTCACGCTTGGCGATGGAAGCGACCGCGGGCCACGCGCAGGAGTGGTCACCGCCGAGGATGAACGGCCGCGCCGCCGGGTTGATCGCAGCGACGAGATCGAGCGCCCGCTCGGCGATCGACAGCGGCGAGACCGGGAGCCCCTCACGGTCCGACTCGGGGAGGTCGGGGTAGAGAGCGCGCCGAGACGCGGCGATCTGCGCCGGCGCGAGCATGTCGTCGTGGAGGAGCTGGGGGACCACGAACACGTCCCCGATGTCGACGATCCCCTCCTCCTCGCAGCGCGCCGACCAGTCCGCGTCATGGGCGCAGAGCGCAGCCCGAATCCCCTGCGGGCCCATGTTGGCGCCCCGCAGGTAGCCTGCGCCGACGTCCGAGGGGATCGCCAGGACGACGACCCGCGCCCCCGCGATCGCCCGAAGCCGCTCTCGAAATCGGCTCACCACGTCGGCGTCCCGTTCGACGCCGTAGAGCGCCCGCTGGACGACGCGCTGCTCCTCGAGCCCGGTCGACACGACATACACGCCGCCGCCGGCGGGGCGGAGCAGCAGGGCGAGCTCGTCGAGGGCGTGCACGCGCGTAGCGTAGCGCCTCGCGCGGGCCCGAGGCTCGCTCGTCGGTGAGGAGAGGCCGGGCGGGGGCGCGTTGACGACGGAGCGGCGCGACCCCACACCAGCGCGTGACCCGATGCCGCACGAGCAAGAGCTTCCGATCGCCGAGCACCTCGCGCGCCCCCTGCGCGTCCACGCCCTCGCGCACGATTTCGAGGTCCTCGACGTCTGGCGTCTCCCGGTGCGGGTGGGGCGCTCGGACTTCCGAGCGTTCTGTGCGCTCATGGCCGACATGGAAGCGATCGTCGGCCACACCTCTTGGCTCACGCGCAAGCTCTTCGCGGTGCGGCTCGGCCTCGGCCGCGTGCTCGGCTGGGACGAGCCGGGCGCACCTCGTCCGATCCCCGGCTGCACGGAGGCGTCGCTCCGGGCCAGGCTCCCTGAGGGAGAGGGCGCCTCGGAGGCGCGCGCGGGAGAGGAGTTCTCCGAGGTCTACGTCGACGAGGAGGAGGCGCTGCTCGAGCTCTCGAACGACACCGTGCACGCGCTGATGCACCTCGCCTGGCTGCCCGAAGGCGACGGGGTGTTCGGCCCGTCCATGGCCATCTACGTCAAGCACCGCGGTGCGCTGGGGCGCTCCTACATGGCCCTCATCGAGCCGTTCCGGCGCTGGGTGGTCTACCCGTCGCTGATGAGCGCGGTAGGGAGCGCGTGGCGCGAGCGCGCGGGGGCGTGATGCTCGCACGGCGCGGGCAGCCGCGCCCGCGCCGGTCGCCGACGCAGATCCCTCCCTTCGCGAGGGCCTCGTCGAGCCCCCTCACGAACCGCGCGACCGGGCTTCGCTCACGTGAGGTCGCCCCGCCCGAACCGCGGTCTCGCTGGCGCGAGTATACGGATGGGACCACTCCCGAACCGACTTCGCTCTCACGCGAGCCACGTTACCCTCCGCCGCCCGCGCCACCTCCGCCGCCCGCGCCGCCCCCACCATCCGCTCCTCCGCCTCCGCCCGCTCCGCTGCTCGTCACCGAGCCGCCCGTCGTGGATCCGGTGCTCGTCGGGTTCATGCAGCTAGCGTCCGTGATTCTGTGCTCGAAGCCCCCGGTCGACGCATCGTAGATCGTAAACCCACCCGTGATCGAGCCCCGGGGGGGCACACGCTGTAGGTGCAGTTCCCGTCTCCCGTACAGGACGCGCCCTCCGCCGGTACGCCGCTGGGACATTGGGTCGGGCCTTCAGCTGGGTCGGGGTCGGTTGTGCACCCCCATGCGGTCACGAGGAGGAGGCTGATGATGAGGCCGAAGGAGACTCGCGGGTTCATGGGCTGTCTCGTTGCAACGCACGTGCCGAGCGCGGGGCAGGCAAGAGCCACGAGGTTTGTGCCGATGTGAGTCAAGGGGCCGCAGGATCCGTTCCCTGAGCCCGGAGCCGCGCCCGCCAGCCGTCGACCCCAAGGCCATTGTGAGCGCCGCGCAGAAGCGGCTACTCGTCGTCCTCCTCGTCCTCGCCGCCGTCTTCGTCCCCGCCGTCGTCGTCCTCCTCCTCTTCGCCGTCCAGCTCACGCTCGGTGTTGCGGCAGAACAACACGAGATCGTCCATGATCTCGATCAACCGCTGCCCGGTCAGCATCACGAGTGGGAAGGTCGCGCTCAGCGACACGCCGTTCTCATCCGATTCGAAGTGGAGGTAGGTCATCAGCCCGTTTCGTTCGAGCAACCACGATGCGTCCACCTCCTCGACGAGCGGGGTCTCGACCGTGACCCAAGGTTCTCTGGCGACGAGGACCTCGTTCACCGTGACCGGAAAGTCCTCGTTGTCTTGAACGAACAGGTAGCCCTCGTCGGAGTGGTCCTCGATCGTGTGCGCCTCCTTCAGAAAGGTTGCGACGTCGGCGAACGCCGCAAACGTCCGCTGCTCCCGCGCGAGCCCGTCGGCGAACTCCCGCATGACTTGCGCCACGAGGATCGCTTGCTCCTTCGTGTAGCTGTCGAGCGGAGCATCGCAGTCGATCTCCTGCCTACCTTGAACGTGTCGGAGCGCCACGTGAAAGGCCAATCCAGCGTCGTCCTCGTCCTCGATGTCCTCGGGGATCTCGAGCGCCCAGCGCATCGGCCCGTCCGGGATGGCCTGCCCGCCGAATGCGATGCACACACGATGCAGGATCCGGGCGACAGCGGCCGAGGTCACCATGTGCGCACCTTAGACCGACCCTTCCTCGGGGATCACCCAGAACCGGCCCGTCGAGACCCTCCTGCTACCCGCCGAGCTTGGCCCTCGCGAACACCTCCCACATGCTCCCGAAGAAGAAGGCGCCGAAGCGGCCGAGCGCCGCGACGCCGGCCTCCGGGCTCGGGGCGTGGTGTACGCGGAAGCTCGCGAACTGCGCGAGGAGCGCGGCGCCCTGGATGCGCAGCACGCCCTGCGCGAAGACGGGCCCGCCCTCGCCCCAGCCCTCGCGCACCGTGGTGAACAGGGTCGTGACGTCGGAGAAGGAGTCGTAGCCCGGATCGTCGTGGACGAGCTTCTCTCCCTCGATGCGCAGGCGGCGGCCGTCCTCCGCGGTGAAGAGGAGGACATACAGCATGCGGCGCGTCGCTTGGTCGGCGCCGGCCACGAACAGGTTGAAGCGCGCCCGCTCGATGGTGGGCTTGTGGCCGAACGGTCCGTCGACGAAGCCCTCTCCGCCGGCCTCGTGCTCCGCAGAGGTGATGAACGCGTCGAGGTCGTCGACGATCACGGTGAGGCGAAAGGAAAGCTCGAACGAGCTCGCCTGGGCGGGCGTCGCCCGGACCGCCGCGCGCCCCCGGCGCTCCGCCTCGAGGAACTGAGCCGGGGTCGACGCCGTCGTCACCTCCGTCGTGGCGAAGCCGGACATCGTCTCGGTGAACGACAGGCCGACCGGCGGCGGGGCGACCGCGCGCGCGACGCCGGGCGTCGGGCGCGCGGGGACGTCCGCCGGATCGATGTGGTGCGCGACGCGCTCGGCGATCGCCGCGATGGTGAGGAAGGGGTTCACGCGGAGGGCCGACGGAACGACCGCGCCGTCGGCGACGAAGAGCCCCGGGTGGACTCCGCCGTCGGGGGCGAGCACGCGGCCGAGGTGATCCACCACACCGGCGTCCACGTCCGATCCCATCGGGCAGCCGCCGAGCGGGTGCACCGACATGGGTGGCCCGCCGAACGCGCGCCACGGGTTGGGGTTCGGGACCCACGTGCCGCCCAGCTCGGCGACCAACGCGCGCATCTCGGCGTCCATCTCGGCGAACAAGGGCTTGTCGGCGAGCGACCCCCAGACGACGCGCGGCGCGTCTCGGTGATCCAGGATCACGCGGCCGTCGGCGTCGTCGTCGCCCATCGCGAGGTACAACATCGTGTGGGCCAAGGCGCCCTTCTTCCCGATCCCGAGCTGGTCGCGCAGGATGCGCGCCGCCTCGCCGGCCTCGTCCAGCAGGCCGCCGTCGGTGTCCTCGCCGCGGAGCGCGGCCGCCACCGGCAGGAGGCGCGTGGGCAAGACGAGCGGGCTGGGGCAGGCGCCGTCCTCGATGAGGAAGAGCCGGCCGCGCGCGTCGAGCCGCTCGATGATGCTCGCAATGGTGGGGCCCACGGGCCCAGAGGCCGTGTCCTCGCCGACGCCGATCGCGCCCACGAAGACCTCTCCATTGTACCCGTACCCCGCGCGGTCACCATTGCCACCGAAATGGTGACCGAGCCGGGGGCCCACCGGGAGCCCGCGGGCGCGTGAGCGGAGGAGGATCCCCGTGGAGCCGAGCGACCCCGCCGCGAGCACCACCGCGGACGCGAAGATCACGTGGGGCGTCGCCGGGCCGCCGCCCGCAGGGTGAGCCATCGCGTGGAGCTCCCACCCGCCCCCCACCCGCGGCAGGACGAAGGAGACCTCGGTGTGCGTGACGATCCGGCACCCCGCGCGCCGCGCGAGCCTCAGGTAGTTCTGCGGGAGCGTGTTCTTCGCCCCAACGCGGCACCCCGTCACGCAGTCGCCGCAGAGCGTGCAAGGGCGGGTGGCGGCGCCGTGCTCGTTCACGCCGTCGAGGTCGAAGTTCACCGTCACGTCCGGGATGACGAGCGGGAGACCGCGCCGCTCCGCGCAGCCCGCCTGGGCCGCGACCTTCGGCAGCGCCATGGCGTTCGGCACCGGGCGAGCCCCGAGCACGCGCTCGGCCACGGCGTAGAAGGGATCGAGCGCGGCGCGGGCTCGGAGCTCCGCCGGCCACCGCGGCTGGGCCAGCACCTCGGCGGGGGCGCGATGCGCGACGTTGCAGTTGATGAGGGAGGTGCCGCCGAGCGCGCAGCCGCTCAGGACGTCGAGGTCGTCCCCCTTTCGGTAGTCGAAGAGCCCGAGCGGGTTTCCTTCGCCGCGGACCTGCCGGATCGCCTCGAGCGCGGTCGTCGGGAACGAGGGGGGCGCCCACTCTCTGCCTCGCTCGAGGAGGGCCACCTCGAGGCCCTTCTGGGCGAGCCGCGCGGCGGTGATGGATCCGCCGTAGCCGGAGCCGACGACCACGACCTGGTACGTCGCGCTCGGCGCCTCCGACGTAGCGAGCGGGACGTACCAGGTCGGGGTCGTCGGCATGGGTCATCGTCCCCTGGGCGCCCGCCCGCGAGAAGGGCCGGCGAGCGGTGGGCCGGTCGACGGCTCTCCCGCTCAGCGCGTGGTCCAGACGTGGAAGTTGGTCCAGTCGCCCTCGACGACCTCGAGGCGCAGCCTGCCCTCCTCCGGGAGGCCCGGCGGAAGATCCAGCGACGGCTCGGTCCAGGTCTCGGCCGCCTCCACCAAGAGCTCGCCGATGGGCCGCTCGTCCAGGAGGACGCGCACCTTGGCCGCGCGGGTGGCGGCCGTGCGGGCGACGAGCCGCCCGCCGGCGGTCGGCAGGGCGATCGTGAGCTCCTCGGCGCGCCCTCCCGCGATGATGCGCCCGCCGTCGAAGAGCTCGCGGCGGCCGTCCGGAGCGGCCAGCACGCGCCACACCATGTAGCCGCCCGAGGGGCGCGGGTGCTCGTACCGCGCAGGGCGCTCGCTCATCAGGTCCCCCACGTCCACCGCGCCGACCACGCCCTCGCCTTCGCGCAGGGTGCGCGGGAGCCCGCTCCGATCGAGGCTCGACCAATCGGCTTTGTAGATCACCTTCGAAGCGCCCCCGCAGATCACGTTGCCGAACACGGGGACCTCGGTCAGGTAGCTCCCGAACGTGGGCAGATCCCCCCACCAGCTCGGGTAGATCGCCATCACGTCGGGCCGGTCCGCGTCGGGCATCCGCTCGATGAGCTCGAGCGCGCCCCCGAGCCCATACTTCGTCGCGCGGGCGAACGGGTAGTCCTTGTAGCCACCGAGGCCGATGATATCGAGCGCGGGCAGGTCGGACGCGTAGACGATCGCCCCGGCGTCCCCGACCAGGACGCGGCGCGGCTTCAGCTCCTTGAGGAAGCGACCGGCCACGATGTGTTGGTCGCGGATGTTCCTCGAGGCGCGCGCGTAGAACCAGACCTGGTCCCGGAACTTGGGGCGCTGGTGGTGCCAATAGAGCGAGACGAGGACCCCCGCGAGAGCGAGCCGCGCGCCCCACGCCAGCCGCGCGCGGAGCGTCGCGCCGTGACCGCGCAGGAGCGTCGCGATCCCCATCGCGGCGAGGACGAACAGCCACGCGACGCCGCTCATCGCGTATCGCTCGTTCTGCCAGCGGACCTGGCCGTTCATCGCCACGATCAGGGTCCAGCCCACGACCTGCACCCAGAGGAGGAGGGCGCGGCCGCGCAGCTCCCGCGCGGCGAAGGGGACGAGCGCGACGAGCGGCACCAGGTAGCCGTAGATTGCCTCGTCGGAGAAATGGTGCTCGGTCATTCGGAAGACGACGTACTTCGTGTGGAAGAACCAGTCGTCCCACTTCTCCGCGGGCGTCATGTACGGGTGGTGGAGGGCGAGCTTCGCGAGCGCGCCCGCCTGCGACCACTCCCCGGTGTAGATCTTGTTCAGCGCCGAGAGACCCAGGAGGGACACCGCCGCGGGGACCCCCGCCAGGAGGACCAGCCCGAGCGCCGCCCGCAGGCCTCTGCGGCGCAGCGCCACGGCGGCGCCGAGCGAGAACGCGGCGACGCAGATCACCGACTCCGGCCGGGTGAGCACGACGAAGACGTGGGCGGCGCCGAGGAGGGCCGCGCGGCCGAGCACGCGCTCGTCGGGCCGCGCCGCGACGAGCCGCTCGAAGGCGAGGGCGCAGAGGCCCCACACGCCGAGGTGGAACGCGTTCTCCATCCCGCTGCAGAGGGACCAGTCGAGCGCGCCGAGCGAGAGGACCGCGGGCGGCACGAGGTACTTCGCCCAGCGCCCGATGGGCTCCACCATGCGGGCCGCGCCGGCGAAGAACACCATCACCGAGACGCCCGCCACCAGGAGCGCCCAGACCATCAGCATCTGCTTGCGGAGGCCGATCCAGTAGCCGAAGGCGAGGGCGAAGGGGTACGTGACGCTCGTGTTGCCGCTGGAGTAGCCGTTCCCCTCCGACCACTGAAACGGGTAGCCGCGCGCCGTGGACCGGGCGTAGTCGAAGTGGATGAAGACGTCGTCGAGCGGGGCGGAGAACTCGCCGGTCTGGTCGAGCATGGCCCGCACGAAGAGCACGCCCACGTACGCGGTGGCGGCCGCGGTCCAAAGGACGAAGAGGCGCGCGTCGATGGCGGCCCACGCGCCGGTGACCACGCGCGCGAGCCCGCGGAGCCGATCCTGCCGAGGGGAAGAAGAAGAAGTGGCGCCGCTCTCCGTGTTCACGGGCTCCTGAGCCGGCAAGCGTCATACCATGCTGGTTGGGTGATGCGGACCCTCATCCCGGACCTCGCGGACGCGACCCTCCTCGGAGGCCGCTACCGCCTCGAGAGCTTGCTCGGCGCGGGCGCGTTCGGGCGCGTGTACCAGGCGATCCAGGTCCCGCTGGGGCGCCGCGTCGCGATCAAGCTCTTGGCCGCGCACAGCCCCGACATCTCGGCGCGGTTCGCGCGCGAGGCGGCGCTCGCGCAGCGCCTGGAGCACCCGAACACGGTGCGCATCCTCGACTACGGGGCGACGCCGACGGGCGCGCCGTTCATCGTGTTCGAGCTCCTGCGCGGCAAGACCCTCGCCGACCTCATCGCGGAGTCCGGTCCCCTCCCCTCCGGCGTCGCTCTGCACATCGCGTCGCAGATCCTCAAGTCGCTGATGGAGGCGCACGCGCTCGGCATCGTGCACCGGGACATCAAGCCGGCGAACGTGTTCATTACGTCCCACCCCGGCGAGCCCACCTTCGTGAAGGTGCTCGACTTCGGGATCGCGAAGGACGTCCTCGCGCACCCGGCGTCGGAGCGCGGGCAGCGCGTGTCCACGGCGCTCAGCCACGCGCCGGCGCCGTCGCTCACCGCCACGAACCAGATGATGGGGACCCCGCGCTACATGGCGCCCGAGCAGGCGTTCGGCGACCCCGCCGGCCCGGAGAGCGACGTCTACGCGGTGGGCCTCGTGCTCGCGGAGATGATCGCCGGGCGCCCCGTCTACGACGGCGACGATGGGCTGGACATCGCGATCGCGCAGACGTCCGCGGCGCCCGTCCCGCTGCCCGACGCGGTCACGAGCTCCCCCGCGGGACCGCTGACCGCGCGCGCCACGCAGAAGGATCGCGGGGCGCGGTACGCGAGCGCCGCGGACATGCTCTCGGCGATCGAGGAGGTGCTCGGGACGTCGTCGGCGCCCACGCAGACGGTGCGCATGGGCCACGCCCGCTCGGCGGCGCCTCTGACCGCCGCGCCCACGGCGGTCACCCAGCACACCGCGAGGCCCCGGCCCGCGCCGCGGCGCACCGGGCTCCTCTTCGGAGGCGTCGCGCTCGCCGTGGCGGTAGGGGCCGCGGGCGGCTCCCTCCTCCTGGCGCCGTGGCGCGATCCCGGGCCCTCGAGGGCCACGACCAGCGCCGAGGCTCACCCGCGGCTCGCACCGCCCACCGCGAACGCGCTCGATCCGTTCTACGTCCCGCCGGCCCCGTCGGTCGACCTCACGGGGCGCGTGCCGCCGGCATCCTCGGCGGACGTCGAGGCGCGGCTGCGCGGCGCAGGCTACAGGGTGCAAGCGATGACGCCGGTGGAGACGGCGGACTACTCCCAGTGGAGCTGGGCCGTGTCCAGGCCGCCGTGCGGTGGCAGCGTCCTCTTGATGTCCCACGGCATGGAGAGCACGGCACGCAAGGCCGAGGAGCTCCTCGTGAGCGGCCCGGGCAGAGTCCTCCGCTCGGGCGGTACTCTGCTCCTCGTAGCGGTCGTGCGCACGACGCACCAGACGGGCGACGCGGACTGCACGAACCCGGCGCTCGACGCGCTCACACGCGACGCGGCGCCGACCACGCGTTGACCCTTCCGAGCGCGACCGGTATCGTGTCCGCTCGCTCGGCAAAGGCATGCGCTGGCACGTCGACACCTCGTCCATCGGCTCACAAGGGCCGACCCTCCGCTTTTGCGTCGAAGCCGAGCAGTGGCAGAAGGCGCTCATGGAGGTGCGGCGCCGGCGTGGGGACGACGGGCCGTTCGGGAACTTCTCGATCGAGCTGCTGGACGAGGGCTACCGCGCCATCGATCCGCTCTCGCGCACGCGCTACGTCGTGAAGCGCGTCGACGACGACGCAGAGCTCACCGAGCAGCCGGTGGAGATCGAGGGCGGTGAGGCCAAGAAGACGCCGGCGACCGCGCCCGCGGCGCGCGCCTCGAGCCCCCGGGGCGCGGGACGGGCGCTCGGTGGCCGCGCGAGCGACCGAGGGCGAGCGGCGCGCGGCAAGGCGCCGAGCATCCCGGACGATCCCGTTCCGCGCGGCGCCGCGGTCTCCGCAGGGGAGCGCGCGGCGCCCGCGAAGCTCGACGCGGGCGGGACGCTTCCGTCGGTCGGGAGCGCCGGCGCGCAGGCCGTCTCGCGGCTCACGCCTCCTCCCGCGCCGGCGGCGAAGCCGCCGTCGGTGGCTCCGGCGGCGCCGTCGCGGCCCCCCGCGCGCCCGGAGGCCCGCCCGAGCAACAAGCCGAACGGCGCGTCGACCGACTCGGCGCCCGCGGCGCCGCGGCCCGCCAGCGTCGCGCCTTCCTCCGGCGTCACGCCGCCCAGCCCCAAGCCGATGCAGGCCGAGACGGCGTTCGAGCGCATGACGGGCGGCGCAGCGTTTCCTCTGCCCACGTCGGTCTCCGCCTCCGCGGACCTCACCACCGAGGTCCTGCCCCCGTTCACCATCCTCTCCAAGCGCGTGGAGGATCCGACGCCGAGCTCCCCGCTCACCTACCGGGAGATGGCGGTCGCCGTGTCCGCCACCACCTCCCTTCGAGAAGCGGAGGCCATCGCGCGCGCTCAGTACGAGGTGATCCGCAACGCGATCATGGGCGCGCCGAAGGGCAAGTTCATCCAGCTCGCGGTGTTCGATCACGAGTTCTCGGGCAAGCCCACGCGCGCCCCCGTCGTCACGCTCTCCTTCAAGGACTGGCGCCACGCGGAGCCGGAGCTGCGGTTTCCTCAGCGGGATGGCGCTGGGCCCGCGTCCTCGATGCGCCCGTCCACGCCCTCGGTGCCCACGTCCGGGCCACCACCGGGCGCGGCGCCGTCGCGCCCGGACGAGACGCCGGAGCCGTCCACCCTCGCGGCGCCCACGGTCCCGGTCCTCGCCGAGACGATCGTGAAGACCGTGGTCCCGACGAGCCAGGCCCGGCCGAGCTCACCGTCGTCGCGCCCGGTGCCGACGCCCCCGTCCTCGGAGCCGACGCCGGTGATGGATGTACCCAAGCCCCCCGCGGAGGCCACGGGCGGCCTGGAGGTCATCCAGCCCGCCCCGATCATCGCGATCGTGTCCGCGTCGCCAGCCATCGACGACATCCCGGTGGACGTCGACGAGCCCGAGGCGACGACGAGAGCGGACGAGGCCGCGCCGCCGACCGTACCGTCCGATCCCCCGCCCGGACCGTCCTCGAGCCAGATGCGGGCGGTCGCGGCCGACATGGACGCGCCCGACGAGAAGACGCTGGTCAAGCCGTCGTCCCCTCCTCCGGCGCCCGACGAGCACGTCGTTCAGCACACGAGGAAGATGCAGGCGGTAAGCGCGCCGCCGCCGGCCGCCGCGGCCTATCCCTCGGCGCCGCCGCCTCAGCACGTCTCCGCGCCGCCGCCTCAGCACGTCTCCGCGCCGCCGCCTCAGCACGTCTCCGCGCCGC
>CAZBJI010000187.1:0-15284 GCA_964492175.1 uncultured Polyangiaceae bacterium | reverse complement strand
GGGGCCACCGGCGCGGGCGCGGGCGCGGCCTCCTCCGCGGGGAAGGCGTCGGGGGAGAGCGTCGCGTCCAGGTACTCGGCCAGCGCCGAGACGCTCGGCGTCTTCTCGAGGAGCTGGCGGACCGTGGTCTTGACCCCGAAGCGCTTCCGGAAGGATCCGTTGGCCTGGGTGAGGAACAACGAGTCGAAGCCCAGCTCGAGGAACGTTGCGCTCGTGTCGATGCTGGAGGCCTCCAGGCCCGAGAGCTCGGACAGGATGGAGCTCAGCGTGGTCGCGATTCGGTCTCTTCGGGGAGCAGCGGCCATGGGGGGGACGACCTCGGGCAGGGGGACGGGGACGGCGACGGGGACCGGGACGGCAGGCGCAGCAGCGGCGGCGACCGCAGCCGCAGCGGGCGCGGGCGCGGGCGCGGCAGGCGAGGCCTCGACCACGTCCGCGGGCGCGCGACCCCCGCGGGCGTCGGCGAGCATCCGCTGGATGGACACCGGCTCCAGGAAGTGACGCCGACGCTCGAACGGGTAGGTCGGGAGCGGGACCCGACGCCGCGCCTCGCCGCGATGGAGCGCCTCGAAGTCGACGTCGGCGCCCTGGAGCCAGAGCTGCCCTACGCTTCGCAGGAGGAAGGCGACGTCGCTTGCCTTCTCGTTCGGGTGCCGCACCGTCGGCGCGATCGCCGAGGGGGCCACGCCCGCGCGGTGCTTGGCCAGCGTGGAGAGGGTCCGCCCCGGCCCGACCTCGACGAGCGCGTGGCTGACGTCTCCGAGCAAGGTGTCGAGCCCGTCGGCGAAGCGCACCGTGCGCCGCAGGTGCTGCACCCAGTAGTCCGGATCCGTGGCCTCGGCCTCGGTGATCCACGCCCCGCTGACGTTCGAGACGAAGGGGACGCTCGGCGGCTGGAGCGCCAGGGTCCGCACGTGAGCCGCGAACTCCGCGAGGATCGGCTCGACGAGGTTGGAGTGCGCGGCCACCTGGATGTGGACGCGCGTCGGCTCGATGTCCGCCCGCTCCAGCGCGGCCTCCAGGGCGTCAATCGCCTCCACCGGGCCGGAGACGACGCACTGATCGCGGCGGTTCACCGCGGCGATGGAGAGCTCTGGGCCGATGCGGCGCTGCACCTCGTCCACCGGGAGCGGGACGCCGAGCATGGCTCCCCGCGGGAGCTGCTCGAACAGACGGCCACGCACCGTGACGACCCCGAGCGCGTCGGCGAGCGACATGACGCCCGAGAGGCACGCGGCCGTATACTCCCCCATGCTGTGGCCGATCATGGCGGCGGGGCGGATCCCCCAGCTCGCGAGGAGCCTCGCCAGCGCGTACTCCACCGCGAAGAGCGCGGGCAGCGCGTGGAGCGGCCGCTCCAGATCGACCGCGTCGCGCGCGCTCTCCGCGGGGTAGACGAGCGCGCGCAGATCGCGCCCGAGCGGGCCCTCGAGGAGACGCGCGCACTCGTCGACGGCGGCGCGGAACTCCGCCTCCTCGGCGTAGAGATCGGCCGCCATGCCGACGTACTGGGCGCCGCCGCCCGGGAACATGAACGCCACGCTCCCGGAGCCGACGCCCTCGGTGAGCTCCTGCCGCGCGCGCGGGTCGGCGCTCCGCAGGTGCTCGGCGGCCTCCGCCCCGGTCTGGGCGACGACGACCGCGCGGCACGGGAACCTCCTGCGCCCCGCGCCGAGCGTGAAGGCGGCGTCCGCGAGGCCCGCCTGGTCCGCGCCGACGAGGCGCGCGGCGAGGCGCTCGCGCGCCCGCTCGAGCGCGGCCGGCGAGCGGGCCGAGACGCAGAGGAGCTGATGGGACCGCCCCGGGGAGGTCGGCGGCATCCAGGGCGCCTCCTCCAGGATGGCGTGCGCGTTCGTGCCGCCGAGGCCGAACGAGCTGATCCCCGCGCGCCGAGGCTCGGGGCCGCGCGGCCACGGGATCGGATCCTTCGCGACGAAGAACGGGCTCGCCGCGAAGTCGATCTGCGGGTTGGGCGTCTCGAAGTTCAGGCTCGGGGGGATGAGCTCGTGCTCGAAGGCGAGCAGCGTCTTGACCATGCCCGCCGCGAGCGCGCCCGCGTCGAGGTGCCCGATGTTCGTCTTGACCGATCCGATCGCGCAGAACCCGCGCCGCGCGGTCGTCTTCCGGTAGGCGCGCGTGAGGCCCGCGACCTCCATCGGGTCGCCGATGATGGTGCCCGTGCCGTGGGTCTCGACATAAGAGATGGAGTCCGCGGAGAGCCCCGCGAGCTCGAGCGCGCGGGCGATCACCTCCGACTGCCCCTGCACGCTGGGCGCGCTGAACCCGATCTTGGCGCCGCCGTCGTTGTTGATCGCCGTCGCTCTCACGAGCGCGCGGATGGTGTCGCCGTCCCGGAGGGCGTCGGCGAGGCGCTTGACGACGACGAAGCCACAGCCGCTCCCGCGCACCATCCCCCCCGCGCGCGCGTCGAAGGCGCGCACGTGGCCGTCCGGGGCCAGCGCGCCGCCGTCGACGAAGAAGTATCCGGTCTGCGTGGGCACCAACACCTTGGCGCCGCCGACCAGGGCCATGTCGCTGTCGCCGTCGCGCAGGCTCTGACAGGCGAAGTGGAGCGCCACGCCGGAGGTGGAGCACGCGGTCTGGATGTTGGCGGCCGGGCCGCGCAGGTTGAGCTTGTAGGCGACGTGCGTCGCGGGGAAGTCGCGCTCGTTGCCGATCTGGTAGCTGTGCTCGATGAGGCGGCCCTCCAGCTCCGGCCGCCGCGCGAGGTTCTCGAGCATGTACGGGTTGCGGCCCACGCCGCCGAACACGCCGATCTTCCCCGGGTACCGCGAGGCGTCGTACCCGGCGTCCTCGAGCGCGGCGTACGCGACCTCCAGGAAGATCCGCTGCTGCGGATCCATGAGCTCCACCTCGCGCGGTGTCATCCCGAAGAACGCAGCGTCGAAGCACTCGGCGTCCTCGAGCCGGAAGCAGAGCGGCACGTAGTCGGGGTCCGAGAGGACCGCCGGGTCCACGCCCGCCGCGACGAGGTCGGCGGCGGTGACCGGCTGCGTCGCCTCCTTGCCGCTCGCGAGGTTCCGCCAGAAGGTCGCGACGTCCGGAGCACCTGGGAACCGCCCGGAGAAGCCGACGATGGCGATCTCGTCCGCGGCGCGGGCGGAGCGATCCCGCCCGGCCGCGCGCGCGCCGACCTGGGTCGGGGCCGCCGCGGTGGGCACCTCCCCGCCGAACCGCGTGCGCGTCGCGTCCCCGAAATCCCGCGCGAGCACCGCGGCGATCTCCGCGATCGTCGGTGCCTCGAAGAAGCTGACGATCGGGATGTCCTCTCCGAGCTCGTCGCTCAAGCGAGCCACGAAGCGGACCGCCTGGAGGGAGGTGCCGCCGAGCTCGAAGAACCTGTCGTGGACGCCGACCTTCTCGAGCTCGAGCGTCTCCGACCAGAGCCTGCAGAGCAGGTGCTCCTCGGGTCCGCGCGGCGGCGCGTACGGGTGCTCGAGCTCCGGGCGCTTGGCCCCCGGCTTCGGCAGCGCAGCCCGGTCGACCTTGCCCATCGGCGAGAGCGGGAGCGCGTCCAGCACGACGAACGCGGCCGGCACCATGTACGTCGGGAGGCGGGCCTCGAGGGCCGCGCGGAGCTTGCCCGCCGTGAGACCAGGCCCGGTCACGTACGCGACGAGCCTCTTGTCCCCGGGCGAGTCCTCCCGCGCGAGGACGGCCGCCTGGCCCACGCCCGGCACCTCTCCGAGCGCGGTCTCTATCTCGCCGAGCTCGATGCGGTGGCCGCTGATCTTGACCTGATCGTCGAGGCGGCCGTGGAACTCGATGTTCCCGTCGGCGAGGCGGCGCGCGCGGTCACCGGTGAAGTAGAGGCGCGAGGTGGGATCGCTGGAGAGGGGGTTCGGGACGAAGCGCTCGGCGGTGAGCTCCGGGCGGTTGAGGTACGCC
The DNA here is from genome assembly GCA_964492175.1 of uncultured Polyangiaceae bacterium. Lineage (GTDB taxonomy): Bacteria > Myxococcota_A > Polyangia > Polyangiales > Polyangiaceae > Xiheicaenibacterium. The sequence goes on along the minus strand of CAZBJI010000187.1, from coordinate 11,375 downwards.
GTCGCGAGGCCGTCGCCGCCGATGTAGAGGTCGCCGATCTCGCCGTCGCGGACGGGGCGTCGCTCCGCGTCGAGGAGGTAGACCTCCGTGTTCGCGATGGGCATCCCGATGGGGATCGACGTGAGCCCCGGATCGAGCCGGCGCGGGATGCGGTAGCAGCACGTGAACGTCGTCGACTCCGTCGGCCCGTAGCCGTTCACGAGCTGGGTGTCGGGGAGCGCCGCGAGGGCCTTGCGGATGTGCGCGACGCTGAGCGCCTCGCCTCCGGCGAGCACCTCGGGCACGGACGCGAGGGTCTGGGGCGCGCGATCGATCACGAGGTTGAAGAGGGACGACGTGAGCCACATGGTGGTGACGCCGTGCCGCTCGATCACGGAGCGGAGGAGCCCGAGATCGGGCACCCCGCACCCTGGGTAGAGGACACAGGCGCCGCCCCAGAGCAGGGGGCCCCAGATCTCGAGCGTCGCGGCGTCGAACGACACCGGCGCGAGCTGCAAGAACACGCGGGACGCGTCGAACCGCGTGTAATCGTTGTCGAGCACCAGGCGCACGACGCCGCGGTGCGGGACGCACACGCCCTTCGGCCGCCCGGTCGAGCCGGAGGTGTAGATGACGTAGGCCAGCGCGCCGCCGCCGATCTCGCGCCCGCTCGCCGGCGTGGAGAGGAGGTCCGACGGGGACGTCGCGCCGAAGCGCGGATCCATCCTGACGATGGCCGACCGCGTCCGCGGCAGGCTCGGCTCGAGCGAAGACTGCGTGAGGAGCACCGGGGCGGCGATGTCCTCGAGCATGAAGGTGATGCGCTCCGCCGGGTACGCCGGGTCCAGCGGGACGTACGCGCAGCCCGCCTTCAGGATCCCCAAGAACGCGACGACGGTCTCGACCGACCGGTTCATGTAGGTGGCGACGAGCGCGCCGGGATCGACCCCGCGCTGGTCCAGCATCGCGGCCAGGCGCGACGCGCGGTGGTCGAGCTCCCCGTAGGTGAGCACCTCGTCGGCGGCGCCGCCGGTGCCGGGGAGCACGAGGGCAGTGCGCTCGGGCGTCTTCCGCGCCTGAGCCTCGAACAGCCCGTGGATCGTGAGGTCGCGGTGGTACGAGGGCATCGTGGAGGGGCCTCATCCTTTCACAACTCGGTGCCGCTACCGAGGCCGTTCGGACGGCTCCGAAACCGCAGGAAGTCCCTGCGTCGACGCCCCTTTCGGGGTAGGGTGGCGCGACGTGTCCCTCGCGAAGAAGGCGGCCGCTGGCTTCGTCTGGTCGACGATCGCGAACCTCGGCTCGCGCGTCTTCACGATCATCTCGACGTTCATCCTGACCCGGTACCTGGCGCCCGAGGTGCTGGGCGAGGTAAACCTCGCGAACGTCCTGGTCCAGACCGCGGGGGCCGCGACCGGGCTCGGGGTCGTGCAGTACGTCGCGGCGCACCCGGACGCCGACCGCGGGACGGTGTTCCACGGGACCGTGCTCGTCCTCGGGGCGGGGGTGATCGCGTGCCTGGCGTCCGTGGCGCTCGGCGCGCCCGTCGCGGGCATGCTGGGGACGCCCGGCATGATCGAGTTCGTGCCCGGCCTCGCGCTCTCGCACTTCGTGGACCGGATGAGCTGGCTGCCGCGGAGCATCCTCATCCGTGACCTCCGCTTCCGCACCGCCGGGATCCGCGTCGCGGTGGGTGAGCTCACCTTCGCGTCGAGCAGCATCCTCTTCGCGCACCTCGGCTGGGGCGGGCACGCGATCGTAGCCGGCAACCTCGCACGGGCGGGCGCCGTCCTCCTCTTCTCGTTCGCCGTGACGAACCTCCGCGACTACTTGGAGCCGTGCCGCCTCGCATGGGCCCGGTTCGCGAGGCTCCTGCGGTACGGGTCCCCAATCACGATCGCGGCGCTCTTCCACATCGGCGCCACGACCTGGGACAACAGCTTCATGGGGTGGCGCTTCGGCGGGGCGACGGTCGGCATCTACAACCAGGCCTACCGGCTGGCGGAGCTGCCCGCGACGAACGTGGGCGACCAGATCGCGGACGTCGTGGCGCCGATCTTCGCGCGGGTGACCGAGCCCGAGGCCAGACGGCGCGGCTTCCTCCGCGCGGCTGGGCTCATGGGGCTGGTCATCTTCCCGATGGCCCTCGGGCTGGGCGCGGTCGCGCACACGGCCGTGGCCGCGTTCTACCCTCCGAACTACCAGTCGGTCGCGCCCTTCCTGGTGGTGCTCGCCTCGCTCGGGGTGTGGCGCGCGATCGGCAACCTCGCGAGCGCGTTCCTCCAGGTGGTCGGACGGACCAGAGTGTTCATCCCGATCGACATCGTGCTCGTGGTGACGGTGCTCGGCTTCATGGCGATCGGGGCGGAGTGGGGCGAGGTGTCAGCGGCGGTCGGCGTCGGGGTCGCCTTCACCCTCGCCACGTTCCTCACGATCCGCGCGCTGCGCCCGGACGGGATCACCCTCACCGCGGTCCTTCGCTCCCTCGCGCCGCCGCTCCTCGCGTGCGTGCCGATGATCCTCGGCGTCCTCGGCGTGCGCCTCGCGATGGGCGACGTGGGCCTTCCGGCCGGCCTGCGCCTCATCATCGAGCTCGCGTGCGGTGGCGTGGTCTACGTCATCGCGGCGCTGATCGTGGCGCGGTCCATCGCCCGCGACTTCTTGGATCTGATGCTGGGCATGATCCGCCGCAAGCGGGGCGGCGGCGACACTGGCGGCGACGCGCCCGCCGTGCCCTGACGGCTCGCCCGCGGCACCCGTGTCAGGCCGCCCGCGCCGCGGAGACTGCGGCGGCGCGGTCGCGCGCGCGCAGCCAGGTCTCCATGTCGAGCGGCGCGTCGACCACACCTCGCGTGGTCGCGATGTCGCCGTCCATGGCGTTGTTCGCGAGCCACTCGAACATGAGCGTGAGCTCTTCGCTGATCAGCCTCCGGAAGAGGAACGTGGGCATCGCCAAGGAGAACGGCCTCCTCCCCCGCACACGCGCGAAGATGGCGCGGGACTCCGCCATGGACTTCTCGTCGCCGACCAGCGGAACCGCCTTGCCGAGAAACTCGTCGCGTCGCGAGAAGACACGGGCCGCGGCAGCGCCGATGTCGTCGACCGCGACCCACTTGATCGGCCGATCGGGGCCAACCACCTTCGGCATCATCCCCCAGCTCGCCGGCGGAAAGTACTTCTTGTCGACGAGGTCCTCGAAGAAGAGCGCGGGGCGGAGGTAGGTCGCGGGCAGGTCGAGCTCCTGGATGTGGCGCTCGATCTCGCCCTTGGAGTCGAAGTGGGGCACGCCGCTCTCGCGGTCGGCGCCGTTCACCGAGGCGTGGACGAGGTGGCGAACCCGGAGCTCGGCGCACAGGTCGGCGACGCGCTTGCCATGGCGGACCTCGCCCGCGATCCCGTTCTTGAAGAAGTCGGTGACGAGGTAGACGCCGTCGACGGCCTGCATCGCGGCCCTCACCGAGTCGACGTCGTCGAGGTCGCCTTGCACGAGGTCGATGCCCTGCTCGATGAGGGTCCGCGCCGACTTCGCTCTGGGGTCTCGGGTGAGACCACGCACCTGGAAGCCGGCGCCCTGGAGGTGCTTGGCCACGGCGCGGCCTTGGGTCCCGGTGACGCCGATGACGAGGAGGGGGCGGGGTGTGGCTCCAGACATGGGGCTCCTTTCGGAGGGCGCGAACGCGGGTCGAGGCGACGCGAGTCGGCCGCGCTTCGGTCTTGCCTTCCGGAAGGACGACGACCGAGGGGGCGAAAAGGATGCTCGGTGGACGCGGACGACGGCGTCGAAGGCCCGGGCTCCGGAAGGTGCGCGGCGGGCAGCGGTCTCGCGGCGGCTCGCGCGGTCTCATGAAACCTCCGCTCCGACGGGGCCGCTCGCCCATCTCGAGGCGCCGGCGTCTCAGCCCGGCGGCCGGCAGCGGGCTCCGAGCGCTCGGCGCGTTACGCGGTCCTCGCGGCGAGGAGGTTGTAGACGCCGAGCGCCGCGGCGCCGCAGGCCACGTACGGCTCGCCGAGCAGCAGGGCGGCGAGGGCGACCAGCGCCCCGACCGCGATCGACACATGATGCGCGCGACGCGCCGAGCCCATCGTCCCGGCGCGCCGGAGCAGCGCGCGGAGCACGTGGCCGCCGTCCAGCGGGAGGACCGGGAGCAGGTTCAGGAGGCTCCAGCCCACGTTCACCCAGACGAGATCGGAGAGCAGCGTCCCGAGGACGGGGAGCTCGACGAGCCCCGGCAAGATGAGCCGGACGATCAGGAGCGGCAGGCCGACCACGAGCCCGGCGAGGGGGCCGGCGACGCTGACCAGGATCTCGGCGGTGGAGCCGAGGCCATGGGGCGCGGCCGTCTGGCCGCCCCACACGTTGAGCTCGACGGTCGGTCGGTGGCCGAGGCGCCGGAGGACCCAGGCGTGCCCGAGCTCGTGCAAGAGCACGGACGCGAAGACCACGCCCACCCAGACGAGCAGCAGGTGCGGGCGCAGGAGGCGATCGCCCCCGAGCACGGCGCACGCGGCCCAGAACCCGGGCCTCACGAGCACGGGCACGCCGGCCAAGCGGAGGCGGAGCAGGCCGTTCATCGCGCCGTGGGTGGTACGTCAGGGGGCACGCTTCACCCCCCGCGTCTGGGCCTTCTTCTTCGCGGACCTCTTGGACGCCTTGGCTCGGGCGTGCTCCGCGGCCTCGGCGGCGCGGGCGCGCGCGATGCGCTCGATGAGCTCCACCGGCACCGGCTCCGCCAGCGGGAAGCGCAGCGTCCCCTTGCTGGCGCGGTACGGCCCGAGCTCCTCGCCCAGGGCGCGCGCGATGCCAGCGGTCACCGGATACACGGACACGTGCTCTTTCCAGCCGGCGAAGAACAGGGCCACGGCGCCGTGGAGCCGGAACGCCGGGATGGCATAGCTGATCACCTCCTCGGCGTCGGGCATGGCGCGGCGGAAGCAGGCCCGGACGCGCCTCAGCGCGCGCCGTGCGGCGGCCGGCTGCCCGTCGATGTAGGCTTCGATGAGCGGGCTCTTGGGAGTCGGCATGGCGACGGACGACCGAGCCTGGATCGTAGCACCGGGCGGTCGCGAGGGGCGCGAGCGCTCCTCGGGGCTCGACACGGCCCGCGCGGGCGCTTCATCCGCTGGGCGGGCGTAGGCACGCCCCGCCGTAGGGCGCCGTGGCACGCGTGCGGGTACACTCTCGCCCCATGCGGTGCCCGCAGTGTCATCGGTTCTTGCCGGAGGCGTTTCGCTTCTGCCCTTACGACGGCAGCGCGACCACCGAGCGCGTGGATCCGGCGAGCCTGCGGGCGGAGCCGACGCGCATCCGCGGCAAGGTGCTCGGCGGCCAGTATCGGATCCGCGGCTTCGTGGGGAAAGGGGCGATGGCCCGCGTCTACCTGGCGGAGGACGAGCGGAGCGGCATGCCGGTCGCGGTGAAGGTGCTCGAGGAGCCCTACCGGCACGATCCCAAGATCCGCGAGCGGTTCCAGCGCGAGGCTCGCGCGGCGAGCGTCATCGGGCACCCGAGCATCGTCACCGTCTTCGCGATCGGCGAGCGCGAGGACGACGCGGCGCCTTACCTCGTCATGGAGTTTCTGGTCGGCGAGACGGTGGGGGAGTACCTGCGCCGGGAAGGCACGATGCCGCGAGAGACGGCGATCGCCGCGCTGGAGCAGGCCGCCTCCGCGCTGGCCGCGGCCCACCGCGCGGGCATCGTCCACCGCGACGTCAAGCCCGACAACCTGTTCCTCCTCGGCGAGCCCGGCGATCCCTACGAGCTCAAGGTCGTCGACTTCGGCCTCTCGAAGGAGCAGGCCTCGAACCTCACCGCGCAGGGCGTCGTGATGGGCACGCCGGCCACGATGGCGCCCGAGCAGATCCTCGGCGAGGGCGTAGACGGGCGGACGGACATCTACGCGCTCGGGATGGTGGCGTTCCAGATGCTGGCCGGACGGCAGGCGTTCGACCAGACGGACGACGAAATCGCGACGCTCGCGCACCACCTCTGGACGGCTCCGCCCGCGCTCTCCGCCGTCGCGCCCGGCGTCGACGCCCGGACGGAGGCCGTCGTGATGCGAGCGATCCGCAAGGCGCCGGAGGAGCGGTTCGCGTCGATGGAGGCGCTGGGGGAGGCGCTGCGGCGGCTGGAGGAGCCGGGGCAGACCACGCCGGATCCGCTCCCGCCGGACCGCCCCTACCAGACCCGATCCGTGGTCGGGCAGCTCGTGAAAGCGAGCCTCGGGCGGGCGATCGATCGTGAGGAGGACGCGTAGCGGCGGCGTGCCTCGGAGCCGGAGCCGAGCCGGCGCCAGCGGCGGGCTCTCGAGGGCCGGCAGCGTCGGTTCGGCCGCGGCGCGTCTCCCACCCTGACCCTCACGACTCGGGCAAGACGCGCGTGACGAACCAGACGAGGCCGGCGACCGCCACGGCGGCGGAGAGGGCCTGCACACCTCGAGGGACGAACCACTCTTGCTTGCGGAGCCGCAAGACGAGCGGGACGGTGAGGGCCATGAGCGCGAGCTGACCGAGCTCGACTCCGACGTTGAACGTGGCCAGCGCGACGGCCAGGTTCTCCTTGGGGAGGCCGACCTCGCCCAGCGCGCCGGCGAAGCCGAAGCCGTGGATGAGCCCGAACGCGCCCGCGATCCGCCACCGCTTGCCCGCGTCCTTCACGATGAAGTTCTCGACGCCGACGTAGGCGACGCTGAGCGCGATGATCGGCTCGATGAGCCGGGGGCTCGGCGCGACGACTCCGAGGACCGCGAGCGCGAGCGTCACCGAGTGCGCGAGCGTGAACGCGGTGATCATCGCGACGAGCTGTCGCCAGCGCCCCCCGACCAGGATGAGCCCGAGGAGGAACACGACGTGGTCGACCCCGAAGAGGATGTGCTCCACCCCGAGCACCGTGTACTCCCACGCGACCTCGAGCGCGCCGGGTGGCGCCGCGGCGGGCGGCGCCGCGACGGCGGCGAACGCCCAGGTCTCGAAGGAGGCCGAGCCTCGGCGGAGCACGTGCTCCTCCGGATCGCCCGCCGACGGGTAGACGAACGCCGCGTGGCGGTGGTCGCTGGGTAGCGCGGCGAAGACCGCGGTCGCGTCCACCACCAGCCTCCCCGCGCAGCCGGGGAGCCCGAGCTTGACGCTGACGCCGCCGTCCTCCTCCGGCGCCATCGACTCGACCCGTGCCGGGCAGACCGCGCCGCCCTCCGGGGTGACGGCGACGTGGCGCGCCAGCCCGCCCGCGCGCCCCACCCCCGCCGCGACCTCGGCGTCGTCGACCACGCCGTCGCCGCTGGCGTCGACCTCCGGGACGATCGCGCGCAGGTCCGCGCGGGCCAAGGACAGCTCCAGGGTCAGCCCGGCATCGCCGGCGCGCAGCTCGCTCCGGGAGAGGCCCACTTGGTGGGCCGCGGCCGCCCCTGCCCAGGCCACCGCCGCCAGGAGCACCGCGAGCGGGGCGAGGACGCGGAGGAGGCGGCCGAAGGGATCTCTGCGTCGGGTTCGCGGCATCCGGCGCGACATGCTACCCGCTACGCGAGAAGGGCGCTCCCGGATGCGCCCGCCTTGCGGCCTCCGCGAAATGCGGGTAGTTCTCAGGCGATCGTCTTCCCTCGTGAGGACGACCGTCCGCGGCCCAGCCTGGGTCGGACGGGCCGAACTTTCGACATCCTTCTTTCTGCCAACCGACGATCCCCCCCGTTCAGGGGGAAACCCCAGGGTGGGGCCCGCCGTAGGGCCGAGCACGATCGTCTCATCTTCAAGGAGTGCGTCATGAACCGTGGACTCGTATTGACCGTTCTTTCCTGTGGCTTGGCCCTCTCCGTAGCGGCCTGTGAAGACTCGACCGGCAGCGGCGGGGCCGGGGGCGACACCACCACCAGCACCACCACCAGCCCGACGACGACCAACGCGACCGGCACCACCGCCACCGGGCAGACGACCACGACTGGCCAGACGACCACCAGCACGGGGATGAACCCGGCGACCTGCGCCGGCTACTGCGCGACGATCGACGCGAACTGCGGCGATCCCCAGACGCAGTACCCGAGCGAGGCGAGCTGCCTCGCCATCTGCGACGCGTTCGCGCAGGGCGCGATCGGCGAGACCAACACCGACACCCTGGAGTGCCGGAACTACCACTCGGGCGTCGCGATGAGCGACGGTCACTGCGTCCACGCCGGCCCGCTCGGCAGCGGCGGCATCGCCGGCAGCGGCTGCACCTCGGACCAGGCGACGCGCTGCACCGCCTTCTGCACGATCGCCACGGCGATCTGCATCGGCAACAACACGCAGTGGGGCGACGTGGCGGAGTGCGAGGTGGACTGCAACGCGTTCCCGGACGATATCGACTACAGCACCGCGACCACGGGCGGCGACTCCCTCGCGTGCCGCATGTACCACCTCTCGGTGGCGGCGCAGAGCGACGGCGACGCGAACATGCACTGCGCCCACATCGTGGGCGGCCCCGGAACGCCCTGCGGCGCGGGCGGCTGAGCTCCCCTCCTCAGCGTGACGGATCGGGCGGCGGCTCCTCGGGGCCGCCGCCGTCCTTTTGTCCGCGAGCGCGTGGCTCGCGGACGCCAAGTTCCGTGGGCTACTGCCGGTACTTCGCGAGGACGTAGTCGACCTGACCCTGGTTCGGGAGGGCGCCGCCCCCGAAGGCGACCGCGTCGAAGAAGTACTCCCCGACCGCGAGGACGTCGCCGCACGACATGACGTCGAGGCCGTTGAAGCCGTCGCCGCTGGTGCCGCCGTACTTGTCCCACCAGAGGATGTTGCCGTCGTCGGGGCGGATCTTGAACAGGTACGCGTCCGTTACGCCAGCCGACGGGAGCGAGATCGGGCTGAAGAAGAGGGTCCCGCTGTACGAGCCGCCGATGATCACCGTGTCGTCGAACCCGACCTCCATGTCGCGAATGGACACATCCATGGTGCAGTTGACCGACTTGCCGCTCAGGTACGCGCCCGCGGCGTCGTACTTCACGTAGAGCAGATCGTTGCCTGTCGAGGTCGGCGTCACGTCGGCGCCCGCGACGCCGTCCACGTTCACGGCGGTGTCGAACTTGCCCGCGACCCAGACGCTCCCGTCCGAGAGGATCGCGGCGCGGCGCGCCGACTCGTTGCCGGTGGACTGGAAGGCGCGCGTCCAGAGGTGCGCCCCGTTCTGATCGAGCCGAACGACGTACGCGTCCGTCCCGCCGGCCACGGTGATGGTCGGGCCGCCAAACGACATGCTGGTGCCGAGGTCGCCCACGATGACGAGGTCCCCGTTGGGCGCCACCTCGAGGTCGTACACGTTGTTCTGCATGCTCGTGCCGTAGCGCTGGCTCCAGAGGTGGACGCCGTCCTGGTCGAACCGCGCGACGAAGATGTCGTCGAAGCCGAGGCTCACGAGGTTCGAGCCCCCGAGGTTGATCGTGCCCTGGAACTGACCCGCGACGGCGAAGCCGTTGTCCGGCATCCTCACCGCAGCCGCGATGACGTCGTTGGACGTTCCCCCGAGGAGCTTCTTCCAGACGACGTTGTGGCTGTTGTTGAACTTGGCCACGAAGCCGTCGGTGCCGACGCCGGTGAGCGTAGGCGCCGCGCCGAAGGTCTCGGACGAGCCGTCCCCGAGACCACCCACGACGAGGTAGCCGTCGTCGAGCAGGACGAGCTGCCGGGCGCTGTCGTTGCCGGCGCCGCCCCAGTCCTTCGCGCTGATCGCGTTGCCGTCCGCGTCGAACCGGAGCCAGAGGACGTCGGTGGCTCCGTCGCTCGTCACCGTGTTGGCGGACGTGACCGTCCCGACGAACGTCCCGAGGGCCAGGATCTCGCCGTTCGGGAGCTCCAGCACGTCCGTCGAGTAGTCGAAATCGGTGCCCCCGATGTTCTTGCTGAAGACGTGGTCGCCCGTGCACGCCGCCGACGTGCCAGAGCAGTCCTGGTCGCCCTGGACGAAGCACGAGTCGCACGCCTGCGGGACGACGTCCCCCATGCAGGGTCCGTACTGGTTGCCCATCATCGTGGCCGTGCACTGCGACGCCCCGGCCACGCAAATGCCCACGTTGAGCGTCCCGTTCGGCCCGGTGTAGCAGGTCTGCGTCTGCCCGAGCATGCAGTTGCAGCCGGGCCCCTCTTCGTCCGTCTGCGCGTCGCAGTCCTCGTTCACGCCAGAGGCTCCGGGGCCGCAGGCCTCCTGCAGCGGCGTCTGCTCGCCGCTGCAAGTCTGGATGTTGTCGACGCACGTCCACGTGCCGCCGACGCAGATGCCCACGTTCTCTGTGCCGCCCGGCCCGGTGTAGCAGGCCATGCCGACGAGCGGCCAGGAGACCACCGCGCCGTTCGAGCAGCTCCCGCACCCGGAGGTGGGCGTGTCCGTGTCGTCCGCCACGAGCATGCCGCCCGCGTCGCAGGTGGGCGCGAGGCAGTCCCCGTCGATGTCCATCGCGGGCGTGTCCATCTCGTTGACGACGTCCACGACCGCGCCGTTGTCGCACGCGGGGCTCATGCAGTTGCCGGGCATCTCGTCCGTGGGCGCGTCGAGGTCGTTCGGCGCGTCCACGACCGCCCCGCCGCTGCAGGATGGGCTGACGCAGTCGCCCGGGTCGTCTCCGGAGGTAGGCACGTCGGCGTCGTCCGGCGCCGCGACGACGTTCCCCTGCGCGTCGCACGCGGGCGCGCTGCAGTCTCCGGCCGTCGTGTCGGGCGGGGCGTCCTCCGCCGGGGCCGACGTGAGAGCGCCGTCCGCGCACGCGGGCGCCTGGCAGTCGCCCGCGGCGTCGTCCGCCGGCGGGTCGTCCGCCGGCGCCGTCACCACGTTGCCCTCGGCGTCGCAGGACGGCGCGACGCAGTCGCCCGGCGTCGTGTCGGCGGGGGCGTCGTCGGGAACGATGGCCACGACGACCTCGCCGGCGTCGTCGCAGACGTTGCTCCTGCAATCACCCTCGCCCGCCTCGTCGATCACCGTCCCTGCGGGCCGGAGGGAGTACGCGCAGAGCCCGTCGACGCACTCCCCGAGGACGCAGGGGCTCTCGGCCGTGGTGCACGCGTCGTCGGAGCCGCACTCCACCGACTCCGGGAGGTCCAGGATCTGCCGGCAGCCTCCGGCGAGCGCGAGCGCAGCAGCGGTGACGAGGAGGGCGTGGGCGTGGAGCCTTCGGGGTGTTCGCATGGGTCGTGTCTTGGGGGAAGAAAGGCGAGGTCCGTTACAAGATGCCGTGCCCGCCGCCTGCCTTGGCCGTCGGCGGAGGCGCCGGCGTCCCGGTGGGCTTGGTCGAGGGCTGCGCGGCGACGGGCGGTTTTTGCCCTGGGGCTCCCTTGGGCTTGCCGCCGGAGGGCGGGGCGGCCTCGGGCGAGCTCGCGTCCGCCGCGGGGGCGGAGGCGTCGGCGACCGGAGCGGACTCGGCGCCGGCCGGCAAGGCGGGCTCGGCGCT
>CAZBJI010000186.1:0-15306 GCA_964492175.1 uncultured Polyangiaceae bacterium | reverse complement strand
GGCCTCTGGTGTCCGCCGACGCAGGCTTGCCGAGCGACTGCGGTCGAGCGGCCCGCCCGGGTCAGCGCGGGCTCTCGTGCGCTCTGCTTCCGCTCGACACCTTTCCCCGACCGATACTGAGCGTCCGAGCCCTCGGAACACTGGAAGCCGGGAGAGCGTAAGGGTAGGTACGACCCGTCCCATGGCCCCCGACCCGTCGCGTTCTCCGCGCGCCGTCCTCCTGGAGCTGGCGACGCACCCGAGGTTCGACGATCTCGCGCGCCTGGTGCACGCGCTCGCCCTCTCCGCGTACGAGGAGCGTCGGGGATCGCTCGACGTCGGCCTGGACGAGGCCGCCACGCGGCTCTCCCTCGACGAGCAGGCCGCCGAGACCCCCTACGGCAACGTCCTGCGCGCCGTCGCGAGCTCGGCACCGCTCTCCGCGCCCGAGCGGCACCTGCTCGCGGCGCTCATCGCGCGCGGCGTGGCCCTGGGTCCCCCGGAGGCGGCGGAGCACGCCGCGCGTGTGGCCGAGGCCCTCTCCTGGATCGGGGGCCACACGCAGATCGATCCGCTGTCGGCCCTCGACGCGGCGCTCGGCCCCAAAGCCGAGATCCTCTGGTCGGCGATCAGCGAGCTCGTCCAGCGGCACGACGACGCCGCGACGGGCGGCCTGGACCGACCGAGCGCGATCGTCGCCGTCGCCGCGCTCGGTCGCGCCGAGCACCCGATCGCCGCCCAGCACCGGGCGCTGCTCGCGGTGTCTCTCCGCGATCCTTGCCTCTCGGGCTTGTTGCCCGCGCAGGCGGGGACGCCCGCGCAGAGGACGGTCCAGCTCACCGCCGAGCGCACCGCGCCGCCGCGGAGCGCCGCCTCCACCGTCGCGCTGACGCTCACGCTGATCTTGCCGTTCGTCGCGCTGGCGCGCTTGGTCGGCAGGTACGCGCTGGGCCTCAGGAGCCCGGCCGACGTGACCGTCTCGGCGGAGGGCGTCCGCGTCGCCTCCTCCACGCGGCTCCTCGGGCGGACCCTCTGGGAGCGCAAGCTGTTCATCCCGCACGCCTCGCTGGCCGGCGCCGGGAGGGAGGTCCGCTTTCCGCGGCTCACGACCTACGTCGGAATCGGGGCGCTGCTCGTCGGCAGCTACGTGGGCGTCCGCGTCTTCGTGGACGGGGCGCGCGGGGGCTCCCCGGAGCTGCTCGGCCTCGGGCTCGGCATCTTGGTGGGCGCGCTGGCGCTCGACTACGCTCTCTCCTCGTGGCCGCAGCGGTCGCCGGATCGCTGCCGCGTCGTGTTCCAGCCGCGGCGCGGCGCGGCGGTCGGGCTGAAGGACGTCGACAGCGCCCTCGCGGACGAGGCGCTGCGCGTCCTCTCGGCCAAGTAGCGGGGCCGGATCACTTCTTCCGCTTCTTCACCTCGTCCGCGTACTTCTTGCCGAGATCGAAGACCTGCTGGAGCACGTCCTGTTCGAGCTTGCCCTTGGCGACGACCAGGTCCGTCGAGGTCTCCCACTCCAGATCCGGCAGCTCCATGCCGATCTCCACCTTGGCGCCGAGCTGGAAGAGAGGCCACGCGCTCTTCAGGTCCCCGACCGCGTCCTTTGCCCCGGCGTCGTTCTTCGCCTGGAACGTGATCGTGACGTCGGCGGCGCCGCCGTTCGGGACGACGCGCATCCGCATCGAGGTGAGCTCCTGCGGGATGAGCTGGATGTTCACCGGCCCGAGGTCGATCTCGCCCGTCTTGGAGACCAGCTTGTAGGGCTGGATCATGTACGCGTCGATCGCGTACTTCTCGGCGGAGTAGTCGGGGAACTTCGCCACCTTGATGCGCGCGAGGTGCCCGGCGACCCGCTTGTCCTGCTCCTTCTCCCACTCCTCGGCCGAGAGCTTCTTGTCCGCTTTGCCCTTCTTCGGCCACGGCAGGATGTAGAGCAGCCTCTTCTCCTTGAGGACGGCGAAGAGCCGCGAGGCCCCGTCGGTGGTGCCCCGCCAGGCGGGCACCGGCGTGCCCTCCAGCCGCTTGCCCTCACCTCCTCCCTTCTTCACGAGGTCCTCGATCGTGGCCTCGACCTTGTCCATCGCGATGTTGAACTTCATGATCGCGATGACGTCGTCCGACTTCCGGATCTGCGGCCCGGTGATGACCATCACGTCGATGTCGACGACCGGATCGATGCCGCTGTCCTTGAAGAACGGCTCCCACTGCTTGAGCCCAGGGAGCAGCGAGCCCATCTTCGATCCGACCGGGTGCTCGCGGAGCCGTGAGCCGATGAGGACGATCTGGACGTTGTTCGGGTTCTTCGAGAGCTTCTGGATGGCGTCGTTCTTCGCGATCGGCTCCCGGTCCGGCGGCAGCCCCGCGTCGGGCCCCGCGTCGGGGGCGCCGGCGTCGGGTGGGCCGCCATCCGGCCCCGCGTCCGAGATGGCCAGGCCCCCGTCGAGCCCTCCGTCGTCCACACCGACTGCCGCGTCCACGCCCGCGTCGCGCACGCCCTCGCCCTCGGGGTCCGGGGTCGCGATCTCCACCGCCTCCCGTCGTTCGATCAGCTCCTCGTCGCCTCCCTCGCCATCCTCGACCTCCAGATCGAGCGGGACGACGGCGTCCTCGGCCGACTCCTCCGTCTCGTCGAACAAGAAGTCGAAGAACCCCAGCGTCAGCACCCGCGCGAACGGCATGAGCGGGACGTGGAGCGCGAGCGCGAGGGCGACGCAGAAAAAGATCCGACCCGAGCTGGACCCCAGCCGCTCGATGAGCCGCACGCTCGCGGGCACCGCGGGCGGCAGCCAACGACCGGACGCCGCCTCAGGGCGCGTCACGTGGCCCCCCATCCTCGCCGTCGAGGGCTCGGCGATCCCGGAGCGCGCCGAAGAAGACAGGCCATCTGAACATTGCCGTTGATTCGCTCGGGCGAGCCGAGCGAGCTCGCGCGGCACACATCGCTCGATCGAGGCCTAGAGCACTCCTCCGCGTCCAACCACCGTCGACCGGACAGCCAGTCCGCGTCGCCCATCACCGTATCACGCCCCATCGCCGCGGCATGTCGATGGCTGGTTGGACGTTCATGACCTCGGAATGCGCCAACCACGCCGCCGAGAACCACCCGGGTCGAGGAGGCACGCTCCGGCCGCCGCGCCGCGGCCCAGAGCGACTCAACCGCGCGCCTCCACGTGCTTTTTTGGCGCCGGAGCGGCCCGGCGTTGGAAAATTGGGACCCAGGCAGGCTGCGCGAGTAGGAAGGCGAGGTAGGAACAGCACGATGGCGCCCCCCTCGGCCTCCGCGAGCAAGGATCGGCCTCGCAGCAAGCGCGGCCAGCAGCCGCGCGCGTCCTGGCTGGCGCCCCTCGTGGGGTTCGTCCTCGCGACCGCGGGCGGCTCCGCCGCCGTGGGCTTCCTCGCGTGCGGCGACCGGAGCGAGGCTCCGCCGCCAGGCGAGCGGTTCAGCGCGCCGCCTGGCGCGCCCACGTCCGACGGAGCCGAGGCGGCGCCGACGTCGACGGGGATCGCGACCCCAGAGGCCAGCACCGCGAAGGCGTCCTCGTCGGCGTCCGCTTCTCCCACCTCCGCGCCGGAGGCCCCGTACACGGGGCCGTACGTCGGCGCCATGGCGTTCCAGACGCCGGTCTACGCGGAGCCCAGGTTCTCGGACGAGCGGATCGGCTACGTGCGCCAGGGCGGCAAGGTGCCGGCGGACGCCAAGCCCCTGAAGAAAGAAAACTGCAAGCAGGGTTGGTACCAGCTCGTCGACGGCGGCTACATCTGCGGCAAGTACGCGACCCTCGATCTCGAGCACCCGAGGGTGAAGCTCGGCGTTCGGCAGCCCGACCTCGCCGCCGTGCTGCCCTATCAGTACGCCTACAACCGGTTCCACGGGACGCCGCTCTACAAGACGCTGCCGACGCGGGAGGAGATGCTCAAGTACGAGCCCTACCTCGCCGACAAGGCCAAGAAGGACACGGCGGCGCCCGCCGACGACGAGGCGCGGCGCAAGGGCAAGCACGCGGCGGATCCGGGCGGCGCGGTGCCAGGAAGCTCCGACCCCGCGCCGCTCCCCGACGCGTCCGCCGCGATCGACGCCGTCAAGACGCTCGACACGGGGACGCCCAGCGTCGAGGAGGCGGCGGCCGCGGACCCCCCCACGCCCAAGCCGTGGTGGCAGACGGACGACAAGAAGCCTGTGGTGACCCTCGCCGAGCTCGAGCAGGACGCCGATGGCAACCTCTCGAAGCGCATGGTGAAGGGCTTCTTCATCGCGGTCGACAAGTCCTTCGGGCACCACGATCGGCTCTGGTACCGGACGACGGGGGGGCTCGTCGCGCCCACCGATCGGATGTGGATCAACAAGCCCCCCGAGGCGAAGGGCCTGGAGTGGCCCGACGGCGCCAAGGAGATCTTCTTCGTCCTCGGGGAGAAGGCGCAGAAGTTCGACCTCGGCAAAGACCAGAAGTCCGCCAAGGCGACGGGCAAGCTCGCGCGCCACACGCCGGTGCCGCTCACCGGGGACACCGCCAAGATCGGCGACGATCTCTACCGAAAGAGCACGCTCGACTACTGGGTCAAGGATCTGCAGGGCACGCTGACGGCCCCCGGGCCGAGGCCCTCGGACGTCGGCGCGGACGAGCGCTGGGTCGACGTCAACCTGAGCAAGAAGACCCTGGTGCTGCTGGTCGGGGACAAGCCAGTGTACGCCGCGCTCGTCTCACCCGGGAAGCGCTCTCGCAACAAGAAGAAGGACCACGCGACGCCCACGGGCGCGTGGCGCATCCGCGAGAAGCACATCGCGGTGACCATGGACGGCGACGGCGCCTCCGGAGACCTGCCCTACTCGATCGAGGACGTCCCCTACGTCGCGTACTTCAAGGGCTCCTATGCGCTGCACGGGGCGTTCTGGCATCAGAACTTCGGACGGGAGATGAGCCACGGCTGCGTGAACCTCGCGCCCCTCGACGCGAAGCACGTGTTCCAGTGGGTGGAGCCGCGGGTCCCGCGGGGCTGGCACGGCGTCTTCTCGTCGAAGGACCGCCCGGGCAGCATGGTCGTGATCCACGACTGACGCGCCCGGGTGTAGCGCTCGAGCCGGCGCGCGGGCGTGCACCTCGGGAAGCAGCCTCCGCGCTCACGGGCGGGGCCCGGAGCTCGGTGTCGGGTGAGGACCGCGGGGCCGCCACGGGGCCGCGTCAGTCCCCGAGGGAGGAACGCTCTGCGAGGGGATCCACCGCAGGAAACCAACGCGCGCCGCCGACCAAGGCGCCGCGATGAGCCGTCCTCGGGGCGCGACCCACCCGCGCCGCGGGAGACGACTCAGCCAGCGTCGGCGCGAGAGCCACACCCTGACGCTTGACGCTGACCTCCCCTTCGATAAGGGAAGGGGCGATGGATCAGTTCTCTGCGCACCTCGACCGCGGGTGGGAGCTCGTCCAGAAAGGCGACACGCGCGGGGCAGCCGCGTCGGCGCGGCGCGCGCTGGAGCTCGATCCGAGCTCGCCCGAGGCCCACAACCTCCTCGGGTTCGTGGCCGCGATGGAGGGCGAGGGGGACGACGCGGTGGAGGCGTACCAGCAGGCGATCGCGCTGGACGAGACGTACCTCGAGGCCATGCTGAACGCCGCGGAGGTCTACATCTCGCCGCTCGGCGATTTCGATCAAGCCATCCGCATGTGTGATCAGGCCCTCGACCTCGCCGAGGTCGACGAGGAGGTCATCGACGCCCTGCTCCTGAAGTTCGACGCGCTCATGGGCAAGAGCCAGCGCGACGAGGCCCGGGACGTGTTGGCGCACATCCCGGAGGGACCCTACGAAAACCCCGGCCACCTCTTCCTCGTCGGCCGCGCCCACTACGAGCTCGGCGACGTCGACAAGGCGCGCAAGTTCGTCGAGGAGGCCGCAGACAAGGACCCTCGCCACGCCGAGGCCCACTACTACCTCGGGCTCGTCCGGGACGAGCTCGGCGACGGCAAGGGCGCCACCGTCGCCTTCCTTCGGTCGCGCGAGCTGGATCTCCTCCACGGCATGCCGCCCTGGGCGCCGCCGCGCGACACCTGGGAGAAGACCGCCGCGAGCGCGTTCCAGCAGCTCAACCCCCTCCTCTCGAAGTACGTGAGCGGCGCGGACGTCTTCATCTCCGACGTCCCCGGCGTCGAGCTCGTGGCCGAGGGCGTGGATCCGCGCGCGCTCGTCCTCCTCGACGGCTTCGACGCGGGGGACGACGGCGACGAAGGCGGCGCCCCGCTCGCCGACGACTGGCGGAGCCGCCGGGTGCCTGCGCGCGCGAGCCGCGTCTTCATCTACGCCATCAACGTCGCGCGCCAGGCGGGTCAGCCCGCGACCATCGAGGGAGAGCTGCTCGTCGCGCTCGAGCGGGAGATCACCTCCACCTTCCTCGAGCCCGAGCAGAGCGAGCGGTCGGCGAAGGAAATGAACTGAGCCGCTCGGTCAACGGTAGATCGCGAGGCTGAGCGAGAGGCTCTGGTAGCGAGGCGCGAGGTCCACCGCCGCGATCGCGCCCCAGGCGTAGAGCGGGGCCAGCCCCCACACGTCGGTCTCGAACAGCTTCGCCTGCGCGCCGAACGTGAAGTGCTGGCGCCCCACGCCACCGAACCGACTCGGCTCGTAGTAGCTGCCGCTGCGGAGCGTGAGCCACCGCGCGATCGGCTCCACCTCGATCCCGAAGCGCGGCGAGAAGTTCACGCTCGCGCCCGATCCGCCGATGCCGGGTCCGTCGGGCACGTCATCGACGTCTTGCGCCAAGAACCGCTCGAGGCTCACCCCGCGGTCGGCCGGGCCGCTGACGAGGATCGAGAGCAAGAGCAGCATCCTCGGCCGGGGTAGCGCCGCGTAGCGGTCCTCTGCGCGCCCGGCGATCCGCGCGGTCTCCTCCTCGAGCGCGCGGTGCTCGAGCACGCTGTTGCGCTCCTCGTCCTCGTCGAGATCGCGCAGGAGTCGCTCCCGATCGCTGGGCTGATGCACGCTCGCCAGCAGTCGGCGACGCTCCGCGGCGCGTCGCGCGCGCGCGGCCGCGACGAGATCCTCGAGGGCGTCATCGTCGTCCTCGGGGTCCCGGAACTCCACGTTCAGCGGGCGCGGCCCAACCTGGATGGCGATCCCGGTCTCGAGCTCCCACGGCAAGATCACGGCCTCCGGCAGAGTGAGACGGCCCGCGCGCGACGGGGCTCCGGGCTCTGCCGGGGCGGGCTTGTCGAACGTGGGGTGCGCCCGTACGAGGCCCCGGTAGGTCGCCCCGAAGCGAAAGGGCACGCCGGTCGGGCGCACGAGCAGGCCGAGCTCGGGGGACGCGCCGGCGTAGACCAGGTCCGCGCGATTCGTCCCGATGCCGAGGGTGGCGCCCCGCGCCCCCGCCCCGATCGCGAGCTGCCCTCGGGCGAACGAGACCGCGAGCAGCCCGTGGTAGCGGCCGAGGACCACGTTCGTCGCGTCGCCGGACGCGTCCGTGAGCGTATAGCTCTGAAGCTCCCCGAGCAGCCCGGCGCCGAACGCGCCCACCTGCAGGATGCTGCCGCCGGAGACGTAGACGAAGTCGGAGTAGTCCGAGTCCAGCGCGCCGGAGTTATCGAAGTCGTTGTTCTGGAACACGTCGAGCGGGAACGACAGCGATCCCGTGGCGTAGAGCTCCACGTGGCGCTGGGCCTCGAGCCCACGGACCGCGGGCGCCGCGGCGTTGGCGACCATCCCGGGGATGTCCTCGGCGTAGCCGGCGTACGCCCCACCGAGCGACGTCACCCGAATCGGGGAGAGCAGCGGGCCTTGGAAGGCGTCGATCACGTAGTCGTTCGTGGGCAGCGGCTCGGCCCGGCCCAGGGAGCCGGGGAGCAGCGCGCTCGCGCCGAGCGCGGCGGCGACCCAGCCTGGCCGCGCCGACGTGCGTGGGAGCCGTCCCATGCCTCTTCTTACCCAAGTCCGCTCCTCCGTGTGCTACGAGGTGCAGGTGCCTGAAGCGGAGTCCCCTCCCCCACCGTCGGGGCGGCCTGGGCCCGCCAGCGGTGCGCCGCCCCCCTCGGCCGGTGCGCCCCCGACGGACCAGCAACCGACCCCCGCCGAGCGGCGGAGGTGGCGGCGCATCACGGCGATCGTTTTCCTCTCCGTCGTGGCGGTGTGGGTCGTCGCGGCTACCCTGCAGATCACCCAGCAGGCGTTGTTTCCGGAGGTCCGACCGTCGCCGTATGGCTCCTGCGCCGCGGGCCTCCAGCACCTGGAGCTGGGGCTCGGGCGCGCGCGCCAGTCGGCCGCCGAGGGGGACGAGGACCCCGACGAGGCGCTCCGCCGCTTCCGACTCGCCCTCGACCCCGAGTGGCTCCACCTCGAGGGCGTCCGGGCGAGCTGTCGTGGCGAAGCGGAGCTTCGCGGTCTCGACGCCTTGGAGCGGCTCCGCTATGCGGAGGAGCACGCCGTGCGGCGTGAGGCGGCCAGCCTGGCGGCCCTACGAAGGCGCGTCGACTCCGAGCTTCCGCAGGTAGGGGCCGAGCGCCTCAAGTCACCCCCCCCCGACGCCCCGCGAAAAGAACCCCCGTGAACGAGAACCCCGCTACCCCGACCGACAGCGAACAGGCCGCGCCGCCCCAGACATTCGACGTGCTGCCGCTGTCCGAGGAGACGCGTCGAGCGATCGACGAGATGGGGTACAAGAACCCGACCCCCGTCCAGGTCGCGGTGTGGGATCCGGCCACCCGGGGCCGTGACGCCGTCGTCCAGGCCCGTACCGGCACGGGCAAGACCGCGAGCTTCGGGCTCCCGCTGATCGATCAAATCGTGAAGCGGTCGCTCGCGGCGCCCCAGGCGCTCGTGCTGTGCCCCACCCGGGAGCTCGCGCTGCAGGTCTGCGCCGAGCTCGAGAAGATCGGCAAGTACCGCGAGGTGAAGCTCCTGCCCATCTACGGCGGGGCGTCCATGGAGCGGCAGGTGTCCGGTATCCAGGGAGGTGCCCAGGTCGTGGTGGGGACACCCGGGCGTGTGCTCGATCACATCCGTCGGCGGACCCTCCCCGTGGCCTCCATCAAGATGTTGGTTCTCGACGAGGCGGACGAGATGCTCTCGATGGGGTTCGAGCGCGAGCTCTCGGCCATCCTGGAGGCGCTCCCGAAGGAGCGGCAGACCCTGCTGTTCTCCGCGACGGTGCCGCCGGACATCGAGCGAATCTCGAAGAACAAGCTGAAGTCTCCTGAGTTCCTTACGCTTTCGGGCGATCACATCGGCGCCCTCGAGATCCTGCACTTCACGTACTCCGTGAACGCGGACAAGGTCGGTTCGCTCGTCCGCATCCTCGAGGCGGAGAACCCGGAGAGCGCGGTCATCTTCTGCAACACGAAGGACGAGACGGAGACCGTCGCGTCTGCCCTCCAAAAGCGGGGCTACGACGCCGACTGGCTGAACGGAGACCTCCCGCAGTCCGACCGTGAGAAGGTCATGACGGCGACGAAGGAGGGCCGGCTCCGGTTCCTCGTGGCGACTGACGTCGCCGCGCGCGGGATCGACATCTCCCACCTGACCCACGTCATCAACTACGACTTCCCGCTCGACGCGGAGGCGTACGTCCACCGCACCGGGCGCACCGGTCGCGCGGGGCGGACCGGCACGGCGATCTCCCTCGTCGGGCCGCGCGACGTCGGGAGCCTCTACTACCTCCGGCTCACCTACAAGATCCGCCCCATCGAGCGGGAGATCCCCTCGACCGAAGAGCTCCGCACACGGGCCGAGGCGGATCTCATCGCCCTCCTCGCCCAGACCCTCCTCTCGGACGGACCGAGCCCCGAAGACCGCGCGCTCGCGCGCCGCCTGCTCGGCCACGATCAGGCCGAACAGCTCGTCGCGGGTCTGCTGAAGGCGTACGTCGACAAGCACCCGAACGCGGAGATCGAAGCGGCCATGCTGCGTCGACAGCCGCCCAAGAAGGTCGCGCTCAAGCCGAGGCCGCCCCGGCGCGAGGCGCCGCCGCTGCGGATGCCCGGGCCCTTCGCAGCGAGCCGCGCCGACGCGTCCGCCGCTCCCCAAGCCGCGGCCGGTGGATCGGCTGCGACGCCGATGCCGATCGACGCCCCGGGCCCCAGCGAGGACGTACCCACGGCCCCCCGTCCGGCGGCCGGCCGCGATCGACCGCCGCGTGATCGCGAGCGCCAGGACCGGCGCCCCGCCCGGGCGGATGCGCCGCCGCCGAGAGGCCGGCCCGCGCGGGACTTCCGGAGCTGGAGCCCGCCCGAGGAGGATGGCGACGATCAGCCGCTCCTCGTGCCGGGAGCGGCGCCTGCCGACGCGGCCGCCGACCGCGGCCGGGCGGCGGATCCGGAGCGCGGCCGCGATCGCCCGCGCGGCGACCGTGATCGGGGCAGCGACCGCGACAGGCCGCGAGGGGGACCCGACCGGCCCAGGCGCGCCCGCGACGAGCAGAGCGGTCCGGACGCGCTGCACGCGGAGCCCAGCGTCCCCGGCGGGGATTTCCGCGCGGTCGCCGCGCCGGACGCGCCGGACCTCGACGGCGTCCCGTACGTGGAGCTGTTCCTGGGCGTCGGGCGCCGCGACGGGGCGCGCGCGCAGGACTTGCTGCGATCGCTCGTCGAGCTCGCCGGGTTGGACAAGGACCACGTCCGGCGGATCCGCGTCCGCGACCGCCACGCCTTCGTCGCGGTGCGCCGAGACGACGCAGCGAAGGCCATCGCGAGCCTGAACGGTCAAGGCATCGCGGGCAAGCCAGCCGTCAACGTGGAGCTCGCGCGCGAGCGCCCCGCGGACGAGGTCGGCGCCGAGCGCCCCGCGGAGTCCTGATCCGCGGTCCGCCTCAAGGCTCGGGCTGCTCGGCCACCTCCGCGGACAGCCACGCGAGGAGCTCGCGCTGGTCCCGCGTGGCGCCGCGCTTCACCGCGGGCTCGAGGACGGCGAGCCCCGCACGCGCCCGCCCCGTGCGGCCGAGCGCGTGGGCATAGCTGGCCGCGACGTGGGCGCAGCGCGGCTCGGCCGCGTACGCGAGCTCGAGCAGCGGGACCGCGGCCTCGGGGCGGTCCAGCACGACGTCGTAGAGATGCCCCAGGTTGTGGGCGTAGCGCGGCTGCGAGGGCGCGATCGCGAGCGCCCGCTCGTAGCAGCCCACGGCGTAGCGGTGGTTGCCGAGCAGCGACTGCGCGAGCCCGAGCGCCGCCCACGCGGCGTGGTCCCGCGGCGCGACGGCGAGCAGGCGGCGCGCGAGGAGCGCCGAGCGCCACGGCTCTGTGGGCGCCAGCGCGAGCGCCAGCGTCCTCACGGCGAAGCACCAGGCCTCGCCCCCGTAGTCGCTCGCGCGCTCGAGCTCGGCGAGATCGGGGACGACCCGCTCGGGGACCTCGCCCGCCCAGAGCGCCCGCGTGATCGCGGCGACGGTGCGGTCGGTGTCCATGGCGCTCGGCATGTCTCATCTTTCATAACGGACCAATCAGCCGTGCGCCAAGAGAGAACCGTGCGGCGACGCCGAGACCGGGCTGAAGCAAGGCTCACGCCGACGCTCGCGAGACAGCTCGGCCGGCGAGCATCCCGGTCTCCGTCGTGGCGCCCGCGGGAAACCGGGCTTCACGGCCCCCCCGGCGGCCGACGACGCGCGCGGCGCTTCGTCGGCGCGGGGGCCCCCCGGCCTTCACGCGCGGGGCGGTAGTTCGACGTTGCACGCGCGTCGCTTCGGCTCCAATGCGAGGGCATGTGCACCGGGCTCCTCCGCGCGTCGCTCCCCTTGCTGCTGCTCTCGCTCGTGACGCGCGAGGCGCTCGCGCAGCCCGTGCCAGGGACGGACCCGGAGCCTCCGGTCGCGCCGCCGAGCAAGACCGACGCCAGCGCGGACGCGATGCTGACGCCGATCGGGCCTGCCAAGAGGACGCTGGAGGGGTGGGAGCAGGCGCTCGCGCTCGCCTCCGCCGACGATCCGGACTACTCGATCGCGCTGCTGGAGATCGAGCGGTCCCTCGGGGAGGAGCGCCAGGCGCTCGGGGGCGCCCTGCCCACCTTGACCGGGACCGGCAACGTGACGTTCCACATCGTGCGGGACGACGTGTCGGTGTTCGACAGCACGACCGGCGCCACGCGCACCCTCACCATCCCCTCTTCGCCCACGGCGAGCGCGTCGCTCGTGTTCCGCCAGCCGCTCATCGCAGCGCGCGTCTGGTACGGCATCGGGACGGCATCCCGCGCGACGGACGCCGCCCGCCTCTCCGCCGACGATCGGCGCCGCCGCATCGTGGCCGGCGTGGCCGAGGCGATCGTGGCCGTCGTCACGGCGGAGCGCATCAGCGAGACGAACCGCGTCGGGCTCCGCGCGGCGCTCGAGCGCCTCACGCTGCAGCGGCGACGCCTCGAGCTGGGCTCCGGGACGCTGCTCGACGTCGTCCGCTTCGAGCAGGACGTCGTCGCGGCGCGCGGGACGTTGATCGAAGGGGACGAGACCCTGCGCCAGGCACGCGAGCGGCTCGGGCTCTCCCTCGGCTCGGTCGAGCCCTTCGGGGTGAAGCCGGACATCTCGCTCGACGACATCGAGCGGACCGTATCGCGCATGTGCAAGGGCGACTCGCTGGAGTCCCGCTCGGACATTCTCGCGCTGAAGGCGCAGAAGGAGATCGCCGAGCGCGCGGTGACCGACGCCGATCTGCTCTACGTGCCGACGGCCGACCTCACCTCCACCGCGACCGTCTCCAGCGAGGACCTCGTCGGCGACAAGAACTACGCCTGGAGCATCCAGGGCGTGCTCACCATCCCCATCTGGGACGGCGGGGTGCGGTACGGCGTGCGCCGCAGCGCGAAGGCCGTCGTGGAGCAGCAGCAGCAGCGGCTCACCTCGCTCACCCGCGCGGCGACCGTGGAGGTCGGCCAGGCAGAGCGCAGCGTGCTCGTGGCGACCGCTTCCCTGGAGGTCGCGACGAAGGCTCGTGACCTCGCGGCCGAGACGGACCGGCTCGCGCAGAGGGCCTTCGAGAACGGCGCCTCGACGAGCTTCGACCTGGTCGACGCGGCGCGGAGGCTGCGGGAAGCGGAGCTGACCCTGGCCGTCCGCGAGCTCGAGCTCGTGCGGAGCAAGATCGCTGCGGTCCTCGCGCGGGCGAGCTGCAAGACCTGAGGGCGCCCGCCGAAGGTCGCGTGACGCCGACCCCGTGGAGGGGTAGAAGCCGGGCATGCAGGTCCTGTCGAGCTACGTGTGCGGCGCGTGGAGGAAGGGTGACGGTCAGGGCGCCATCCTGGTCAACCCGGCGACGGAGGAGCCGCTCGCCGAGGCGAGCAGCCGCGGGATCGATCTCGGCGCGGCGCTCGGCTACGCCCGCGACCGCGGCGGCCCCGCGCTGCGGAGCCTCACGTTCGCCGAGCGTGGGGAGCTCCTGCGGGCCATGAGCCGGCTCATCCACCAGCACCGCGACCACCTGCTGGACGTGGCGATGGAGAACGGCGGCGTCACCCGGAGCGACGCCAAGTTCGACGTGGACGGGGCGAGCGGGACGCTGGCGCACTACGCCGACCTCGGCAAGGAGCTCGGGGGCGAGCGTGTCCTGCCCGACGGCGAGGCCACGCAGCTCGGGCGGAGCCCGCGGTACGTGGGCCGGCACCTCCTCCTGCCCAAGCGCGGGGTGGCGGTGCACGTGAACGCGTTCAACTTCCCCGCGTGGGGCCTGGGAGAGAAGGCCGCCTGCTCGCTCCTCGCGGGCATGCCCACGCTCGTCAAGCCGGCGACCAGCACGGCCCTCCTCGCGCACAGGATCGTGGAGCTCGTGGTGGAGGCGAAGATCCTCCCCGAGGGGGCGCTCTCCCTGCTGACCGGCGCCGCGGGCGACCTCCTCACACACCTCGGCGGCGAGGACGTCCTCGCCTTCACTGGCGGCGGCAAGACGGCCACCGAGCTGCGCGGGATGACGGCGGTCACGCGGGACTCGGTGCGCGTCAACGTGGAGGCCGACAGCCTGAACGCAGCCCTCCTCGGCCCTGACGTGGAGCCCGGGTCGGACACGTTCGGCGCGTTCTTGCGCGACGTGTTCCGCGACATGACCCAGAAGACGGGCCAGAAGTGCACCGCGATCCGACGCATCTTCGTGCCCCGCGAGCGCGTCCAGGCGGTCGTCGACGAGCTCGTGGAGCGGCTCGGCTCGGTGGTCGCTGGCAACCCGAAGAGCGACGGCGTCACCATGGGTCCCGTCGCCACCGCGGCGCAGCTGCGTGACGTCACCGCCGGCATCGAGCTGCTCGCCGCCGAGTCGCGCAGGGTCGCCGGAGGCGCGCCCCTCTCGCCCGTGGGCGCCCCGGCGGGCAAGGGGTTCTTCGTCGCGCCGACCCTGTTCGTGCAGGAGGACTCCGCCCGCGCCCGCGCCGCGCACGAGCACGAAGTGTTCGGCCCCGCAGCGACGGTCTTCGCCGTCGACTCGGTCGAGGGCGCCGCGGCGGCGGTTCGGCGCGGCGGCGGCGGGCTCGTCGCCAGCGTCTACACGGACGATCGAGCCGTGGCGAAGCAGCTCGTGATGGAGATCGGGTCGGCGCACGGTCGCGTCGTCCTCGCCAGCGCCAAGATCGTGGAGCAGATGCCGGGGCCCGGCACCGTCCTGCCCCAATCCATCCACGGCGGGCCGGGCCGGGCCGGCGGCGGCGAGGAGCTCGGCGGCCTTCGCGGCCTCGCTTTCTACTCCCAGCGCGTCGCGGTGCAGGGAGACCGGCCGGTCATCGACGCGCTTCTCGGCTAGGGCCGCGACCCATCGATTTCGACGGGTCGCGGTGCCCAAGGGAAGTCGAGGAGGGAGCACAGAGAGGCGGCATCAGGAGGTTCCTCCCATCCCCCTCGCCTCGTCGCGGGGGTGGGAGGAACCGATCGAAATCTGTGGGGCGAGGTACTAGCGCCGGGCCGTCGGACGGGCCGCGGCGACCGGAAAGAGGCCCCCCCGGGCGACTTCCACTAAGGTATCCGGGCGATGAGCACGGGCCAGCCACTCCTCGGCCGAACGCTTGGGGGGCGGTACAAAATCACCAACCACCTCGGCGAAGGCGCGATGGCCAGCGTCTACCGTGGTGTCGACGCGGCGCGTCAGTCGGACGTCGCGGTGAAGGTGATGCACCCGCACCTGGCGCAAGATCGGACCTTCAGCGCGAGGTTCCGACGCGAGGCGCAGGCCGCGTCGATGATCAAGCACCCGAACAGCGTCGCCATCTTCGACATCGGCGAGGAGCAGGGGCTCCACTACATCGTGATGGAGCTCTGCCCCGGCAGGGACCTCCGGGAGACGCTCAAGGTCGAGAAGCGCCTGAACGAGGCCCGCGCCGTCCGCATCGTCGCTTCCATCTGTGACGCCCTGCACGCGGCGCACCAGCTCGGGGTCGTTCACCGCGACCTCAAGCCGG
>CAZBJI010000185.1:0-15338 GCA_964492175.1 uncultured Polyangiaceae bacterium | reverse complement strand
GTGCGGGCTCCCTGGTCCCGTTCCACAAGCTGTCGCAGTGGCTCACGTACTCTCTCGTCGAGCCCGCCCGGGAGGCAGGGCTCGAGGTGGTCGGCCTGGATGCGCTCACGCCCCTGCCCGAGTACCGCAACGGCGGGCTGCTCCTCGACCTCGGTGTCCTCGAGCTGGTCGACCCCGAGGACGCGGTGCGGCCGCACGCGATCGGCGCCCCGCTCGTCGTGGAGTGGCGCGCCCTCACGGTGAGCCTGCTCGACGAGCTCGCGCCGCTCGTCGCGAGCGCGCTAGGGGATCTCGCGACGGGCCCCGGGCGAGCGGACCTCGTGGAGCGCGCGACGTGGATGGCGGGCCGCGAGATCGCGAAGGAGCGACGTCCTGGGGGCGCGCCGCCGCTCTCGGTGGTCAGCGACGGCACCGTGTTCTGAGCCTGCCCGGCTATCGGTGGTGGCGCGGGTTTGCTAGGAGGGCGGGATGAGCGCCGATGTCGTCGTCGTCGACCACCCACTCGTGAAGCACAAGCTGACGCTGATGCGGAGGAAGGAGACGAGCACCGCGGAGTTTCGCGCCTTGCTCACCGAGATCTCCATGCTCCTCACGTACGAGGCCACGCGGGACATGAAGCTCCGCGACGAGCCCATCGAGACGCCGATCGGCCCGACGACCGGCTCCGTGCTGGAGGGCAAGAAGGTCGTGGTGATCGCGATCCTCCGCGCCGGACTCGGGATCCTCGAGGGCATGCTCCAGCTCATCCCATCGGCGCGCGTCGGGCACATCGGGATCTACCGGGATCCGAAGACGCTCTCGCCGGTCGAGTACTACTTCCGCGTCCCCGGCAACCTCCAAGATCGCGACATCCTCGTGTGCGATCCGATGCTCGCGACAGGGAACTCCGCGGTCGCCGCGGTCGAGCGGATCAAGAAGCTGCAGCCCGCTTCCATCAAGTTCGTCTGCCTCCTCGGGTGCCCCGAGGGGATCCGGAACTTCCAGGGCGCGCACCCGGACGTCCCGGTCTACACCGCCGCCGTCGACGCGCGGCTGAACGACCACGGCTACATCGTGCCCGGGCTCGGCGACGCGGGCGACCGGCTGTTCGGTACGAAGTAGCGCTCGGCCCGCGCTCACACGAACTGGACGTTCTCGTCGAGCGGCTGCCTGGTGGTCCTGCAGGCGTTCGCGGCGGCGCCGACCTCCTCGTATCCGAGGCCGACGCCGAAGAGGATCTTCAGCCCCTCGGGGATGCCGAGCACCCGTCGGTGCACCGACGGAAACAGCGAGAGGCTGGCTTGTGCGCAGGTCGCAAGGCCCTTGGACGTCGCGAGCAAGAGGACCGTCTGGAGCCAGCACCCTACGTCGATCGCCGCGTGCAGGTCGAACCGGCGGTCGATGGCGACGATGGCGACGTGGGGCGCATCGAACGCGACGAAGTTCCTCATCCAGGCCGCCTGGCGCGCCTCCGCGTCGTGGCGCTCGACCCCCATGGCGTCGTAGAGCGCCTTCCCACACGCGCGTCGGTGCGTGGCGTAGGGCTCCGGGTAGTCCGACGGGAAGGGGACGTCAGGGTGGGGCGCGTCGTGTGCTGCGGCCTGGCTCAGGGCCGCGACCAGCGCGGCGCGCGTCTCGCCGGAGGCTACCCACACGCGCCAGGGCTGTATGTTGCACCACGAGGGCGCCCGCTGGGCGAGCGCGAACACGTCGAGGAGGACGTCGCGCGGGACCTGCCGCGGCGAGAACGCCCGGACGCTGCGGCGACGCTCGATCGAGCTGAGGAGGTCGGTCATGCTCCGACCCAACCAAGGAAACGCCCCCCGTGGCAAGCCGACACGCACGCCTCCCGTGCGTTTCCGCCTCACGTGCGCCTCCCCCGATCCGAGTCGTTGACAGTCTCCCGGAACGCCGCGACCATCGGCCGACTCACGGGCCGACGGCGCGGAGACACCCCGCGAACCGTCGGAGCGAGACCCTCCGCCCATGGCCGTACCCGGCGCAAACATCCATCTGCAGTTTCGGATCGAGGTCGCAGGCGAGACCAACGTCGGCCGCAAGCGCAACCACAACGAGGACAATTTCGCCATCATGGCGGACTACGGGCTCTTCGTGGTCGCGGACGGGATGGGCGGGCACGCCTCCGGAGAGGTCGCCTCTCAGATGGCGCTCGACGCCCTGAAGGAGTTCTTCTCCGCCACCCAGGACGACCCCGAGCGGACCTGGCCCTACAAGATGGACCGGACCAAGGGGTACGAGGAAAATCGCCTGATCACCGGGATCAAGCTGGCGAACCTCCGCATCTACGAGACCGGGCAGCGCGAGCTGAAGAAGCGAAACATGGGCACCACCCTGGTCAGCATCTTCACCGCGAACGACGGGGTCTACGTCGCGCATGTCGGCGACAGCCGCGTCTACCGCTACCGCGCGGGCGTGCTCGATCAGCTGACCGAGGACCACTCGCTCCTCAACGACTACATCAAGATGAAGCGCCTGACCGAAGAAGAAATCGCCAACTTCCCGCACAAGAACGTCATCGTCCGGGCGCTCGGGATGAAGGACACGGTCAAGGTCGACACGCGCTTCGAGCTCCCGATCGTGAACGACACCTATCTGCTCTGCTCCGACGGCCTCTCCGGCCCGGTGTCGGACCCGGAGATCGCGGAGATCCTCGGCAAGTACACCGACCTCAAGACGGCGAGCTCGAAGCTCATCGAGCGGGCGAACGAGAACGGCGGCCCGGACAACATCACGTGCGTCCTCGTCCGCTGGACGCAGTAGCTCGCCGCCCCCTGCGACCCTGCTCAGGTCCCAGAAAGGTCGACGTTTTCTGAGCTATTTTCCGGCGCGCTCGGTAGCATTCGGCGGTGTCCGAAGACAAAGAGCGCCCTACCGTAGACGAGCCGGCGGAGCCCCCGGGCGAAGAGGCGAAGCCGGCCCGTACGCTGATCGGACATCGCCAGCTGCCCGACGCGCCGGTCGCGCCACCGGCCACCCCCTCGCCCCGCCCCCTTGGCGCGCCGCCGGGGGGGCCGCGGCTCCGCCCGCCGCGGGTGGGGCAGTGGGCCACGCCCGGCAAGCGCACCGAGAGCGGCGTGGGGCCTGCCGTGACGCCGGCCTCGGGGGTGCCCGCGCCCGCCCCCTCCCCGGGCTACGCCGCTAGGCCTCCCACGGTGCGCCCCAAGGCTTCGCCGCCGGGCCCGCCGCACAGAGTCTCGCCCGCCCCTTCGGTCCCGGCGCAGCGCACCGTGATGTACGGGACGAAGACGGAGGACAAGACCCAAGTCCAGCCGACGCCCGGGACGGGTCCGATCGTCGCCGAAGACACGGTCGCCGAGGACGCCGCCGAGCTCATCGAGGAGGACGACGGCGAGGCGGACCGCCCGACGAACGCGGCGGCCGCGCCCGAAGAGACCACCGAGCCGACTCGGCGCGACGACCCGAAGCCGGTCCCCGCGGGCGATCCCAGCCGAGCCTCCAAGCCTCCGAAGCAAGGCCTCGGGCCGGGAGGCTACTCCGTCACACAGGGCCAACAGCCCGGGGCCGGCGTAGGTGGCGAGTCGGCGCCGCCCCCGTCGTCGAAGGACGCGGCGAGCCCGCTCGAGAAGGAGCTCGTCGCGCGTGCGGAGCGCATCCGGGCCGAGGACGCCGTGGGCGCTGCGCGCGCGCGCGTCGAGGCGGGGCTGCTCTGCGAGTGGGTGCTCGCCGACCGGGACCAAGCCCGCGCGCACTACGACGCGGCCCGCGGGCTCGTCCGCGCGATGCAGCCGGCGCTCACTCGCCTGCGGCGCATCGGCTCGGCGCAGAGCGCCCTCAGCGGCTCCTCCGCGGCCGCGGCCGACGTCCTCAAGGTGCTCGAGGACGAGCTCGCGATCGCCGAGACCGACGAGGTCCGCGCCGATCTCCACGCGACCCGCGCCCGAGCCTACGAGACCCTCGGGAACCTGTCCGGCGCCCGCGCGGCGTACGCCGAGGCCCTGCGGTTCCAGGCGAACCACCCGGCGGCGCTGCGCGGGATGGAGATCGTCTTGCGCCGCGAGGTCCTCGACGACGGCAAGCCGCTCCACGGTGAGCTCGCGACACACCTCATCCGGCTCGCGGAGGCCTACGCCCCCGACGGAATGGATGGCGACGCGGCGCTCTCCGCGTGGCTCTGCGTGGAGCGCGCCGAGATCCTGGAGCGCCACCTCAAGGATCCCGGCGCGGCGCGCGAGGCGCTCAAGAAGGGGGTCGCGCTCTCGCCAGCGCCAGGCCCGGTCCGCGCCGCCTTCGTCCGCCACCTGGCGCGGCACGACCGCGACACCGGCCTCAGCGACGCGCTGCGCGTCGAGGCCGACCGCGAGACGGATCAAGATCGCGCGGCGCGCCTGCTCTACGCGAGCGCGCGGATCGCGATCGACCGCGCCGCCGCCCGCGGGGACGGCATCGCCGCGCTCGTTCGCGCGGAGCAGCGCGCCGTGAAGGGCACGCCGGTGCAGGAGCGCATCCTCGCGGAGCTCGTGAACCAGCTCGAGATCGACTCCGACCACGCGAAGCTCGTCGAGTACCGCGTCAAGCGGCTCGCGCTGCTCACCCGCCCGGAGTCGATCGGCTACGAGTACTTCCGTCTGGCGGAGGCCTACGGACGCGTCGGCCGTCCGGACCTCGCCGCAGACGCGGCCGCGCGCTCGCTCGCGCAGGACCCGGCGAGCGTCATGAGCCGAGAGCTCCTCGATCAGGCGCTGCAACGCCTGGGCCGCCACGCGGACCGGGTGCTGAACTGGCAGCGTCAGGCCGCGGGCGAGGGCCCCAAGCGCGTCCGCGTGCGCGCGCACCTCCGCGCCGCGGACATCGCGAGCCGACACCTCGGGAGAGTGGACCAAGCCATCGACAGCCTGCGGGCCGCGTGGCTCCTGGACCCTGGCAACGGTGAGGTGTTCGACTCTCTCTCCGCCCTCCTCGCCGCGCCGCCTCGGTCCGAGGCCGAGCAGAAGAACGCGACCGACCGGGTCGATCTCTACGAGCAAGCGGCCGACCGGGAGACGGACAGCGAGCGGAAGATCGCGATCCTGGAGAAGGCGCTCGCCGTCTACGAGGACGAGCTGGCCAGCCCCGAGAAGGCGATCGCGGTGGCCGACAAGATCCGCGCGATCGACCCGAAGCGCCGCAGCGCCGTCCTCGCGATGGAGCGCGCCGCGCGCCGCGCAGGGGATTTCGGGCGCCTCACGAAGGCGCTGCTCGACGAGGCCGCCGTCGCGAGCGACGCGCGCCTCAAGGCGCGCCTGCACCTGGAGGCCGCGCAGGTTGCGGACCGCCAAGGTGACGCCGAGCGAGCGCTCGCGCTCCTGGACAAAGCCCTCGCGGCCAAGCCGGGCGACGTGGACGTCGAGCGTGCGCGCGCGGGCCTGCTCCGCCGGATGAGCCGGTTCGACGACGCGCGCAAGACGCTGACGGCGCTGACCGAGCACGATCCGAGCGCCGCGTTCGAGACGTGGCTCGAGATCGCCGAGCTGGACGAGGCTTTCCGCAAGGCGCCCAGCGACGCGGTCGACGCGTACCGCGCCGCCCACGCCGCGCGTCCGGAGCACCCGCTCCCGGGGCTCGCGATGATGCGCTTGCTGCGGGCCACGCGCGCGCACAAGCGGCTCGTGAGCGAGCTCAAGCTCCTCGCCCGGTCCGAGCAGGCGCCCGCGGCGCTCGCGCAGCTGCACGCCGCGGCGGCCGAGGTCGAGGAGCTCTGCCTCGGTGACGACGAGGCCGCGCTCAAGAGCCTCGAGGCCGCGGAGCAGGCGCTCGCGCGGGCGCCAGAGCCCATGTGGGATCCGGCGCTGCTCGAGGCGACCGAGCGCATCCTGTTCCGCGTGAACGACGACGAGGCCTTGGTGCGTCTCTACGCGAGGTGGTTGGAACACAAACCATCTGCCAGCGTCGACCACGGGCTCCGGATCGCCCTGGCCACTACGTTGGAGAACCCGAGCCCAGCCCAAGCGGTGGAGGTCCTCGAGGTGCTCGTGGGGGTCGTCCCCAACAACGTGGCGGCGCTCCGCAGGCTCGAGCACCTCCACCGCGCGCGCGGGAGCTATCAGCCGCTCTCGAACACCCTCTACGCGGAGTCGGGCGTCTTCACGTCCAAGCTCGCACGCGCTGGCTCCCTCTGGGGGATCGTGTCCCTCGAGGAGCGCCTCGGTCCGAGCGTCACCCTGGACGCGCTCGCGCGGATCACCCGGGAGTTTCCGTCGGACACCGGGGCGCTCGACACGATCATCCGCGTGGCGAGCCGGCTGGTGTCGAACGTCGGCGTGCCCCACCCCGCGCTGCTCGCCGCGCGCTCCCAGCTGCTCGGCGCCATCCGCGCGCGGCGTGATCTGACGGTGGACCCGATCGCGCGGGCGGCCTACCAGCTCGAAGAGGCGGTCCTCCTCGAGAACGCCGAGGTGGACCCGGATCCGCGCGGCGCGCTCGCCGCGTACAGGGAGGCCTTGGCCCTTTGGCCCGACAGCATGCTCGCCGCGCGCGGCGTGGAGCGCTTGGCGACCAACCTGGGGGACGCGCAGAGCCTCATCGCGAGCCAGCTCGCGCTCTCGAAGCTCGTGGAAGGCAACGCAGCCAAGGCCGCGCACCTCGTCCGCGCCGCCGATCTCACCAGCCACCAGTCGCGCGACGAGCGCACCGCGCTCGAGCTCTACGAGGTCGCCCTCGAGACCGATCCGGGCAACCGCGAGGCCGCGCGGGCCCTCGTGAGCGTGCTCCAGGGCGATCCGAAGCGGCTCCTCGCGCACCTTCGGCCGGCGCTCGAGCGCGTGACGCAGAAGGATCTGGTCGTGTACCTCGGCGGCGAGGTCGGCGCGGCCTACCTCAAGCTGTCCCAGCAGGATGGGGAGGCGGCGCGCATGGACTACGCGCCGGGCATCGAGGCCGTCCGCCGCGTCCTCGCGCACGCGCCCGACGACGTCCCGACGCTCTTCCTGCTCTCGCGCCTCTACGGCGCTCAGAAGGCCTGGGGCGAGGCGCGGGACGCGCTGCAGCGCATCGCAGAGGTCGCAGGGACGTCGGACCAGAAGACCCGACAGCGGGCGCTGTTTGCGCTCGCGGACCTGTATGAGGGTCCGCTCGGGGACGCCAAGCTCGCCGAGAGCACGCTCGTGGGCGTGCTCTCTTCGGAGCCCTCCAACAAGGCCGCCTTGGAGCGGCTCTTCCAGCTCGGCGTCAAGAGCGGCGACAAGCAGCTCGCGCGGAGCAGCCTCGAGCGACTGGCCGAGTACGAGACGGATCTGTCCCAGCGCACCGAGTACCAGCTGCGCGTCGCAGAGGTCTGCCGGGAGGCGAACGACGGCGCCGGGATGCTGCGCGCGCTCACCGACGCGATCATCTCCATGCCGAGCGATCTCCGGGCCTGGACCCTCCTCTCGCGCCTCTACCGCGCCGAGACGCAGGACGGTGCCGCGGGGCTGGCGCACGCCATCGACCAGGTCATCGAGATGGCGAAGGCTCGCCGGCGCCCCGTCGAGACGCGCTGGCTCGTCACGCTCGGGCTGCTCGAGGTCAACATGCTCAAGCGCCACACCGACGGCCTCGGGCACCTCCACGCGGCGGTCTCCGCGGCCTCCACCGGCGGCGCGCCGCACCCCGAGGTGCGCGCGGCGCTCGGCACGGGGCTCCTGTCGGCGGGGCGCAGCAAGGAGGGGATCCAGGTCCTCCGGGAGCTGCTCACCACCGACGCCGAGACACTGCTGCGCCTCGCGGAGCCGAGCGCCTTCAACACCATTCGGACGGCGTCCGTCGCGGCGACGGGGACCGTGCTCGGCGCGTGTCTGGCCTGCCTCGACGCGGCGCTCGGCACCGAGGGCCGCGCCGAGGAGCGCGTCGCGGTGGAGGAGGTCCGCGCGGCGCTCACGGATCTGCCCGCGGACCGCCTGGCCAAGCTCCGCTCGCGCCGGCTCGAGCCGGAGATCCCCTTCGCCGGCGCGCTGGCAGGGAGCGAGCTCGTGCACACGCTGGTGGCGGAGGCGCGGTCGCCGCTCGTCGACATCGCCGCGGCGGTGCAGCCGATCGCCGCGAAGGTCCTCCGCTTCGAGCTCGCCCAGCTCGGCGTCTCGTCGCGGGAGCGCATCGGTCCGCGTGACGGTCACCCCACGCGCCACTTCGCCGACAAGATCGCTCGAGCCCTCGGCCTGGAGGCCTTCGAGCTCTACCTCACGCCCACCTGGAACGGCGCGATCCGCATCTACCCCGGGGACCCGCCGGCGCTCGTCGGTCCGCTCCTCCTCGCCGAGCTGCCCGAGTGCGAGCAGATGTTCGCCCTCGGCCGGCTCCTCACGCGCGCCGCGCTCGGCGTCACGTGGCTGGACGAGGTGTCCGCGGACGTGGCGGACGCGCTCATGATCTCCGCGGTGCGCTGCGTCGCTCCGCAGTTCGCGTCGGGGGAGATCTCGGCGCCCCGAGAGCAGGCGACGCAGTCGCTGCTCCCGGCCATGCAGCGCGCCATCGGCCGGAAGCAGCGGCGCGCGCTCGAGGACCTCGCGCCCAGCTTGACCTCCGCGTGGGACTTCCGCGCGTTCTCGATCGGCGTGCGCCGGAGCGAGTACCGGACCGCGTACGTGCTCGCCGGTGATCTGCTCGGGAGCCTCGACTACCTGCGGCGCTTCGACGCGGACGTGGGGCGCGCCGCCGACAACCCGCGGGTGTACCTGCAGCACCCGGTGACGAACGAGCTCATCCGGTATGCGCTCTCCGCGGAGGGGTACACCGAGCGGCGCCGCGCGGGCACCGTGTGGTCCCTCCCCGGCTGACGCTCGGGCGCTACTTCGGCCGAGGCGGCCACGACGGCGTGACGGGCTTCGCCGTCGGCGGTTTCTTCGGCTGCATCACGCTCGTGCTGCTCGGGCGCTGGGTCATGCTCGGCGCAGGCGGCTTCGCGGGCTCGCCTGGATGGGTGGGCTGCGGCTCGGGCGGCTCGGACTCCGGGTCGGGCTGGGCCTCCGGCTCGCGGCGCTCCTCTTCACGGGGCGGCGGCGTTGGAGCTGGCGCAGGCTGCGGCTCGGCCGCCGCCTTGGCCGAGCCGGCGGTCGCAGCGGGCTTGGCTTTCTCGCGCTTCTTCTTGCTGGAGGGCTCGTCCGAGGTCTCGTCGTCCTCCGCCGTGGCCTTCGACGACGTCGGGTCGAGCGAGGCCCATACGAAGAGGCCGCCTCCGATCGCGACCAGGGCGACGAGCGCTACCAGGGCTGCCACGAGCGCCGAGCTCCCCGCACGTCTCTGCGGCGCGGTGCCGCCGAACGCCTGCGGCGTGATCGGCGCGCTGTTGGGGTGGGCGGAGAAGGCCGAGGGGGCGGCGAAGGATCCTGGGGCGGGCGTGGAGGCAGCGGGCGTCGCCGCGGAAAGGACCGGCGTCCCGGAGGGCGGCGCGGCGGCGATGGCGACCGTATTCTGCGCCCTGCGCGAGGGCCCCAGCGATGTCGGCGCCGCGACCGAGTACGGCGCCGCGAGGGAGGTCGGGGCACCCATGGAGGGAGGCGCCGCGACCGAGGCCGGCGCGTCAGGCTCCGTCGGCGGGGGCGCGGCGGAGGTAGGCTCCATCAGGATCGGTGTCTGCGCCGGCGCTTCGGCCCGCGTCGGATCCGTCGCGAACGTGGGCTCTGCGGGGAAGGCGCCCGCCGCCCCTTGCGCGGCCTGTCGGCTCGGACCCTCCTGATCGGCGCGAGCCCGCGCGAAGGGCGGATCTTCGCCGGCGCGGAGCGCGCGCACGTCGCCCTGCATCGCGAGCGCGCTCGGGTAGCGGTCTTCCCTTCGGAACTGGAGGGCGCGATCGACCACCAGCGCGAGCCCGGCGTCGACGCCGGGCGCCACGGTCGCCAGGGGAGGAGCGCGGTCCGCCCCCATCTTCACGAGCAGCTCGGGCTCGGTCGGGGCCTCGTGTACCCGTCGCTTGGCGATGACGCGGAACATGGTCGCCCCGACCGCGAACACGTCCGTCCGGCAGTCAACCTCGCCGGCGATTACCTGCTCGGGCGCCATGTACGCGGTCGTCCCGAGGCGGGCTCCGAGGCGGGTGAGCTGCGGCCCCGAGAGGACGCGCGCGATCCCGAAGTCGAGGACCTTGAGCCGCTGATCGGTCGTGACGAACAGGTTGTCGAGCTTGATGTCTCGGTGGATGATGCCGAGCGCGTGCGCCGCGGCGAGGACGTCGAGCAGCTCGTCCACGTACTGCAGGAGCTCCTCGCGCGGGAGACCATCGAGGCGCGCGGCGCGCTGAGCGAGGTTCTCCCCCTCGAGCAGCTCCATCACCAGGAAGGGGCAGCCCTCCTCGGAGGTGTCCGTGTCTCGGATCTCCACCGCGCCCGGGTGCGAGAGCTTGTTCGTCGCCCTCGCCTCCTGCTCGAAGCGAAGGACGAGCTCCTTGGAGCGGGCCACCTCCGGGTGCAGGATCTTGATGGCCTCCTTGCGGCCGATCTTGTGGGTGGCCTCGTAGACGGCCGCCATCCCGCCGAGCCCCAGCAACCGCTCGAGGGTCCACTTGCCGTTCAGGGTCGTGCCGAGGCGTGCTTCGCACGCGGCGCGCTGCGAGCCCTGATCCATGGGCGTCACTCTACCAGCAGGCAAGGAAGGGGAGGCATGCATGAGGCCCGGGGTTTCACATGGCTCGCCGTTCGAGCCAGAGAGCATCGCGGGGGAGCTGACGCCCGGACGAATCCAGGTGGTCGAGAGGTCGAATGACTCCTACGTTTCGTGCATGAGCCCGCTTCCCACCGACCTCCCCCAGGCCATCCTCGACCTGAAGAAGGAGCGAAACGCCGTCCTGCTGGCCCACTACTACCAGGACGCGGAGATCCAGGATCTGGCGGATCATCTAGGAGATTCGCTGCAGTTGGCGCAGGCGGCCAAGGGGACCGCCGCGGACGTCATCTGCTTCGCGGGGGTCCACTTCATGGCCGAGACGGCCAAGATCCTGAACCCGGACCGCGTCGTGATCGTGCCCGACATGGAGGCAGGCTGCTCCCTCGCGGATGGCTGCCCAGGGGACCGCTTCGCGGCCTGGCGCGCCAAGTACCCGGAGGCGGTCGCGGTCTCGTACATCAACTGCACCGCAGAGGTGAAGGCCCACTCGGACTACATCTGTACGTCGTCCAACGCCGAGAAGATCATCCGCGCGATCCCTGCCGACAAGGAGATCCTGTTCGCGCCCGACAAGAACCTCGGTCGGTGGCTGGTCGAGCGGACGGGCCGCAAGATGCGCCTCTGGCAGGGCAGCTGCGTGGTGCACGAGACGTTCAGCGAGCGCAAGCTCGTGGGGCTGCGGGAGCGGTACCCGGACGCAAAGATCATCGCGCACCCCGAGTGCGAGGAGCCGGTGCTCAAGATGGCCGACTTCGTCGGCTCCACGACGGCGCTCCTCAAGTTCACGATCTCGGATCCGTCGTCTCGGTACATCGTGATGACGGAGGACGGGATCCTCCACCAGATGCGCCGGGCCTCACCGGCCAAAGAGTTCATCTCGGGCCCTCCTCAGGCGAGCTGCGCCTGCAACGAGTGCCCCTACATGAAGAAGAACACGATGGAGAAGGTGTACCTGGCCCTCCGGGATCTCTCCCCTCGCATCGAGATGGATCCCGGTCTCCGCGAGAAAGCGCGGTTGCCGATCGACCGCATGCTCGCCCTCAGCTGAGGGTGTGGCTCTAGCGCCGAACCGGCCGAAACGACGCGTCCGAGGGCGGGCTCACTGCCAGAGCATGCGGCCGGTCTGCACGTAGTGGATGACCGCCGCCGCGACCGCGAAGCCCACCAGCGCGAAGGCCATGACCCCGAGCACCATGCCGAAGCGTCCGCTGGGCTCGGGCGGGGCTTGTATCGGGCCCGTCGTCGTGGCGGGCCCACCCTTCTCGCGCCGGTACACCGTCGTGAGGTCCGCCTCGCCTTGCGGAGGAGGGTTCGGCCCGGCGCCCGGCCCAGTCGTCCGCTGCTCCTCCGGGCGCACGGCCGGCGTGACGCCCGAGATGCGAGAGGACCCGGACTGTCCCCCGCGCGCCCCTGCGTGGCTCATGAGCTGCGTCCCGCCACGGTCGGGGTTGTCGTCGTGCAGGCGGGGCACGGAAGGGCCGCCTGGCAGCGCCATCCCGCGAGCTTGCGCGAACTGCCGCAGCGGCATGGCGACCGTCGCGGCCTGATCCGCCCCGCCCTCGCTCGTGGTGTCGCTGGTGACGATGGGCAGGCCCGAGATCTGCGACACGCCGCTCGCCGGGGAGGGGAAGGGCGTCATCTGCGCCGCGTTCATCGCCACCGTACCTCCCAGCTTGGGATTGTGGATCGGGTGGTGTGCGGCGGCTTGTCCGCCGTACGCGTTCTGCGGGGGCGCGGCGGCGGCCGAGCTCAGGCTCCGCGGATCGGCGATCATCACGGTGGCCGCTGGGCGCGCGCCCGACCCGCCGAGGCCTCCACCTTGCGCAGAGGTGGCGTGCGCGGCGGCGCCCGCGTACTGCGGCTGAGGGCTCGCGTACTGCGCCCGCGCGTCCACGGCCGGGTAAGGCTGCGGGGTGGGGCGGGGCGACTGTGCGTTCGCGGGTGGCGCGAAGCCAGGCGACGGCTGCGCGTACTGCTGGTGCTGCTGGGGCTGCGGCTCTGGCTGCGGCGTCCGCCGGGGCGCGCCGCC
The DNA here is from genome assembly GCA_964492175.1 of uncultured Polyangiaceae bacterium. GTDB lineage: Bacteria > Myxococcota_A > Polyangia > Polyangiales > Polyangiaceae > Xiheicaenibacterium. The sequence continues at coordinate 2,740 of CAZBJI010000185.1, read as the reverse complement.
CGGCTTGAGCTCCCGCCAGGCCTCGAGCGCGTCCGCCGCCGATTGGTAGCGATCCTCCGGGTTCCGCGCGAGGCAGCGGCGCAAGAACGCCTCGAGGCGAGGATCCACCGGCCCCTCCACCACGCTCGCGAGGGCGCGGGGCTCGCTCTTGGTCTTGAGGTCCACCATCTGCAGGATGTTCTTGGCGGCGTACGGGAGCTGCCCGGAGAGCGCCTGGTAGATCAAGGTGGCGGCGGCGTAGATGTCCGCGCGGTGATCCACCGTCTTGGCCTTGCCGATCTGCTCGGGCGGCATGAACGAGAACGTGCCGAGGCTCTGCCCCATCTCCGTCAGCGTGTCGCCGCCCACCTCCTTCGGGAGCTTCGAGATCCCGAAGTCGAGGATCTTCACGCGCATCGCTCCGTCGTTGCGGCGCTCCAGGAACACGTTGGACGGCTTGAGATCGCGGTGGATCACCCCCGACTTGTGCGCGTCGGCGAGGCCCATCCACACCTCCGAGACGATCGGGAAGAGCTCCTCCAGCGTCATCGGTCCCGTGCGCTTGAGGCGATCGATCAGGGACTCGCCCTCGAGCAGCTCGAAGACGATGACGATGCCGTGCTCGGCGTCCTCCTCGACGTCGAGCACCTGGGTCACGTAGTCGCTGCTGATCGCGCCCGCAGCGCGCGCCTCTCTGCGGAACCGCGCCACCGCCGACGACTTTTGCTTCGAGTCGGCGCGCAAGACCTTGACCGCGACCACCCTGCCGGTCCGGATGTTCTCGGCCGCGAAGACCTCGCCCATGCCCCCGCGACCCAGCTGTCGCTGGATCCGGTAACGCTGCGCGACGACGACCCCGGCTTCGAGCTCCAAGGCGCCTCTAGAACGCTCCGGACAGCGTCGCCCCGCCGAAGCCAGGCCCCACGAGGGGTACGAAGGTCATGCCCGTCGTCGTCTCGACCGGCACCTCCGGGCGCGTGAAATAGAGGATCAGCGTCACGCCGAGGGACGCGCCCGTCGCGCCCAGGAAGACGTCGGCCACGATGTTCTTGGTGACCACGTCGCCGCGCAGATCCTCGAGCTCCTGCTGGCTCGCCTTGCCGTTCTTGTCGTCGAACTCGCTCTTGGAGCTCGCCGCCAGCCCCATGAAGGTCCCGCTGACGCCGGCGCAGGCGATCGTGACGCCGGTCATGATCCACACCGAGACCGGTACGGGCCGCTCCATCTCCGCGGGCCTGTCCGGCCCCGGACCGGGCCCGGGTCCGCCGGGGCCGGGGCCGGCCGGCGCCTCCTTGAACTCGAGGAGCTTGTTGTACTTGCCGGCGTTCTTGATCTCGCCCTCCCACGTGATGTCGGGAAAGCCCTCCGCCGAAGCGGTGAAGTTGTACTGTCCAGGGTGGATGCCGATGGTCAGCCCCTCCAGCGTCGCCACGTAGCGGTTGGTGACCGATCGGCCGGAGTTGGGTTGGCGCGAGGCGACCACGCGGGTGTTCGGGCGGTTCGTCCGGATGGTCAGCTCCGCGACCGCGGACTTCAGCGCCGTGAGATCGCGCTCGATCTGGGCCTTGTCCGTCGCGTCGATCTGCGCGCCCCCGATCCGCAGCACCTCCTCGTAGTGCTTGATCGCGTCGCCGTCCCGCTCCATCTCCAGCTCGCAGATGGCCATCGCGCGGAGCGCCTTCCAGGAGCCCGAGAGCTCGTAGGCCTTGGAGAACTCGCTGAGGGCCTCTTCGCACTTGTGCCCCGACGGGTCGTTGTAGAACGCGCTCCCCGCGGCCATGTGTTGCTTGGCCTGCTCCAGCTTCTGGGGATCGGTCTTGGGCTGCGCCCACGCCGAAGTAGCAGACAGCGTCACCGCGCTCGAGAGGACGAGCGCGCGCCACCACGCAGATACGCGGACCATGCGGCGGAGCGTAGCCTTCCCTCGTGGCGAGGGAAAGGACGCCGGTCATACGACATGCGCTTACGCGCCGCCGTTATTCCTCGTCTTGTCGCAGTTTTGCGAGCACCGACAGGTCCTCCAGCGTGGACGTGTCGCCGGCCGACTCCTTGCCGGCGGCCACGTCCTTCAGGAGGCGCCGCATGATCTTGCCGCTGCGGGTCTTGGGCAGCGCGTCCGCGAACCGGATCTGATCCGGCTTGGCGAACTTGCCGATTTCGCCCCCGACGTGGTCGCCCAAGCGGGCGGCGAGGTCGGCGTTCGCCTTGTGGCCCGGCTTCACCGTCACGAAGACGACGAGCGCCTGACCCTTGAGATCGTCGGGCCGGCCGACCGCAGCCGCCTCCGCGACGGCCGGGTGGGAGACGAGCGCGCTCTCGATCTCCGCCGTCCCGATCCGGTGGCCGGCCACGTTGAGGACGTCGTCGATGCGCCCCACCACCCAGTGGTACCCGTCGGCGTCGCACCGCGCGCCGTCCCCGGTGAAGTAGCGCCCGGGCACCTCGGAGAAGTATTGCTTGAGGAACCGGTCGTCGTCGCCCCAGACGGTGCGGAGCATGCTGGGCCAGGGCCGCTCGAGCAGGAGCAGCCCGCCGTCACCCGCCGGGACGCGCCTGTAGCCAGCCGGCGCGTCGGGGTCCTTCATGACGACCGCGGGCTCTACGCCGAACATGGGCAGGCCCGTCGAGCCCGGCTTCGAGTACGACGCACCGGGGAGCGTCGTCATCATGATCGCGCCCGTCTCGGTCTGCCACCAGGTGTCCACGATCGGGCAGCGCTCGCCGCCGATGTGCTGGTGGTACCAGATCCACGCCTCGGGGT
>CAZBJI010000184.1:0-15417 GCA_964492175.1 uncultured Polyangiaceae bacterium | reverse complement strand
CGCATCTCCCAGCGGACGACGTTCGCCCACTGGTTGATGAGGAGCGGCAGGTCGCGGTAGCTCTGCACCCACTGCGCGAAGCTGGCGCCGATGATCGTCTCGCTGGTGGGCCGCACGATCAGCGGCTCCTCGAGCTTCGACTTCGGGTCGGGGATGAGCCCGCCGCCCGGCCCCGGGACCAGCCGGTGGTGCGTCACCACGGCGCACTCCTTGGCGAAGCCCTCGACGTGCTCGGCCTCCTTCTCGAGGAAGCTCTTCGGGATGAACAGGGGGAAGTAGGCGTTCTTGTGGCCGGTGGCCTTGAACATGGCGTCGAGCTCGGCCTGGCAGCGCTCCCAGAGAGCGTAGCCCCACGGCTTGATCACCATGCACCCGCGGACCGCCGAGGTCTCGGCGAGATCCGCCGCGCGAACCACCTGCTGGTACCACTCGGCGTAGTCCGCCGCCCGCGTCGGCTGGATCGCGGTGGCCGGCGCGCCTCCGCCTTTCTGCTTCTGACCGTCTGCCTTGCTCACGGCTCCTCCAGGTCGAGACGAGTAGACCGAAACCAGGCGCAGTGCACGTCTTTCGGGGGGGCTGTCGGCGCCGCCCGCGTCGCCTCCCCGCGGCGCGGACTACCCCGCCCGAGCCAGCACGCGCGCGACCAGCTCGGCCATCCGCAGCGCCGCCGTCTCGGTCGCGAGGAGGTCCTGCCGGAGCTCCAGGAGGACACCGAGCCGGCCCGCGCGCTCGGCGTAGACGGGCACGCCATAGTCGCCTGCGTCGGTCACGTGATAGGGCGCGTTGTCCCCGACGACGAGCGGAGCGCCGTCGAGCGTCTCGCGGGCGAAGCCCTCGAGCAGGCGCGCGGCGAGGCGCCGATCCCGCCCGTACATCACCCCGACGTGCCACGGCCGGTCCTCGCCGTGCAGGCTCGGCGTGAACGAGTGCACGCTGAGGATCGCCGAGGCCACGCCGCGGGCGTCGCGCTCGGCGAGCCGCCGCTCGATCTCCCGGTGGTAGGGCCAGAAGAGCTCCTGTTCCCGCGAGGCGCGCGCCGCGGCGGAGAGCCCGACGTTCCCGGGGACCTCGACGCCGCACGTCACGGCCGGGACGCTCGCGGGTGCGCCCGGGGGGCGGTTCGCGTCGATGGCGAGGCGTGAGTAGCCCGAGAGCACCAGCGGCGCGTCGAGGAGCCCGGCGAGGGCCCGGGCGACGATCGCCGCCCCGAGATCCCAGCCGATGTGGGTCAGCGCCTCCTCGGGATCGAGCCCGAGCGTTCGGAGCGCCCGCGGGATCCGATGCGACGCGTGGTCGCAAAGCAGGAAGTAGGGCGCGGCCCCGTCCGGGTTCACCGTGACGAACGCGGGGGGCTCGTCGGGATCGAGGAGCGTCACGACGGGCCGCCATAGCACGCGCCGCTCGGCGCGCCTTCTGCTAGGACGTCGGCCGTGACGGACGTCGTGGTGATCGGTTCGGGCCCGAACGGCCTCGTGGCAGCGGCGGTCCTCGCGCGCGCCGGGCTGGAGGTGCTCGTCCTGGAGGCGCAGCCGCACTTCGGGGGTGCGGTGCGCACGGCGGAGACCACGGTGCCGGGGTTCCGTCACGACGTCGGCGCGGCGTTCTTCCCGTTCGGGCGTCACAGCCCGGCGTTCGTCGATCTCGACTTGGAGGGCGCCGGCGTGGTGTGGAGGCACGCGCCCATCGACACCGCGCACCCGGCGCGTGACGGATCGTGCGGCGCGCTCTCGCGGGATCGCGACCGCACGGCCCGGATCCTCGGGGAGGACGGCGCCGCTTGGGACCGAATCGCCGCCTGGTACGAGTCGGCGGCCGACACCCTGCTGCCGGCGTTGCTCGAGACGTTCCCGCCAGTCCGTCGCGCCCTCGCGATCCGACCTTCGACGATGGCGCGCCTCGCGCTCGTGGCGCTCTCGAGCGGGCGGTCCTTCGCCGAGCGCACGTTCCGCACGGAGGCGGCGCGCCGGATCGTGCCCGCGCTCGCGCTCCACACCGACGTCGGGCCGGACGACCCGCTGGGCGCCGTCGTCGGCTTCATGCTCGCCGTCACCGGCACCCACGGGGGCTTCCAGGTCCCCGAGGGAGGCGCCGGCATGATCACACAGGCGCTGCTCTCCCGGCTGCAGCAGTTCGGCGGTCGATCTCGAGCCCGGGCGCGGGTCGCGCGCATCCTCACGGAGGGAGCTCGCGCGGTCGCGGTGCGCACCACCGACGGCGAGGAGATCCGCGTTCGGAGGGCGATCGTGGCCGACACCGCGGCGCCTCGCTTGTACCTCGATCTGCTCGACGCGAGGGTGGTCCCCTCCCCCGTTCTCGGGGCGATGCGAAACTTCCGGCGCGGGTTCGGGACCTTCAAAGTCGACTGGGCGCTCTCCGCGCCGGTGCCGTGGACCGCCGCGCCGTGCCGAGAGGCCGCCGTCGTGCACACGGGGGAGAGCCTGGACGATCTGGCCCGCTTCACGCGCCAGGTCCGCGCCGGCGAGCTGCCCGAGGACCCGTACCTGGTCATCGGACAGCAGTCGCTCCTCGATCCGAAGCGTGCCGTGCGCGGGCACACGTTGTGGGCGTACTCGCGCGTCCCGTCCGAGCCTGCGGGCGGCTGGTCGCCGGAGCGCCGCGAGCTCTACCTCCGCCGCATCGAGCGTCGGATCGAAGAGCTCGCGCCGGGCTTCGGCGCGACCATCCTCGGCCGCGCAGTGTTCGCGCCCCCGGATCTGGAGGCGATGAACGAGAACCTCCTCGGCGGTGACCTCGGCGGCGGAACCGCGGACATCACGAACCAGCTCTTTTTGCGGCCCGTGTTTCCCTACTTCAGGTACCGGACCCCCGTCCGCGGCGTCTACCTCGGGTCGAGCTACGCGCACCCGGGCGCTGGCGTCCACGGCATGTGCGGGTTCAACGCTGCGCGCGCGGTGCTCCTCGACCTCGCGTGACCCATTGCAGGGCGCGCCCAGGCTGAGTACGACTTCGCGGTGCGCGCGCTCGCCGCCTCCTGCCTGTGTCTCGTGGCCGCCGCGGCGTGCAGCGCCGACAGGCCGGAGCCGCGGCCGGCGCTCCCCGTGCCCACCTTCGTCGCCCCCGCCGCCACCGCGTCGGCGAGCGCGCCGGCGCCGGCGCCCACCGCCTCCGCCGAGCAGGGCCCGCCCGATCCGCTGCCTCGCATCGCCCGGGCGATGTTCCCCGAGGGCCTCGATCCGAACACGGCGCGCTGCGGATGGCTTCCTTCGAAGAAGGCGTTCCTGCTCGCGGAGGGCAGCCAGGAGGACCTGACTGGCGGGAGCCTCGCGCTGGTCATCGCCCCAGAGAAGGACGCGGATCGCCGCGCGATCCCGATCTGCGCCGCGGGGGATTGTGGAGGCGCCCCAGCGCGGGCGGCGCTCATCAAGGCCCTGCGCGACAACGATCTCTCCGAGACCATCGTGCTCGACGCCATCGACTTCCCCGATCCGCCGAAGCAGGAGGTCGTCGTGGGGAGCCTCGCGGCGCGCGTCGTGTGGTCCAAGGACCACCTCCAGATCGTGAGGAAGGGCGCGGCGCCGCAGCGGCTCCCCGCCGTCTCCGCGAGCCCGCCGTACAAGCCCGAGCCGATCAGCGTGGTGGCCTCGCCCGACGGCAGCATGATGGCCTTCACCTACGGCCTCGACCCCGGGAAGAAAGCGGCGGAGGGCTACAGCGCGCCCACGCGCACGGTGATCTATCGCGTACCTTGAGCGCGACCGCCCTCCGCTCAGGGGGGTGGCGGCGGGGGCGGGAACACCGACGGCACCGGGAACGTCGACGGGATCACCAGCGGCGGGATGTTCGACGGAATGTGGGAGGGCAGCGCGGTCGGGACCCATGAGGGAAGGCCCGGCCCACCGGTCGGTGCGCCGCTCGCGGAGGACGTCGGGTGCGCCGTGGGCTTCGGCGCGTCTCCGCCCTCGCCTTCGGCCGGGACGGGCGTGGGCGTAGGCGGGGGTGTGGCTTCGGTCGGCCGGGGCTCGGCCGTCGGCGGGGACGCAGCGCTCGTGCTCGTCGGCGCCGGTCGGCCGTCGGTCGCGCGGGTGGGGCCGGCGTCATCTCCCGCGGCCCCGCGGAACGCCATGACCGCGGCCGCGGCGCCTCCCGCCACCACCACCACGGCGATCGCCACCACCCAGCCGACGCTCGACGAGCGCCCGGCCGCCGCTTCACGCCCGGCGCCGGCGCGAGGGAGGGTGTGTCGCTGCGCGGCGCCTGCAGCAGAGGGCTCCTCGGAGGGCATCGTCCGAGCGACCCGGCTGCCAGCGACCGGCCCCGCGGCGCCGCCCGCCTCCGTGTTCTTGGGGCCTGCGCCGCCGACCTCGGTCTTCTTCGGAGGCTCGGGGATCGGCATCTCGTCCGTGCCGCCGCCGATCACGGTCTTCTTGGGCGTCGCAGCCTCATCCGATCCGGGCTCCACGCGGGGCGTCGGCGCCGCGTCGGACGTGACGGGCGCGCCGGGGCGGGGCTGCGTCGGGATCTCCTCGGTCACGCCGGGCTTCTTCCGACCGTCGTCGCTCATCGGGCCCATGAGACGCTCGGGGGCGTCCGGCTTCAAGCCTACGCTCGGCCGTTGCGAGGCCGGCAGCCCCGGTACGCCGACGATCCGGCCCCTGCGATCCAGGGAGCGCCAGCGCCCACCCACCTCTTGCGGCAACGACGCCGAAATGCGCGACAATGTGGATCGGTACGAAGTCTGCAAGTAACGCCGACCCTTCGGCGGCGGAGGTCTCATGCACGCCCCTCGACTCCTCTCGGCCTGGTCCGCGCTCTTCGTGGTCGCCGCCGTCGGCTGCGCCCAAGGCGAGCGGATCTCTCAGGACGGCGGCGGAGGCTCCGGCGCCGGCGAGCCCAGCACGGCGTCCGCGTCGCGCGGCGAAGGCGGGGGCACCACGAGCGGCGCCGGCGGAGAGAGCTCCTGCGGCGAGGTGGAGATCTGCGACGGGCTCGACAACACCTGCGACGGCACCATCGACGAGGGCTGCGAGTGCATGCCCGGTGACACGCAGGCATGTTTCACCGGCGATCCCGCCGCGATCAACGTGGGCGTCTGCCTCGAGGGGGAGCAGACCTGCGACGCCAGCGGCAAGTGGCCGCCAGCCTGCGAGGGGGAGGTGCTGCCGACGGACGACGAGTGCGACGGCCTGGACAACGACTGTGACGGCTCGACCGACGAGGGCTTCGAGCCCGAGACGTGCGGCATGGGGGCGTGCCAGGTGACGGTCGAGACCTGCGTCGGCGGCACGCCCCAGGCGTGCATCCCTCCGTCGCCGCCGGATCCGAACGAAGACTGCGACGGCACCGACGACGACTGCGACGGCACCGTGGACGAGGGGTGCGCGTGCCTCAACGGCACCACCCAGCCCTGCTACACCGGCCCCGCCGGCACCCAAGGCGTCGGCCCCTGCGTCGCCGGGACGCAGACGTGCACCGCGGGCCAGTGGGGCAACTGCATCGGCCAGGTGATCCCAGCCACCGAGGTGTGCGACTCCATCGATCAGGACTGCGACAACAACGTCAGCGAGGGCCCCTGCACTCTGGCGAACGCCGCGTCCGCTTGCTCCGCGGGCTCCTGCACGATCAGCTCGTGCAACACGGGCTACTCGCACTGCGACGCGAGCCAGGCGAACGGCTGCGAGGTGCAGCACAGCGGCTGGAGCAACGCGACCCCCGGGGAAGGCCTCGGCAGCTGGGCCGCGGACGCCTACTACGGGACGCTGTGCGGCTCCGGCGGGAGCTGCGAGGGCCCCATCGTCACGAGGACGGGGACCCGTGGGCGCTACTTCAACATCCAGGCCCAGGAGGCGAGCAGCTGCTGCTCCTACGTGTCGATGCGCTTCGAGCTGCTCGTTCCCCCCGGCGTCGACTACGACCTCTACCTCTCGGGCAGCGGGTGCGCGGCGGATCCGGCGTGGCAGTCGATCAACGGCACCGGGCAGACCGAGTCCATCGTCGTCTACTGCAACGACGACTGCGGCGGCGCGGACAACGGCTTCAACGTGAACGTGGAGGTGCGCTACTACGGCGGCGCCTCGTGCCAGCCGTACACGCTCAACGTGTACCGCAGAGCGTGTTGACCGCGCGCCTCCGGATCACCCGGCGGCGCGCCACGCCTTGATCTTGCTCGCCACGGCCTCGGGCACGAAGCCGAGCTCGCGCGCGATGACCTTCCACGGCGCCGACGCCCCGAACGCGTCGTGGCCGAGGACGAGCCCAGCCTCGCCGACCAGCGCGCGCCACGGCGTGGTCACGCCGAGCTCGATCACGACCCGCGGCGTCTTCGGTGGCAGGACCGCGCGACGGTAGGCCTCGTCCTGCCGGATGAACGCCTCGTAGCACGGCAGCGAGACCACGCGAACGCGCTCCCCGTCGGCGTCGAGGAGCTTCTTCGCGGCGACCGCGAGGGACACCTCGCTCCCGGTCGCGGCGATGACGAGCGTCGGGTCCTTCGCGTCCGCGAGGACATAGCCACCGCGCATCAGGAGGGCCGGCTCGAACCCGTCGCCGCGGTCGAGCGGCGGCACGTTCTGCCGCGTCAAGCTCAGCACCGTGGGGCCATCGCGCCGCGTGAGCGCGTGGGTCCACGCCGCCGCGCACTCGAGCGCGTCCGCGGGGCGCACCACGTCCACGTTGGGGATGAGCCGGAGCGACCAGAGGTGCTCGACGGGCTGATGCGTGGGGCCGTCTTCGCCGAGGTAGAGGCTGTCATGGGTGAACACGAAGACGCTCTGCAGGTGCGAGATGGCGGCGAGGCGGATCGTGGGGCGCATGTAGTCGGCGAAGACGAGGAACGTCGACCCGAAGGGGATGAAGCCCTCGGTCATCGCCATGCCGTTCATGACCGCGCCCATCGCGTGCTCTCGGATGCCGAAGTGGATGTTGCGGCCGAGGTACTCCCCCCTCTTCACGGCGGGCGAGCCCTCGATGTAGGTCTTGGTCGAGGGGTTCAGGTCGGCCGAGCCTCCGACGAGCGAGGGGACCAGGGCGGCCGCGCGCTGCTCGACCACGCCCGCGGACACGCGCGTGGCGGCGTCCTTCAGCGGCGCCGCAGCGCAGAGCTCCGCGAGCAGGTCGTCGGGCACCGCCTTCGTCGAGAGCTGCTTCCAGAGCGCCGCGGCCTCCCCGCCCCCGCCTACGAGCGCGGCGAGCTCGGACTCCCACGCCGCGCGGGCCGCTCGGCCGTCCTTCGCGCGCTCCGCGAAGAGCGCCGAGACCGCCTCGGGGACGTGGAACGTCCGGTCCGGGGCCCAGCCGAGCTTCTCCTTCGTCCCCTTCACCTCCGCCGCCCCGAGCGGCTCGCCGTGCGCCTTGTGCGAGCCCTCCTTGGTCGGCGCGCCGATGCCGATCCGCGTCTTGGCGCAGATGAGCTTGGGGGCACCGCGGTGCTTGGTGGCTTCGTCGAGCGCCGCGCGGATCTCCGCCGGATCATGGCCATCGATGCTCCACGTGGCCCACCCGTAGGACTCGTAGCGCTTCCTCACGTCCTCGCTGAAGGCGAGCTTCGTGTCACCGTCGATCGTGATGTCGTTGTCGTCGTAGAAGAACACGAGGTTGTCGAGGCCGAGGTGGCCCGCCAGGCTCGAGGCCTCCCCGCTCACGCCCTCCATGAGATCGCCGTCGGAGGCGATCCCGAAGACCCTGGCGCGGACGAGGCCAGGCCGACCGAGTCGGGCCTCCCGCATCTTGAGCGCGAGCGCCATGCCGACCGCGTTCGCGATCCCTTGCCCCAGCGGCCCCGTGGTCGTCTCGACGCCGGGGGTGAGGTGGATCTCCGGGTGGCCCGGCGTCTTCGACCCCCACTGCCGGAAGCGCTTCAGATCGTCCAGGCTGAGGTCGTAGCCGGAGAGGTGCAGCATGCCGTAGAGCAGCATCGACGCGTGGCCGCACGAGAGGACGAACCTGTCGCGGTCGGGCCAATCCGGCGCGGTGGGATCGTAGCGGAGGTGCCCCATCCAAAGCTCGAAGGCGATCTGGGCGAGCGCCATGGGCGTCCCGGGGTGCCCGGAGCTCGCTTGCTCCACGCCGTCCACGGCGAGCAGCCGGATCGTCGCGACGGCCTCGTCGACGAGTGCAGGAGAGAGGGTGCGCATCGCTCGAGCGAATACGCCAGCTCGCCGCGCACGGGAAGTACCCGCGGCGCGCCCTCAGACGTTCGCGCGGACGGACGGCTGGGAGGACAGCGGCGGAGGGACCACCGAAGCGGCCGGCTCCCCTTGGAAGGCGGCCATCACGTCCTCCCCCGACGGGGGCGGCAGATCACGGTAGCCACGGCTCTTGGCCGTGGCGTTGAACCGCCGCTGGAGGAAGCCCGGGATGACGAGCGCGTAGGTCATGGCCAGGCGCTTGGGATCATCGAGCGTCCGCAGCATCGCCTGGTAGGTCTCCTCGCCGTAGGTCGCGCGGAACGCCGCGGCCTGCTCGGGCCGCGCGACCCAGCTGATGACCCCCGCGCGATCGGCCTCCGGGTGGAACTGCACCGCCTCGATGCCGGGACCGAGATCGAAGCCGAGCAGGCCCTGCCCCTTCGAGTACCCGTCTCGGCTCTCCTGCGCCAGCAGCCCCCCGCCCAGATCCGCGAGGCGATCCTTGTCCAGGTTGATGGCCTCCCAGTGGCGGTGCTCGAACGCGAACAGGCGGTCCTTGAACGGCGCGAACAGCGGGTGCTTGCGCCCGTAGGAGGTCGTGTACGCGGGCATGACGCCGAACTTGCGGCTGTCCCGCATCGTGACCTCGGCGACGCCGGTCATGCGCACGAGCAGCTCGTACGTGTAGCAGACGCCGAAGAGGGAGCGCTGATCCTCGTCGGTGCGGCGCGCCTCCACCAGCATCCAGTCGAGGAAGCGCCTGAAGTCGGCGAACCACGGCTGGTCGTCGCCGTCGAACGGCGAGCCGGGGCCTCCGGAGCCGACGTAGATGTCGCAGTCGCGGGGGATCGGCGCGTTGGTGTCCCGCGGCGACACCTCGATGAGCCTGCATGGCAGGCCGGGGTTGTGCCGGCGAACGCGATCGAAGAACGCCGTCACGATGCCGCGGAAGCAGCGCATCGCCTGGTTGACGTGGCCCGCGTTCATGTCGACCAGGCACACGCTGAGGTCGCGGTGGCGCGCGAAGGGTCCACCGGACTCCGGCCCGAAGGGCTCCTGAGCGCCGTGGCTCGCCTCGGGGGGCGTCTGGGGGTCCAAGCGAGACATCGGTAAACGACCCGGATTCTGCACATACCACAAACGGCACGATGCGGCCTCGTTCGTGGCTCGCCGCACCCTCGGCTTGCCCCGCCGCCCGGAGTGCACGAAGGTGGTGGGTGCACGACGGTGGTGGGCGCACGACCTGCCCCAGCTGGGGTGCGTCGCCGGCGCGGCACGACCGCCGGCTCGCTGCTTCACGCAACGTGCGTCAAGGAGATCCGGTGTCCGCGACGAGAGAAGGAAGGTCGGCTGCGCTCGCCACGGCCGGAATCCTCGCCTCCCGCCTCGTCGGCTTCGTGCGGCAGCGGTTCCTGGCGCACTACCTCGGCACGAGCGGCGCAGCGGACGCCGTGACCGCGGCCTTTCGCATTGGAAATCTCACGCAGAACCTCCTCGGAGAAGGGACGCTGAGCGCGTCGCTGGTGCCAGTGTACGTGCGGCTCCGACTCCAGGGGGCAGACGTCGCGAGCCGGTTCGCCCGCGCCGCCCTCGGCGTGGTGATCGCCGCCGCCTTGCTGCTCTCGCTGGCCGGCGTGCTCTTCGCGCCCTCGCTCGCGGCCCTGCTCGCGCCGGGCCTCGCGGGCGACCGCCTGGCGCTCACCGTCGAGCTCGTCCGGATCGTGTTTCCGATGACCGGGCTCCTGGTGCTCGGAGCCTGGGCCCTCGGCATCTTGACGTCGCACGGTCGGTTCCTCTTGCCGTACGCGGCGCCGGTGGTCTGGAGCGCCGCGCAGATCGCGGCCCTCGCGTATGCGGGATCCGTCCTGGGTCAGGACGAGGGCGGGATCGCGCGGAGCGTCGCGTGGGGCGCGCTCGGCGGCGCCGCGCTCCAGGCGGTGGTGCTGTTCGTACCGGTACGGCGCCTCCTCGGGCGGGCTTGGCCGTCGCTCGACCGCGGGGCCGACGGGCTCTCCGAGGCCGTGCGCCGCGTGCCGGGCGCGCTCCTCGGGCGCGGCGTGATGCAGCTCTCGGGGCTCGTCGACACGCTCCTCGCGAGCCTGCTCGGCCCAGGCGCCATCGCGACGCTCGCCTACGCACAAACGATCTACCTCCTGCCCATGGCCGTGCTCGGGACGGGAGAGGCCGCCGCCGCGCTCCCAAAGATGGCCGAGCAGGCCGCGGACCGAGATCGCGACCGCGCCGCGCTGCGGGCGTCGCTCTCCCGCAGCCTGACCCGCGTCTCGACGCTCGCCGTGCCTGCCGCCGCGGTCTTCGGCGCGTTGGCCCCCGAGGTGACCGACCTGCTCTTTCGCGGAGGCAGCTTCGGCGCCGGCTCGGCCGCGGACGTCGCGGAGGTCCTCGCGCTCTACGCGGCCGGCCTGCCGGCCAACGCCGCAGGCCGCGTGCTCGGCGCGACCGCGTTCGCGCTGGGAGACACCGCGCGGCCAGCGCGGTACGCCGCCGTGCGCGTGGTCGTCAGCACCGGGATCGCGATCGCTACGATGGGGACGCTCGGCGTCGGCGGCGTGGTCGTCGGCGCCGCCGTGGCCGCGTGGGTCGAGGCCGCGCTGCTCGTCAAGCTCGTGGGCGGGACGCTCGGCGGCGCCGGCCTCGCCGAGGCCCCTCTCGTTCGCGTCGGCGTCTGCGGAATCGCCACGGCCGGCGCGGGGTTGGGCGCTCGCGTCGCATGTGCTTCATACGATCTGCACGCGGTGCTGGTCGCGGGGATCGTCCTCGCCACGGCGCTCGTCGGGTTTCTCGCGTCGAGCCGCGTGCTTGGGCTGGGCTCTCTCGGATCCTTGATGAGGTCTTTGCGACGCTAGCTCCTCCCGCGCCCGGTCGGCCGCGCCCGAGCGCGCAGGCGACGCCGCCGCTTTCTTGGCCCTTCGGGCTCCCTTCGGGCATCCCCCGCCCATGACAGCGAGTCCGCGGTCGATCACGCTCGTCGCGATCTCGCTCCTCGCGGCCGCGAGCTGCAAGGGGGGGAACGGCGACATCGCACTGTCCAAGACGGCCTCCGCCGAGGAGGCGGACGAAGGGATCCCGAACGTCCCCATGCCGCCCGAGGACGGACCGCGGCTCACCGCGCGCATCTCCGACGTGCCGGTGCTGGACCGCCCGGCGAAGAACGGGACGCAGATCGGCGCGCTCCGGTTCGGGGGCTCGGTCGCGCGCGCCGAGAAGGCTTACAAGACCACCGCCGACTGCGAGGGGGGCTACTACCCCGTTCGACCCCGAGGGTTCGTGTGCGCGTCACCCGACGTCGCGCTCGACGCCACGGGCGCGATCGCCGTGGATACGAGCCGCGCCCTGCCGTTCCGACACGCCAGCGTCCGCTCCGCGACGCCGCTCTACGGGCGCCTGCCCACGCTCGCCGAGCAGCAAGAGAGCGAGCCCGACCTGCAGAAGCACCTCACGCGCGTCGCGAAGGAGAAGGACAGGAGCCTGCGCGCCGGCTCGAACGACGTGCCGATCGACGAGCACGGGGTCGCGACCGGCCCGGCCGTCATCGCGCGCTCTGGCGACGGCGTGGACGAGGACGGGCGCCGAACGGTCGCGTCGTACCTGAAGCTCGCCGCGGCCCCGGTCGCGTCGACCGGCTCGGCGCCGCTCGTCGCCGCGGTGCTGCGGCGGGGAAGCGGCGTCGCGCTGATCGGCGGCGCCGTCACCGAGGGGCCGGCTGGGCCGCGACCCTTCGGCGTGACGCCCGACGGTCGCTACGTCGCGATCGATCGGCTCGAGCCGGCGCTCGGCTCGACGTGGCACGGCGTCGACCTCACCAAGGACAAGACGCTGCCGCTCGCGTTCGTGCTCCGGCACGAGGTGTGTCCGTACGAGCTCACCCGCGGCAAGGCCAAGCGCCTGGACGACGAAGAGGTCGAGCGCAGGCACGCGGTCCACCTCTCCGGCAAGTTCCGCACGGTCGAGATGGTGCGCTACGAGGAGGCGGTAGACGGGCGGTGGTACCGCGCGCAAGACGTCATCAAGATCGTCAAGCGGAGCAAGCTCCCGGACTTCGTGCAGGCCGACACGAAGTGGGTCGACGTCAGCCTCGCGCTGCAGACCATGACCCTCTACCAAGGCAAGACGCCCCTCTACGCGACGCTCATCTCGAGCGGACAGGACGTCGTCGGAGATCCCCTCACCACCGCGTCCACCGCCCAAGGCACGTTCAAGATCGAGAAGAAGGCGCTGACGGCGGCGCTCGATCCACGCGAGGTCGGCCAGACCCACGACGTGTACGACGCGCCGTGGGCGCTGGAGTTCTCGCCCGGCTTCTCGATCGTCGGCAGCTACTGGAGCGAGCCGGCCGGCGAAGCGCGCGGCTATCACAACGTCACGTTGACCCCCATCGACGCCAAGCGCCTCTTCACGTGGGCGGGCCCCGAGGTGCCGGTGGGGTGGCGGTGGATCGCTCCGCTCGAGAGCGAGCAGATCGTCATCCACGTCCGGAAGTAGGCCGGCGCTCGACGCGCTGACGACCGCCCGGAGACGCTTGGCGGACCCGCGTGGCGCCGCCGTTCTCCTGGGCAGGCTTCGTCGACGATATCCCTCGTCGAGGTCGTCTCTCAGTCGACGATGTCGAGGTGCGGCCGGCGGCCGCCGCGGTTCGACGCGGCGGCGAGGAGCGTGCGGATGCTCTGGGCGGTGCGACCGTCCTTGCCGATGACCTTGCCGATGTCGTCGGGGGCGACGCTGAGCTCGACCCGCGGGTGCTGCCCCTGAGACTCCCGCACGACGACCTTGTCCGGCTCGTCGACGAGGGCGCGCGCCACGACCTGCACCAGCCTGCCGAGGTTGGAGAGCTCGCTCACCGGCTCAGGCCTTCGGCTCGGCAGGCGCTGCGGCCTTCGCCGTCTTGAGGAGCAGAGAGAGCGTGTGGGTGGGCTTGGCGCCCTTGTCGAGCCAGTGCTGGATGCGAGCACCCTCGATGCGGAGCTCCGAGCGCCGCGGATCCCACGTGCCGACCCGCTCGATGAAGCGACCCCGCGCGGGGCTGCGCTCGTCCGCGACGACGATGCGATAGAAGGGGGTCTTGTTCGTGCCCATGCGGGCCAAGCGGATGCGAACGGCCATGGCGGAGATCTACCTCGTGGTTCTTCCCTGAGGCGGGAAGGCGCGGGACACTAGGCCATGGCTCCCCCCTGGTCAAGGAGCCAGGGGCGCCGCTGGTCAGGTTCGCGCGCTCGGACTCCCTCGCCCGCCGGGCTCGCGGCCCGGCGCGGCGCCCGGGATCAGCCGCCGCCGAGGTCCACCACGATGACACCGCGATCCGGATCCGGATCGTCGTCCTCGTGCGGTCCGGAGCGATGGCGCACCGGCAGCGTCGGCTCGAGAGGCAGATCGAGCGTCGGCTGCTCTTGGTGGCGAGCCCGCTCACGCTCCTCTCGTTGCCGAATTTGCTCAATGATGAACGGAGGAAGCACTCTGCCCTCCTTGGCCTGAACGGATCAACCCGCCAGGACCTTGAGCGACCCAATCACAGGGAACGTAGCAACCGACCGAGCACAAGTCCAGTGACCCGCTCTTCGCAGGCGCGGCTAAGATGCGCCGTTGCCTACGACGCGCCGCGCCCTCCTGTCGCTCGTCGCCGCGGCCCCTGTCGGCGCCGCCGTCGCGCTGACCACCAGCCGAGCCCGAGCGGCCCCGTTCGACGTCGCCGACGCGGGCTGGGAGGGAGGCGCCGAGCTCTTCCAGATCGCCAAGACGGAGCTCGGCGCCGAGCGCGTCAAGCCGGTCGCGTCGCTCGACTGGTCCGCGGTCAAGCCCGAAGACGGCGTGCTGGTCATGCACCCGACCAACGATCTCAACGCCGCCGAGGCCACGGAGTTCATGAAGCTCGGCGGGCGCCTGGCCATCCTGGACGACTACGGCCGCGGGGACGAGCTCCTCCGCCGGTTCAAGATCGAGCGGGTCGCGCTCCCGGGGAGGCCCCTCGCCGCGCTGCGTAACAACCCGGAGCTCCCCATCGCGGAGCCGTGGCTCGAGGTCCAGCGAGGCCAGATCGGCGCCCCTCACCCCGTGGTCGCCAACGTGCGTCAGCTCGTCTTGAACCACCCCACCGCCCTGCTCCACCCGGACCTGTCGCCGGTGCTGAAGGTCCGGTGCGCGGGATCCGAGGACGCCATCGTGGCCGTCGCGGGCCAGGTGGGCAAGGGGCGGCTCTTCGCCATGAGCGATCCGTCGGCGCTCATGAACTCCATGCTGCGGTACCCGGGCAACCGCGCGTTCGGCGCGGGCCTGGTCCGCTACCTCGCGAACGACGGCGACCGCGGGCAAGGGCGGCTCTTCGTGATCACGAACGCCTTCAAGCAGGAGGGCTCGGTCGGCGGCGAGCGGACGCTCGGCCGAGACATCGAGGAGGCCCTCCGGTCGATCGCCGACAACCTGGCCGAGGCGCGCAAGTCCGGGCTCCCGCCGTGGATGCTGGCGCTGCTCTCGGCGATCGGGATCGCGCTCCTCGCGGTCTGGGTGGTGCGAGCCTCGGGCCGCCCTTACAAGAGCCCGCTGCCCCGGTACGCGCGCCCCGTCCCGCTCGTGGCGCGCGGCGGCGTGGCCGGGCGGTTCGCGATGCTCGCCGCACCCTCGTCCCCCCGAAGCCTGGTGCTGCTCGAGCTGAAGTCCGCGCTGTTCGAGGGGGTCGCGGCGCGCTTCGATCTGGACGCGAACCCATCGGCGGACGCGGTTCAGAAGGCGCTGCGACGCTCCGGCGCCCTCGACGTAGAGGCGCTGCGGCGGCTCTCGGAGGTCGTCCAGCGCATGCAGCGCGCGGAGGCCGCGGTGCTGGCCGGCTCCGGGTCTCGTGTGTCCAAGGAGAGCCTGGACGAGGCGCACGCGGCGGTCAGCGAGGCGCTCGAGGCGTGCGGCGCGCTCGAGCGGAACCGCGCGCAGAGCCCCATGGGACCGGTCTCCTCGCCCGAGCCCCGCCCCCACCACACCGACGAGCCCGCACCGAGCTGACCCCCCTCGGCGCCGCCGCGATCGCCCCTTTCGCTCCACCAACGCTTCGGATACGTAAGGACCCCTCCCACCTCATCATGACGACGCAGCCTGCGACAATCGACGAGATCACGACCGCGCGTGGGACCCTGGAGCTCATCCGCCGCGAGGTCATGCGCGTGTTCGTCGGGAACCCGCGGATCGTGGACCTGCTCCTCACCACGCTCCTCGCGCAGGGCCACGCCTTGCTCGAGGGCGTGCCCGGCGTGGCGAAGACCACGCTGGTGAAGTCGTTCGCGACGGCGCTGGGCGCGTCCGTCCGGCGCATCCAGTTCACGCCGGATCTCCTGCC
>CAZBJI010000183.1:7770-15732 GCA_964492175.1 uncultured Polyangiaceae bacterium | reverse complement strand
GCGGCGGGCGCGGCGGGGGCGCGGTGAGCCGCGCCCCCGCCACGCTCGTCCGCGCAGCGCGCCTCGTCACCTGCGATCCGGCGCGCGCCACGCACGCCGACCCGCTGGGCGTCATCGAGCAGGGCGCCGCCCTGCTCGTGGCGGGGCGCGGGGTGGAGATCGGGGTCGAGGGCGAGGTCCGCGCGCTCCTCCCTGGGGACCTCGCGCCCGCGGTCCTCGAGGCGGACCTCGCGACGCCGGGGCTCGTCGACGCGCACACGCACGCGCCGTGGGCCGGCTCGCGACACCTGGAGTACGCGATGCGCATGCAGGGCGCGGACTACGAGGCCATCGCGCGCGCAGGCGGCGGCATCGCGGCGACGACGCGCGCCGTCCGCGCCACGAGCGAGGAGGCCCTGACCGCGGAGCTCGAGGCCCGCCTGCTGCGCATGGCGGCGCTCGGCGTCACCACGGTGGAGGCGAAGAGCGGGTACGGCCTGGCCCTCGAGAGCGAGCTGAAGCAGCTGCGCGCCATCGCGGCCGCGGGCTCACGGCCCCACCTGCCTCGCCTCGTGCCCACCTACCTCGCGCTCCACGCCCTGCCCCCCGAGGCCGCGGGCGACAGGGACGCCTACGCCGCGCGGGTCGCGCGGGAGGATCTGCCGGAGGTCGCCCGGCTCGGGCTCGCCCGCTTCGTCGACGCCTACATCGACCGGAGCGCCTTCTCGGTGGAGCACGCGCGTCCCCTCTTCCAGCGCGCGGCCGAGCTCGGCCTCGGCGTGAGGGCCCACGTGGGGCAGTTCGCCGACGTCGGCGGGGCCGAGCTCGCCGCAGAGCTCGGCGCGCGGTCGGCGGACCACGTGGAGCACGTGTCGGAGGCGGGCGCGGCCGCCCTCGCCCGCGCCGGAGCCCGCGCCGTGCTGCTCCCCGTCGCGAGCTTCACCCTGGGGCAGGCGCCTCCCCCCATCGCCGCGCTGCGCGCGGCGGGGCTCGGCCTCGTCGTCGCGAGCGACGCGAACCCCGGCACGGCCCCGACGGAGAGCCTGCAGCTCGCGCTCGCGTTCGCGGTGCGCGCCTACGGGCTCTCGGTCGCGGAGGCGCTCCTCGGCGCGACCCGGGAGGCGGCGGCTTCGCTCGCGCTCGACGACGTCGGCGTCCTGCGCGTGGGGGCGCGCGCCGACGTCGCGCTCTGGGACCTCCCGCACGAGGCCGCGCTCGTCCAGCCGTGGGGGACGATCCGCGCGCGGACGGTGCTGCGAGACGGCGCGCCGCTCGGCGTCAGAGCGCCGTGACGACGGTCCCGCCCCGGTCGACGGCCTTCTCCGCCTCCTCGACGCTGGTCACCCGCGCCGCCTCGCTCGCGCCGAGCCCTCGCTCGTCGATCCCGAGCAGCCGGAGGACCAGCGGTGGAGGCGTGAAGCCGAGCTCGGGCTCGCGCGCGAAGAGCGCCGCGAGGTGCTCGGCGTACGCCCGCGCGAGCTCGCGGAACGTGATCTTGTCGAACGCCTGCGCGCGGCGTCGGCTCGCGTAGGCGCTGCCTAGGAGCGCGACGAAGACGAGCTTGTAGAGCGCTCGCAGCCGGGCGCGCTCGAGCCGCGTCCGCCCCTTCATCGCGTGACGCAGGAAGTGGACGTTGAGCGGGACGTGGAAGGACTCGTCGCGGGTCAGGATCGTGAGCATGGGCCTGACCGCGGGGTGCTTCACCCGCGACAAGGCCATCCGGTACGTGGTCGATCCGATGGTCTCGAACATGAGGTTCACGAGGACGATCGACTCCATCCGCTTCGCGCGCGCGTACAGCCGGAAGAACGTGCCCGTGACGCGGCCCATGGGGCGGACCTCTCCGCCGAGGAAGGCCAGGAACTCCGTGAGCAGCTCCCGGTGCCACCCCTCCTCGTCGCCGTACAGGCGGAGCGTCTCGGCCAGCTCCGGGTCCAGCGCGGCCACCTCCTCCGCGAGCTCGTGCGCCTGCCGGAGGCCCGACTCCTCGGCCCGAAACGCCGCGTTGAAGAAGGCGATGGCCGCCAGCCGCTCCTCCTCCGAGCCCCAGTCGACGGGGCGCGACAGGTCGAGCCCCTCCTCGTACATC
This sequence comes from uncultured Polyangiaceae bacterium, assembly GCA_964492175.1. Classification (GTDB taxonomy): domain Bacteria; phylum Myxococcota_A; class Polyangia; order Polyangiales; family Polyangiaceae; genus Xiheicaenibacterium. The sequence continues at coordinate 13,664 of CAZBJI010000183.1, read as the reverse complement.
CGCTCCCTCCGGCGCTTCAGCGCCTGCAGCCACCACCCCGTAGAGCGCTGGCTGGCCACCCTCGGCTCCGCAAAGCTCATGCTGAGGGTCGACTCTAATACGGCCCAAGGGGGCTTTTCCAGCCCACCGCAGGGTCCCGCCGCGGGGAACGCCACGATCTGGGAGGGTGCACCGCCCCCCCGAGCTTTGGGAAAACTCCGTTTCCACCGGACGAGGTCCACTAAGCTGTAGGGAGTGCTCTACCGAACACCGGCCGAGCAGCTGGAGCTCCCGCTCGCGCTGCTGCCCAGCTCCGCGAACGGCGCCCGGATCCCCCGGGCGCGCCGGGTGTTCGCGAACCGGAGCCTGAAGCTGAGCCAAATCGACTGGGTGGGGTTCGACATGGACTACACCCTGGCGATCTACAAGCAGGCCGAGATGGACCGGATCAGCATCCAGGCCACGGTCAAGAAGCTGGTCGAGCGCGGCTACCCCGAGGAGCTCGCGAGCCTCGACTACCCGGTCGACCTGCCCATCCGGGGCCTGCTGATCGACAAGAAGCACGGCCACATCCTCAAGATGGACCGCTTCAAGCACATCCAGAAGGGCTACCACGGCCTGCGGCGCCTCGACCGGGACGAGCTCCGGCACCACTACCAGTCCAAGCGCATCCGCTCGAACGGCGCCCGCTACCACTGGGTGGACACCCTCTACGCCCTCAGCGAAGCGGCCGTGTACGCCAAGACGATCGACTACTTCGCGTCGACCTCGCGGGCCGTGGACTACGCCGCGCTCTTCAGCGACATCCGGGAGGCGATCGACGACGCGCACCGGGACGGATCGATCGTCGACGTCGTCGAGGCGGATCTCCCCCGGTTCGTGGACCGGGATCCGCTGCTCGCGGCGACGCTCCACAAGTTCCGATCGGCGGGCAAGCGGCTGTTCTTGCTCACGAACAGCCGCTGGAAGTTCACGCAGAGCATGATGACCTACCTGCTCGGGGACGCGATGCCGGAGTACCCGAGCTTCCGACACTTCTTCGACGTGTTCGTGGTCGCGGCCGCGAAGCCCGCGTTCTTCCAGGAGTCTCGGCCGCTCCTGCTCCGCCAAGGCGAGGAGCTCAGGCCCGCGACGCTGCCGCTCGAGCGCGGCTCGGTGTACGAGGGCGGCAACCTCCTCGACCTCGAGCGGGCGCTCGGGACCAGCGGCGACCGGATCCTCTACGTCGGCGACCACATCTACGGGGACATCCTCCGCTCCAAGCGCGAGAGCGCGTGGCGCACCGCCATGATCATCCAGGAGATGGAGGGCGAGGTCGAGGCGACCGAGGCGTGCCGCACCGAGATCGAGCAGGTCCACGAGCTGTGGGTCCGGCGCGAGGAGCTCGAGGATCAGCTCCGCTTCTACCAGGGCCGCTTCAAGGAGCTGTCCCGCCGGCTGGACGAGCCGACCGTGGGCGCGGAGCGCGCCGGCCTCGACGCCGAGCGCGTCCGGGTGAAGCGGACCGTAGAGCGGATCCGGGGGCAGATGCGATCGACAGACCACCGCGTCGACGAGCTCGAGCGGAGGATCGACGCGTGCTTCCACCCCTACTGGGGCTCGCTCATGAAGGAGGCCGACGACCGTTCGAGCTTCGGCGACCAGGTGGAGGAGTACGCGTGCCTCTACACCTCGCGGGTCTCGAACTTCTACGCCTACTCCCCGCTGCAGCACTTCCGGAGCGCCCGCGACCGCATGCCGCACGAGTGAGCGCGACGGGGCACGCAGGACGCACCGCGCTAGGCCTTGAACGTGTCGTAGAGGTGCGCCTTGGGCGCGACGCGCGCCTCGAGAGAGCGCAGCTCGTCGCCGCTCATGGGAGACAGGGCGCGCGCGGCCTCGACGTTGGCGCGCACCTCCGCCGGGCTCTTGCACCCGATGATGACGGTGTCGGCGTGCGTCGCGGCGTACCGGATCAGCTCGGCGTGCGACGCGACGCCGTGATCGACCAGATCCCCCCGCCCGAGGACCTTCATCCCGATGACGGCGACGCCCCTCTCACGCGCCGCGGGCACGACCGAGGTGAGGAACGGGAGCTTGCGCGGATCGGCCGGGTTCATCGCGGCCAGCAGCGTGTCCACCGGGTAGCGACGCATCGCCTCGAGCAGGATGTCCGGGTCGTGGTGGCCGGTGATGCCCACCAGCCGCACGCGGCCGTCCGACCTCGCGCGCTCGACCGCCTCGATCGCGCCGCCCTTGCCGAAGATCTCGTCGAGATCCTCGCGCGTGCGCAGATCGTGGAGCTGCCAGACGTCCAGCCGATCCGTGCCGAGGCGCCGCAGGCTGTCGTCGAGGAGGCGCAGCGACCCGTCCCGGTCCCGGAGGTGCGTCTTGGAGGCGAGGACGACGCCGTCCCTCGCCGCCTTGCCCGCCTCACGGAACGCGGCGCCGTAGTAGTCCTGGCTGGAGGCGTACGCTGGCGCCGTGTCGCAGTAGCGCACGCCCAGCCGCAGCGCCTCGAGGATGACCGGGACCGCCTCGGCCGCGCGGCCGTGCGTCCGCAGGACCCCCTCGCCGCCGAGCGAGAACGCGCCCACCGACAGGCCCGTCTTGCCGAGCAGCCTGCTCGCGTCGGGCGAGGCGGTCGAGCCGGCCGAAGAGCTCGGCGCGCCCGAGGGCGCGGGCGTGGCGACCGCTGGATCCTTGCAAGCCCCCGAGGCCACGCCCAGCGCGGCGGCGCCCGCGGCCCCGATCGCGTCGCGCCGCAACATCAGCCGCGCTCCCGCTTCTTCGGCTTCTTCTTGGCCTTCGTCACGCCGGCGGCGGCGTCCTTCTTGCCAGCCTTCTTGCCAGCGTCCTTCTTGCCTGACTCCTTCGTGGCGACGCGCTTGGTCTCGTCGTCGCGCCCCGCGGTGGCGCGGGCCTTCAGGATCTTGTCGGCGCGCTTCTGCTCCGCGCCGCCGAAGCAGCAGCGAAACCCGGTGGAGTAGTCGCGATACTTCGCGTCGTGGGCTCCCGTCCGGTAGTCGCAGCCCCTGCCGTTGATGCTGGTGTCCAAGTAGAAGCCGCCGCGGAAGGTGCCCTCCGGATCCGCCGTCCACTCGTGCAGGTTGCCGACCATGTCGTGGACCTTGAAGGAGTTCTTGCACTTCGGGAAGCTCCCGGTGCGCGCGACCGTCCCCTTCATCTTGTTCAGCCGCGGATCGTTCATGTTCTCGCGGGTGTAGACGCTCTGCTCCGGGGGCTGGTTGTTGCCGGGCCCGAAGAGGAGGTTGAAGCTCGACACACCGGTGTCGTTGCAGTGCCCCGGCTGGTGGTCGTCGCCGTAGGGATACGTCGTCGGCTTCTTGCCGCGGCACGCGCGCAGCCACTCGTCGTCGGTGCAGAGGCGCTTGCCCGCGTTCAGGCACGCCTCCTCGGCGTCGTCGCGGCTGACGTACCCCTGGGGGACGCGCCCCTTCTCGCTCACGGCCATGAGGAACACGCCGTCGGCGGGCTCGAACGCGGAGTGCTTGCCGAGGACCTTCGGCGCGCGCTTTCCCTTGCGGGGCGCGGCGATCTCCTCGGTGGCGGCCTCGAACCGATCGATGCAGAAGTCCCCGCCGATGGACGCCATGCCCTTCGGGCAGTCGCCGGCCTCCGCCTCCGCGAGGAGCACGGCGGGTGGCTCGGGCAACGCGAGCGCGAGCACCAAGCCCGCGCCGGTGACGGCGAAGGCGGTGAGCCGCTTCGACAGAGTCCGTGCCTCCCACATGCTTCGGGTGCCTCCGGTGACCGTGCGGGCCGTTTTTCACATGGCCCGCGGCGTGGATCAAAGAGAAACTGCGGCGCTCTCGCCCCGCGCGCCGGAGCCGCTCCGACCGCGAGGCACGATCCGTCCCATGCGTGTAGCTCTGGAACCGACGCCGGCCGGGCGGCTCGCCGAGGCCGGCCGCGTCAGCTCCAGACCCACACCCTCTGCTACTCGGTCACGGCGATGACGGGAAAGTGAACGGCGCTCGATGACGATGCACGACATGGACGGGGCGCCGCTGCCGCGCGCGCGCTTCAAGGAGCAGCCCGAAGACTTCGTGGTGGACGAGATCCCGGCGTACGCACCGTCGGGCGCCGGGGAGCACGTCTTCGTCACGTTCCGCAAGCGACGGCTGACGACGGAGCAGGCGGTCGCGGCGATCGCGCGCGCCCTCGGGATCGGCCCGCGCGAGGCGGGCTTCGCCGGGATGAAGGACAAGGAGGCCGTCACGTCGCAGACGGCGTCGTTCCCGCTGCCGCTGAAGACGGACGCGGGGCCGCTGCTCGGCGCGCTCGAGCAGGAGGGCTTGGAGATCCTCGGGCACGCCCGCCACGGCAACAAGCTGAAGCCCGGTCACCTCGAGGGCAACCGCTTCGACATCACCCTGCGAGGCCTCGGCGGCGGCGACCGCGACCGGGTCGTGCAGCGGCTCTCGGCCGCCGCGCGCGGCGTCCCGAACACGTTCGGCGCGCAGCGCTTCGGGCGCGACGGCGACAACCCCGACCGCGCGCTCGCGTGGCTCCGGGGGGCCGCGCGGCCGCCCAAAGACCGCCGGCTCCAGCGCCTCCTGTTCTCCTCCTTGCAAGCGCTCCTCTTCAACGACGTCCTCGCGGCCCGGGTGGCGGCGGGGACGTGGCGCTGCGTGCTCCCCGGTGATCTCGCCAAGAAGCACGACTCGGGCGGCATGTTCCTGGTCCCTCTCGGCGGCGCCGAGCTCGAGGACGCCGAAGCGCGGGGGCAGGACGGGGCGCTCTCCGCCACGGGCCCGATCTTCGGGGCGTCGATGCGCTGGCCGGAGGGAGCGCCGCGCGAGGTAGAGGAGAGCGCGCTCGCCCGCCGAGGCCTCACCGTGGCAGACCTCGAAGCGGCCCGGAGGCTCGGCGAGGGCAGCAGGCGTCCCCTCAGGATCTTCCCCCGAGACCTCTTGGTGGAGCCGGTCGAGGAGGGCGTCCGGGCCCGGTTCGTCCTGCCGAAAGGCGCCTACGCCACCACGCTCCTCGGCTGGGCGTGCGAGCTCGTCCAAGGACCGGCTGCCCATGAGGAGGACGCGGCGGCGGACGCCGGAGGAGAGGCCTCGGGGCGGGACTGACCGGCCGACGGCGGGCTCCTCGACGCTCGGGCTCCTTCGACCGAGCGCGGCGCGAGCGCCTCCGCCTGCACCCCCCCCTCGACGAGCGAGAAGCCACCGTTCCCGCGGCCGGCGCGTAGGCCCAGTGCTTCGGGCTCGACATCGCACCGAGAGAGCGGCAAGAAGAGTGTTCGGCGCCCCGGGGCGCCGGGACCCCCGCGAAGGAAAAGGACTAGATGAACCTCGTCGACTGGCTGAAGCGCGTCATGGTGAGCACGGGCGCCGCGTGGGTCATGTGGCTCATGATCGCGCTGTCCGTCATCTCCGTAGCGATCATCCTGGAGCGGGCCTGGTTCTACAACTCGCTGCGCGACGACCTCGCGCGCCTCGCGAAGGACCTGCAGAACGCCCTCGACGCCTCGATCGAGTCCGCGCAAAAGCGTCTCTCCCAGTCGCCGTCCGCCGAGGCGGCGGTGGTCTGCGCCGGTCTGGCGGCCGCGCACCGCGGCGCAGCCGCGGCGGAGGAGGCGATGGAGGGCGCCAAGGCCCTGCAGCGGGTGAAGCTCGAGCGACGCCTCGCCTTCTTGGCCACCCTCGGCAACAACGCCCCGTTCATCGGCCTCTTCGGCACGGTCATCGGCGTCGTCATGGCCTTCGACGCGCTCGGCTCCCAGAAGCTCGAGGCCGGGTCGGCGCAGCTCGCCCCGCAGGCGGTCATGTCGAGCATCGGCGAGGCGCTCGTGGCCACCGCCGTCGGCATCGGCGTCGCCATCCCGGCGGTCGCCGCAAACAACGTCTTTCAGCGCATCACCCGCCCGTGGGGGACGGTGGCGTCGGCTCGGATCGTAGCGCGAA
>CAZBJI010000183.1:0-7760 GCA_964492175.1 uncultured Polyangiaceae bacterium | reverse complement strand
AACCAACGTCTTTCTGCGCATCCCGCAGTCCACGCTGGCGACCACGGAGGCGCTCTCGCGGGTGCTCCTCTCGCACCTGAAGAGCACGAACCCGGTCTTCTCACCCTACCGCGGAGTGACCGAGGAGGTCGCCTCCAAGGACGGCGGCTCGAGGGACAAGGCGAAGAAGGCCGAGCCCAAGAAGGGCGGAAAGGCCGAGTCCAAGCCTGCGGCCCCGGACGACGGAGAGGAAGACCGCGGCGACGACGAGGAGAAGGCCTGATGGCGAGCGCGGCTGGGGACGACGACGACGGGATCATCTCCGGCATCAACGTCACGCCCCTCGTCGACGTCTGCTTGGTGCTCCTCATCATCATGATGGTGACCGCGCGGATCATCGCGAGCCTCAGCGTCCCGATGGACTTGCCCAAGGTGGCGAAGGGCCAAGACCAGCAGGTGCTCTTCGGGGTCGACCTCGCGCCGAACGGAGACGCGTTCGTCGACGGCAAGAAGGTGGACGAGATCGAGCGCGTGATGCCCCTCGCGAAGGAAGCGCTCTCGAAGAACTCGGAGCTTCGCGCTACGATCCGAGCCGACGCCACCGTCCCCCACGGGCGGGTGATGCGTGTGGTGGATCTGCTGCGGCAGGCCGGCATCAGCCGGATCGCCTTCGGCGCCTCCCCCACGAAGGCCGAGCCCGGAGCCGTCGACATCAAGCCCAAATGACCAGCCCCGCGCTCCCTCCGTCGCACGTGGAGGCCCTCCCAGCGGGTCCGAGCGCGGACCTCCTCGCACCCATCCTCGGCGTCGGGAGCCGAGACATCCGCGTCGGGCTCGGCATCGGCGTCACGATCGCGGCGCTCGTGCACGGCTACGTCGTCGTCCGCGTCGCCGTCGCCCTGCTGAGCATGGGGGAGTTCGTGCGCGAGGCGCGGACCGAGGCGCACGCCTATTTCTGGGCGACGCAGGAGGTGGACACCGCCCCCGAGAAGAAGAAAGAGGAGGCGCCCAAGCCCGAGGAGCCGGAGCCGCCGCCGCCCGAGGAGCCGCCGGAGCAGGTCAAGCAGAAGCCCCCCGAAGAGGACATCTACAAGGAAAAGACGGCGCAGAAGGCCGCCGCTCCCCCGGACCTGGTGACGGCGAAGGAGAACGGCCAGCAGCCGGAGGACTTCGACGGGGTCTACGATCACGACGGCAGCCAGGGGCCCATCACCGGCCTGGTCGATCCCAAGGGCAAGGGCACCGACCGCGTCGACCCCAACCAGAAGACGAAGATCGACGGCGACCCCAAGGGCAACGGCGGCGGCGAGAAGACCACGGCGCCGCCGAAGGTGGACCGCTCGAAGCCCGCGACCCTCGCGGGCTCCTCGGAGTGGAGCTGCCCGTTCCCGGCCGAGGCCGACGCGGAGGGCAAGGACTCCGCGGTCGCCACCATCGTGGTCACGGTGAAGCCGGACGGCTCGCCGGCCTCCATCAGCGTCATCGCCGATCCAGGGTCCGGCTTCGGTCGGGCCGCCAGGCGCTGCGCGCTGGGCCGCCGGTACGAGCCAGGGCTCGACAAGGACGGACAAAAGACGACCGCCACGACCCCCCCGATCCGCGTGAAATTCCGTCGGTAGGGCCCCCGCGGCATAGACTCACCCCGTGGACCTCGAGGAGAGCGTCGAACGCCTGTCCAAGGTGGCTCTGTTCCAGGGCCTGACGCGCCCCGCCCTCGAGCTCATCGGGCGGGTCGTGGCGGAGGAGACGCACGGCCTCGGACAGCTGATCTTCGAGCACGGCCAGGTGGGCGACAAGCTCTACATCATCCTCGAGGGGCGCATCCGCATCAGCCGCAACGTCCCCGGCATCGGGGAAGAGGCGCTCGCGATCCTCGGGCCCGGCGCGGTCTTCGGCGAGATGGCCCTCATCGACTCGGCGCCGCGCTCGGCGGACGCGCGCGTGCACGAGCGCTGCCGCCTGCTCACGCTGCCGAAGGACTCCTTCGAGGATCTCCTGTTCCTGCACAAGGACCTCGCCTACGAGGTCCTCTGGAGCTTCGTCCGCATGCTCACGGTGCGCCTGCGTGAGACGAACGACAAGCTCACGTTCCTGTCGGTGACGGGCAAGTTCGAGTAGCGCCTGGCGCGGCGCCGAGCCCCGCCGCCGCGTGGGCGCCAGCAGGTCGCCCCGGCGCCGAGGAGCAAACGCCGGAAGCAGCCCACGCCGGGCTCGCGCTCCAGAAGCCCACGAGCCCCACCCCGGGCGTGCTAGACCGCCAGGCATGTGCGGCGTGTTCGGGATCTGGGGCCACCCCGAGGCGGCCAACATCACCTACCTGGGCCTCCACGCCCTGCAGCACCGCGGCCAGGAGTCCGCCGGGATCACCGCCAGCGACGGCGCCCGGCTCTTCGCGCACCGCGTGATGGGGCTCGTCCAGGCCGGCTTCTCCACCAAGGAGCTCTCGGAGCTCGTAGGCCACGCCGCGATCGGGCACGTGCGGTACTCCACCGCGGGGACGTCGCACCTGAAGAACGCCCAGCCGCTCGCGGTGGACTACGCGAACGGCTCCATCGCGCTGGCGCACAACGGCAACCTCACGAACCACGACGGGCTGCGGGCCGAGCTCGAGGACGCGGGATCGATCTTCCAGAGCGGCACCGACACCGAGACCATCGTGCACCTGTTCGCCCGGTCGAGCGCGACCGCGGTGGAGGACCGCCTGGTGGAGGCGCTCTCGCGGGTGGAGGGCGCGTACTCGCTGCTCCTCCTCTCCGAGAAGAAGCTCGTGGCGGTCCGGGACCCGATGGGGATCCGCCCGCTCGTCCTCGGCCGCATGCCTCGGCCGGACAAGGACGCCGTGGTCATCGCGAGCGAGCCGACGAGCTTCGATCTCATCGGCGCGGAGATGGTCCGGGACCTGGCGCCCGGCGAGATGCTGGTCGTCGACGAGCACGGCGCGCGCTCGAGCTTCCCTTTCGCGAAGCGTGAGCGGGCGATGTGCCTGTTCGAGTACGTCTACTTCGCGCGTCCGGACGCCGTGCTGGAGGGGGCCAGCGTCTACGAGGTGCGCAAGGAGCTCGGGCGGCGCCTGGCGGAGGAGCACCCGCTCCCTGCGGGAGAGGGCGACAGCGTCGTCGTGCCCGTCCCCGACTCGGGCGTTCCCGCCGCCGTCGGGTTCGCGGAGGCGTCCGGGCTTCCGTTCGAGATGGGCCTGATCCGCAGCCACTACGTCGGCCGGACGTTCATCGAGCCGCAAGACTCCATCCGCCACTTCGGCGTCCGGCTCAAGCTCAACCCCAACCGATCGGTGCTCTCGGGCCGCCGGGTGATCGTGGTCGACGACTCGGTGGTACGGGGGACGACGAGCCGCAAGATCGTGAAGATGCTGCGCGACGCCGGCGCGGCCGAGGTGCACGTCCGCGTGTCCAGCCCGCCGACGAAGTGGCCGTGCTTCTACGGCATCGCGACGCCCACCCGCGAGGAGCTCATCGCGTCGTCGCAGTCCACGGAGGACATCCGCCGCTTCCTGGAGGCCGACAGCGTCGGGTACCTGAGCCTGCCGGCGCTGGTCGGCGCGTGCGACGCCGTGCAAGGGGCGCCGTCGCGCCAGGCCCGGTACTGCCACGCGTGCTTCTCGGGCGACTACCCCGTCCCGGTCCCCAAGGCGTCCGCGCACCGCCTGCGCCTCGTGGGCTGACGCGGGCCGAAGGAACGAACGGGTCGTCGCGACCGTACTCCGCCGAGCAACCCCCATCGGCCGCCATGAAGCCCCCTACCGGTCAGCAACACCTCCGGCGGCTCGCGATCGCCGCGATCGCGCTGGTGGCGCTCGCCTGGTCGACCCCGGCGGTCGCGGGGCCCTTCACGATCCTCAAGGGCGTCGCCAAGGCCGGCCAGGCCGCGAAGGGGATCGGCGGGGCCGCGAAGGCCGCCAAGCTCGCGAAGGCGGCGAAGGCCGCGGGCGTCGTCAAGGCGGCCCCAGCGGCGAAGGCGGCGCTCCTCGCGGGCGGCGCCACGTTCGCGGCCGAGCGCGCCGGCCTGCTGTTCGCGAGCGTCCCAGACGACGCCGCGCGCGTCGCGACCTACGTCGCCGGCGAGTCCGGGGGCACCTTCCGGACGGTGCTGCGGAGCGGCGAGCAGGCGACCTACGCCGCGGACGACCTCGCCGCGGGGCTCCGGTCGGCGGGTGGGCCGGATCGTCCCGTGGACGTCTACCTCGACCTCAACGCCGCGCGCGCGACGGAGCTCCCGAGGCCCAAGCCGGGCGAGCGGTGGTTCGTGATGGACGCGTCTGGCAAGCCGCATCCCGTCCGGGTCGAGCCTCGACCCGAGGGCCTCGAGCACGTCGTGGATGTCGGGGCGAGCGTGGTGGACCTCCAGGACTTCGCGGCGATGGCGCTCGGAGAGCTGGACGAGGAACAGCCCGAGGAGAGCGGCCCACCCGCGTGGTTCATCGCGCTGGGCGTCGGAGCGCTCGGCCTGGTCGCGGTGGTGGTCGTCCGCCGCCGTCGGCGCGCCGCCGCGTGAGCCGCGGGTCTCGCGGTCCGCGCGCGCCGCAGCTCGCCGCCGGAGGAGGATGTTGACGACGTGGCGCGGGATGGCACGATGGCCCCCATGCCCGACCTCTTCACGGACCTCCCCGACGCCGTCAGCGTCTACGAGGTGAGCCCCCGTGACGGGCTGCAGAACGAGCCGGGCATCGTCCCGCTCGCGGGCAAGGTGCAGCTCGTCGAGGCGCTCGTCGCCGCGGGCCTGCGGAGGATCGAGGTGACGAGCTTCGTGTCACCCAAGTGGGTGCCTCAGCTGGCGGACGCGGGGGACCTCATCGAGGCGCTCGGGTCGCGCGAGGGCGTCACGTTCAGCGCCCTCGTCCCCAACGAGCGCGGGCTCGAGCGCGCGCTCGAGGCGAAGCTCCCCGAGATCGCAGTGTTCCTCTCGTCGAGCGAGACGCACAACCGCCTGAACACCAACAAGAGCGTCGAGGCGTCGCTCGAGGTGTTCCGGGTCATCGTCCCCGCCGCGATCGAGGGCGGGCTGCGCGTGCGCGCCTACGTCTCCACCGTGTGGGGGTGCCCTTACGAGGGTGACGTCCCCGTCGCCCGCTCGGTCGGGATCGCCAAGTCCCTCGTGCAGCTCGGCTGCTACCAGGTCTCGCTGAGCGACACCATCGGCGCCGGCACGCCTCGCAAGACCAAGGAGATCGTCGAGCGCGCGCTCGGGGAGCTGCGCGCGGAGAACGTCGCGCTCCACTTCCACGACACGCGGGGGACGGCGCTCGCGAACGCTCTCGTGGGGCTGGAGCTCGGGGTGCGCAACTTCGACGCGTCGATCGGCGGGCTCGGCGGGTGCCCGTACGCTCCAGGCGCGAGCGGCAACCTCGCCACCGAGGACCTCGTCTACATGCTCGAAGGCATGGGGCTCTCCACCGGCATCGATCTCGACAAGCTCATCGAGGCCGGGGCCGTGGCGGAGCGCGTCGTCGGCCGCGCCCTGCCGGGCAAGGTGCACCAAGCCGGCGCGTTCCGTCTCCGCCCGTTGCCGTGACCGCGGCCGCGCGCCTCGGCGCCCTCGGCTGATGCTTCCGTCGGCTCGGCGAGCCGGCGCTTGCCGGGGCGGTGTAGGTCAACGTGGGCAGAAGCGCCTGCTTCGCGCTTCACCACTGGGCGGGTATCCTGGTCCACGGTCGTGACTTCTCTGCCGTTCCTCTCCGCCGGGGCGACCTTCGGCTCGCGGTACAAGGTGATCCGCTGCATCAAGGCGGGCGGAATGGGCGCGGTTTACGAGGTCGAGGACGAGAAGACGGCGAGCCGGCGCGCGCTGAAGGTCATGCACCCCGATCTCCTCGACGACGAGGAGCTGCGCGCCCGGTTCGAGCAGGAGGCGCGCGTCACCGGATCGCTCGAGAGTGACCACATCACGCGGACGTTCGACGCGGGGATCGAGGCGTCGACGGGAACGCCGTTCCTCGTGATGGAGCTGCTCCGAGGCGAAGAGCTCGGCGTGATGATGAAGCGGCGCGGCGCGCTGCCCCCCGGGGACGCCCTCACCTACCTCGCCCAGGCGGCGCGGGCGCTCGACAAGACGCACGCGGCGGGCATCGTGCACCGCGACCTGAAGCCCGAGAACCTCTTCGTCACCGAGCGAGACGACGGCACCCCGTGCATCAAGATCCTCGACTTCGGCGTCGCCAAGATCTTGTCGCAAGGGACGCACGCCAAGCAGACCCGATCCATCGGCACGCCCCTCTACATGGCGCCGGAGCAGATCCAGGGCTCGAAGCACGTGCGCCCCGAGGCGGACCGCTTCGCGCTGGCGCACATCGCCTACGCGATGCTGACGGGGGAGCCGTTCTGGCGCGAGGAGTCGCGTGACATGGATTTCATCGCGCTGTGTCTCCGCGTCGTGGGCGGGCTCCCGGAGCCGGCGACCGCCCGCGCTCGGCGGCGCTGCAACGTGGAGCTGCCCGAGGCGTTCGACGCGTGGTTCGAGAGAGCGCTCGCGCCTCGTCCGGAGGACCGGTTCACCGGCACGGCGGCGATGATCGACGCGCTCCGGGCGGCGCTCACCGGGGGCGTCCGGGTCCTCGGGCCGCAGCCGCGGTTCTCGGACGCGGGCCTCACCCCCGCGAGCGGCGCCGAGCCGCCGGTCCCCCCTCCGTCGGAGAGCGCGTTCAGCTCGAACGCCACGGCGTCCATCGTGATGGGCGACGCCGACATCCCGCCGCCCCCTCGTCGGGGGCGGATGGCCCTGGTGGTCGGCGGGGTGCTGCTCCTCTGCGTCCCCCTCGCGGTGATCGCGCTCCGCGGCCCGTCCGTCGAGGAGCCGAGGGCCGCGGCGGCCTCGGCGAAGAGCGTCCCGTCGGTCTCGCCCGCTTCGCCCGAGGTCGCGAAGAGCGCCGCGACGCCCCAGGTCGGCGTCGCGGCGAGCGCGTCCGCCTCCGCGAGCGCCCGCGCGAGCGCGTCCGCTACCGCCGCGCCCAACGTCGCGCCACTTCGCCCCCGCGGCAAGGCGACCCCTGGCTGGAGCATCTACTGATGCCGGCGCCGCGGGCTTGGGTGGTCGCAGCGGTCCTGCTCGCCGCGCCCGCCGCCCACGCGCAGCCGGCGCCACCTCCCGAGGCGCAGACGCTGTTCGAGACCGCGACGACGGAGATGAAGGCGGGCCAGTTCGCGGCGGCGTGTCCTCGCCTCGAGCGCGTCGTCGAGCTCGTGCCCGAGGGCGTCGGCGCCAAGATCGCGCTCGGGGACTGCTACGTGGGGCTCGGCAAGCTCGCCACGGCCCACAGAGCGTACGTGGCGGCCGAGCTCGCCGCCTCCGCCGCCATGAGCGCGGCGCGCGTGAAGGACGCCCGCGCGAAGGCCGAGGCCCTCCTGCCCAAGCTCGCCCGCATCACGCTCGAGCTCGCGCCCGAGGTCAAGGCGTTGCCAGGCCTCTCCATCACCCGAGACGGCGCGCCGATCGCCGTGGCCGAGGTGGGCCTGCCCGTCGCCGTGGACGCCGGCGAGCACGTCTACGTCGTCTCCGCGACCGACAGGACGCCGAACGAGCAGCGGATCACCATCAAGGACGGTGAGAAGATCCCGGCGCGGTTCACCGGCCTCGCGCCGCTCGTCTCGGGCCCCGCGGAGGCGCCTCCTCCGGTGGCGCCCCCCCCGCCTCCCCCCAAGGACGGCGCCGGTGGGTTCTGGAGCGCGCAGCGCTACGCCGGCTTGGGCGTGGGCATCGGCGGGGCGCTCGGCATCGTCCTCGGCGGCGCGTTCGCGGGGGTGGCGAAGTCCAAGCTCGATGAGAGCAACGAG
>CAZBJI010000182.1:0-15752 GCA_964492175.1 uncultured Polyangiaceae bacterium | reverse complement strand
GGCGGTCCCGGCGGGCGGGGCGGCGCTGGTCGCGGCGCCCTTCGCGGCTGCCGTGCCCGTGGGAGCGGCCGTGGCGGCCGCCGTCGGGGCGGCCGTCGCCGTCGCGGCGGGCGCCTTGGCCGGGGGGGCGCCGGCCGGCTGCGCCGTGGCAGCCCCCGAGCCCATCGCGACGTCGAAGCCGACGGCGACGGCGATCGCCCCGAAGCCGGGCAAGCCCAGCGACCGGAGGAAAGCGCGACCGGGAGGGTGCGAATCCGAGTGTTTGTTCGTCACGACCAACCCCTATCCACAGGAAAAAAAGACGATGTCGTGGTCACGCCGACCTTGTAAGCGCGGTGCCCGCCGGGGCGGGCTGGGTCGACGTACCGTATCGCACGCGGGGGCCAGTCTAGGGGGGGGCCCGGTGCGTTGCAACGGCCGCGGGAGCGAGAGCAGCAAGCCACCGGCCGAAACATGACGACCCACGGACCTTCGGTTAGTGTGCGGTCCCCGTGATCCCCGCGCGCCAGCCCATCGCTCGGTCGGGCTCGCTCAGATCTTCCGCGAGCCTGGCGCGTATGCATCCACGTGGGGCGAGCCCACCGCGCGGCGACCGCCGCAGACCGAACGGCGAGCACCAGCCGGCAGAGCGCCGGCGGGGAGCGCCGACTTGACCCGCGAGGAGGTGAGCGACGAAGCCTGGATGATGCGGTACCAGGGCGGTGACCGAGCCGCCTTCGCCGTGCTCGTGAAGCGCCACAAGACCCCCATCTACAACTTCATCTTGCGACAAGTGAGGTCACCCGCGGTCGCGGAGGACCTCACACAAGACGTGTTCGTCCGCGTCGTGCAGGCCGCCGGCGACTTCCGCCACTCCGCGCGCTTCTCCACCTGGGTCTACACGATCGCCCGCAACCTCTGCATCGATCAGCTCCGGAAGGCCAAGCTGCGACGGCACCCGTCGCTGGACCAGCCGGGCGGCGCGGCGGAGGACGACGGCGCGACCCTGGCGGAGCGGACCGCCGACCGCCGCGCGTCCGTGGATCGGAGCGCGATCGGCGGGGAGCTCGGCAAGCGCATCCACCTCGCCGTCGAGGATCTGCCCGAAGATCAGCGCGAGGTCTTTCTTCTTCGAGAGGTCGGGCACGTCCCGTTCAAGGACATCGCGGTGATCATCGGGGTTCCCGAGAACACGGTGAAGAGCCGCATGCGATACGCTCTGGAGAGGCTCCAGAAAGCCCTCGCCGAGTACCAAGAGTACGCCAAGACGATGGAGTGACCGAGGCCGAAGCCCCATGGACTGCGAGAAGTTCGACGAACACGTGATGGACACCCTCTACGGGGAGCTCGACGAGCTCACCGCGGCGGCGGTGCGACGTCACGTCGAGAGCTGCCAGCGGTGCGCGGGGATCCTCTCCAACCTGAAGGACGCGCGCGAGGGCGCCACCCTGCCGCTCGACGAGCCCTCGCCCGATCTGGAGGACCGCATCCTCACGGCCGAGCGCGCCGTGCAGAAGAGCGCCCCCTGGCACCGCAAGCTCCTCCGCGCCGCCGCCTGGGCCGGGAGCCACGCGATGCGCCCGCAGCTCGCCATGGCGGCGGTGTTCGTGTTCGTGATCGGGTCGAGCCTGCTCTTGCTCCGCGCGAAGCCGGGCACGTTCGCGCCCGTCTCCGTGAGCGAGAAGGGCGCGCCGGCCTCGGAGGAGCGCGCCAAGGAGGCTGCCCCCGCGGCGCGCCCCCCCGCCGCCGCCGCCCGTGGGCGCGGCGCCGAGGCCGCTGACATGGCGGGCCCCGCGGACCGCGACAGCGCGGCGAAGACCGAGGCGATGGCCCCGGCGGCCACCGCCGCACCCGGCGGGGCGACGCCGATGGCGTCGGCCTCCGCGGCGACGGAGCCGCAGGACGAGCTCGCCGAGGCGCTCGCGCTCAAGGACAAGGACGGCTGCAGCGCCGCGATCGCGAAGCTCCAGGCGGTGGCGGACGGGCGGGACGAGGCTCGGGCCGAGGTCGCCCGGCGCGCGCTCGAGGCCTGCTCCGCGAAGGGCACTGCCGCGCCCGGAGCGCCGGGCACCGCGCCGCCCTCGAAACCGTGAGGTCGGGGGGCCGGCGACGACGATCGGCGCCGATCTTCTTTTTCGACTCGGCCCCCTCTAGACTCGGCCCATGCGTCGTCTTGGAGCGCTCTGTGCCCTGACCGCCTGCGTCGCCGTGCCCCAAGGATGTGAGGGCGAGCGCACCGCCGAGGTCGGCCTCGCGCTCACGGCGCCGCAAGGCGTCCTCGACGACGCCGCCGAGGTGAAGCTCTCCGTCTTCCCCGCGGGCAAGGCGCAGTGCGGGGCGGACGGGAGCGCCACCGTGCCGGCGGAGGCCAAGGACTTCAAGCTGGAGCGGTGCGACGCAGGCTTCTGCGGCGAGCTCACCCTCGAGCGCGACGAGAGCACGCAGATGTTCTACGTGCAGGTCAACGGGGGCGGCGCGCTCCTCGCCCAGGGCTGCGCGACGGCGAAGATCAACCAGGACCCGGTCGAGGTCGACATCAAGGTGCAGCGCTTCGTGCCGCCGTCGTGTTGCGGAGACGGCGTCCTGCAGGCGGGCGAGCTCTGCGACACCGGGCCCGTCGGGGGCGAGTGCTCCGCCATCTCGGCCGACCACGCGTGCGAGACGGACTGCAGCGGCAAGGAGATCCCCGTCGATTTCGTCGGGACGAGCGGAGGGGCGATGGGCCAGACCGGGCTCGCCCTCACCTTCGCCGGCGGCGAGGCGGAGCTCAACGGCGCCCTCCGCGCCGTCTGGCAGACCGACGCGGGCGTGAACGCGGACATCGGTGTCCGGTACCTGCGGTCGGATCTGTCCGCGCTGACGACGCCCCCTCCGTACGCGCTGCCCCAGACGCTGCGCCTCGACTGCGACGGATCGCCCTCGCCGTTCGCGCGCGCCCAGTCGGTCCCTGCGGTGGCCGCGCTCGGCTCCACGGTCGTGGTCGCGTTCGTGTCGAACTTCACGGCGCCGCTGCGCTACGACGTGCAGGCGGTGGATCTGCCCGCCACGGGCTGTAACACCACCTCCGCGACGAACGTGAGCTCCACGATGAACGCGGCCAACGCGACCAGCGTGGACGTCGCGGCGGGGTCCGCCGGCACGGCGCTGATCGTGTGGGAGCAGGGCGGCCAGATCCTCGGCTCGCTCTACACGCCGCCGGGCATGCCCGGCGGCAACGGCGGAGGCTTCGTGATCGCGCCGTCGGGGCGAACGCCCAAGGTCGCCGGCGCCGCCGCGGGCTGGGTGGTCACGTACCAGGGAGCGGACACCGGCGACGACGACGGGGTCTTCGTGCGCACGGTCAGCGCGAGCCAGGTCGTAGGCGCGGCGACCAGCGTGGCGCAGCAGACCTCCGGCACGCAGGACCAGCCGGACATCGCGATGCTCCCCGACGGGCGCTTCGCCGTCACGTTCCGCAGCGCAGGCGACGTCTTCGCGCAGCGGTTCGGGGCCGACGGCGCGGCGATCGCGGGGGATCAGGACGCGCCGCTCCAGGCGAGCTCGGACGGCGAGCAGAGCGCGCCGTCGATCGGGGGCGCCGGAGAGTTCTTCGCCGTCGCGTGGGAGGACGCGACCAGCGGCGGGATCCGCGCGCGGCTCCTCGGGGGAAGCGGCGGCTTCCTCTTCAACGCCATCAGCGGCCAGAACGACGACTTCCCGGTGACCGCGGGCGCCGTCACGCCACGCAAGCCGGCGATCGCGACGGGTACGTACCTCGTCTTCGGCTGGGAAGACCTCGGGGCGGCGCAGCCCGGCATGTACGTGCGGCGGTTCCCGCTTCCGTAGCGAGGCGGGCGGGCGCGCGGCGCCGGCGACCGTCGGCCGACGAATGCTCCGCGGCGGCGCGCGCTCGAACCGCCCACGCGCTGCGCGCGCGAACCGCGCGAGGCCGCGTACCATGCACACCCATGGCCCTTGCCGACGATCTCGCCGACCTCGACGCCGTGGAGACGGCTTCCCTGATCCGGCGCCGCCAGCTCTCGCCGCTCGAGGTCATCGACGCTGCGATCGCTCGCGCGGAGAGCGCCCGCCACCTCGGCCCCTTGGTCGTCGACACGTTCGAGCGCGCGCGCGCGCAGGCGCGCGGGCTCCCGAGCGACGCTCCCCTCGGGGGTGTGCCGACGGCCATCAAGGACCTCGCGCACGTCGGCGGCGTACCCACGTCGTGGGGATCGCGGGGCGCCGGGGGGTTCGTGCCGCGAACGAGCGACGCCTTCGTGTCGAGGCTCGAGGCGATGGGGCTGGTCAGCATCGGAAAGAGCGCGACGCCGGAGATGGGGCTGACCGGCACGACCGAGCCCCTCCTCGGGGAGCCGTGCCGGAACCCGTGGGACCCGAGGCGCTCGGTGGGCGGGTCGTCGGGCGGGGCGGCGTGCCTGGTCGCGACCGGTGTCCTGCCGCTGGCTCACGCGAGTGATGGCGGTGGATCCATCCGGATTCCGGCGGCGTGCGCCGGCCTGGTCGGCCTGAAGCCGACGCGCGGGGTGATCGACATGGCCGGCTCCAACGCGCTGCCCGTGAACATCGCAGTCAACGGGGTCGTGACACGGACGGTGCGCGATCAATCCGCGTTCTACGACGCGGTCGGGCTGCCCCGAGGTCGCGACGACCGCGCCGCCAAGGGGCTCCGGATCGGCGTCTTCACCTCGTCGCCGAGCGGGCGCCCCGTCGCGGAGCGGGTGCGCGCCGCCGTGGTGGCGGCCGGACGACTCTGCGAGTCGCTGGGCCACGGGGTCGAAGAGATCGCGTGTCCTTTCGCCGCGCAGGAGGTGGACGACTTCCTCGCGTACTGGGGCTACGTGGCCTGGATTCAGGTGAAGACGGCGCGCCTGATGATGTCGCGCCGGTTCGACACCGAGAAGATCGAGCCCTGGACGAGGGGGATGGTCGGCACCTTCTCGAACGACAAGCTCGCTGCGCTCCGTGCGATCTGGAGGCTGCGTGGCTTCGCTTCCAGGTACGAGAGCGTGATGGAGCGCTTCGACGTGCTCGTGAGCATGGTGACCGCCGACGTCGCGCCCGAGCTCGGGACGCTGTCGCCGAGCCTCCCGTTCGACGTCGGCTACGAGCGCATCCGGACATGGCTCCCGGTCACGGGGCTGTGGAACGCGGCCGGCGCCCCTGCGATCAGCTTGCCCCTGGGACGGAGCGAGGAGGGTCTTCCGATCGGTGTCCAGCTCGGCGGAAGGCGCGGAGGCGACCGCCTCCTGCTCGCGCTCGCCGCGAGGATCGAGGAGGCGCAGCCTTGGCCGAGGGCGGCCCCGGAAGCGCGCTGGGCACACCCGAGCTAGCGGAAGGCTCCCGCTCCCTCTCCGACGCCGGGTGTGCCGGAGCGCTCCGGCGTAGGTCTGGGGCGCCGGACGACCGTCCACGGCAGCCGTCCGACCGCGGGGGTCGTAGCGGGGTCCCGAGCGCCCCGCCGGCCCACCCCGGGCAGGGAGCCCGTCCCGACGACGTTTGACGCCCTGCGCCGTACGCCAATCGCTCGACGCACGCGCTCGCTCGCGTTAGGTCCAGCGTGATGGGCGCGGGAAGCACCGACGACGACGACGCGACCCCGGGCGATCCGGATCGGCGGAGCGCCGACCGGCTCGCGGTCGCCTGGTCGGTCGACTGTGAGACGGAGGACACGTTCCTCTACGCCGCCATCACCAACATCTCCGCGCTGGGGATCTTCGTGCGGACGCTGGAGCCGCTCCCGCCCGGCACGCGCCTCCGCCTCACGTTCACCGCCTGCGGGGACGCGCGCGATCGCGAGAGCTTCCTGCTCGACGGGCGCGTGCAATGGATCAACCCGGCGCGCCCGGGCTGCCCGAACCCGGGGATGGGGATCCGGTTCCTCGGCCTGCTCCCGGAGGATCGCGAGCGCCTCGTGGCGCTGATCCGCACCATCGCGTATCTCCGAGAAGACATCGACCAGGCGAGCTAGTCGCGCGGAGCCATGGCGACGGCTAGCCTGCGGTGGGCCGCGGGCCCGGGGCGAGCTCGCGAATGGCCTCGCCGGCGTCGTCGATCGCCACGATCTCCTCCTCGACGTCTGCCACACGGTAGCCCTCGCCCGAGACCGCGACGCGGACGAGGACCTTTCCAGTCGCCGCCGCGTCGACCCGGTAGCCGTCCACCTCGCCCGCCTCCACCGCGTCGACGAAGCGCCTGCGGCTGCGCGCCCGCGCGGTCGCGAGCGTAACCGCGCCGAGGCCGGCGGCGATGCCGAGGAGCGCGCAGGCGTAGATCAGGATCGCACCCGCCGACTCGAGCGGGTACGACGCGCGGAGCCACTCCTCGTGGTGAGCCGGCGGGGTACGCCACGGTCCGGTGACCGCGCCGAGCAGGCCAGCGCCCGCGAGGATCGCGCTCGCGACGCCGACGACCCGCTCCCCCCGCTCCTCCCCTGCCAGCCCCTGCTCGGCGAGCCCCTGCGCGCGCGCCACGGGCAGGCCGAAGAACGCGAGGGTCGCGAGGAGACCAGGGACCCAGAAGATGGCCCCGAACGTCACCCCGAGGAACGCGCCCGCTGCGATCCGCATCAAGAGGTGACCGGACCGCTCTTCGATGGCGAAGAGCAAGGCGGCGGCGAGGCCGCCGTTCGCCGCTGCGAGCGGGAGCGACGCCAGCCAGCCCCACCGGATCCTCGACCTGCCGACGGTCGCGCGGATGCGGAGGAGCACGCCCCACACGAGGCCGACCGCGAGCGTCGGGAGGCCGGCGATCAGGCCGTGCGTCATGCCGCCGAAGAGGTGGGCAAAGGCCGCGCCCGTCGCGGCGGCGATCGAGAGGCCCATCGCGAGCACGCCGAGCGCGCGGAGGAGCCTCACCGATCGAAAGGCAGACGGGGTCCTCGCCCTGGGACGCACGAGGAGCCAGGTTAGTCCGGCGCGCGTCCGCGCGCTCGCCGGTGCGAGTCGAATCCGCCCCGCCCGCGATCAGCGGACGCGGACCCTGCCGGCGATGGCCCGGTGCTCCCGGTGCTCCCCCTCGCTGACCCGGAGCCGCTCTTTTCCCTGGAAGAACCCGAAGAACACCCACGCCTCGCCAGGGCTGAAGTTCGGCTCGAGCCGGATGTCGACCGCGTCGCGCACGACGTCGCCCGGCTGCCAGAGCGGCGTCGGGTACTGGCCGCGGAGGACCGGGTGGTCGGCGTTGTGGCGGGTGCGGCCGTCGACGTGGACGAAGGCCTGCCAGTCGCCGAACCGGTCGAGCACCCGGTAGAAGAAGATCATCTCGTAGAGCTGTCCGGGGACCAGCTCCTCGACGACCTCGCCCGTCGCCTTCGAGCGCACCTCCCAGCCGAGCGCCTCGACGTGCTCGAGGAACTGGATGTCGAGCGGCCGGGCCGGCTGCGGCTCGTAGTCCAGCACGAGGTCCCGGAGGGGGCTCGCGTTCTCTCTGCCGCCGAGCGAGCTCGAGACGAGGAGGTTCTCGGTGCGGCCGACGTCGAGGACGGGGAGGTTCTCGGCGTGGGCGGCCCGCCAGAGCGCGTTGAGCTTGGCGAGGTCCCGCGCCTTCACGACGAGGAAGCGCCTGCGCTCGCCCGCACCGGAGAGCCAGTCGAACGCGCTCCGCTCGTCCGTGAACGCGGGGACCGGGCGGCCGGCGTAGAACGTGCCAGCCCGCGGCGACGCGCCGAGGAGGCCCAGCTCGTCGCCCGGCGCTCGGAGCTCCCGGTAGCTCTCGAACACCTGCTTGGGAGACAGCTCCGCGGCGAGCGCCGGGTAGAATCCGAGCGCGAGGTACGACGCGGAGAGCCCGCCGACGACGGCCACGACGCCACCCCGACCGAGCCGGCTCGACGCGACCAAGAGGTCGAACACGGCACGCGCCGACGCGGCGCCCACCGCCGCCAAGAGCGAGGCCACCGGGGCGAGCCACCAGGCAGCGAGCGCCGCGTCCACCACGCCCCGCGGCAGGTTCGCGATCGACGCCCACTCGGCTCGACGACCGATGAAGACCATGGCCGCCAGCCCGACCAGGCCGGCCTCGAGCACGACGAGGAAGAAGACGAGGTTTCCTTGGAAGGCCGCGAGGGCGGCGCGACCCGCGGAGCGCGCCGCTGCGTGAGCTTCCCCCGCGCGCGCGCGGAGGAACGGCAGCACGGCGCGCGGCGAGAGCGGCTCGGCAGGGGACGGGGCGAGCGCCGCGAGCGCCGCCACGGGCGCGAACAGCGCCGCGGCCATCACGGCGGCGCGCTTCGCGAGCTCTTCCTGGCCCGTCGGCAGCGGGGCGCTCGGGACGACGAACCCGGCGAGGGCGCGCGCGGGCTCCCGGGTGAGGTCGACCACCAGGAGGGCGAAGGTGGCCGCCGTCGCGAGCGCCGCCACGGGGGAGGCCGGCGCGCCGCGGTCGAGATCCGCGAGCGCCAGCGCGACCAGGCAGGCGAGCGGCACCACGCCGAGGTACGGGAGCGCCCCGGTCCAAGGCACGACCATGGCCCCGGCCGCAAAGGTGACGAAGCAGGCGGCGAGGAGGGCTGCCCGCAGGAAGCCGGGCACGTCGCGATCGCACGGCGCCGCGCCCGCCGAGGGCGGCGCGGTGGCCGCCGAAGGGGTCTCCCCCGCGGCCGGCTCCGCGCGCGGCGCTCCGCGCAGGGCGCGGGCGAGCGCCCACGGCAGGAGCGCGCTCCACGGGAACATCCCGTGCCCGATCTGGCGCAGCAGCCGATCGAAGGTCGAGTCGTTGGGCGTCGCGTCCCAGAGCGTCATCCCGACCTCGCGCAGCAGCCAGGCGTCGGTGTCGACGCGCGGAAGCGCGAGCGCGACGAACCGCACCGTCGCCGCCGCCGCGACGACGGCGAGGGCCAGCGACGCAACGCGGACCCGCCTCGCACCCTCCGCCGTGCCTCCGAGGAGCGGCGCCGCGAAGAGCCCCGCGAGCGCGGCCGAGAGCGTCGGGGCCGCGACGCCGAAGAGCAGCCCCCGCGTGAGGAAGCCCGCGGCCACCCCGAGCGCTCCCACGGCGCCCCACGCCGCGCAGGCCCGCGCGCTCGTGCTCGAGAGCGAGAGCGTGATCCCCGCCAGCGCCACCGCGAACGAGGCGAGCGAGACGATGTCGCCGAGCATGGTCCGCGCGTGGAGGAAGTAGAGCGGCGTCGTCAAGAGGACGAGCGTCCCGACGATCGCCGCCTTCGCCCCGCCCGCCCGGCGGAGGAGCGCGAACGCGGAGAGGGCGCCGATGGCTCCCCAGATCGCCAAGGGGAGCCGGCCGGCGAGGTCGCTCAGGCCGAAGGCGCGGAAGGAGAGCGCCATCGACGTGAACGGCAGCTCTCCCATCCCGAGGTCGGTCAACGTCGGCGGCCCCGGGGGGTCCCCCTCGAAGGCGAGCTCGCCTGCCCCGAAGCTGTGCACCGCGATCCGCCGGGCCGCGTCGGCGGCGTCGAGCTCGTACGGATCCCACGCGCCGCCGGCGTCGAGCGGTCCCCCGAGCCACGCGGCGGCGAGCGCGAGCGCGAGCAGGAAGGGCAGTGCTCGGGTCACGCGGCGCACCACGCGGGCGACCCTACACCAAGACGGCGCCCCGCGGCACGAGCACCCCGCGGCGCTGCGACGTGCTAAGGGCAGCGCGTGCAGCGCGGCAAGAGCAGGCAACCGGCGGCGACGGACGCGACCCGATCGGGCAGGGTCGCGATCGTGGGGCGGCCGAACGTGGGGAAGTCCACCTTCCTGAACGCCGCGCTCGGGGTCCCCCTCGCCATCGTCTCCAAGACGCCCCAGACCACCCGCGAGAGCCTGCTCGGCGTCGTCAAGCACGCCCTCCCGAGCGGGGAGATCGCCGAGCTCTGCCTCGTGGACACGCCCGGCCTCCACCGCGGCGAGCGCGCGCTCGACCGGTTCATGAACCGAGAGGCCCGCGGGGAGGCGGAGGCGGCCGACGTCGTGCTGTTCCTCACCGACGTCCCTCGGAGCCACCGCGTCGCGGCGCCCCACCCCGGGGACCTCACCCTCCTCGCGGACATCGGCGCGGGCGCGCCTACCGTGCTCGCCATCAACAAGGTCGACAGGATCAAGGCGAAGGCCGATCTGCTCCCGCTCCTCGCGGCGTTCCAGGAGGCGTCCTCGCGGCTCCGCGCGCGGCCCTTCGACGCCGTGGTCCCCATCAGCGCGCTCCGGAGCGACGGGGTGGACCGGGTGCTCACCGAGGTCGGGGCGCTCCTGCCGGAGGCGCCGCACCGCTTCTCCGACGACGACCTCACTGACCGGCCGACCCGCTTCTTCGCCCGAGAGTACGTCCGAGAGCAGGTCTTGCTCCTCACCCGGGAGGAGGTCCCCCACGCCACCGCGGTCACGGTCGAGGCCTACGAGGAGCGCCCGAAGAGCGTCCACGTGTCAGCCACGATCCACGTCGACCGACCAGGGCAGAAGCGGATCCTCGTGGGCTCGGGCGGCGCGATGCTGAAGCAGATCGGCACGGCCGCGCGCAAGCGCCTGGAGGAGCTCGTCGGCGCCAAGATCTACCTGGAGCTCTTCGTCCGCGTGACCGAGGGCTGGCGCGACGCGCCGGCGCAGCTCGTGGAGCTCGGGTACGGGGGCGCGCGGCCCGGCGCGCGGAAGGCGTCGTCGTGAAGCCGATCGTCGCGCTCGTCGGGCGCCCGAACGTGGGCAAGAGCACCATCTTCAACCGGCTCACGCGGACGCGCGCCGCGATCGTCCACGACGAGCCTGGCGTCACGCGGGACCGACACTACGGCGACGTCACCTCGGGCGACCGGACCTACGTCCTCGTCGACACCGGCGGCTTCGATCCGACCAGCGACGACCCGATGCGGCAAGGGATCCGAAAGCAGATCCAGCTGGCGCTGGACGAGGCCGACGTCGTCGTCTGCGTCCTCGACGCGACCGAGCCCGCAACGAACGTCGACCACGCCGAGATGACGCTGCTGCGCGCCGCGAAGAAGCCGACCATCTTCGTGGCGAACAAGGCGGACTCTCCCCAGCGGGACCTCGACGCGGCGGACCTCTACCGGCTCGGCATGCCGCACCTGCTCTTCGTCAGCGCCGCCCACGGCCGGGACTTCGACGAGCTCGTCGACGCCATCCACGCCGCCCTCCCGCCGGTCCCGGAGGGGGAGGCCGAGGCCGACCAGCCCACGGAGGCCGAGCCCGAGGTGCTCCGCGTCGCGCTCATCGGCAAGCCCAACGCCGGCAAGTCGAGCCTGGTAAACCGCCTCGCTGGCGAGGAGCGCGTCCTCGTCGACGATCGCCCCGGCACGACGCGGGACGCGATCGACACCGTGGTGGAGCGCCGAGGCAAGCGCTACGTCTTCGTCGACACGGCGGGCATCCGCCGCAAGGCGAAGGTCAAGAAGGAGGCCGACGCGGTCGAAGGCGCGAGCGTCCTCGCGGCCATCCGCGCGATGGAGCGCGCCGACGTCGTGGTCCTGCTGGCCGACGCCGCCGAGGGCGTGGCGGAGCAAGACGCCAAGATCCTCGGGCTCGCCGAGGAGCGAGGCCGCGGCATCGTCATCGCCCTCAACAAGGCGGACCTCCTCGACAAGAAGGCGCTGGAGCAGGCCGAGGCCGACGCGCGCGACAAGCTCGCGTTCGTCCCGTACGCCTCGGTCTGCCGCGTCAGCGCCAAGACGGGGCGCGGGACCGACGGCCTGCTCGAGGTGATCGACGCCGTGGGGCAGAGCTTCTCGCGCCGCGTCGGGACGGGCGAGCTCAACCGGTTCTTCGCGAACGTCCTCGAGACGCACCCGCCGCCGACTCACCGAGGGCGCGCGCCCCGCCTCTACTTCATCACGCAGGTCTCTTCCCGGCCCCCCACGTTCGTGGTCTCCGCCAGCGATCCGGACAAGATCCACTTCAGCTACCAGCGGTACGTGCAGAACCAGATCCGGAAGACCTTCCGGTTCGAGGGTGTCCCCATCGTCGTCTACTACCGGCGGAAGCGTAGGCGCGGCGAGGAGTGAGGCGCGCTCCCCCCGCTAGGGGGCGAGGATGTCGCCGATCTGCCGAAGCGCCTCGAGGTCGTACACGTCGCTCGCGAACGTGGGCACGTGGACGTTGGGGGCCCCGGCCTCCTCCACGATCGGCTCGAGGGACAGGAGGTGCAGCCGGTCGAGCCGCGCCAGCCGGGACGCGTCCCGGAGCGCCTCGGCGCAGCGGGCGACGGTCTCTTCCGTGAACGGGATCCCTCGCTCCTCGAGGGCGGCGGCGACGTGCGGTGACTCGGGCGGGAACGCCGGGTTCACGCGGTTCACGACGAACGCGTCGGCGCGCATCCGCTCCGCGCGCAGCCGCTCCGCGAAGTAGCCCACCTCCCGGATGGCGAGCGGGTCGGGCGTGGTCACGAGGACGTAGGCGACGTCGGGCCCGCGGAGCGCGGCCGAGACGGCGTCGGCGCGCTGCCTCCATCCCCCGAAGACGGCGTTCATCTCGGCGATGAACGCGGCGACCTGCTCCAGGAACCCGCCCCCGGTGAGCTTCCCGAGGCCCCGGAGCAGCGTCGCGGTCCCCTTCGCCAGCAGGTTGAAGCTGAGCTTGCCGGAGCCCTCGAACGCCTGCACGAACCACCGGATCGCCGGGCTGTCGATCGCGCCCACGAGCCTGTGCGGCGCGTCGAGGAAGTCGAGGGCGTGGGCGGTGGGTGGTGTGTCGAGCAGCACCAGGTCCCAGCGGCGGTCGTCGCGGAGCGCGTAGAGCTTCTCCATCGCCATGTACTCCTGGGTGCCGGCGAGCGACGTGGAGATGTACTTGTAGAGCACGTTGTTGAGGATCCGGTCGCGCCGGGCCGCGTCGGGGGCGAGCTGGGTGACCAGCCCGTCGAACGTGGACTTGGTGTCCACGCGCATGACGGTGAGAGACCCGCCGGGCGGCACGCCCACGGCGGAGAGGAGCGCCGGGTCCACCTCGCGCGCTTCGGTGGAGCTCCACTCGAGGCCGAGGCTCTGCGCCAGCCGCCGGGCCGGATCGATCGTCAGGCAGAGGACGCGCTTGCCCTTGCGGGCCGCCGAGAGCCCCAGCGCGGCCGTCGTCGTGGTCTTGCCCACGCCGCCCGAGCCGACGCAGAGGATGACGCGACGCTCCTCGAGCAACGGAGAGAGCCGGCGGGAGGCGAGCACGTCCCGGGCTCTTAGCACGAAGGGTGGACCCGCCGCAGCACTCCCGATCCGTCGGCGCGCGCCGGCCGGACCTACGACGCGGTGAGGATCCGCCGGATGCCCCGCGCGGCGCGGGCCAGCGCCTCGAGGCGAAAGCCGGACCCGCCTCGGCACGTGAGCGTGACCTCCGCGCCGAGGACCTCGAAGGAGACGGTCTCGACCTCCCGCGAGAGGACGTCGACCCGAGCGCTGACGGCGTGGCGCATGGCGGTCCGAGGCATGGCGAAGAACGGCGCGTAGGCCGCGAGCTCCTCGCAGACGGGCCAGGCCCCTGCGCCGGCGACCAGGCAGCCCGCCGCGTCGCTGAGGACCAGCGCCTCGGCGGCGGCGTCTCTGCGCACCGCGGCCAGCTGATAGTGCAGGGCCTTGATGGGGTCGTCGCTCCGCTTGCGACGGCGCTCGGGGTCCTCGTTCGGTCGTGTGGTGTCGGGCATGTCGTTTCGCTCGGCATCGTGCGTCCGCCCTCCTCGGGGGGCCAAGAACCCGTGGTATGCCTACGCCGTGAGCGGGTACGTCGATCTCCACAGCCACTGGGTCGCCGGCGTCGACGACGGGGCGCGCACCGTGGAAGACGGCCTAGCCCTCCTGACTGCCCTTCGGAAGGCCGGCTTCGAGCACGTGGTCGCGACGCCCCACATGCGCCCCGGGATGTTCGAGAACACGAGCGCCGGCCTCACGACGGCGTTCGAGGACATGGTCGCCGCGGCGGGCGTGCCCCGGGAGGCGGCGACGGAGGACCTGCCGTCGGTCTCCCTCTCCTCGGAGCACTTCTTCGACGACGTCGTCTACCAGCGCCTCCTCGGCGGCGAGGCGCTCCTCTACCCTGGCGGAAAGGCCGCGCTCGTGGAGTTCTCGTACCGGTCGTTCCCCGCGAGGCTCCAGCACCGCCTCCACGATCTCGCGCGCCGGGGGATCCGCCCCGTCATCGCCCACCCCGAGCGCTACGAGCCGGTCTGGAAGGACGTCGAGGTCCTCGATCCGCTGCTCGACGTGGGCGCGGTGCTGCTCCTCGACGTCGCCGCGCTGTCCGGCAAGTACGGCCGCGGCGCGCAGAAGGCGGCCGTGGCGCTGGTCGAGCGAGGCTATTATCAGGCCGCGTGCAGCGACGCCCACAAGGCGCGCGACGTCGAGGACGTCACGCGCGGCATCCGCGCGCTCGAGAAGCTCGCAGGGCTCGAGGAGTCACGCTTCCTCCTCGCGGAGGGTCCGCGACAGATCCTGGAGGGTCGCGTCGGCGGCTGAGCCCGGATGGGAGGAGCGACGGGGCGCGGCCCGAGCGGGCGCGCACGTCCGGCTCCCGCAGGCTCAGCTCCCTCCGCCCTCGCCTTGCTTGCAGCCGACCCGCTTTGCGTCGATCTCGTCCTGGCAGAGCTCTTCTCCGCCGAGGGCCTGCGTGGCCTCGGCGTCCAGCTCGCAGATCGCCTTCGTGTACTCGTCGGCGCAGTCGGCGCAGGCCTCCTTGAGGTCGGCGCACGGATCCGCGCAACCCAACAGCACGAGGGCCCCGAAGAGGAGGCCCCAAGTCAGACGAAGTCGGATGCTCATGCCCCAGAATCCCTCGGTTCGCGCGGGACCGCGAACCAAATCAGAGGGTTTGGCTCTCGAATCGAGGCCGGCCGAGCCGGACCCGTAGCCGTTCGAGAGTCACGGCCAAATCACAGCTCCGAGGGTCGACGGCCGCTGAAACGGGTGGCGCCGGTCGGTGCCAGCGCCCCGAGAGCGCCGCCACCACGCCGTTCCAGCGACGCGCCGGTGGGCGCTCAGCCCCCGCCGCCCGCGCCCGTGTCGCAGGAGTTGTTGTCGAGCGCCTCCTGGCAGGTGTCGTCGCTGATGGCAGCGGCAACCTCGGCGCAGAGCTCGCAGAACGCCTCTCCACCGCACGAATCCTTCAGATCGCCGCACGGATCGTCACAGCCAACCGCGCCCAATGCCAGGGCAGCCACAAAACCCAACGTAAGACGTGCTCGGATGCTCATGCTCAGAATCTCCTATCCACGAACGTGGAACAGCAACACGGCGCTTCCGAACTCGGGTTCGAGTCGAGTTCGGGTGAAGGCCGGCTCGCGAGTGTCGGTTGCGACGGGTCTACGGTCAAGCATTCGGTGATCTCCCGCCGGTTTTTTGCTCTCGCGGCGCAGCCGCCGCGCCGCGGGTGGCGCCGCCAGCCGCGCTCGAGGCCCTTCCGAGCGGCGCCCGCTCCGATGGCGGGCCGCGTGCGACCCCCTTCTCCCTTGAATCCCGGGCGCTTTCGCGACAACGAAGCCGAGGATCATGCAAGAGCGCTTCGCGATCATCGGGCTCGGGTACGTGGGCTTGCCCGTGGCGTTGGGCTTCGCCCGCGCCTTCCCCGACGTCGTCGGCTTCGACATCGACCGCGACAAGGTCCTCGAGCTCAAGCGTGGGCTCGACCGGAACGGCGAGGTCCCCCGGGCGGCGCTGGTGGAGTCAAGGCTGAAGATCACGAGCGACCCCGAGGACCTGCAAGGGTGCACCTTCTTCATCGTCGCCGTGCCCACCCCCGTGGACGAAAACAACCTCCCCGATCTGACCCCGGTGGTCCGGGCGAGCCAGACGGTGGGCAAGGCGCTGCGCCGCGGAGGGGTCGTCGTCTACGAGTCGACGGTCTACCCCGGCGCCA
>CAZBJI010000181.1:0-15782 GCA_964492175.1 uncultured Polyangiaceae bacterium | reverse complement strand
ATCTGCAGCCAGAACTTCACGATGATCGACCCGCTCTCGGCGAGCCGCTCCTCGAACTCGTTGATCTCGCCGTAGGCGCGCATCCAGTCGTCCTCGTCACAGAAACCCTCGATGCGCTCCACGAGGACGCGGCCGTACCAAGAGCGATCGAAGATGGCCATCTTGCCGCGACGCGGCAGGCTCCTCCAGAAGCGCCAGAGGTAGGGGCGCGCCTTCTCCTCGTCGGTCGGCGCCGCGATGGGGATGACGTCGTACTGGCGAGCGTCGAGCGCCCGCGTGATCCGACGGATGGCGCCGCCCTTGCCTGCCGCGTCGACACCCTCGAACACGGCCACGACGCTCCGTCGCTGCATCTCGGGCTTTCGGAACAGGAGGTTCAGGGCGCCTTGCTTCTCGAGGAGCTCCTCTTCGTAGTCCTTCTTCGGCAGGCTCTTCGAGAGATCGACCGCGTCGAGGATGCGGCGCCCGTCGAGCGGCTTCGCCAGCGGCGCCGTGAGCTCGGTCACGTTCTGCTGCGGCGACGCCAGGCGCTTGCGGATGGAGTCGTGGATGATGCTCCCCACGGAGAGCGCGCGGTACTCGGCGTCGGCCGCGTCGATGATGTACCAGGGGGCGAACCCGGTGCTCGTCTCACGGAGCGCGCGCTCCGTGATGCGGCGGAACTTGTCGTACTTTCGAAACCGCTCCCAATCGAGCGGCGAGACGCGCCACGCGGTCCTGGGATCGTCGGAGAGCTCTTCCAAGCGCTTGCGCTGCGCCTTCTTGGAGAGGTGGAACCAGAACTTGATCACGAGGACGCGCTCGCTGGTGAGCATCCGCTCGAAATGGACGATGTCGCTCATCGACCGATCGAGCGCCTTCTTCTTGATCCATCCGTACGCGCGGTCGACGATCGGGTCGGTGTACCAGGAGCCAAAGAAGATCGCGATCTTGCCTCGGGGTGGGAGGTTCTTCCAGAACCGGTAGAGCGTCGGCCGCTCCCGCTCCTCCTTGGTGGGAGGCTCGAGCGCGTGCAGCCGCAGGTGGCGCGCGTCCATCCACTCGAAGAGCTGGTTCGTGGTCTCGCTCTTGCCGCCCCCCTCCACGCCGCCGATCACGATGACGACGGAGAACTCGGCCTTCTCCAGGAGATCGTACTGCGCGTCGAGGAGCCGCCCCCGGAGCGCGGGCGCCTCCTTCTCGAACTCTTCCTTCGACAGCGTGTGGCCGAGCTCCGCGGACTGAAACATGTGGCTCTCCTTCGCGTGAGAACGAGCCACGGTAGGCGGTTCCGGCCGCCCGACGCAAAGGGAACGTCGGCCCCGGATCCCGCGGAGGCGTCCGTCCCCTTCAGCGCCCCGTCAAGGGACGTAGCCGTTCGTGGCCGAGATGTCGTCCACCCAGACGGCGTCGGCGCCGAACGAGAGGCTCCCATCCTTCTCGTACACCCATTGGAACACGTGCGTGCCGGCCGCCATGTTGAAGGTCGCGAGCTGCCAAGAGTCGACGTCCCAGGACCCGAGGGGCACCCCGTCCGCGTAGAAGACGAGGACGTCGTAGGTGGGCTCGGTCGACTCCCGGTGCCAGAAGCTGATCGACCCGGGGACGTCGAAGGTGACCGTGACGCTGAGGCTCGTCGTCTCGAAGTCGAAGATGGGGCCGCTCCGGGCGGACTGAGCGCCCATGTGCGCGTTCGCGCCGTTGACGTACCAGTTGGCCGAGCCGGACGAGCTGAACCCGGCGGGGAGCCCGGCGGCCTCGAACCCCTCCGCGAGCTCGGGCTTGCAGCTCCCGGTGTCGACGGTGCACGTCGCAGTGCAGAGGAGGTCGCCGCCGGCGAACCCCTCGGTGACGCACGTGGCGGTCCCGAGGTCCGTCCCGTCGCAGTCCTCCCCGGGGTCGACGGCGTCGTCGCCGCACACGGGCGCGCCCGTCGTCGTGCTCGTGGCGGTCGCGCTCGTGACGGGACCTGCCGTCTGGGTGGCGGTCGCGGTGGTGCCGGTCCCCGCGGTGGCGGTCACGACCGCGTCCCCGCCCGCTCCGCCGCCCCCGCCGGGGTCGTTCGCCCCCTCGGCGCAGCCCCACGTCGCCGAGGCGACCAAGGCGATGATCCAAGAGAAGCGCATCCGAGCAGCGTAGCACTCCCCGCGGCCTCGCACCGCTCGCCACGTCAGACCGGCAGGACGCGCATGGGGACCCCGCCGCCGGGGGTGAGCGTGATGCGCGCGACGGGCTTCGGCGGGCGACGGCCGGCGTACTCGTAGCGGTGCCGCTGGTAGAGCGTCGCCAGCGCGACGGTGGCCTCGGCGAGCGCGAACGACTTGCCGATGCAGGCCCGGGGCCCTGCGCCGAAGGGGATGAACGCGCCGCGCGGGAGCTGCGCCTCGGCCTCGGGGGCGAAGCGCTCGGGGCGAAACTCCTCCGGCCGCTCGTACGCGTCCGGCTCGCGATGCGTGAAGTAGATCCACGCGACCACCTCGGCGCCCTTCGGGACGTCGTACGCGCCGAGCGTCGTGGCCCGCGCCGCGCGCCGCGCGAGGACGTACGCCGGCGGGTAGAGCCGCATCGCCTCCTTCACGACCTGCTCGGTGTAGCGGAGCCCCTCGAGATCCGCCGCGCCGGGGGCCCGGTCCCCGACGACGTCCCGGATCTCCCTTCGAAGCAGCCCCTCCACGCGGCGATCCTGCGAGACCAGGTAGAGCGCCCACGCGAGCGTGTTCGAGGTCGTCTCGTGTCCGGCGAGCAAGAAGGTGACGAGCTCGTCTTTCACCTCGCGCTCCGTCAAGCGCCCGGCGGGATCCTCGGGATCGGCAGCGTCGAGGAGCATCTGGGCGAGATCGGGGGGATCCTTCTTCGCGACGCGCCTCGCGGCGATCATGCGGTCGAGCATGCCGTGGAGGTCCCCGAGCGAGCGCGCGACCGCCGCGTCCACCGGAGCGCGGACGAAGCCGGGCAAGCTGCGCGGCACCGCGAGGAAGCGCTGGAACGTGCGCATGGCCTTCGCGATGCGCGCGACGTCGGTCACCGTCTCGGCGCCGAGGAGCGTGCGGCCGACCACCCGCAGCGTGAGCGCCGTCATCGCGCTGGCCATGTCCGTGACCGCGCCCGCGCGCAGGCCGTCGCGCACGCCCACCGACTCCTCCGCCATGGCCCCTACGTAGCCCTCGATCGCGCGCCTCGCGAACGCGGGGTTCGCGAGCCGCCGGTGTCGCCGCCACACGTCGCCCTCGGTGGTGAGGAGCCCCTCTCCCAGGATGCGCGTGAGCGCCTCGAACGCCGAGTGCGACTTCTCGAAGCAGTCCGCCTGGGTCAGGAGCACCTCGCGGACGTGGTCGGGCCTGCGGACGACGAAGAGAGGCGTGTCCCCCGATGGCGCGTTGTAGATGGATCCGTAGCGAGCGAACCGCTGGCCGACGAAGCCCATCGGGTCCAGGAAGAACGAGGCGGCGTAGCGCGCCGTCGGCACGATCCCCCGGGAGCGGGGCGGTGGACCGGGAGGGAGCCGCGTGGTCATCGAGGGCATGCTACTCCGCCGAGACGGAACGGTCCGCCTCGGTCTCGCGCGGAGCCCGCTACGGCGCCGAGGCGAAGAGGTCGGCGCCGCGCTCACGGGCGTGCGTCAGCTGCGCCACCCGCCGCTCGATCCGAAAGGAGAGCGCCTCTTCGCCCCGGACGTCCGTGAGATCGTACGGCCCCTGGCCCGAGTGGCACGAGCCGCAGCCTACGCGGCCGGGGCTCGCAGGCCGAACGAAGGGCGTCGGGCGCAGCTCCTCGTAGGCGACCGGCGCGAGCCCGCCGGCTCCGACCTCGATGACGCACGCGGGGGAGTCGGCGTGCATGCCGTCGCGCAGCTCGACCAAGGCGACGTGGGGCGTGACGTGAGGCTCGGCGGACGTGTCGTAGGCGATGATCTGCCCGACCAGGGCTCGCCGCGCGCCGCTCCGGAGGGTGCGGAACGCGAGCGCACCCCCATAGACGGAGTCGTGCGCGCCGAGAGGTCCACACGACGGCCCGCGCCGCTCCACCCACGCGTCGCTCGGTCCGAGGAAGCGGGAGAGGTCAGGGCTGGGATCGCTCCCGAGGCGGCGGAGCGCCGAGGGCGCGAGCGCTGCGTGCCGTACGAGCGCAGCGCCCCTCGCGGCGTGCTCGGGCGTCCGCGCGGCCCGCGCCGCGGCGGCTTGGATCAGCACGCGGTCGCGCGAGGGCAGCTCGGCCACGTCCGCGGCGAGCGCCCGCTCGATCGCCGCCCCGAGCGCCCGAGACGCCGACGGCGCCGCGGCGTCGCCGAGGTGCACCTCGGCGAGCAGCCCGGCGGTGACGGGGTGGAGCCGCTCGACCTCGTCCCCCCTCCACGTGCGGTCACAGCCGTAGGGCACGGCCTCGCCGGTCACCTGGCCGATCACGACGCCGCCGGCCGCGTCGTGCGGGCGGCGCTCGGCCTCGGGCCCCGCGACCTCCTCGAACGCGGACGGCGACAGGGAGGGCTCGCGGGACGCGACGTCGCTCGCGCCGGGGCCGTCGCAGCCCGAGAGCGCGAGGCACGCGAGCGTGGCAAAGGAGGGCGGCCTCATGGAGCGAGGACGACGCGGACCGACGAGCGTTAACGAAGCCGCCCGCCGTGACCCTCCTCGGCGCGGTCCTGCCGGCGTGCGGACGCTCGAGCGCCGCCTCGCTCACGCCCGCGGGTGGGGCCCCGGCAGGTGCTCGACGGTCCAGGGGTGCTCGTGCCAGTCCTGCGCGTCGACCGCGGGTCGGTGGCCAGGCTCGAGCCGGGCGCGGATCAAGCCCAGGGTGCGGGCGTCCCGCTGGCTGACGACCGGAATGCCTGCCTCGAGCAGGAGCGCGGTCGCGACGCCGACGCCCTTCTGGAACCTGCGAACCGGCACCAACCTGCACCCGTCGGAGATCACCTGGCTGCCACAGGCCGCGCTCATGTCGGTGAGGATCGCGAGCTCCACGCGCTCTCGCGTCGCGAACGCCGCCATCGCGCGGGCGCCGGCGACCATCGCCTCGGTGAGGTCGGCGCCGTGCTCGTCGAGCACACGCGCGCGCCCCGCGAGGACGTCCGCGCCGTCCCCGCCGTGGATGTCCGGCATCGTCCGCGGCGTGCCGAGCGCGTGCTGCTCGGGGCAGAAGGCCATCGCGCGGACCGTAGGGAGCGCCAAGAGCTCGGCGAGGAGGGCGCCGAGCCCGTAGTCGGTGCCTTCCACGCCGCACCGCCAGCCGGCGAGGCAGCCGCTCGCGAGGATCCGCCAGGGATCGGCGGCGGTGGGCTCGCGGAGCCCATCGAGGAGGGCGCGGTGGTGGGGGAGGAGCATGCCCGCGAGCAGCGTACCGCACGGACTGGGATCGCGGGCGGCGCGTTGGACCGCGCCTCGGGACCCTCACGCGCGCAGCGCAGGCCCCTCCATGCGCGCCCGGACCAATCCGCTACGCTGGAGGGCATGAGAAGGCTCCTCGCGCTCCTGCTCCCGGCTCTCTGCGCGTGCTGGTCGCCTGGCGGGAGCGTCCCCGAAGAGCGGCTCGACGCCCTCGCCGAGGCGAAGGCGATGATCCCGCAAGGCAGCGGCGACTACGCCGGGCCGCTCGCCGACGCGATCGCCTACAAGCGCGGGGCGATCTCCTTCGGCGAGCTCCGCGACCGCACCCTCGCGCGCAAGCTACCCCCTCACCCGCTCGGCGACGGATATCTCCTCATGACTCCGCCCCCGCCACCGCCGGGGGTCTCCTTCGACCCGAAGTTGATGCCGAGCGACTGGGAGAGGACCTGGGGGGAGGTCGCGATGACGATGTTCGCCGGTCAGATCTCGGAGGAGGAGTACGGAACCCTCCACGAGGCGGCCCACCCGGAGTGCAAGAACGCCTCGCCGAAAGCCCCCTGAGGTCCGCCGCGCGGCGCGGGACGCTCTCCGCACGCGCCCGTTCGTCCGCGGCGCCTCCTGGCCGTCGGGACGGGACAAAGGCTCGCCGACCGTTGCGGTACCAGACGGTGTGGAAGACCCGACCGTCACCCTCCTCCGCGCCGTCATGGATGGAAAACCCGCGCAGCTCCTCGGGGTGCTGCACTTCGCGCTGGCCTGCGCGGCGGGGGTCCTCGTCGGGATCACGACCGCGAGCCTCATCGCCGCAGTCGGCGCAGGGACCCTCGCGCTCTTCGTGATGTACGCCTGCTTCCTCGGCCGGTGGACCGCCTGGGTGCCCTGCCTCCTCGGGGCAGCGGGGGCGGTCGCAGCGGGCGGCAGCGTCGGCGCGCTGCTCGGGCGGCTCGTCGGGTGGACCGAGCCGGGGGCCGTGGCGGCGTGCGCCGCCCCGTTCGCCGTCGTCGCGCTCGCGCTGACCCTTTGGGGCTATTCACGGCTGCTCGGGGAGCTCTCGCGCGCCTCGGGCCGGCGGCGGGCGCGCGGCTAGATTCGACCCATCGGGAGGCGTACGCTGCCGCCCATGCCCACCTGCGCCGTGTGCAAAGAGGACGTCGAGCAGCTGAAGAGCGTCAAGGTCTCCGGCAAGGCCAAGAAGATGTGCGAGGACTGCGCCGACCGCGCCGAGGAGAGCGCCGCGATCGCCGAGGAGAGCGAGGCCGTCGTCCAAGGCATGATGGGGTTCAAGGGCAGGCGCTGAGCGCCCCGCCTTGAAGGCGGCCACGCCCGCCGCGCTCCCCCTCGCGCCGCTCGCGCTGGCGTTCGTGTGCGTGGGCGCGGGCGGCCTGAGCACGATCGCCGCGGACACGCTGTTCGTGTCCGTGTTCTCGCTGGGCGAGCTCTCTCGCTTCCTCGGCGTCTCGGCGGTGGTGCGCGTCGCTGCGGCGTTCGTCTACGCGGCCGTCGTGGAGCGCGTGGCCCGCGACGACGCGCGCAGGGCGGGCGCGCTCGACGCCGTCGTGCTCGGCCTCACGGCGGCACTCCTCGCGGCCTCTGCCGTCGTCGTTCCGGGCGCGTCGCCCACGGTCATCTACGTCGTCTGCCTCGCGCAGCTCCTCGTCCCGCCCCTCCTGCCGCTCATCGCCTTCAACGCCCTCGCGAGCCTGCTCGCGGCGCGCCAAGCGAAGCGCGTCCTGCCGCTGGTCGCGGCGGCCGCGACGATCGGATCGATCGCGGTCGGCGGGCTCGCGACCTACGTCGCGCCGGTGCTCGGCGTGCACGCGCTCTTCGCGGTCGGCGCCGCGCTCTGCCTGCCGGCGATCCCGATCCTGGTGTCCATGGCGCGCGCCGCCGAGCCGGCACCCTCCCTCGCCCCCCCGTCCGCCGTCGGCGCCGCGCCGGTGGGCCTCACGCGGACGCTCCTCGAGACGCTGCAGGACATGAGGCGGGTCCCCGCCGTGCGCGTCGTGGTCGTCATCGGCTTCTTCGGCGCGATGGCCGCCAACTTCGTCGACTTCGCGTTCAAAGCGGCGCTCAAGGAGGCGTACGGTCCGGAGGCCATGGCCGCGGCGCTCGGCGGCTTCACCGTGCTCGCGAACACCGTCGTCCTCGCGTTCCAGGTGCTCC
Source organism: uncultured Polyangiaceae bacterium (assembly GCA_964492175.1). Taxonomy (GTDB): domain Bacteria; phylum Myxococcota_A; class Polyangia; order Polyangiales; family Polyangiaceae; genus Xiheicaenibacterium. The sequence continues at coordinate 8,319 of CAZBJI010000181.1, read as the reverse complement.
TCACCGGCCGCATCGTCGCCCGGCTCGGCGTGGGACGCGCGCTCCTCGGAGGACCGGCGGCCCTCGGCGCCGTGACCCTGGCGTCGGTGGCGCTGCCGGGCGTCCTCGGCACGGGCACCGCCCGCCTCGCCGAGTTCGTCGCGCGGTACGGGCTCGGCAACTCGATCGGGGACGTCCTCTTGGTTCCGCTCGCGCGCGCGATCCGAACGCGCGCCAAGATCATCGTGAAGGGCTCCGCCACGCCGATCGGGGGGCTCGTGTCCGCCGGCGTGCTCACCGCCTTCGGCGCGGACGGACCGAGCCGCTGGGTCGTCACGGCCCTCGTGGTGGGCACCTGCGCCGCGCTCCTCTTCCTCGCGCGCGACGCACCGCGGGCGTACGCGACGGCGTTGGCCGCCGCCCTCTCCCGCGGACGCGTGGGGGACGAGATCGCGCCGGAGGCGGCGTCGCTGTTCCGCGCCGAGGTCGGCAGGCTCCTGTCGGAGTGCATCCGCGGAGGGCGCTTCGCGGACGCGCAGCGGACGCTGGATCTGATGACCGATCGCTTCTTCTCCCCCTCCGACGTGACGCCGGCGCTCGCCACGACCCACGGCGAGACGCGTCGGGCGGCGGTCCTGACGGCGGCGCGGCTCACGGGGCCGAGCGACGGAGGCGACCTCCTCGCGCTCCTCCCCCCCGACGCAGATCCCGAGGTCGAGACCACGATTCTCAGGGCCGCGCGCGAGCACGGCGCCCTCGCGGATCCCGCGCGCGTCGGCCGCGCCGTGGAGCACACGCCGGAGGAGCCCGACGCGCCCGCGAAGGCGGACCTCTGGGCCGAGGGCCTCCTGCACGACGCGCTCGCGGGCAAGCGCGGCGTCGAGCGGCGGGAGCCGGGCGCGCAGGCGCGCCTCGACGCGGCGCTGAAGCAGCTCCGCAAGGGCGCGCGCAGAGACGACGGCCCCACGCGCACCGCGGCGCTGCGATCGATCGGTCTGCTCGGGGATCGCCGCGCCGAGCGTGAGGTCCTCATCGCGATGGCCGCGCGAGATCCCGTGGTGTTCCAGGAGGCGGCGCGCGCCGCGGTCCTGCTGGACGCGGCGGGCGCGGTCTCGACCCTCGTGGCGCGGCTCGTGGCCGGACCGCACGCCGCGATCGCGGCGCGGTCGCTGGCGCTCGCGGGGCCGCGCGCGGTCCGCGAGCTCGTCAACGCGCTGCCCGTCAGCCGCGGAGAGGGCGCCATCGCGCCGACCGCCGTCGCCGAGGGCCGGGCGGTCTCGGGCACGGCGCGCGCGGCCCGCGCCCTCGCCCGCCTCGGCGAGGGCGCGGCGCGGGAGGTGCGGCGCCTGTACGGGTCCCACGGGCACCGCGCGCGCGTGTCGGTCGCGCACGCGTTCGGCGCGGTGCGCCTCCGCGCGACGGACGCCGAGCGCGACCTCGTGACCGACGCCCTCGGGACCTTGGTGGCGTACGGCGAGACCCTCGACGCGCACGGCAAGCACGCGACCGCGGGCGGGATGTTGGCGCACGAGCTGCGGCGACGCGCCGCCGACACCCGCGACGCCGTGCTCGACCTCCTGGGCGTCGTGGAGGACCGGCGCGCGATCGCGCACGCTCGCCTCGCGCTCCAGACCGAGGGGCGCGCGCGCGACGACGCGATGGAGCTGCTCGAGGCTACGCTGCCTGCGGGCCTCGGACCGCGCTTCGTCTCGCTCCTCAGCGGCGGCGCGCGCCCCGTCGATCAGCCTGCGCCGCTCGATGGCTGGCTGGAGAAGTGTCGCAAGCGCGACCTCGGAGAGCTACCTTCGTCCGACCCGATGGCCGGCGTGCTCGACAAGGTGTTGCTCCTGCGGGACGTGCCGATCTTCCAGAACCTCTCCGGAGAAGAGCTCTACCCGGTCGCCGAGATCGCGGCCTTCGAGAGCGCCGAGCCGGGCGCGATCATCGTCCGTCAAGGCGACGCCTCGGACGATCTCTTCATCGTCGCCGAGGGGGAGGTCGCGGTCCGCAAGGACGAGCAGGACCTCACGGTGCTGGGCGCGGGCAAAGCGTTCGGCGAGCTCGGCGTGCTGGACGGCGCGCCGCGCGCGGCGACCGTGAGCGCCAAGACCCAGGTGCGGCTGCTTCGCGTCCCGCGGATCGAGCTCGAGGCCCTCCTCGACGAGTCACCCGAGCTCGCGAAGGGGATCATCCAGACGCTGCTCGGCTACGTCCGGACCGGCAAGCAGGCGTAGCGGGGACGCACCGCTCCCACGAGACTAGTAGATCGTCGGCGGCTCGGCCGCGTGCACCCGCACGCGATCCGCGTGCGGGCTCTTCGGGTAGGCCGCGAGGAAGGCCTTGGCGCGCTGCGACGCCTGCGCCTGGCTCCCGCTCGCCGCGAGGGCCTCGATCGCGAGGATCGCGCGCTCTTGTCCGAGCGATCCGCGCGGCACGGCGCGGTCGAGCTCCCCGAGCGCGGCGAGCGCCTGCCTCGGCTGCCCCTGCGAGAGCAGGGCCCGCGCTCGCTGCACCCCAGCCGCCTCCTCGGCGAGGTCGCTCGCTCCGCCGCCGGCCTCGGGCGCCGCGTCCGCGCCCGCCGACCTCGACGGCGCGCCCTTGTCCGCGTGCGCCTTGTCGCTCGCAGCGCCCTCGCCAGCGACCGCGACGTCACCCGGTGACGCGGCGGCTCCCGAGGAGAACGGCACCTCGAGCCTGCGCGCCGCCGAAGAGTCGGCGAACACGGCCGCGTCGGACTGCACGAGCGGCGTCGCGGAGGCGGAGCTCACGTCGGCCGGCGGGGCGCTCGAGCGAATCGCTCCGGCCACGAACAGCGCACCGCCGAGGGCGAGCCCGACGAGGCCGAGCTTCGCAGCTCCGACGAGCGCCACGGGAGCCGCGGCGCCGCCAGCGGTTGCCGCGGCGCCGATGGCCCCGGCGCCTCCGAGGGCGGCGGCGCCTCCCGCGGCGGACGTCGCGGCGCCGGCAGCCGCGCTCGCGCCGCTCGCCGCACCAGCGGCCCCGGTGGCCGCGCTCGCCGAACCAGCCGCGCTCGCCGAACCAGCCGAGGCTGCCGAACCGCCCGCGCTCGCCGAGCCACCCGCGCTCGCAGATCCACCCGCGCTCGCAGATCCACCGGCGGAGGGGCCGGCGCCCGCGCCCCCGTCGAGCCCTCCGCCGCCGCCGAGCGGGCCCATAGCGACCTCGATGCCCGCCCACATCTGCGCGCGGATCGCCGCGGTTGGGGCGCCGACGTCCTGGCCGCGCTCGAGCACCTCGCGCGCAACCTCGGCGTCGTCGCCGAACAGGCGCACGAGCGACGCCGGATCCTCGAGGAGCCGCCGGGGCGCGCTCACCACGCACCCCCGGTCATGAGACGCCGAGGGGAGACGGCGCCCTCGTCCGACGGCTCCTCGTCGATCACCGCGCCGCCTCGGGCCAACCTCACGGAGCTCGTCCTGGGCGGAGGCGGTCGATCCTGGCGCGCCCGCAGGCGCGCCACGGCTCGCTGAAAGGCCTCGCGCGCAAGCCGGAGGCGCGAGTAGACGGTGCCGAGGGGGACCTCCAGGAGATCGGCGATGGCCTCCCCGGTCATGCCCTCGAGCTCGAAGAGCATGAACACCGCGCGCTGCTCGATCGGCAGCCCCTCGAGGATCCCCTCCAAGATCAGCGCGGCCTGGCGCCGCTCGGCCTCGGCGCCCACGTCGGCCGACTCGTCGATGCAGCCGGCCACTGCGTCCTCGTCGTCGACCTGCCGGCGGACGTGCGCCAGCCTCGAGCGGTCCTTGGCGACCCGCATCGCGATCCCAAAGAGCCAGGTGGTCACTTTGGACCGGCCTTCGAACTCGGGCAGCTTGCGATGGACCACGAGGAACACGTCTTGCACCGCGTCGGGGAGGTCCGCCTCCCGCACGCCGAGCCTGCGCAGAGCCCTCCACACGAACGCGAGGTGCTCGTCGTAGATGGCACGCAGGGTGGGAGCCCCTTCTGTCATCAAGCCTGCCCGTAGGTGGCGTGGCCGGGCGGGCCACATCATCAAATCAGCACGGCTCGGGGCTCGAGGCCAGGGGCAACGGCGGCGCGCCCGACTGGGAGCCCCCGAGAGCCGCGGGCATCAGCGGGGTCGCTCCTTCACGGGGGGCTCGAGCCAGAACCGGATCCCCGCCCCCATCGAGAAGCTCACGACCCGCTCGGGGTCGTCGAGCACGTTCCCCTCGGCGGCGTAGACCACGGTGAGATCGTCCTGGAGCAGAGGAAAGTCGAGGGCCATGTCGGCGTAGAGCCCGAGCGGCCCCACCACTCTGCGGCTGATCTCGAGCTGCGGCCCGAGGGCGAGGTAAGCGCCGTGGTTCTGATCGCCTCCGCCCGCCTCGGGGGCCGCGCTCGACAAGTTGGCGGTCCGGCGGCCCGCCGAGAAGCGGGCGCACGCGGTCAGACCGAACTGCTCGATGAACGGATCTCGCACACAGGCGCGCACCTGACCCGCGGCGTACGCGTACGCGACCTCGAACCGGTTGAGCTCCACGCGCTCCTGCGGGAGCCACACGAACGCGACGCCGAAGCTCGCGTAGGGGATGTACGAGTCCACCGCGAGGCTCACGCCCGCCGTGTCGCTGAGGAGGGTGCCCGTGTCGTAGACGGCTCCGATGGACGCGACCAGCGGGGGTATCCCTTCGTCCTCGGAGGCGACGGGAGGCGGCGCGTCGATCGCGGGGAGCTGATAGTAGCGACGCCACCAGGGCGTCGGCGGCGGCGAGGGGCCCGGCGGCGCGCGCGTCGGCGCCGGGGCGATCGCCCCGGGCCCGGCCTCGAGGACGATCGCGAGCGTCACGGCGAGCCCTCGCGACAGCACGTCACACCCGGGCCCGACGTCCTCGAGCGTGCGCTCGCCGGCTCGCTCACCCGAGACGCTGACGGTGGCGCGGAAGCCGCGCCGAGGCGCGGGCGCGAGCACGACGTCGATCTCGACGTCCGCTCGCCGCGCGTCGGAGAGGATCGGCGCGCCGGCCAGCGCCTCCACCTCGGCGCGGAGGGAGTCCTCCGTGGGACACACCTCGGCGCCCTCGGCCCGCGCGACGGACAGCCGCCCGGTCAGCGGATCAGCCCCTGCGTCCGCCGCGACGAGCGCGCCAGCCAGGAAAGCAGCGAGCGCGCCAAGGCGGAGCCGCATCGAGGACGGGGCATGCTACCAGGGGCCTCCGCCCGGACGGCGGATGGTTCCGCACGGGGCTCGGCTCAACGGGCAGGCGAAAACTCCGCGTCGCGGTAGAGCACCCCCGACGCGGAGATGACCTGCGTCTCGACGAAGCGGATGCGGAGCTCGAGCGTCGTCCGATCGGGAGGCGGCGGAAGCTTGGCCTCCATCGAGGCCACGTGCTCGGGCGTGGGCGCGGCGGGGCTCCGGACGACGGCGCGCACGATCGTCTTGTCGGCCGACGTCTCGAACCGGACCGACGCGAGGTAGGCGCCCGGAGCCGCCTCGACGTCCTCCGCGAGCCGCTTCTCGACCTGGGTCTCGAAGAGCTGGCGCTGGACCACGCGGCGGAGGTTCACGGCGAGGAGCGTCGCGAGCAGCACGACCAGCGTGATGCTCACGACGTTGACGCGTGCGAACAGCGCGACGGAGAGGCCTTCGTGCACGGCGCGGCGCTGGAACCCGGTGAACCAGAGCACCACGGAGCCGGCGAACTGGATGGCCACCATGTTCGTGAACGCCAGGAGGAGCGCGCCCAACCCGAGCGACATCTGCCCGCGGATCATCAGGATCGTGGCGGAGCAGAGCGGCGGGACGAGGGCGGTCGCGATCGCGACGCCCACGAACGCGACGCTCAGGCGCGGGTTGACCGTGGCGTACGAGCCGGCGGCGCCGCCCGCGAGCGCGATCATGAGATCCATCAGGTTCGGCGCGGTGCGCGCCAGGATCTCCTGCGTGATCGCGGCGTCACGGTGGACGAAGCCAAGCACCGCCGCCACCGACATGACGCCGGCCACGCCCGCGAGCAGCGCGAAGAGCGCCCGCGCGAGCAGCGCCATGTCGCCCTCGACCACGGCCAGGCTGAGGCCGTTGATCGGGCCGAGGAGCATCGCCACGATCATGGCGCCGATGACGACCGCCGGGCTGTTCGCGAAGAGCCCGTACGTCGCGATGCACGCCGCCAGCATGTTCATCAGCATGTACGGCGCCGTCAGCCCGGCGCTGTCGCGCATGGCCAGGCGGGTGGTCTCGCGGATCCGGGCGGAGCTCTCTCCCGAAGGGGGCCCGGGCGCATTCTTCGCGGTCGTGTCGGTCATGGCTCGCGTGGCGAGCGGCCGCGCCTCGGCAGGTGCTCCCTGCCGCGGCGGAGCCCGCCGTGCGGCGACCATACTTGGTTTGGCACGCCCTGGCGAAGCCCCGCCGAGCCGAGCGGAGCCGAGCTAGATGCTCTCGACGGACTTCCGCAGCTCGGAGACGAAGTTGAGGCGGGGGCGCATCAAGAGGAAGCGCACCGGCCGCCACGTGCCTCGGATGACGGCGGCGTTGGGATCCACGCCGGGCGCGTTCAGCAGATCGTCCTTGAAGTCCACGGCGTAGCTCCCGTCGTCGTCCGTGGACGACGCCTTGAAGTCGGCTTCCTCCTCCGCGGAGGCGACGTGCGCGAACGAGAGGACCAAGGCGGCGGCGCCGAGCGCGAAGAGCATCTGCTTCATGCACGCTCGGACACCTCCGGCGATCGGGAGCTTGGGTCCGTCACGCGTCCAGGCGGAGGATGGCCCCGAGGTCCTCGGCGACGAGGGCGCGGAGCCCCTCGGCGAGGCGGTTCGGCTCGAGCTCCACCGCGAGCGTGACCACGCCTCGGTCGCCGGCGACCACGGGCGCTTGCACCGGCCGGTCCAACCCGAGGACGCTGCCCGTCCCAGAGGCGGCCACGTCCCCCCACGCGTCGCGGAGCGTGTCGGCCGCCTCCGAGCCGCGATCGCCGAACTCGCCGGTGAGCGCGAGCGCGAGCCCGACGTTCTCGCGCGCGGTCGGTCGCGCCGCGGCGCCCACGGCCGTCGCGATCTCGAGCAGGCCTCGCGCCGCGCGCTTCCACTCCTCTTCGAACGGTCCCAGCGCGAGCGCTACGACCGGCGCGTCCCCGAACCGCGCCATGAGCGGCCCGAGCGGCTCTCCGTCCAGGGCGGCGCGCGCCGAGAGCTTCTTCGTCGCGAGCAGGGACGCCACCCGAGCGGTGCCGCGCGCGGCGTCGCCCCCCTGCTGGTAGACCGCCACGTCTCGCCCGATCGTCGCGAGCGCGCGGAGCCGGCTCCCGAGCCTACCCGAGACGCGCGCGACGTCGGCGCGATCCGAGGACCGCCCCACCTCGCTGGTCAGGCGCTTGGTGAACGCCCGATCGAGCGCCGCCGGATCGACGTTGTGGCGCACGAGCGCGGTGCCCGCGGACATCGGAGGGCCGTGGTCGGCGAGGACCGCCTCCGGAACCTGCCGCAGATCGAACCCGAGGCGCGCCTTGAACGCGTCGAAGTTCACCTCCGGGACGATCCGCGCGATGGCGGGGATCAGCCACGGGACCTGGGCGACGTCGCGCGGCCGAGCGCGCAGAAGCCAGACGAGCCCCGCGCGCGGCACCAGATCGACGAGCCGCTCCACCACGATCGGCTCGACCGGCGCCTCCTTCGGGGGCAAGGCCGCCGGGGCGCAGGCGGCGAGCCCTGCGAGCGCGGCGAGCCCGAGCACGCCGCGGCGATCGGTCAGACGATCTTCAGCCAAGCGAACTTCCGGTTCTTGGACCCCACGCGGACGAGGTGACGCGCGCCCTTCACGAGGCGGAGGAACGCGTCGGCCTCGCCGAGCTTCTTCCCGTCCAGGAGCACCGAGCCCTGCTTGATGGCGCGGGAGGCCTCCGAGTTCGACGCCGCGAGGCCCGCGAGCGCGAGCGCCTTCGCGAGCGGGAGGCCCTCGGCGTCCCCCGAGAGCTCGTGCTCCGCCGCGTCCTCGGGGACGGCGCCGTCGGCGACGTCCCGCCTGCGGGCGAGCGCGCCGGCGGCCGCCTCGGCGTCGTGGAAGCGCGTCACGATCTCGACCGCGAACGCCTCTTTCACCGCGACGACGCCGGTCCGGCCCGCGCCGACGTCCTCGCGCAGCGCCCGCACCTCCTCCAGCGGCCGCCGCGAGAGGAGCTCCATGTACCGCCAGAGGACCGCGTCGTCGATCAGCATGAGCTTCTGCAGCATGTCGAACGGAGGCTCGTCGATGCCGACGTAGTTGTTGGCGCTCTTCGACATCTTTGCGCCGACCACCTTGCCGTCGACGACCCGCGCGTCCGTCCCCTCCAAGAGCGGCGTCGTCATCACGATCTGCGGGCGCTTGTCGTAGCGAGGCAT
>CAZBJI010000180.1:0-15916 GCA_964492175.1 uncultured Polyangiaceae bacterium | reverse complement strand
CGACTTCCCTTGGGCACCGCGACCCATCGAAATCGATGGGTCGCGGTACTAGCGGGCTCGTTTCAGCCGATTTCAGCGCCCCGTGCTTCATCCGCTCGGGCGTCTCTGCGAGAGGACCTCTGCGGCATGGGCCGCAGGAGGCTTTGGCATGAAGCGCAGCGCACGCGTCGGTTTCCTCTGGATCTTGGCCGGTGTCTCGTGGGCGGGGGCGGGGGCGGCGGCGCCCGGTGAGGTCGTGAGCGGGTTCGCGGCGCCCGGCGACAGCCCGAGCGGCCTCGGCTGGGACGGGACGCACCTCTGGATCGCCAACCTCGCCACGGCCCAGGGCGGCGAGGACGAGCTCACGCGTCACGACGCCGCGACCGGCGTGGAGGTCTCGGCGCTCCCGATGCCTCCCGGAAGGTACCTACACGGGATCGCGTTCGACAGCCCGACCACGTTCTTCGCCGACGATCTCTACACCGACCTCGTGCACCTGGACTCGGCGGGGTCGGTCCTCTCGAGCTTCGGCGCCCAGGGGATGACGTACGGGGTCGCCTTCGACCCGACGAGCGCCCGCCTCTTCCAGGCCGACTGGACGACAGCGACGCTCCACGAGCTCACGACGGGCGGCGCGCTCGTCGGCAGCGTGGCGCTCGCGCTCGACGCGGAGGCGATGCTTGGCGGGCTCGCGTGGGACGGGATCGCGCTCTGGACCGTCGGCATCACCACCGAGACGATCTACCGCGTGAGCCCCTCCGACGGCGCCGTCCTGACGAGCTTCGCCGCGCCCGGTCCGGGCCCCGAGGGGATCGCGTGGGACGGTGCGTGCCTCTGGATCTCGGACACGTCGACCGACCTCGTGCAGCGCGTCGACCACGGCGTCCCTTCCCTGCCCCTCTGTCCGGACGAGCCGGGCGGCACCACGGCGAGCGCGACGACCGCGACGGGAGCAGGCGCGACCACGGGCTCCGGTCCGAGCGGCGTAGGCGCGACGACGGGGAGCGCGACGGGCTCTGGCGGCCCGAGCTCGTCCTCGGCGACCGGAGGAGCCCCCGGCGACGGAGACGGAGGCGCGGGGGGCGCCGACAGCGCGGAGGAGGACGCCGAGTACGAGTACGGGAGCCCGATGTGCTCGTGCGCCGCGCCAGGAGCCCCCACCGAAGGATGGATCCCGGGCCTCCTCGGGCTCGTCGCGGCGCTCGCCGGCCGGAGAGCGCGCCGCTCGGCGGTCTCCCCGCGACGCCGAGGCTGAGCGCAGGATCCGGGTCCGAGATCGACGCCAGGCGCCGCGGCTCGCGACGCACGGAAGGTCAGCTCGGCCGGGCGGCGGCGGCCTCGACGACCGCGCGGGCGGCGGCGACCCGGACCACCGGCTCCGCGTCCTGTCCGATCCCCAAACCCCGGAGGATCTCCTCCGCCTCGGCGATCGTCGTCAGGGCGGCGCCGTCGTCGCCGCGCGCGACCTCGACCCGCGACCGGCAGGCGAGCGCGATGCAGAGCTCGTGGCGATCGGGCGCGTCCCGCATGGCCTGGACGGCGGCCGCGGCCTCGCGGGTGGCCTCTGCTAGCTCACCTTGCTGGAGCGCGGCCATCGAGAGCGCGTAGTGGGCGACGCCGCAGGACCGGACGGCGCCTTGGGGTCGAAGCAGCTCGAGCGCCTCGACCGCGCACGACCGCGCCTCCGAGGCCCGGCCCACCTGCTGGTGGACGTCGGCGAGCACCGCGAGGTTGTGCCCCCATTGGTACGCGCTGCGATACCGCCGACCCGCCTGGTACGCGCGCTCCAGCGCGACCCGCGCCTCCTCCATCTCGCCCGTCACGTAGTGCGACACGCCGAGCTGGCAGTGTACGGACGCGGTGATCTCGCCCAAGCCCGCCCGTGCGATCACCTCGATGGCCCGCCGGGCGCTCGCCTTGGCCTCCTCGTGCCGGCCCAGGTTGCCGAGGAGCCCGCCGAGGATCGTGTGCGCCCGGGCGACCCACGGCGTATCTCCGCACTCCTCCGCGAGCCCGAGCCCAGTCCCCGCGGACACCAGCGCGGCCTCGTAGGCCTCCCCGATCACGTTGAGCTGCGACCGCACGAGGAGCGCGCGGCCCGCCAGCCGGGTGTGCCCGATCCGCTGCGCGAGCTCGGCCGCGTGGTCGAGCTCACGGCGCGCGTCGGCCGAGTCCCACCGGGCCATCGCGATCGCCGTCCCGAGGTCCAGGTGCAGGCGCGCGCGATCGACCGGCGTGTGCCCCGGAACGGCGTGTGCCCGCGTGAGGCGCGCCGCGACCGGCCCCAAGGCGCTGCGACCGCGAGAGGCCGTGATGTGTGCGTGCCCGAGCGCGGCGGCCAGCGGCGCGTCTCCGTGGTGGATGGCGCGCTCGAGCGCGACCTCCACGTTCTGGGACTCGAGCAGGAGCCGCGCGACGCGATCCGGACCGTCGTCGAGCGAGAGGCTGTCGACGAAGTCGGGATCGCCGAGCGCGGCGTAGTGCCGGGCGTGGCGGAGCTCGGCCTCCTTGCGCGCCGCTTCGCCCGTGGCAGGCGCGCCCGCGCCGGTCGTCACGGCGTCCGGATCGTCGAGCTTCTCGTTCGCGTACGCCTGCACGCTGAAGAGCAGGCCGAACCAGGGTGTGTCCGCGTCGAAGCGGACGCCGCTCGCCTCGGGCACCCACGACCGGAGCAGGCTCTTGTCGATGAGCGCCTGCACCACGTCCATGGCGGCCGGCGCCTCGGCCCACGGCGCGAGGTCGAGGACCGCCTCCGCCGCCTCGAGATCGAACCCGCCGCGGAAGAGCGAGCACTGCGCGAGCGCCGACTTCTCCCAGGGCTCGAGCAGATCCCAGCTCCAGTCGATCGCGGCGCGGAGGGTGCGCTGCCGCGGGTCGGCGTCGCGTCTGCCCCCCGAGATGAGATCGAAGAGCCGGCCGAGGCGCTCGACGATCTTCGAGGGAGGCAGCACGCGAACGCGCGCCGCCGCGAGCTCGAGCGCCAGCGGGAGGCCGTCGAGCAGGCGCACGAGCTCGGCCACGGGCCGCGCGTTGCCCTCCGAGAGGGTGAACGAGGGGAGGGTCTGCTTCGCGCGCTCCACGAAGAGCCTCACGGCGTCGTTCGTCTGGAGCGACTCGAGCGAGTCGCTCTGCGGCGGCGCGAGCGGCGCGAGCGGCACGGCCTGCTCCCCCTCGAGCTGCAAGAGGACGCGGCTGGTCACGAGGAAGCGCGCCTCGGTCGCCGCGCGGAGCCAGCGCCCCACGACCGCGGCGGCCGCGGCATCGAGCTGCTCGAAGTTGTCGAAGACGACGAGCGCGCGGCCGCGCCCCGCGATGGCTCGCCCGAGGCACTCGACGGGATCGTCTCCTGCGAGCTCGACACCGAGGGCGCGCGCCGCCGCGCTCACCAGGTCGTCCGCGGTCCGGGCGTCCGCGAGCTCTCCGTACCAGGCGCCGCCAGGGTAATCGCCGAGGTAGCCCGCCGCGTACCGGTACGCGAGGCGCGTCTTTCCGCACCCGCCGGGGCCCACGAGGGTGACGAGCACGGCGCCGTCGTCGAAGGCGCGCTCGATCGAAGCGAGCTCCGCCCGCCGACCGACGAAGGTCGAGACGTCGCGGGGCAGGTTGTTCGGGAGGTCTCGGACGGTGCGGTAGCCTCCGTCCGGCAGCTGGAGCACGCGATAGGCCTTGGGGCCGTCGGCGGGGGGCGCGAGCGGGGCGCTGCCACGGACACCCGCCTCGAAGACCTGGGCGGGCTCTCCGATCCCCTTCAGACGGTAGGTGCCGTGGTCGAGCAGCTCGACCCGCGCGTCGACCGGGTGACCATCCTCTCGGGCGCGCCGGATCGCGGCAGCGCTGCGATCCCCGAGGAGCGTCTGACCGGCTCCGGCGAGCGACATCAGGCGCGCCGCGAAGGGCTTGGCGATCCCCTCCACCTCGACGGGCTTGGCGCCCCGCGCCGCCTCCGCCTCCGTGGCCCGCACGAGCTCGACCTCCCCCGTGTGCATGCCGGCGCGCGCGCGGAGCGTGACCGAGAGCTCCTCCGACAGGCGCTCGAGCAGCTCGTGGTAGGCGACCGCGTAGCCGAGCGCGTCGGGGGCGCGCTCGAAGAGGAGGAGGAAGCCGTCGGTCTTGTCGATCTCGACGCCGGCGTGGGGCTCGAGGAGCGCGCGCGCCTCCCTCGCGTGGCGCTGGAACACCTGGCTCGCGCGCTGATCGCCGAGCTCCTCGGCGAGGCGGGTGCTGTCGACCAGGTCCGTGAGCAAGAGCGTGCGGAGCTCGACCTTGGAGGGCGCCGAGGCGCTCATGCCGGGGTGCGGTCCCAGAGCTCCAGGCCTTGCCCCTCGTAGTAGTCGTGCGTCGTTCCGGCGAAGCGCATCCCTGCGCGCCGCGCGATCGCCGACGACCGCTCGTTGCCGCGCTCGATGAGGGCGACCAGGCGCTCTGCGGCCATGCTCTCGAACCCATACGCGACGAGCCCGAGGGCGATCTCGGTGCCGTAGCCGGCGCCCCACACGCGGCGGGCGACGTGCCAGCCGATCTCGATCTCCTGCGACGTGGGGTTCGAGCGCGGCTTGGAGCGCCGGAAGATGGCCGTGCCGAGGATGCGGCGGTCGGACTTGTCGAGGACCGCGAACGCCCCCATGCCCGGCTCCATCGCCTCGTAGCGCTCGATCATCGCCGCGAGCTTCTCGCGCTGCTCCGCGACGCTCGTCGTCGGCTGGCCGCCCATGAGGAACCGCATCACCTCGGGATCACCGTAGAGCTCGAAGGCTCCCGCGGCGTCGTCCAGCGAGTACCCACGCGCGATGAGGCGCTCGGTCTCGAACGCGGTGACGGAGTGGGAATAGGGAGCGGGGGAGCGGAGCACGTGGGTCGACGCAGGGTACCGTAAGGTGCCGTTCTTCCGTACGGATTGTCTCTTGCCGGCGTGCGCTCGCAAAACGAGCGAGGACCGAGTACGAAGGCCCGATGGCGGATCCGGTCGAGCGCTCCACGATGCTGACCGAGCTGCTCGCGACGGGCGCGACCTACCGCGTACAGCCCGTCCACCGCATCTTCCTCGAGGCCCTGCTCTTCACCGGGCTCTCGGTCGTGATCGCGCGGTTCGTGGCGGGCGACTCCGCGGGCATCGTGTCGATGTTCCTCGGCGCGGCCGCGCTGAGCGAGCGGCTCCGGGAGATCCTGGCGGAGAACCGTGACGGGATCTACGTCGAGAAGCTGAGGAGCTTCACCGTCAACCGGCGGAGCGCGATCCAGTTCCTCGCGCTGTTCGCGGGCATGACGGTGGCGTACGCCGCGCTGGCCGCGCTCCTCGGCGGCGAGGAGCGCGCGCGCCTGTTCCGGTTCGCCCTCGAGGCCGCGAACCTCGATCAGGCGACGATCCTCACGCGGCGGTTCGGGAGCTTCCTCGGCGTCTTCACGCACAACCTGGGCGTCGTGCTCGGCTTCGCGGTGCTCTCGTTCGTCTTCTGGAGCTATGGCGCGCTCCTGTCGCTCATCTGGAACGCGAGCGTGTGGGCGGCGGTCATCACCGTCCTGGTCCAGAACGGGCTCCAGCAAGGCAGCGACGCGTCGACGGTCATCCTGGCCGGGATCGCCGCCGTCCCGCACCTCTTCCTCGAGGCCTCGGCCTACGTCCTCGCGTCGCTGGCGGCGATCTTCGCGTCGCGCGCGCTCAACAAGTACGGCTGGCGCGAGCGCGTCCTCTGGGAGGTCCTTCGGGCGGCGGGCGTCCTCGCCGCCACGGCGGTCGCGGTGCTCGCGCTCGCGGCCGTCGTCGAGGTCCACCTCGTCGACCTCGTCCGCGGCACGTAGCCGGACGCTCGGAGCCCGCCGCCGCCTAACCTAGGACCCGCCGGCGAGCCTCCGCAGCGCGGCGGGTCGCCGCACCACGATCGCCTCGGGCGTGTGCTCCACGAGGCCCTCGCGCTGCCAGCTCCGCAGCAGCTTGTTCACGCTCTCCCGCGTGCCGTCGACGAGCTCCCCGATCTCGCGCTGCGACAAGCGGACCGGGGCGACGTGCCCCTCGGGCGTCACCTCGCCGTGGTCCCTGCAGAGCCCGACGAGGAGCTTGGCGAGGCGCGCGGGGAGATCCAGGAACGCTCGGTCCTCCACCCGGGCGCTCAGCTGGCGCACGCGACGCGCCAGCGCGGCGAGCAGCTTCCGGCTCACGGACGGGTGTCGATCGAGGAAGGCGCCGAAGTCGACGTGATCGATGACGCCGAGGTGGCAGGGCGTCAGGGCGGTCACCGTGGCCGAGCGGAGCTGGCCGTCGAACGCGGCGATCTCCCCGAAGAGCTCCCCGGCCCCGAGGATGCGGAACGCGGCGTCGCGCTCCACCCCTGGCGTGAGGACCTTGAGCTGGCCCCGCAGGACCGCGAAGATCTGCCCGCCCGACTCGCCCTTCTTCACCACGTGCTGGCGCGCGCGGGCGATCCGCAGGCGCGCGAGGCCCGTCAGCTCCTCGAGCTCCTGCGGAGCCAGGTCGGAGAAGATCCACGTGCGGGCGAGGAGCTGCTGCAGCTCAGAGGCCATCGAGACCTCGGCGGAGCCCCCTGGCGTCCGGCCGGGCGCGCGCTCTCCGCGGCGTGATCCCCGTGACCCTCACCGCGCCGATGATGCCCCCCCGCGCCTCGCGACGCAACAGGCCGTCCGGCGCCGCGTGACGCGGCGGGGACGCCGGGGTCGGGGACGAGAGATCTCTCAGTGGCAGTCGGTCGAGCAGGTCACGGCGCTCTCGAGGCACACCGACGCCGGCTCACACTTTCCGTTGCCGCACTGGCAGGCCAGCGCACCGTCGATGACGGTCTTCGCGTCCCCGGTCACCTTGGCCGCCCCCGCCAGCCCCTCACCCTGGAGCGCGGCGACCGCGTCCCCGAGCGCCTCGGCCTCCCTCTGGAAGGCCTCTTGCAGCACCTTGGTCTTCTGCTCCGCCGAGCCAGCGAGCGTCGCACTGACCGCCTGCACGGCGAGCGACGCGTCCCCGAAGGCGTTGCTCAGGGCGATCATCGCCTGGCCGAGCGGGACCTCGAGGGCCTGGACCAGGAAGCGCGCCGTGGCGAGCGCCGCCGCCCCTTGCTGCTCGAAGAAGCGCGCTGCGGACTCCGCGGTGGTGCGGTTGAGATCGAGGCACCCCGACTGCGGGATGGTCGGGAGCAGGGTGCGCGCCGCCCCAGGGAGCTGCACGGAGCCGCGCTCGAAGATGCAGATCTCGATCGTGGGGTCGGCGCCGGTCACGACCTTCACGCGGAGAGACTTCGAGATCCCGAAGTGCTCGACGGGGATCTCGAGGCCCCAGCCGGTGCCGTCCAGGAACCCAGCGAACCGCTTGGGCTGCCCGCTCCCGAGGTCGACGAGCCCCGAGACCCGGAGCCTCCGCAGGAGCTCGAGCGCGTTCGGGCGGGTCATCTCCCCGGCGAACGCGACGAGCGGGACGGGCCCCGGAACGTCTCGGTCGATGAGGAGCGATCCGTTGCCGAGATCGAGCTCCCACTCGAAGTTGAGGACCGGGGTCGAGGCGGTGAGCGCGACGCTCGCGCTCCCGTTGACGCCGAGCTTGTTGAAGCTCGGCGTGCCGGTGAAGAACCCGGTGAGCCCGGTCGGACCGAGGTCGACGAAGATCTCCCCGACCATGCCGATCTCGGCTCCGACCTCCGCCTTCTTGAAGCGCTTGTGCGACTTGGTCACGCTCGGCCCCGACTTCTCTGCCATCACGTAGAGGTCTGCCGGGAACGTCTCCTGCTGGATCGCGTCGCCGGTCCAGAGGTCGACGCTCGACGTGTAGAGGAGCTTCTTGCCCAGCGATACCCCGACGCCGCCTCCGCTGATCGGGATCGACGGAGGGAACAGTCCGCTCGCCTTGATCAGCACGAGGGGCTCGGTCGGGTTCATGAGGAGGCTCACCTCGTTGCCCGCCGGGGTCACCAGGCTGGCGTACACGTAGCGCCGGGCGTCCGGGACGACCGGCACCTCCAGATCCGCTGCGAGCAGCGCCGCGCCCGAGCCGACCCGGACGTCGATCTCGGGGGGCATGGTCGGCAGGCTCAGCCCGGCCGCGGCGAGGTCGGAGAGCGGAGATGGGAGGGTCGTCGGGAAGCCAACGAAGTCGGCCTCGAGGCCACCGGGGCCCACCGAGATCTCCTGCGTGGTGGTCAGCTGGAGCGGCGCCGGCGGTGGTGCGCCCGGCGACGCAGGCATCGGGATCTCGAGCGTGACCGCCCCGGACGAGGTCATGACCTCGTCGTTGCCGGCCGTCCACCCTCCCGCCGCCGTGAGCTTGAGGTGCTTCGCCGAGTCGGTGCTTCCGTCGAAGGACAGGTAGATCGTCTCGGAGCCGCCGGCGCCAGCGACGGGGTCAGACGGATCGGGCGCCTCGGTCACGGCGGCGTGGCTGCTCGTCGCGACGTGCGCCGGGGGGGTCGGCGCGTCGACCTCGATCGCGGCGGGCACGCTCCCTCCCACGAGGAGCTTCTTGTGGTAGGCCGGGGCCTCGGGGGTCCACGGCGCCCAGAGGGCGTTGCTCCCGCCCGTCAGGCTGCTGTGCACCCAGATCTTGCCGTGGCTCACGACCTCTCGGGCGAGCTGCTGGCGGTAGATGACGGGCTCCTTGCCGGCGGGGATGAGGACCCTGGTCCGCTCGTCCGGCACGCGGCCCGTGTTCCAGTTCGTCGGGTCGTCCCACTCACGGTGGGGGTCGGCGATGTGGGGGGGCTTGCCCTGGAACGTCGCCGTGTGGTCGTCGGCCACGACGAGTGCCGTCGGGAAGCTCTGCGCCGTCCACGTCGCGGTCTGCCGCGTCCACGTGCACATCGGGTTGCCCTGCGCGGCGTTCGCGTTGAGGGCGCAGACGCTCCCGTCGAAGCAGTTGCCGGTCGTGTGGTTGACGAAGCCGGTGCAGCAGAAGCCCGCGTCGACGGGGCCGTAGTGCGTGGAGCCGGGCGCGCACCGGGCATCGATGTAGATGCTCGCTCCTGGGAGGAGCCGGAGGCTGTCGACGACGGCCAGCCCGGGCTCCTTGTCGAGGATGGGGTCGCCGCCCGGGGGGATCACCACCGCGTCGGACGGGAGCGGCGCGCGACCCCGGCTCCAGTAGGTGGGGTTGTACCAGCTCCGCCAGACGTCGCCGGCGGTGAGGTGCGGGAGCCAGACGTTGGTGTTGCCCAGCCTCAGGCGGGAGAGGGCCCACCCGTCGCCGGTGTTGAACTCGTAGTAGCTGTTGCCTCCGTTCGGCTGGATCATCACCGCCGCGCCGGCGCCCAGCCGCAGGCTGCGCGCGTACCCGGGCGTCGAGTAGATGTAGGGGTTCGCGCCGCCGAGCTCGGAGCTCGGGATGTAGACCTGCTCGTGCTCCGTCGGGACGTGGCCGCGGCTCCAGTACGCGGGCGTGTTCCAGTCGTGGTGGGGATCGGTGCCGTGGTGGCGGATCCAAATGTTGTCGGTGCCCACCATCAAGCGGTTCGGGAGCACCGGGTTGTCGGGCGTCCATCCGTAGACGGTCGCGTTCTGGTCCGAGACGAGGCGCACGTGCGCGCCCGGCATGCTCACGGTCCGGGCGTGGGCCGGGGCGGAGACGTACGGCGCGGTCCCGGCGGCGCTGTCGGGAGGGATGAGCACGTCCTCGTCGGCGGTGGGCACGTGGCCCCGGCTCCAGTACGCGGGCGTGTGCCAGCTGTGCGCCGAGTCGCCGGCCGCGTGGATCCGCCTCCACACGTTGACCTTCTCCATGGCGTCGCAGAGGGGCTTGCCGTCGGCCGCGTTCGCATCGAGGGCGCACTCCGCGCCGATGCAGCCGCCGCTCCACTCGCTGCAGCAGAAGTTCTTGGCCGAGTCCGAGGTGCTCCCGCCTTCGCTGAATGGGATCCAGTTCAGGGGGCAAAGGGAGGGGCAGAGCGCGGCCGACTGGCGCCGCTTCGGATCGAGCGCGCAGACCGACGCGCCGCCCGCGACGTCGCAGGAGTTGCCGGTGGCCGGCTGGCTGCAGCAGAACCCGCCCACCGCCGTCCCGTAGAGGAAGTGCGCCGCCGGGCAGGCGTCGCACCTCGGCAGCGACTGGTTCTCCTCGGTCCACGCGCACGCGTGACCCCCGCAGGTGCCGTTGCCTGGCTCCTCGCTGCAGCAGAAGTCTCCGCCCGCGTAGGGCTTCCACCCGTTCGGGCACACGCCCGGGCAGAGGTCGACGTTCTGCGCCTTGGTTGGATCGAGGGCGCAGACGTCGGCCGCGCAGGTCCCCCCCACGGACGGGACGCTGCAGCAGAAGCCGCCGTTCTGCGTCCCATACATCCATTGGTCGGAGGGGCAGGCGTCGCAGAGCGGAGCGCCCTGTTGATCCGACGTCTGCGTCGCGCAGCGGTCGGCGGTCACCGGGCAGTTCCCACCCTCGAGCGGGGTCGCGCAGCAGAACTTCGGCGGGCCGTCCGGCGACTGCTCGCCGTAGCCGACCCAGCCCGGCCGGCACGGCAGCGCATCGATGACCTCGGACGCGACCGGCGGCTGGTCCGGCGCAGGGCCGCCGCTGCACCCGTCCCCGTAGTCGGTCTCGAGCTCGACGCCGTACCCTCGGCCGAGGATCCGGCCGCCCCCTGCCAACGCCAGGACCGCCACCACGCCGCCGAGCAGCAGCCAGGGTCGCCTCGCGCTCGCCTTCTTCACCGGTTGGTCTGCCACGTGCCTCCGTCGGGAACCAGGTGCGGGTTGGAGCCCAGAGCCTAAGGCGGATGGACCTCGCCGTGTGTGAAGGACGTCACAGCCGGCGACGCTTTTCGTTGGAGCACCGACCTCATCGGGCTTGGCCTGGCGCCGATCGGCGACCGGTCGTCCCGCGCCGAGAGACTCCGGGCCGCGCGGCTAAGTCCCCTCGCCCCACGGATTCGATCGGGCCCTCCCACCCCCGCGACGAGGCGAAGGGGCTGGGAGGACCCTCTGATGCCGCCTCGCCGTGCTCCCTCCTCGATTTTCCCTTGGGCACCGCGACCCGTCGAAATCGATGGTTCGCGGTACTCTAGGCGACCGGCACTTCGACCGCCGCCCGCGCGGCCGCGACGCGGCGGGCCGACGGAGACCGCTCCCGCGCCTCGAGGCTCTCCAGGATGGTCTCGGCCTCCTGCAGGGTCCGGCGGGCGGCGTCGCGGTCTCCGAGCGCCGCCTCGACCCGCGCGCGGCAGCTCAGCGCGATGCAGAGCTCGTGACGGTCGCGGACGTCGCGCATGGCCTGGACGGCGGCCTCTGCCTCGGCTTTGGCCTCGGTGAGCTCGCCGTCTTGGAGCGCAGCCATCGCGAGCGCGTAGCCCGCCACGCCGCACGAGCGGAGGACGCCCTGGGGTCGCAGGTGGCCGAGCGCCTCGAGGGCGCAGACGCGCGCCTCCGCCGCGCGGCCCGCCTGCGCGTGCACGTCGGCGAGCAGCGCGAGGTGGTGGCCCAGGTTGTAGCCGTTCCTGTACGCGCGGCCGGCCTCACAGGCCTGCTCCAGCGCCGCGCGCGCCGCGTCGAGATCCCCCGCGAGGTAGTGCGCGACGCCGAGCGCGCCGTAGAGGTGGGCCTGCGGGCTGCCGACCCCGAGCCGCTGGGCGATCTCGAGCCCGAGGCGGGCGCTCACCTGGGCCGCCTCGAATCGCCCGAGGGAGTTCGCGAGCACCGCGCGCACGCCGTACGCGCGGATCATCGAGCCGGCGTCGCCCGCCTGCTCCGCCAGCGCGAGCCCCCGACCGACGATCTCGATGCCCGCCTCGAAGGCCTCGCCGACGACGCTGACGTAGGCTCGGTTGATGCGTGCGCGACCCTCCAGGCGCACGTCACCGAGCTCTCGGGCGAGGTCGGCTGCGTGATCGAGCGCCTCGCGGGCCTCGCCAGAGCCCCAGGTCACGGAGCCCACGGCGGCGCCGTAGTCGACGAGGAGCGTGGCCCGGTCGAGCGGGAGCAAGCCCTCGAGGGCGAGGACGCGGCCGAGCCGCGCGATGACGGGATCCAGCGGCGCCCGCCCGCGCGCGGCGGCGGCGTTCGCGTGGGCGAGCTTGGCGGCGTGGGCAGCGTCGCCTCGCTGGAGAGCGCGCTCGAGGGCGATCTCCAGGTTCTGCGACTCGAGGAGCAGCCTCGCCGCGCGCTCGAGGCCGTCCTCCATGGAGAGGCTCTCGACGAACTCGGGCGCGCCGTAGGTGGCGTAGTGCTCGGCGTGGCGGATCTCGGCCCGCGACCGCGCGGCCTCGCCCGTCGCGGGCGCGCCGTCGGGGCGCGTCACGGCGGCGGGATCCTCGAGCTTCTCCGCGGCGTAGGCCTGCACGCTGAAGAGGAGCCCGAACCACGGCGTGTCCGCGTCGAAGCGCACGCCGCTCGCCTCGGGGACCCACGATCGCAGCAAGCTCTTGTCGATGAGCGCCTGCACGACGTCGATGACGGGCGGCGCGTCGGGCCAAGGCGCGAGGTCGACGACCGCCTCGGCGGCCTCGAGATCGAAGCCGCCGCGGAAGAGGGAGCACTGGGCGAGCGCGGCCTTCTCCCAGGGCTCGAGCAGATCCCAGCTCCAGTCGATCGCGGCGCGGAGGGTGCGCTGCCGGGGATCGGCGTCGCGCCGGCCCCCCGAGAGGAGCTCGAAGCGCTTCGCGAGGCGCTCGACGATCTTGGCGGGCGGCAGGACGCGCACGCGCGCCGCGGCGAGCTCGAGGGCGAGCGGGAGCCCGTCCAGCATCCGCACGAGCTCGCCCACCGCCTTCGCGTTGGCGTCGGAGAGCGCGAACGCCGGCAGGGTGGCCTTCGCCCGGTCCACGAAGAGCGCCACCGCGTCGTTCTGCTGGAGCGAGGCGACCGAGTCACGCGTGGGCGGCGCGAGGGGCGTGAGCGGCACGGCGCGCTCTCCTTCGAGCTGCAAGAGCTCGCGGCTCGTCACGAGGAAGCGCGCGTCGCCCGCGTTCCGCAGCCAGCGCGCCAGGACCGCGGTCGCCTTCGGGTCCATCTGCTCGAAGTTGTCGAGGATGACGAGCGCCCGGCCGCGCCCCGCGATGGCCCGTCCCACGCGATCCACCGGGTCTCCCGACCCGAGCTCGACGCCGAGCGCCCGGGACACGACGCCCACGAGGTCGTCGGCGGTGCGGGCGTCGGAGAGCTCGCCGTACCAGGCTCCCCCCGGGTAGTCGCCGAGGAAGCCGCTCGCGTAGCGGTGGGCGAGGCGTGTCTTGCCGCACCCGCCGGTGCCCGCGATGGTGACGAGCAGCGCCCCGTCGTCGTAGGCGCGCTCGATCGCCGCCAGCTCGCCCCGGCGACCGAAGAAGCTCGAGACGTCGCGGGGGAGGTTGTTCGGCAGCTCCGCCACGGTCCGGAACCCGCCGTCGGCGAGCCGTACGACGCGGTAGGCCTTGGGGCCGTCGTCGGGCGGGGTCAGCGGTGAGACGCCCCGGATGCCGGCCTCCCAGACGTCGGCGGGCTCGGGGATCCCCTTCAGCCGATAGGTCCCGTGGTCGAGCAGCTCGAGCCTGGGATCGAGCCGCTCCCCGTCGTCTCGCGCGCGCCGGAGCGCTGCGGCGCTGCGATCGCTCAGCAGGGTCTGCCCCGCGCCGGCGAGGGACATCAGCCGCGCCGCGAAAGGCTTCGCGATCCCCTCTACGTCCACGGCCTTGGCGCCGCGCGCGATCTCGGCCTCGGTCGCGCGGACGAGCTCGACCTCGCCCGTGTGCATCCCCGCGCGCGCGCGGAGGGCGGCGCCGACCTCCACGGAGAGGCGCTCGAGCAGATCGTGGTAGGCGAGAGCGTAGCGGAGAGCCTCGGTCGCGCGCTCGAACACGAACAAGAAGCCGTCCGTCTTGTCGATCTCGAGACCCGCGTGGGCGCCGAGCAGCGCGCGCGCCTCGCGGGCGTGCTGCTGAAACACCGCGCTCGCCCGCTGGTCTCCGAGCTCGGCGGCGAGCTTCGTGCTGTCGGCGAGATCGGTGAGCAGCAGGGTGCGCACCTCGACGGAGGGGGACTGCGGCGCGCTCACCCTACGGGAGCGTCCTCTGCTCGATCGGCGCCATGGGCGCCGATCAGCCTACAGGATGGCGACCGAGGGCCCAAGGCGCGACCGCCACCCGCCCCGCGGGCCGGGCGCCCGCGCCGCCTCGCCCGGCGGCCGGCTACCGAATAGCCTCGCGATCGCGGCCGTCGCCCGGTCGCCGAGGGCCCCGCCTTGCCGCAGCGCCGACCACCCAAGCGAGATCCTCGGAAGTCCCGCCCCGTCGCGCTCGCGTACCGGCTGCCGAACCCACCCTCCCGGTTCTCTGGTAGGCGCGCCTTGGCGCGCCGGCTCTTCGCCGCGCTCTCGCGCGAGCGCGCGGTCGTCGTCTCGGGCGCGCCGGGCTCGGGTAAGACGGCGCTCGTCCTGCACACGCTCCGCGAGCACGCCCCCGACCGACTCGCCCTCGGTGTGTACGCGGGAGGCGCGGAGCGGGAGGCGCTCTCCGCGGTCGTCCGGGCGCTGGCGCCCATCGCGGGGGCGACCGACGTGGCGTGGTCCGAGCTCCTCGCGGCCGAGGGCGCGCTCCTGGCCGCCGCGCTGGACCTGGCCGACGCGGCGGACCGGTGGATCGTGCTGGACGGGCTCTCCGCCGAGGAGACCTCGCGCCTCTCGGACGCGCTCGCGCGGTACGCGCGGACGTCTCGGTGGATCTTGGTCACCGACGCGACCGGCCTCGGCGTCGAGGTCCCGCCGCTGCCGGAGCGTGGCGCATCGCCTGGTTCGGTCCCCGAGCAGCTCACGCACCTCGAGGCGGGCGTCCTCGCGCTGCTCGTCGCCGCGGAGGGCCCGCTCCCCGTCGGCGCGCTCGAGCGCGCCGCGGGGAGCGCAGGCGCTTCGACGGTGGCCGCGCTCGTGCGGCGGCGGCTCGCCTCGCGGCGCGGGTCCGAGATCGTAGCGTCGCCCGGCGGCAGGCAGGCTGCGTCACCGGGCGCGCCGAGCGTGGAGATCGCCCGGCGCGCGACGCGCGGGGAGACCGACGCGAGGGTCGTGCTCGCCGCGACGCGGGCGCTCGTGGCCTCGGGCGCCGCGGAGGTGATCCCGGAGCTCCTTGGCCCCCACGTCGAGAGCCTGCTGGCAGAGGGCTACGGCGCGGCGCTTCGGGGGATCCTGGGCCCGACCCTGACCGCGCCGCCCTTTTCGGCGATCGCGCTCCGGTTGGGTGTCGAGCTCGGAGACGTCGCCGTGCTCGGGACCTTGGCCCTGGATCTGTCTGCGGAGCACCCGGACGCGCTCCTGGCCGTGCGCGCGGCCACGTTGCTCGGGCGCTCCGCCGCCGCCGCGGACCTCGCGGCGGCGATCGCCGCGCGCGCGCCCGACGGGCCCGCGCGGTTCGAGGCCCACATGCTGGAAGCGCGCGCGCTCGCGAACCTGGGACGAGCGGAGCGGCAGGACGTGTTGCTCCGATCGCTGAAGAGCTACGACGACGCCAGCGCCGCGCGGCTCGCGGGGCGGCGGGCCGCCAACGCGCTCGACCTCGGCGACTGGGGCGAGGCGCGCCGGTGGATCGCGGAGGCGCGCGCGGGGCTCTCGCGCCTGCGAGGTGGAGCGCAGCGGGAGGTCCGCTACGGTGTCGCGCGGGCCCTCTACTACCTCGGCGATCTCCGCGGCGCGGCGGCGATGACGGAGGAGCCGGCCGGCGCGCTCGACCTCTATGACCAGCGGCGGCGCCTGACCCTCCGCGCCGCGACGCTCCTCGACGCGGGCGATCTGCCCGCCTGCCACGCCGCGGTCGAGGCGCTCGCGCTCCGCGCGCCGCCCGGATCGAACCAGCGCACGTTCGTCGCGCTCCTCGCGCTGCAGCTCCGGCTCTACCGGGGCGATCTGCGCGGCCTCGAGGTCTCCGTAGAGGAGACCGCCGCGGAGTGCGCGCTCCCGACGATCTCCGCGATCGTGGCGAAGACGGATGGTTCGGTGACGCGACGCCCGAGCAGGTCGAGGAGGATCTCGTGATCGACCGAGTCGTAGAACTTCCGCACGTCG
>CAZBJI010000179.1:0-16114 GCA_964492175.1 uncultured Polyangiaceae bacterium | reverse complement strand
GGAGTCGCGTGGCCTCTCGGCGTCGCGCAGCCGGTCCTGGTCTCGGGCTGGCGGCTCGTGATCGCGTCGGCGCTTCGGCGCGCGGCCTTCTTCCTGCTCCGGGTCGCCCCACCCGCCGTCCAGGTCGTCCGGCAGATCGTCCAGCCTTCCGGGCGGCTTCCAGGAGAGCGGAGGCGGAGGCGGGATGGCGTCGAAGGAGTCGAGATCGTCGGGCTCTAGCGCTCGCGGCGGGTGAGCGGAGCGCTTTGGCGGCGGCGACGAGCCTCGCACGGGGGGGCGTGAGAGAGGCGGGCGCGCCTTGTCCGCGGGCGGAGGCGCGGACCGACCGCCGCGCGCCCCGCGGACCTCCTCACGGCCTCGCGCGCGGGGCGGGGGCTCGGACGCGAGGTCGAACGCACGGATGAGCTCGGGGTCGGGGTGGCGCTCGGGGTGGCGATCTGGCTCGAGGTCGCGCTCGCGTCCGCGCTCGAGTCCGCGCTCGCTGCCTTCGGTAGGCGCCCACTCCTTCACGGTCGCGCGCGCGCGCTCCGCGGGCAGGACTCGGTCGCGGCGTCGCCCTCTCTCGGCCTCGGGCTCGCTCGACTTCAGCGGCGGCTGGCTGCGGGCCGGGCGGAGCGGCTCGCGCTCCCCGGGGTTCGCGGAGGGCGCGGGGATCTCGACCAGCGGCTGCGCGTCGGCCATCTCGTCCTGCCAGGAGAGGACCTCCTCGCCGACCCGCTGGGCGAGGAGCACCTTCTGCGCGCCCGCGAGCCCTTCGCGGTAGCGCTTCACGAGGGTCTCGATGTGGTCTTTGGAGACGGAGCTCCGCCCTGCCAACTCGAAGAGCTCCGCCGCGATGCGCCTTCGATCGACGTCGCGGACCACGAGCCCTCGATCCTTCGACCAAAGATCGAACCCTTGAATACGGTCGTCCGCCCCCATGGGCCACCGCCAGTATGGCATGTGGCCTCGGCCGGGGACCACTTGCGGGCGGTCTTCTCGCGCGATCGCCCGCGCCCTTTGGTACCGTCCGCCCGTGCATCCCTCCCGCCCGCTGTGCTGCGCTGCGCTCGTCGTCCTCCTCTGCGCCTGCTCCGCCTCCCAGCCCGAGAGGGGCTCGGGCGGCGCTCAGCGACCTACGCCGGCGGAGGACGCCACCATCGTGTCGGTCCCGCTCGTGACCTACGACGTGGTCGCGCCCGTCGAGAGGGCGCGGTTTCTCCAGGCATACGCCGACGGCACGCGGCTCGAGAGCCAGGCAGCGGGGGGCCACGTACGGGTCGGTCCGATCGTCAGCTTCTTCGAGGCCGCGTGGCTGGCCGGGCTGACGCCCGGCGGCGCGGTCTCGCGCAAGGAGGCGTACGACGAGCCCGCCACGCCGGGTCCGTTCGTCCGGCTCCGCGAGGCGGCGGGGCGCCACCCCGCGTACGTGGGCATGCGCCGCGCCGCCGGCGAGCGGTTCGCCCTGGTCACGTGGGAGCGGGGTGACGAGACGAGCGACCTCGAGCTCTACCAGACCCACGCGTCGGGGCCGCGCTTCCTGGTCAAGCTCCCGAAGAACGCCACGCCCGAGGTCTCGAGCGGGCTGCTCTTCACCAAGGTCGGGGAGGAGGGGACGTTCCTCCAGGTCATGAACGAGCGGAAGGAGGGCGCCGCCAAGGCGGAGCGTCTGGTCGCGTGGCGCTGGGCCGCCGAGAGCCGGGAGGTCCTCTTCGACGCGCCGTTCTTCACCCTCGTGATGCCCGAGGACGGGGAGATCGAGGCGACCGTGACGCGCTTCGGGCCTCTACGGGCCGGTGTGGAGCTCACCACCTACCGCGTGAGGCTACGTCGGCTCGAGGCCGCGGCGGGCGTGCCCCTCGCCCCGAACGACTGGTCGAGCGACCGGTGGAAGGAGAAGCCGCTCCCGGATCTCGTGGAGCTCACCGCCGCCGAGCCCCTCGCGAGGAAGGCCTCCTCGCTGGAGTGACCGCCGCCGGGCGACTCGTCTCCTACGACTTCGCCGAGTACGTGGTCGCGCGCTTCGCCCCCTGCGTGCTGATGCGACCGTCGTCGAGGAGCTTCTTGACGGGCAGCGGCCACTCGGTGGCGGAGAGCCGGAGCGCCGACTTGATCTCCTCCGCGCGCTGGCCAGGGTGCTTGCTCACGTACTGGAGGATCGCGTCGGCGGCGGCGTCGATGGCCTCTGCGGAGCGTCGGACGCGCTTTCCAGCTGGCGCCTTGGCCTCCTTGGTGGGCTTGGCCAGCTTGGCGGGCTTGTTGGGGGGCGGCTTGCGCGGTCGGGGAGGCTTGGCGGTCGCGGCCTCTGGTAGCGGAGCGCCGAGCGCGTCCGCGACTGCCTGGAGCGCGGCCCGCCGAATGAGCGTCTCGAGGTCGTCGGCGAACGCGTCGATCCGCGCTCGTAGCTCTCTGCGCAGCCCGCTGTCCACGACGCCTCTCGATGCCACGCTGCTCCTCAGGGGTAGCCGACCATCTTGTTCGCGACCGGATCCCACAGCTTGAGCCGCAGGCAGCTCCAGATGCCCTGCGGCGTCAGCGACGTCACGCCAGGCTGCTGGAGCTCCGGGATCGAGGCCATCACCGTGGGCAGCTTGTAGAAGGGGATCAGGGGGTTGAGGTGATGCACGTGGTGGAACCCGATGTTCCCGGTGAACCAGCGCATCGCGGGGCCCATTTCCATGTAGCTCGACGACTCGAGCGCGGCCTTCGCGTACGACCACTGGTGGCGCGGCTGCAGGGTCATCGACGGGAAGTTGTGCTGCGCGTAGAAGAGGTAGGCGCCGGTCGCGCACGCGACCATGAGCGGCAGCAGATAGGCGAAGAACGCGGTGGTGAAGCCGAAGAAGTAGATCAGGCCCGCGGTCAGCGCCCAGTTGACGCCCAGCGCCACGGCCGAGTCCCAGTACTTGGTCACGGACTTGCGAAGCGAGCTCACGCACATCCCGATCATGAAGATGGGGACGTAGCCGAGGAGGATCGTCAGCGGATGACGGACGATCCGATACCGAAGCCTGTCCCGGCGCGAGAGCTTCTTCCACATCTCCACCGTCAGCACCGGATACGAGCCGATGTGCGACCCCACGATCTGGGCCGTGTGGGCGTGGTGATAGTTGTGGGTCTCCTTCCACACGCGCGGGGGCGCCAACACCAGCACCCCGTACACGGAGAGGAGGGCGCTCGCGAGCGGCGACGACTTGAGCACCGCGCCGTGCATGTGGTCGTGATAGACGATGAACAGCCTGACGATCACGAGCCCGTTGACGATCGCGGCCATCAAGCGGAGCGGCCACCAAGGCGCGGCGGCGGCCGCGGCAGTCCCCGCCGCGAGCACGGCGACGACGGTGAGCAGGTGGCGCCAGCTCTCCGCGGGGTCCTCCACCGCGAACGACTTGGTTGCGTCGATGAGCGCGCGCCCTTCCCTCGTGGCGGCGCCGGCGCCCGTCCCGGGCGGCTGCGGCGCGACGCTGTCAGCGCCGCGGACCGGTTCGTCGAGCGTCAACACGGACTCCATCGCCGTTCGCACCTCTGCCCCGGATGGGCTCTTGGGGCAAGTCTTCCGTCAGCTTTTGGACGCAAGTGCGTAGGTGCCTACGCACTTTGGGCCCTCTTGGGCGTCCAAAGCAACAAACGCGCCTGACCGAGACGTCCAGGTCTGACGAAAATTCCGTGACTCTCGCGCGTGACGTGGGCGGATCCCGACGAGCGACCTACCTCGTGGCGCCTGACCCGGCGCGCCGCGGCGCCTGGGCTGCGCAGGACGCGATGCGCCCCCCTGGCGGGCTATTTGTTCTTGGAAGGGCGGTCCGCGAGGATCTGCCGCAGCTCGTGGATGCCCGTCTCCGGGCTCATGCCGGCCCCAACGAAGCGCCGGGCTTCTTCGCGGTTCGAGAAGACGGCGCCGAACCGAGGCGCGCTCTGTGACTGAACTCGGCTGAGCTGCATCCTCTGCACGGGATCGCCCACGAGGAACGCGATGTGCTGCGCCGTGGCCTCCCACCGCTGGGCCAGCCGCGCGTAGGACGCCTCGACCGTGGGGCTCACCGCGCCCGAGACTCGTCGGAGGTCGACGACGATGCCCGACGCCGAGTCCTCGGTCGCCAGCACGGTGGCCTTGTCCGCGACCTCACTGGCGAGCGTCGTGAGCGAGGGGCCGTCGAGGTCCGCGCGCCGGAAAACCCGAACGATCGCCACACCCGCCTCGAGCTCGATCGTGTAGTTCTCGCCGCTCGCGTATCTCACAGGGGCCGCGCGATCCTAGTCGATCGTTAGCGCGTTTGTCCGTCGAAGACGCTCGGCCGCGCGCCTCAGCGGCGGTCTCGTAGCCGGTGGGCGGCGGCCACCGTCCCGGGCTCGGTCGCGACGCTCCACGGGTCCCTGGGGCTCGAGGACATCGCCGGGGCAGGGCCGCGTTCCTCCGGGGTCTTGGCCCGGACCTG
Organism: uncultured Polyangiaceae bacterium; assembly: GCA_964492175.1. Taxonomy (GTDB): domain Bacteria; phylum Myxococcota_A; class Polyangia; order Polyangiales; family Polyangiaceae; genus Xiheicaenibacterium. The sequence continues at coordinate 11,699 of CAZBJI010000179.1, read as the reverse complement.
GCTCTGGGTCCGAGCCGTAGCACCGACGGCGCCCCGCGAGGCCTCGAACACCTCGAGCGCCGCGGCTTGAGACTCCACGAGGCGTCCCGTCTGGGGCGCACGTTCCTGGAGCAGCCGTGTCATCTGGAGCCGCTGCAGCGGATCGGGCGAGATGAGCACGACGACCGGCACCTCGGCCGACTGAACGAGGGAGAGCGCACGGCCGAGGGCGCTCACCGCGTTCGGGCCCAGCACCGGCGGCGCTTCGCGGGCGTCCACGAGGATCCCGGTGACGTGCCCAGCCGTCGCGCGCAGCACGGCCCCGATCCCGTCGAGGAGCCTCGCGCCCGTCTCGTCCTCCAGCGCGTTGATCCTCCCGATCCGACACTCGAGGACGGTTTCGATCATCGCGAGGGCGACCAGCTCGGTCCGAGGCGTCTCCATGGTTCCTCGTGGGTCATCGTGACCGCCATGGAGGACGGGCGCAAGCAGTTCCAAGGCGGCCGCGCGGAGCCCGACCACGGAGAGACGCCCGGCCTGGCCACGCCGTTCCCGGCGCGCCTAGCCCTCGGCGCGCCCTGGCGCCTCGCGGACGCGCGCGCGCAGCTCCACGGAGGCCACTTGAGAGCGCGCGCGCGTGGCGGCGTGCCGCACGACCCGCTCGAGCCGCTCGCCGAGGTCGGAGTCGCGCTCGGCCTCGACGAGGTCTTGCGCGGTCAGCCGCAGGATGACGCGCCGAAGATCCGGCGCGCCGGGGTCGGGGGATGGCCACGCGTGGTCGTCCAGCTCGGCTCGACGCAACATGCCCTCCGCGCGGGCGTCCCCGTAGGCTCGCGCGATGCGGGCGGCGCACTCCAGCACCTCGGACGCGGCGTAGTCGTCCACGGGCGTCGGGGCGTCCCGGTAGGCGCCGCTCCAGGGCTTGCCGACCATCGGCAGGCGGGCGACGAGGAGGAGCTCGACGAGCTCGGTGTCGGCCGAGCGCATGGCCGCGCTGACGGCCCATCGGACGCGCTCGAAGAGACCCTCGTGGACGCGGAGGCGGACGAAATCGTCGGCGTCGGCGACGAGCGCGAGCCTCTGGGCGTGGACCTGCCGATCACCGACGTGCCACGTCTCCGCGCCCGGCACGAGCGAGAGCTCCGATCGCGCGACGAGCTCCGAGAGCTCCGGGCGCCCGTCCGCCGCCAGCAGCCTGACGACCACGGCGGCCAGCGCGTGGAGGGGGCTCGCGTCCGCCATGGCGGCGCCTCACGCCTTGCGGCGGTTCTTCACGACCAGCGCCTCTTCCGCCTCGGCGATGGCCGAGGCCTCGTACTCCGCCTGCGCCGCCGTCACGCGAGGCATGCCCGTCCGTGCCTCCCGCTCGACGGTCTCGCCGGCGACGGCCTCGGCGGTGGCGGCCGCGAGCTTGCGCGCCCCGTAGTGGCCCTCCTCGGTCGGGCGCGCCAGATCGAAGATCACCTTGGTCGCGCCGCTCTGGGCGAGGTTCGCGAGCGTCTCGAAGCGTCGCAGCTCCATGGCGCCGGGCGAGCCCGACAGGATGTCGGCCGCCTCGGCGAAGTTGCGGGCGCTCTCGACGTCCGCCTGGCTCTTGATGACGACGTACTTCCGGTCGCGCTCGGCGATCGCCGCCTTCGCGAGGCTCTCCTGCATCTGGGGAGGGAGCTGGACGTCCTGGAGACCGATCAGCTCCACGTGCAGCCCCCACTGGTTGACGACCGTCTCGACCTGCGCGCGCACCTTCGCCGCGATCTCTTCGCGGTGGGCCAGGAGCTGGTCGAGCGGCGTCTCTCCGACGACGTCGCGCAGCACGACCTTCGCGCGGTCCTTGACCGCGGCCTCGTAGTTCTCGACCGCGAGCGCGGCCTTCTCGGGGTCGATGACCCGGTAGTAGACGACCGCGTCGACCATGGTCGTCACGTTGTCCCGCGTGATCACCATCTGCCGCAACAGGTCGCGGTTCCTCGTGCGCAGATCCATCCGCTTGAGCTGCTGGATCCCCGGGAAGATCAGGGTCAGGCCCGCGTCCACGCGGCCCGAGAACTTCCCGAGCGTGAACTTGAGCGCCGTCTCCCACTGATCGATCTGGCGCAAGCCCGACATCAGGTAGAGCATCAGCACGACCCCGATGACGAGCAGAACCTCCATGGCGACGTCGAGCCTACCAGGCCGGCCGCTCGCCGCCATGATTCTCGCCGGCGGGCGCAGCGCGCGGATGGGCCACGACAAGGCGCGGCTCCCGTTCGCCGGTCACACCCTGCTCGACCGCACGGTGCGCACGCTGCTGCCCGTGGCGAGCCCGCTCGTGGTCGTGGCGGGTGCGGACCAAGCGCTCCCGCCGCTCGACGCGCGCGTCGTCATGGCGCGCGACGAGACGCCGCACCCAGGGCCGCTGGCCGCCATCGCGGCGGCGCTGGGCGTCCTCGACGCGCCCGAGGGCGCCGTGTTCGTCTGCGGCACCGACCACCCGCTCCTGAAGGCGTCGGTCGTGCTGCGGCTCGCGGCGCTCTTGGAGGCGCCGACCTCCGCCGTCGTGGCGACGATCGGGGGAGAGCCGCAGCCGCTCTGCGCGGTGTACCGGGCGCGGTCGCTCTCCTCCGCGAGCGATCTGGTCGCGCGGGGCGAGCGGAGCATGAAGGCGCTCCTCGCCGCCCTCGACGTCCGGCTCGTCGAGCGGCAGGAGCTCCTCGCGGACCCGGCCGTCCTCGCCGAAGACCCAGGGCTCTTCAGCTTCCTCGACGTCGACACGCGAGCCGATCTCGAGGAGCTCGAGCAGCTCCTGCTCGATGAGCCGGAGCCCACCGCGTGAGGTCCCCGCCCTTCGCCGCGTGGCCGTGCCTCGCGCTCGCGTGCGGCGGCGACGCGCCGCGCGCCGTGGGGCCCGGCGAGGGATCGTGCGCCGACGCGGAGGCGGCGCGCGCGCGGGTGGTCGACGTCGCGGACGAGAACGGCGCGTGCTCCACGGACGCCGACTGCACCCGCGTCGCCGTCCGGGCGAGCTGCTTCGAGGCGTGTCCGCGCGCCGTCAACGCTTCGGGGCGCGGCGCCGTGGATCGGGCAAGCACGCTGGTCGAGGCTGGCGAGTGCAAGCGAGCCAAGGCGGCGGCGTGCCAGCCCGCCCCGGTGACGTGTCCTCCGGCGGATCCCCCCCGATGCCGCGCGGGCCGCTGCACGTGAGGGCGGCGCCGGCACCCCGAGCGCTGCCGGCGCCCGGGAGGCTACGGCTCGGCCGCGTGCAGCGCTGCCTCGAAGTCGGCGATGACGTCCTCCGCGCCCTCCAGACCCACCGAGACCCGGATCAGCGCGTCGCCGATGCCCATGGCGCGGCGCAGCTCGGCTGGCATGCCCGCGTGCGACGTCTTCGCGGGTCTGGTGACCAGCGTCTCCGGGCCTCCGAGGCTCGGCGCGTTTACGCCTAGCTCGAGGCGGGAGAGGACGCGATCCGCCGCGGCGGGCCCGCCTCTCGGCTCGAAGGACACGACGCCGCCGAACGCGGGGAGGAGGGCTCGCGCCCGAGCGTGGTCGGGGTGGCTCGCGAGCCCTGGGTACATCACGCGCTCCACGGCGGGGTGGGCCTCGAGCGCCGCGGCGAGGGCTTGGGCCGTGTCGCTCTGATGCCGCACCCTGAGCGCCAGGGTCCGCAGCCCACGATGGAGCAGGAAGCACGCGTGCGGGTCGAGCGACCCGCCCAGGTGATCGAGCTTGAGCTTGACCTTGCGGACGAGCGCCTCGCCTCCGAGGACGGCGCCCGCGATCACGTCCGAGTGTCCGTTCAGGTACTTCGTCGCGCTGTGCACGACGACGTCGAAGCCGCTCTCGAGCGGGCGGAACAGCAGCGGCGTCGCGAACGTGTTGTCGATGACGGAGGTCAGGCCGCGCTCCCGGCAGAACGCCGCGATGCCTCGGAGGTCCGCGATGCGGAGCAGCGGGTTCGTCATCGTCTCGCAGAAGAACACCTTGGTGGTCGGGCGCCAGGCGGCGCGCCACGCCGCCTCGTCGTCTCCCCTCACCGAGGTGTGCTCGACTCCGAGGGCGGCGAGGTCCACCGTGATGAGGTCCTGGGTGCCGCCGTAGGCGCCCTCGACCGCCAGCAGGTGGTCGCCGGGGCGCACCAGCGAGAGGAGCGTGCTCGAGATCGCCGCCATGCCGCTCGACGTGACCAGGGCCGCCTCCGCGCCCTCCAGGTCCGCGAGCTTGCGGTGCAGCACCTCGTGGCTGGGCGTGTTCGAGAGGCGCGCGTACCGGATGTCGTGGTAGGCCGCGTCCGCGTCCATGGAGAACGTGGACGATTGGAAGATCGGAGCGACGACGGCGCCCTCGATCCGCGGGCGCTGCTCTCCGGCGTGAACGAGCCGAGTCTCGAAGCTACGGCCCGCGCTCATCGGTGCCTGGCCTTGTGCGCCTCGTACCCCTGCATGAGCGCCAGATACTGCATCTGCCCCAGCGCGTTCCCGCCCGAGCCGGTGGGGTGGATCATGTCCGAGTTGCCCATGCCCGCTTGCACCCAGCTCCACATCGAGCCGGGGCCGCCCATCGCCTTCTGCTGGTTCCAGTACGCCCAGCCGCGCTTCCGCGCGACGGTCATCTGGTGGCCGACGATGACCTGCACCATGGCCTTGGCGTGGCCCTCTCCCGGGTTGTTGGACGCCATGTCGGGCGGCCCGACGAGCATGTAGCTGGACGCCGGACACGCTGCCTCCACCTGCGCCATCACCTTGTCCAGGGCGCGCTCGTAGTCACCCATCGGGTCCTTCGAGCGCTGTCCCTGCTCGTCGAACGCCATGCGCCCGTCCCCCACCTCGTTCGTACCGAACGCGAGCACGACGAGATCGGGCTTCGCCCCCTTCAGGACCTCGGCCCAGTGCGCGTCGTCCTGCTTGTCCAGGAAGCGGCCGCGCGCGCCGGTGATCCCCAGCGCGCTGAGCGTGACGCCGGGGACGTCGCGCTCCATGCGCATCCCGAAGAGCCGCGTCTCCTCGTCGGAGGTCGTCCGCACCTCCAGCTTGTGGGGTCCGTCGGCGACCTCCACGGTGTGCCACTTCACGCGCTTCTCCGGACCATCGGTCGAGAGCGAGCCGTGCTTTTCGCCGTCGAGGATGAGGTCCACCGAGCCGCCGCCCGGTTGCTCCAGGTACTCGAGCTCGAACCTCGAGACGCGCCGTCCCCACTCGTCGCGATCGGCCGTCCCCATGGAGAACCACTCGTCGGGCTTGCGCGCGACGAAGCTGACGCACCCGAGGCCGTAGAGGCCGTCCTCGGCGTAAGGGCCGATGCAACGTGACGTCTTCCATTGGTCGCTGGACCGCCGCGCCACGTCGATGTGGAACCAGCCCGGGAAGGCGTTGGCGACGAGCGCGTAGCCGTGGCCGCCGTCCCCGAACCGCGACTGCAGGAGCCGCCGCAGCTTCCCCGTGATGAAGTCGGAAGCCACGATCGAGTCGCCGTAGTAGACGACGCGCGCGAGCGCGCCCGGCTGCTTCTGCTCCACGAGGAGGAGCTTGTCGTAGAAGCGGTCGAGCGCCTTTCCGGTCTCGTCGTCGATCGGGATCGGGGGCTTGCCCTCCGCCACGCTCTCCGGGATCGGGAGCGGCGCGTTGGCCTTGGCGATCGGGCCTCGGGCCTGATCCGGCCGTGCGTCGAGCTCCGCCGCGCGCGCCTGCTGGTCGTCGGTCGGCCCCGGGAGCGAAGCCTCTCCCACCGTCTGCGCCGGCGCGGGCGCGCCGCTCGGAGCGCTCGGGTCGTCTCGATCCCAGAGCGCGACGCCAGGCGTGAGGACCCGGAGCCGCGTGAGGCCCTCGTGCGCGTAGGGGAGCACGAGGAGCGCCGACAAGAGCCCCGTGAGCACGAGGACCTTGCGGGCGACCGGGATGGACCGGGCGACCAGCTGGCTGCCGTCGTCGGCCCGCTCCTCGGCGCGCTGGTCCTTGGCGGCCGTGGAGCCGAGCTCGCCGAACGCGGCCTCGTCCTTCGGCGGACTCTCGACGGGTTCCAGCGTCGCCACGGGACCCGATCGTTAGCACGGCGCGGGACGGGCGCCGAACTCTCTCCCCCCGTTTTCCGGCGTGAGCGCGGAGAAAACGGACGCCAACGTTTCGCCGCCGGCCCGCGGGAGTGCTATCGAAGTGACCTCCTCTCTCCGCCGTCACCGGTGCATGGCGACGGCCCAGCGGGTCCCGTGCTGTTCAACACGCTCGCCTTCGCGAAGTTCTTCTTCGTCGTCTTCGTCGTCGCGTGGGGGCTCTCTCGGTGGCCGCGCGCCCGCTTCTGGTTCCTCGCGGTCGCGAGCTATTTCTTCTACGCCGGGCTCGACGTGCTCTCGGTGTCGTTCGTCGACGCCGTGCGCACGACCAACCCGTGGCAGGCGCTCGTGACCCACGCGCCTCACCTGAAGTTCGTCCCGATCATCTTCATCGGGTCCACGGTCGACTACGTCCTCGCGCTCTGGATCGGCCGGCACTCGGAGGAGCGCGCCCGCAAGCGCGCGCTCTACGTCACCATCGCGATGAACGCGGGCCTGCTCCTCGTCTTCAAGTACTGGGACTTCCTGGCCGACCAGGTGATCGCGCTGGGCGGGCCGGACGGCCGCCTCGGGCTGCCCCTGCCGATCGGGATCTCCTTCTTCACCTTCATGTCCCTCTCGTACGTGGTCGACGTCTACCGGCGGGAGATCCCGCCGAGCACGAACTACGCGCACTACGTCACGTACATCGCGTTCTTTCCTCACCTCGTCGCCGGGCCCATCATCCGTGGCAAGGATCTCCTGCCGCTGTTCGAGCGGCAGCCGGTCCTCACCGCGACGGCCGCTGGTGAGGGGATCTTCCTCGTCGTCTCGGGGCTGCTGAAGAAGGTCGTCATCAGCGACTACCTGGCCATCAACCTGGTGGACCGTGTCGTCGCCGAGCCGACGAGCTACTCCTCGGTGGAGGTCTTGGTGGCCATGTTCGGCTACGCCATCCAGATCTACTGCGACTTCTCCGGGTACAGCGACGTCGCCATCGGCGTGGCCCTGCTGCTCGGCTATCGACTCAAGATCAACTTCGACGCGCCGTTCAAGGCCTCGAACCTCGTCGAGTTCTGGCGGCGGTGGCACATCTCCCTCTCGAGCTGGCTGCGCGACTACATCTACATCCCCCTCGGCGGCAGCAGGGGCAGCCGCCCCTCCACGCCACGGAGGCGCGCGCTCTCCTTCGCCGCGACGGCCCTCGGCGCGGCCCTCACGGCCGCGAGCACGGCGGTCGGCGTGCTCGACGCAGACCCCGCGCACGGCTCCCGCAACATGCTGCTCTTCCTCGGGAGCTCGGCCCTGATGCTCTGGGGGCTCTCGCTGGCCGAGCACGGGAAAAAGTACGTGAACGTGTGGATCACGATGGTCGTCTGCGGGATCTGGCACGGCGCCGCGTGGAGCTTCGTCCTCTTCGGCGTGGTCCACGGCCTGGCGGTCGGCGCGACCCATCTGTTCTTCGACGCGCAGGGGAAGCGGCCCAGCGACGGGGGAGATGGCGGGTTGGATCCGCGGCGCTTCGCCGCCGTCGCCGTGACGTTCGTGTTCACGACCTTCACGTTCGTCCTCATCCGTGCGCCGCTCGACAAGGCGCTGCTGATGTTCCGGCAGCTCACCCATCTCACGACGTTCACGCCGAACCTCACGCGCCCCATCGTCGCGGTCATCCTGGGCGCGCTCGTCATGCAGTGGCTTCCCAAAGGCCTGGTCCTGCGACTGCGAGACCGGTTCATCCGGGCGCCCGCCGTCGCTCAGGCCGTGATGCTCTTCGGCGTGGCGCTCGTGTTGAGGCTGGCCTCGAGCAGCGAGGCCGTGCCGTTCGTCTACGGGCAGTTCTGAGGCAGCCCCGTCGCGCACGGGAGCTTGTTTCAGCTCTGCACGAGCTCATTTCAGAATTGAACGCTCGGTGCGCCTTCGCAGCGCACGGCTCGCGCACCTCCTCGGGGAAAGCTTGGAGAATTGGTCGGCGGCAGGGGTCTCTGGGGGCGTGGCATGGAGCTTGTATTGCTCCTTGCCGAAGCGCCTGTGACGGTTCCCCCCCCCCACCGTCGAGCAGGCGCTTTGCTTTTTTGTCGCCGCGCGCGCCCGGGCCTCCGCGGCGGCGGATCCCCGCTGCCGGCCTACCGCGCGCAGGACGCGCGACGCGCTCGATTGCCGCCTACACTGCGGCGATGAGCTCGCTCCGCCATTGGGCCATCGCGGTCTGCGTTCTCGGGTGCAGTGACGCGGACGGGTCTGCGGCGGGGGATCCGTCCGGGGCGGGCGCAGGCGCCTCCACGGGGACCGGCGAGCCGACCGCGTGCGAAGCGACCCTTCGTCTCCTCCAGAAGGACGCGTACAAGGAGGTCGCCGGGCGTACGAGCGATCTCTGGCCTCCCCACACCACCACGGCCCTCGAGGTGGTCTGCGACGGCGAGGTCATCCACTCCTCCTTCCAAGCGAACCACGGGACGGAGCCTGGCGCGCTGGACCCGAACGGGGACGTCTTCCTCGTGGAGGTCAAGACGCTGAGCGCGTCCGGGACCCGCTCCTCGCTCGAGGCGCTCGCGGCCGCTTACGACGCGTGCCAGTGCGACGGGACGACCAAGTTCCTCAGCCTGGACTCGCTCGACGACGCTACCGCGCAGGCGCTCGTCGACACCGTCTCGACGTACCTGGAGCAGAACCTCCAGTGCCCTGGTGGCATGACGGACGAGCTGGTCGCGCTCCTCACCCAGGGCGACATCCCCGGCGCGATCGCGATCTTTCAGACGTGCACGTGGGTGGGGGCGGCGTCCTTCGAGGAGGGCCTAGACGAAGCGATGACCACCATCGCAGCCCAGGCGCAGGAACTCCTCACCGACTACCACGTGTGCAACAACGACGCGGTCCTGCAGCGCGCCCTCTTCGAGGACTTCGTGGCGACTGGCGCCACCGGGGGCTGCATGTCGGAGGACGCGGACGTCTGCTTCGGACCGTTGTGGCTGTACGTCCCTTGAGGGGCGGTTCGGGAGACAAAAATGACGACGCGGGGCCGACCTCGAGAGGTCGGTCCCGCGACGGGGTGTTCACTTGGCTTCGCGGGACCCGGACGGTCCACACCGGCTTATTCGGCCGGGCGAGCCCACTCCACCGGCGCCAGGCCTGGCGCTGAGGTGGCATCGACGCTCCTGCGTTCGTCTCCTTCCTGGGCGGCGCGTTCGCGCGCTCTCCGCTCCAGGTCGGCGCCTCCGCTATTCGCTCGGGCGACTTCGATGGCACTCGCAGGGCTGAGCTTCGGGTTTCGTCGGTATCGAAACCGGAGAGGCCCGCGACAGCTCCGCGCCTTTCGACTTGGAGAGCCGGCTCCACGAGTGCGTCTCTGACACGCTGCGCCGAACAAAGTGTCCCCGTCGCGCTCTTCCGGCGGGACGAGGGGCCCGAAGGCCACCCTGCTCGGAGGGCCCTGCTCGGCCGCGCCCTGTTTAGGGGCGTGGTTTCGCAGGACCCGCGTGCCTGATCTCGGTCGAGCCTCCCGTTGCCGGGCGGTCGGAGGGCTCGCTGTCCTGGTAGGGGTAGCGCGTCCTCCAAGGTGCCGTCTTCGAGCCCCGTCGCCGAGGCTCCCGCGCGTCACGCGAGAACGAGGCTCCGGTGCACTAGCTCCCCTCGTCCGCACGAGGAGGGCGCGACACTTCGATTCGAGATCTGCAAACGACGACAGAAAGGCGTGTACCCGTGACGGTGTTCGAAGCGCTCGGTTCTCCGCCCCGACTTGCGTCGGGGCCCCGGGCGGGACCTGCCGTTGGAACGACTCGGGCCCCGGGGCGTTCGGGATGCTTCGGGCGGATGCCCTGCTCCCTGTGCCCCTTGGCGAACTCGGCGTTGCCCCTCTGGGTACGGACCCTCTGGAGCCGCGCTCTCGTGCGGTGGTGCGTGCGTTGCCGCGCCCGACCTGCCGCCGCGGTGGCTCTCGGCGGGTCGCTTCCAAACGACCCAGAGAGCACCGCTTCGCCTTTCACGGACAGGATCGTCGGCTCTCGCCGCCGCCACGTCACGAGCCGCGCTTGAAGGTTCCGAGCGCGCCCGATCCGTGCGCCCACCGAGCCGAAGCCCCTGGGCGCCTATCCGCTGCTGTCTTCGTGACCACCTCCGGGCACCACCGAATCGACGACCTGATCCTCGCTGGGTCCACGATCGACCTCGGCCAGGTCTGGATCGTGAGCCCGTTGCTGCGAGCGGCTTCGGCCCCGAAAGGCCGTCGCCGACCGGGCAAGCTCGACGGCTCCTTCCGTTGCCCGCGTCTGCGGGCGGAGTCGTGCGAGCGAGTCCGAACACCCCGTTGTCACCTCTTGCGTGCCCGCCGGTCCGGAGAGACCAGCGGAGCGAGCGCCAGCTTGCGCAGAGGTCGGGCCCGCGCCGAGGCGCGGCTCCGAGGGGCCGCTCCGGAGAGCGACCGATCGGAGGGGAGAACGTGGAGGCGCCGGTGAAGGCTCGCTCCGGAGGGCCGCGCCGGTTAGAGCGCGATCCGCCTGTCCGTCCCAGACCACGAGGGCTCTCGGTCGCCCCGCTCCCCGCGAAGGGAGGCGTGACGCGCTCGAGCCCAGGGTGCCGCCCGCGATGCCGAGCCTCCTGGCGGGGGCTCTCGCGCCGCGCGTCCTCTCGGATGCGCGAGCGCTCAGACGCCTTTTTCTCCCCGACCGCCCGAGGCCCGCGACGCGGGTTCTTCGAGGGGTCTGGGCTCGGATTCGCGGTTGGCTATCGCCGCTTGCGAACCGCAGCGCCTGGCAAAGCAGGTCGTGATGCGAGGTCGTGCGGCTCGATGTGCCGCGAACAACCGAGGACGAATATGCTCTCCTGCGCGTCGCTTTGCAAGGGCTAAATGCATGAATTTGTGCGTTTTTTATCCACATGGTTTCCCACAGGGCCGACCCAGATTTTCCACAGGGCACCCGCCGACAGCGCGCTGAAATGTGTGACCAAATCGCTGATGCGCGGAGACTTCCCCCAGTCTCCACAGCCGCGCTCCCCCCCCGCCGGGATCAAAAAAAACGCTACCGCGCGCGCCCGCGACCGGCCCGCATCCCGCGCTTTTCGCCCGGCTTGGGGCGCTTCGCCGCGCCGCGCGCTGCCGCGCGAGGCGTCACGCCGCTCTCCGCGGCCTCGCCCAGCTCTCCACGCAGGCGCTTGAGCTGATCCCGGATCTTCGCCGCGCGCTCGAAATCCAGCGCCTCCGCGGCCGCGAACATCTCCTGACGGAGGCTCTCCACCATCTCGTGTGCGCTCAGCGAGTCGTCGGCGACGGCGCCGCTCTCGTCGACGCGCACCTTCGGGACCGTGAGGTAGTCGCGCGTCCCCGACGTGGGGGAAAGATCGAGGATCGCCTTCTTCACCGTCGCGGGCGTGATGCCGTGCGCCTCGTTGTACTCACGCTGACGCGCGCGCCTGCGGTCGGTCTCGTCGATCGCGGAGCGCATCGCGGCGGTGATCTTGTCCGCGTACATGAACACCTCCCCTCGAACGTTCCGCGCGGCGCGTCCGATGGTCTGGATGAGCGAGCGCGGGCTGCGCAGGAAGCCCTCCTTGTCAGCGTCCAAGATCGCGACGAGCGACACCTCCGGGAGGTCGAGACCCTCGCGGAGCAGGTTGATCCCGACCAGCACGTCGAACTCTCCGCGGCGGAGGTCGCGCAGGATCTCGACGCGCTCGAGCGTGTCCACGTCGCTGTGCAGGTAGCGCACGCGGACGCCGAGCTCGGTGT
>CAZBJI010000178.1:0-16152 GCA_964492175.1 uncultured Polyangiaceae bacterium | reverse complement strand
GCACGGCGGCGGCCACGCTCGCGTCGCGCGCTCCCGTCGCGCCGCCGCTCGCGCAGTAGACGAAGTACCCCTTGAGGTCGGTCGCCTCCGACGCCGTGAACGAGAGCCGCACCGCGGTGTCGGCGCCCTGCGCCTCGACTTCGGTGGGAGGGCTCGGCCCGATCAAATCGACGTGCGTCTGGTCCCAGAGCGCGGCGTCGGCCGCGTCCACGGCGGTGTTGCTCGCCGTGATCAGCAGGAAGTAGATCGTGACGGCGTGATCACCGCTGCCGCCGCCGGAGTCCACGCAGCCGTCGACGCCGTCCACGGCGTCCGCGATCGCGGCCGAGGTGATCGTGACCTCTCCGTTGTCTTTGGCCGGGCTCACGGTCTCGAGCAGCGTGCAGCGCACGTCCGCCGTCGTCGTCCTCGCCTCGACCGTCGTGCAGTCCTCGGCGCCCTCCCCCAGCCACACCTCCATGCGGTCGTAGTCGCCTGGGTTCGCGCTCACCGTGAACGGGAACGTGAACTCCTCCGAGCTCTCGCAGTCCGACCGGCTCACGTAGAACTTGAAGCCGGCCTGCGAGTGCCCCTCGCCGGACCGGACCACGTTGGCGACCGAGATGTTCTGGGCCCAAGCGGGCGCCGCGAGCACCACCAGCGAGACGACGGACACAACGAACGCGAGCCATGCGCGCATCGGGGAGGGTTTGAGCATAGCCCGTGCCACGCTGCAAACGCTGGCGTCTCTGCGCCTCGAGCACGGCGCGATTGACAATTTGGCACCGCAGCGCGGCGAGTCGCGCCTGGCGTGACAACGAGGCGCCCCGCCCGCGGGCCCGCGGGAGGCGGGAGGCGGGACCGTCCAGCGATGGGAGGGCGAGGCGAGCGGGCGCAGCTCCGGACCCGAGCTCTCAGGAGCCGATCTTGGTCCGGATCGTGGGCGTGCTCATCTCTGGGTCTCGAACCGCAGGGCCTGACTGCTCCGGGCGTGGCACCCCCGACGTCGCGCTCTGGGCGTCCCACCGCTCGCCCTCCACGTCCAGGTAGGCCTCACCCTCCGACGCCTCCCGCAGGAGCTCGCCGAGCAGCCGCTTGTGGGCCTCGACCTCGGCGGGAGTCAGGTGCCCCTCGAAGGCGAACTCCACGCGTCGTTCCTCGATGGACCAGGCCTCGGGGTGGTCGACCGCCGGGTCCGCGAACGCGCGCTCGGTCGCGCGTGCGAAGGACAGGCCGGCGCTGTCGGGAAAGGAGAGGGCGGCAAATCCGCGCACCAACATCCAACCCGAGCGTAGCACCCGGCGCGCAAAGGCCGAGCGCCAAGCTGGCGCGCCCGCGAAACAGGTGCGCACGGCTCGCACTTTTCGCGTCGCAGACGTGCTGTCCAGACCCTGCTCTTTTCAGGGAGAAACGACTCCGGGGCTCGTACGTCAAACAGGACACGCCGGATCCAGGGCGTGGGAACGATGCTTGCACGGATCACGAGGCGCCCCAGCGTGGCGCTCGCTTGGAAGAGGGTTCATGATACCGACGATGCTGCCCCAGAGACTCCGCGTGCTGCTCGCGGCGCTGCTCAGCGCCACGCTGGTCGCCGGCTCGTTGGCGACTTGGGGCGCGACCACCGCTCACGCCCAGCACGAAGACGACGACGACGGCGACTGGGTCCTCGAGAGCGACGAGGTCTCGGGCGAGGAGGACGAGGAGGAGTCCGGCTCGACGACCACCATCATCGTCAAGGACACGGATCCGGAGGCCGTCGTGGTCTTCCGCGATCGACTGTCGCCCTACGGCACGTGGATGGATCACCCGACCTACGGGACGGTCTGGGTGCCCGCCTCGCGCGTGGTTGGACCGGACTTCGCGCCGTACGTCAGCAGAGGCCACTGGGAGCTCACCGAGGACGGTGACTGGCTGTGGGTGAGCGACTACGAGTGGGGCTACATCCCCTTCCACTACGGGCGGTGGGTCTGGATCTCGGGCGTCGGCTGGTCGTGGATCCCGGGCCGCGTCTACGCGCCGGCGTGGGTAGTCTGGCGCGTCGGCGCCGGGGGCTACATCGGATGGGCCGCCATGCCGCCCGGGTACTACTGGGTGGACGGCGTCGCGATCGGCATCTGGTACCACCCGCACGCGGCGTACGCGTTCTGCCCGACGCGGCACGTCTTCCACCACCACGTGCACCACCACGTGGTGCACGATCACGCCGAGGTCCGCCGCGCGGCCGACGCCACGGTCGCCTACCAGCCCGCCTCCACGAAGACGAAGCAGGGGCATACGCCCGCGTCGCCCACCGTGAAGGAGGCCGGCATCGACGACAAGAGCGTGCCCAAGTCGTTCGGCAAGCACCACCCCAAGGCCGTGGAGCTGATGAAGAAGCCGCCCTCGAAGGCGCGGCCCACGAGCTCCCACCCGAAGTCGGCGTCGAAGAAGGGCACGGCGCGGTCGGTCGACCTCGGCGCGTCGGATTCGCCGCCCAAGGCGTCGCGCTCACGAGGCGGCGACTCGGCCGACACCGCGGGGTCGCGCGCCGACGCACCACGCGTCGTGAAGCGCCGAACGAAGCTCCGCAAGGTGCCGCGCGCTCACGACGCGCCCAGCCGTAGCAACCCGCCCGCCGAGGCCGCCCCGCCGTCACGGCCGAGCGACGGCGAGCAGGCGCCGCCCAGCCGCAAGCCGAGCAAGTCGGATCGGTCCGGAGGGGACGGCGGGGATCGAGGGTCCAGCGAGTCGCGGCCGAGCGCCCCGAGCGAGCCCAAGACTCGACCGAGCTCGCCGTCGAGGTCGAGCCCGAGCTCGCCCCCGGCCAGCAAGCCCTCCGCGCCTTCTTCGAGCGCAAAACGCCCACCCGCCAAGCCCGCCCCGAAGGGCCCGGCTCGAGGCCCGTCTCGCGGTCGCCGCTGACCTCTCACGTCTCCCCTTCCCATCTGCCCCAGGAGCTTGCCCGATGTTCTCCCGAGACGACGCCCGCCCTTCGCAGCTCGATCCGCTCCGGCGCGCGCCGCGCCGGCTCCGTGGCTTCGCCGCGCTGGCCTCCACCGCGGCGCTTGCGCTCGCGAGCTGCATCGTCGTGGACGACCACCACGATCACCCCCCCGAGGAGCCTCGGCCGGAGGACCCGATCATCGAGTCCGTGTCGATCGACGAGGGCGCGGAGATCGCTGCCGAGCCGGGCGTCGGGGTCGGGATCTTCGTCGAGCACCTGGGCACGGGCCGCTGGCACGTCTGGACGACCTGCGACACGGAGCTCACCGACGCGTCTTGCGACTTCGATCTGTTCCTCGAAGGCGCCGGCCTCGAGGTGGCGGCGAGCGACGATCTGGAGGGCGCAGACGAGCTCGAGCAGCGCGGCGATCTGCTGCGCGCGTCGTTCATCACCGCGTTCGACACGGACGGTGTCACGATCGACCTGGAGGAGGGGAGCGCGCTGCGGCTAGAGGTCTGGCTCGACGGCGCGCTGGACGCTCAGTTCGTCTCCTGGGTGTCGGGCGGCGTCGTCCAGACGTACCCGCCCTCGAACCCGGTCGATTTCGTCCCGTGACCGCCTGAAGGCTACTTCTTGGCGGGGAGCGGCTGGCCCTCGACCGAGTACATGACCGGCTCGCCGAGGCCTTGCTCTCTCAGCTGGGGCAGCACGGTCGCGCGATCGCCCACCAGCACGATCGTGAAGCCCGCCGGATCGAGGTGAGCCTTCGCGAGGCGCGCGAGATCTTCCGCCGACGCTCCTTGGCGGACGCGGCTGGCGGACGCGTCGAAGCCGGGGGGCAGGCCGACCGACGCGAGCTGCGCGAACCGGCCGGCCGCGCCCGCGCCCGTCTCGTAGGTCTCGACGATCTCACCACGATCGAGGGCCTTGACCTTCGTGATCTCGTCCTCCAGGAGTCCGCTCTGCGACATCTTGGTGAGCTCCCCGAGGATCTCCTTGATCGACTCGCCGGTCCGCGGCGCCTCCACCTCCGTGCGTACGTAGAACGAGCCTTGCGCTCGCGTCGTCGTGAACACGGAGCCGACACCGTAGGTCCAGCCCTTCGCCTCGCGCAGGTTGAGGTTCAAGCGCGAGGTGAACGAGCCCCCGAGCGCGGCGTTCACGAGGGAGAGCGACGGCGCGCGCTCGTCACTCGCGACGACGCCGTCGCGAGCGACCATCACCACGGTCTGCACGGCCTTCGGGCGATCCACCAGGACCAGCCGCGGCCGCTCGGCGAGGACGCCGGTCACCTTCGGAGCCGGCAGGGCCTCTCCCTTGCCCTTCCACGCGCCGAGGTTCTCCGCGAGGAGCGCCTCGACCTCGGCCCTCGTGATCTGGCCGACGACGACGAGCGTGGCGCGGTCGGGCCGCCACGCTCGATCGTAGGCGGCCTTCAGCGCCCCGAGGTCCATCAGGTCCACCTTGGAGAGCAGCCCCTGCGTCGGGTGGCCGTAGGCCGAACGCTGGTCGTAGAGGACGCTCGACGTGACGACCGCGGCGACGGCCCCCGGCTCGTCCGCCCGCTTCTTGAGGGCGTTCTTCCAGAGCTTCTTCACCCGCGAGAAGTCCTTCTGTTCGAAGCGCGGGCGAGCCACGACGTCGGCCAGCACCGCGAAGGACGGGTCGAACTTGCCGCGCGTGGAGCTCACCTGCGCGAAACTTCCGTCGACCGTCGTGTGGATCGACAGGTTGGCGCCGAGGCCGGCGACCGTCTCGGACACCTCGAGCGCCGAGCGCTTGCCCGCCCCCTCGTCGAGCATGTCGGCGACGAGGTGCATGGTCCCCGGTCGCTCCGCGGGATCGCTCGCCGAGCCGTACGGGATGACGAACGTCGCGGTGACCAGCGGCAGCGCCGGCCGCTCGACGAGCCACACGGTGAGGCCGCTGGCCGCCTGAAACACCACCGGCGCGACCGGCTCGAAGGCCGCGGGCGGCGCCAGCGTCGGCTTGGGACCGAGCGGGTCGACCGCCACCTTGGGGGTGGAGGTCGGGCGGGGGCGCAGGCGCGCGGTCGGAGCCGCCGCTACCTCGGGTGGAGTGCCCGACAGGCGCACGCCGAAGTCGCAGCCGCCGATCACGGACGCGGCGAGGAGGACGAGCCCGACGACTGCGCGCCTCATCGGGCTCCCCCGGTCGCGGGGGCGTCCCCGTTCGGCTTGGGCTTGGGCAGGACGTGGATCACCACCCGCGCGTTCGGATCGAGCTCGCTCTTGGCGAACGCGGACACGCCTTGCGCGTCCACCCTCCGATACCGCTCGAGATCGCGGGCGATGTACCCGGGATCCCCGACGAACGTCTCGTAGGAGGCGAGCAGGCTGGCGCGCGCGTGGACGGACTCGAGCTGGCGCACGAACGACGCCTCGTACTGGGTCTTGGCGCGCTCCACCTCCGCGGACGTAGCACCCTTGTCGCGGACGTCGCCGATCACCGCGTCGATGGCCTTCTCCACGTCTTCGAGCCGCACGCCCGGCCGCGCGATCGCCTCGATCTGGAAGTAGCTGCCGAGCTCCTGCGAGACCTGGCTCGCCGAGATGCTCTGCGCGAGCTCCTTGTCGTACACGAGCGCCTTGTAGAGGCGGCTGGTCTTGCCGCGCTCGAGCACGCTCGCGAGGATATCGAGCTCGGCGTCGCCCGCCTGGAAATGCGCAGGGCTGTGCCAGGCCATCACGATCTTCGGCAGCACGACCTCGTCCTCGATGCTTCTCCGAATGACGCCGGGCCGCTTCACGGACACGGCCGGGGGCGCCGCCGGCACCTTGCCCGACGGGATCCCGCCGAAGAGCCGCTCGATCTCCGGCTTGAGCTTCGCCTTGTCGAAGTCGCCGACCACCGTCAGCGCCATGTTGTTCGCGACGTACCAGTCCGAGAAGAACGAGGTGACGTCCCCGACCGTCGCGGCCTCGAGGTCGGCGTGGGAGCCGATCACGGGGTGGTGATAGGGGTGCGCGTCCGGGTAGAGCAGCTCCGGGAGCAGGAGCTCCACGGCCCCGTACGGCTTGTTCTCGATCCGCTGCCGGCGCTCGTTCTTCACGACGCCGCGCTGCGCGTCGAGCTTCTCCTGCGTCATCGTCGCGTTCAGGGACGTGAGGCGGTCGGCCTCGAGCCACAGGAGGAGCGGGAGCACGTGAGCGGGGCCGACGTCGTAGTAGTGCGTCCGATCCTCCGAGGTCCACGCGTTGTTCCAGCCACCCTCCGCCTCCATCCACGCGTCGAACTTCCCCGTGGGCACGCGCTCCGTCCCCATGAACATCAGGTGCTCGAAGAGGTGCGCGAAGCCCGAACGCCGCGGCGCCTCGAAGCGGGACCCTACCTTCACCATCGTGCTGACCGTGACCATGGGGACGCTGGCGTCCGGGCTCAGGATCACGACCAACCCGTTCTTCAGCACGTAGCGCTCGAATGGGATCGAGAGCTGGCCCTGTGAGGCCGCGCGCGGCGGAGCCGTCGGGGCGGAGCTGGACGGCTGCGCGACGGCGGCGGCGGGGAGCGCCAGGAGCAGCGCTGCGAGGATCCCAGAGGCGGAGGAGCGGCGGAGCATGCGGGACGAGGGTGTGGGATCACGCCGCGGGTTGCAAGCGCCCTGGCCGAGCCTCCCGCCGGGGCGCTATGGCGCGCGGGCGAGGCCCCGGCTCACGACCCAGGCGAGCACCATCCCCGGGATGGCCGCGGCGAAAGCCAGCGTGAAGAAGACCGTGAACCCCACGCTCTCCAGCAAGAATCCGCTGGCCGTGCCGGCGCCCGTCACCGCCAGGCTCATGATCGCGGAGGCGAACGCGAAGTGCTTCGTCTGGTGGGTGCCCTCGCACAGCCGCACGATGAACACCAGGAACGCGGCGAGGCCGATCCCGGCCACGAGCTGCTCGACGATGACGACCGCGGCGATGACCCCGAGCGGCGGGCGCGCCGCCGCGAGCGCGACGTAGAGGAGGATGGCGAAGCCCTGCAGGAGCGCGATGGGCACGAGCGCGCGCTCGAGCCCGCGCCGGGCGA
The DNA here is from genome assembly GCA_964492175.1 of uncultured Polyangiaceae bacterium. Lineage (GTDB taxonomy): Bacteria > Myxococcota_A > Polyangia > Polyangiales > Polyangiaceae > Xiheicaenibacterium. The sequence continues at coordinate 9,218 of CAZBJI010000178.1, read as the reverse complement.
CCATCGCCGCGCCGAGCATGGCGCCGGCCATGGACGCGAGCGTGCCGAGCGTCCCGTTGTACAGGCCACGCTCCACCGTGCCCAAGCCGAGATCCTTCAGAAACTTCGCGTTCATCGCGAACATCAGCGCGTCGCCCGCGCGGAACGTGAGCAGCAGCCCGATCGACCACGCGACTCCGGGCTTCGAGAAGAACGTCCGGATGATGTCCCACCCCACACGCGCCGCCTGCTCGTCCTTCTTGTCTTGCGGGAGCAGCGCCGCGTGCCCGAGCGCGGACGCCGCCATCACCCCCGCGCCCGCCACCAAGGCGGCTCCCCAGCCAAAGACGCCGGCGAGCATCACCAGGCCGCCCCGGCCGGCGAGCATCGCGGCGCGGTAGGCCGCGATGCGGGGCCCCGTGAGGCTCACCTGCGCGCCCTTCGAGAGGACGCGCATGTAGAAGGCGTCGATGGCGACGTCGTTCGTGGCCGCCATCACCGACATCGCGAGGAGGACGACGAGCACCGGCGAGACCGCGTTGCGCGACGCGAAATAGGCGGCGAAAAGGAGCGAGACCGCGATGCACAGCTGCGCGCCGATCTGCCATTTCTTCATCGTGCCGTAGCGGTCGAGCAGCGGACTCCAGACGAACTTGAAGTGCCACGGCAGATGCAGGAGCGAGGTCAGGCCGATCGTGCGCGCGTTCACGTCGATGGCCGTGAGGTACTCCTGCGCGACGACGAGGTGGACGAGGGTGTACGGCAGGCCCTCCGCGAAGTACGTCGAGACGACCCACGGCGCGGCGCGCCGCCGCTCGCTCGGATCCTCCGCCGCGGGGGTCGCAGCTACGGGCGGTGCGTCTGCGCTGTGGGAGGACATGGTCGGCGAGGCCGCGGTCACGCCTTCGAGGGCCTACTCGAACGCCCGGGAGAGGAAAACAATCCGGCGGTCGCGGCGCCCGGAACCGCGCGGGGGCGCGACGCCGCTGGATTCACGGGCGGGACCATGTGAAATCGTGGACAGGACCGGGAAAGGCTCGTAAGGGTGCGATAGAACGGGTGAACGAGTACACGCGCCGCGAAGAAGTGAGGTGGATCCTCGTCTCCGCCGTGGTGCTGGTCGGGTGTGTGGCCGGCGCCCTCGGTTTGATCCTCAGCGCCCAGCCCGCCCGCGTGCCGGACACGGAGGCAGCCGCCACCGCCGCGCGCCTCCGCGCTCGCTCCGACGAGATCGCGCGCTGCCCGGACAAGGTCCAGAGCCTGCGGAAGGAGGCTCGACTGCTGCGGGAGCTCGGCAGCTCCTCTGGCATCACGGAGGAGCCGGAGCCCTCCCCGTCCGCGAGCGCGCCGCGCCGAGGCGCGCCGGTCAAGCCGCCGCCCAAGCCCAAGCCAGAGCTCGCGGCGCCGGCTTGGCCCGCGGCGAAGCCCACGCACGAGCGGGCGCGCGCGGTGCAACCTTGCATGTCGCTCGCGCAGGAGATCACCGCCGCGCCGCCCGCCCAGGCTGGGTGGGCGGCCGTGGAGAAGGCCGGCGCGGTGAAGCCTCCCTCCGACGGAGCCGATCTCGACGCACAGCGCGCGAGCGCGCGAGAGGTGTTCTTGGCGCTCGAGCAGGTCGATCTAGGACCGGTGGAGGCGCACGTGACAGCCGCCGCCGCCGAGGCCGCCGCCGCAGCGCAGACGGCCGAGGAGTCGGCCCGAGGTGCGACGGTGCGCAAGCCCCTCCCCTCGGGCCTCATGGGCCGGGAGGTCGCCGTCGCGGCAGGCGTGATGCTCTCGCTCATCGCGCTCCTCGTCAGCTTCTTCAGCCTGCGCGCCACGTCCTCGAGGCGAGCGCGCTCCCTCGCGACCTATCGGAAGGCGACCCGTCCGCCCGAGCGCGGCCTCCACGCTGCTACGATCTTGCGCCTCGCCGCCGAGCCGAACGGCGCCGAGCCGGGCCTCGTGATCGGCGCCGGGGTGGGCGGGCTCGTCGCAGGGCTCGTCGGCCGGGTCGACGCGGACTGGTACGTGGCAGGCGTCACGGCTGGGCTCGTCGTGGGCGTGCTCGTGCAGCTCATCGTCCGGAACACCGCCGGATCTCGAAGGTTCCGCGAGCGCGCCCTCGCCCTCGCGGACATCGAGAAGCCTGCCGTCCCCATCGTGCTGGTGCTCAGCACGGTGCAGCCGGGCCTCGAGGACGAGTTCCTGTCCTTCTTCGTGAAGCTCTCGCCGACCGAGGCTGCGAACGCCGTGGAGAAGCTGGCGAACCAGGCCGAGGAGCAGATCCTGATCGCCGCCGACGCCCAGGCGATGCGCTGAGCGACGGCCGTCCCGCACCTCGAGGTCCGCGCCGGCGCTCGGCTCTCGGTGGCTACGGCTTCCTCGGAGCCTTGGGCTTGTCCTTGCCCTTGGGAGCAGCGACCTCGATCGGCCCCATCTGTGCGACGAGCTGAAACCCGAGCTCGCCCTTCGGCGCCTGCGGGTTGCCCTTCGCCTGACCGGGCGTGATCGTCGTCGAGATCTCCGTCTTGTACTGGCCGGCGGTCGGGAACCGGGAGCCTGGCCCGACGAGCGAGGTGCCGTCGCCCACGGCGTCGTACTCCACCATGACGGGGTTCTCCATCCGCGAGAGCTCCGCGATGCTGCTGCGCTCGTTGACGGCGTACTGCTTGACCTGGATGGAGAGCTCCGCCTGATCGCCGGTGATGTCCTTCACGGTGAAGACGCGGTAGCGGACCACCTCCATCCCGAACGTCGTCCGCCGGTCGACGACCATCCAGTAGGCGCCCTCCCCCACGGGCTTGTCCGGCGCGGGCGTGTAGAGGCCCGTCAGCGCGTCCTCGACCGCGCCGAGCTCGAGATCGAGGCTCTGGAGCAGCTTCGGATCGCCCTGCTTCGCGAACGCGCGACTGAACCCGGTCGGGCCCGTCTTGGTCATGGTGAACTTGAACGTGGCGCCCTTCATCGCGTCGAAGAGCTCCGCGACCTCCTTCGGAGGCTCGTCGACCCCGGGGATGACGACCCCTACGATCGTGGCGACGAGCGGGTGATCGCCGGGAGGCGGCGGTCCAAGATCCGCTGCCACCGCTGCGCTCGGCGCCGCGCCCGGCCCGGGCGCCGGCTTCTTGTCGGGCGCGGCCTTCTTGTCAGGCTCCGGCCCCTTGTCGCCGGGTGCCGGGTCCGCGGTGGGCGGCCCCACGTCGAGCTGAAAGACGAGCGGCGGGAGAATCGCCTTTCCCATGAGCGCCGCCTGAACCAAGAGGTTCACGCGCTCTTTGCCGCGAGGGACGCTGGCGCCCAGCACGATCTTCGGGTCCTCGCCTTCCCCGAGGATCTGCACACGAGGCGGGGCGCCCGGCGCGAGCGCGCGGTCCGCGACGCCAGGGGCGAAGATGCCCCCCGGCGGCGGCTGGTTCGGGTCCCCTTGCCCGGCGGACGCCGTCGCCAGCCCCTTGACCGCCTCGTCCACGCGACCGCCGAGCTGCGCCTGGCCGTCACCGGCCGACGCGCTCGCCTCCGCGGTGGCTGGGTTCTTCTCTTCCGGACAGCCGATGAAGAGCAGAGAGGACAATACGAGCGGCGTCGTTCGTGAGAGAGCCATGGACGACGCCTGGATACCGCACCCGTCACGGCGCGAGAACCCCCTTGCACCCGGCGTCGGAAGGTCAGAGCGAGCGCAGCGCGGCGCCGCGCGCGGCGAGGCCCGCCACGATCCCCGACGAGTCCGGGTGCCGCGCGGGTACGAGCACGCCGAGCGCTCCGTCGTCATCCCCGACGACCAGGCCTCGGTCGAGCCCCGAGGAGGGCCCGCCCGCCGTGGGCGCGGCGACCGCGAGGCGCGCGTAGGTGGTGGCGTAGAGGGCTGGATCCCGCCGAGCGCGGACCGACTGTCGGGCGACGATCTCGCGGAGGTGCTGGCTGGAGTAGACGAGCGGCGACGCGAGGCCGGCCGCCGTGAGCGTGGCGGGGACGTCGTCGGCTGGGTCGCGCAGGCGGTCGCGGAGCGAGGCCTCGTCCCCGACGACGATCGCGCGCGCGAGCTGCGCGAAGGCGCCGAGCAACTCCACGTCGTCGTCGGCCACCTTGCGCGGCCTCGTGGCGATGGCGCAGAGGGCGCCGAGGGCTACGCCGTCGCTGAGGAGCGGGACGCCCAGGTACGCGCGCGCGCCGAGCTCTCGCACGAGCGCGCTCGAACGGAAGAAGGCCTCCCGCAGCGTGTTCTCGACCACGAAAGGCTCGCGGGCCGACACCGTGTGGGTGCAGAAGCTGAGCTCGCGGGGCACGACGTCCATGTTGCCGAGCTCGGCCGGGAACCCGCGGTGGACCCTGTGGATGGTCTCCCGACCGAGGACCGCGCTGACGAGCACGACGTCGAAGTCGAAATAGGGCGCGATCTGCTCGAGCAGCGCGCGGAGCATCCGATCCGCGGCCTCTTGACCGGCGCCGCCGGTCGCGAAGAGCGCCTCGATCCGGGCGCGGCGCGCAGCCTCCGCCGGGTCGAGCGCGTGAAGCACCCCCACGTGCTCGTTCGGGGGCAGGACGAGCCGGCCGCCCGGCACGTGCACCGCCACGGCCGCCGGGTGCCGACCCGACCCCAGGGCCGCGAGGACCCTGGACCGGAGCGTGGCCGGGGGCTCCGCCGCGACCAGGGAGGCCAGGCGCGCGCCGGTGTCGCTCGCGTTGACCAGAGCACGGGCGCTCGGCGAGTGCCCCCGAGCGGCGCGGGCCCGGATCCCCGAGTCGTCGGGCTCGTCGCCCGAAGAAGCGGCCCGCGGGGCAGCGGCCGCAGGGGGAGCCCCTGCCGGGTCCGCGGGCGGGCGCCCATCAGGCCCCGTCCCCTCCGCGCGGACCGTCGAGCGGACTTCGGAGGGAGTACCTTCGTCGGTCAACCAGGACGCGAACGCGTCTTCGAGCAGGCTTTCGGCGGGACTCATGGAGGGTGCGTCGACCCGGGACGAACCAGCTACGCGCGAAGGTGGCTGCCGGTCGCATACTTTTCTCGGGGGCATGGTCCCGTCGGGGCGGGCCTTCGAGCCAGACCGAGCCTCACGGGGGCGTGTGAGGGGTAACTGGCTGGCCCCCGGCCCTGGCCAGCGCCTCATCGAGCCGCATCATGACGGCGAGGACCCGCTCGTCCGTGAACGGCGCCCCGACGACCTGGACCCCGACCGGCAGGCCCCCGCTCGCCGCGTCGACCGCGGCGGCGGTTCGATCGAAGCGGTCCGTCCCCTCCCCGAGCCGTCGCGTCTCGGAGGGCCGCACCGTGGTGACCGGCACGACGCCGGCCGGGAACTGAACGAGGTTGTAGAGCATCGAGTAGCTCCCGGCGATCAGGAACTCCGCGCCCTTCGTGTGTGGGACGGCGGCCGTGGCGTGCGGGGGGCAGAGGAGCACGTCCACCTCTTGCTTGTGCATCGCCTCGAGCAGGTCGAGGCGATACCCCCGCGCCGAGCGGGTGAGCCGCCAGAGCTCCTCCACCGACTTCTCGCCGAGACGGTCCAGCAGCCACGAGGCGCGGTCCTCTCCGAGGACACGGAGCGTCCTGATCAGCGCGATCCGCACCGGGGTGGGGAGCGACGCCATGCGCTTCAGCGGGACCAGCGTCGGCTCCGCCGGAGACGACGCGAGCTGCCCCCACGCCGTCGCCCCGCCGTCGGCGCTCATCAGTGAGAAGTAGAGACCGATGGCGTCGCGCATCGCGGGCGGCGAGAACGGCTTCACGTCCAGCCCCGAGCCCCGAAGCGCCTTGGACGCGTCCACGACCGCCCTGCCGACCGCCGACGAGGGCGTGACGAGCCCGTCGTCGACGTAGTACCCGACGCGCACGCGCTCGACGTCGATCTCCGCCGGATCGGAGAACGGGAGGGGCACGCTCGCCGGATCATCGGCGGCCATGGCGAGGACGTCGATGCCGCGGAGCAGCAGGACCAAGTCACGAGCGCGCCGGCCCATCGGGCCCGACTGGCTCCGCACGGCCTCTTGACCTGGGAGCGCGCCGTTGGAGCCGCGGTTCGAGAGACGATCGAGCGTCGGCTTGAAGCCCGCAACGCCGCTCCAGTGGGCCGGTACCCGGATGCTCCCGCCGATGTCCGTGCCGACGCCGAGCGGGCTCATCCCGGCCGCGATCGCGGTCGCCTCACCGCCGCTCGACCCGCCTGGCGCGTGGTCTGCGCTGAACGCGTTCGACGTCACGCCGTAGAGAGGGTTGCGCGTCTCGTGCGACAAGAGGAGCTGAGGCACGTTCGTCTGGCCGAGGATCACGGCGCCCGCCCGCCGGAGCGCCCGCACGAGGGAGGCGTCCCGACGCGCGACCAAGTCCTTGCGGGCGACGATGCCCAGCGTCGGCGCCCGCCCCTCGAAATCCAGGTTCTCCTTCACCGTGACGGGCAACCCGAGGAGCGCCCCCGTCTGGCCGCGCGCGCGCGCCTCGTCCGCGCGCCTCGCAGCGTCGAGCGCCTCGGCGCGGTGCACCGCCACGAACGCGCCGAGCCTCCCGTCCACCGTGATGATGCGGTCGAGGTGCGCGCGCGCGACCTCTTCGGCCGAGACCTCGCGGCGCTCGAGCAGCGCCGACAGCTCGGTCGCGGGCATCGCCGTGACGGGATCGTCCTTCCTGAAAACCATCCGAGGGCGCAGCATAGGCCAACCCGCCCCGCTCGTGCCCCCTGTCGCGCCTCTCCCCATCGACGCCGTGCTGCCCGAGGTGCTCTCGCACCTGGAAGCCCGCCGCCGGCTCGTCCTGGTCGCCGAGCCCGGCGCCGGCAAGACCACGCGCCTCCCGGCGTCGTTGCTCTCCGTCCCCTGGCTCCAGGGGCACATCGTGGTCCTGGAGCCGCGCCGCATCGCGGCGCGCCTCGCCGCCGAGCGCGTCAGCGCGGAGCTCGGCGAGCGCGTCGGGGAGCGCGTGGGGTACCAGACGCGCACCGAGCGGGCGGTGACCGAGCGGACCCGCCTCCACTACATCACCGAGGGGATCCTGACGCGCCGCCTCCTCTCGGATCCGACCCTGCGGGGCGTCGGCGCCGTGATCCTGGACGAGCTCCACGAGCGGCACCTCGCGACCGACCTGTCCCTCGCGCTCCTCCGTCGGCTCGTCGTCGGCCCGAGGAGCGACCTCGTCCTCTGCGCGATGAGCGCGACGCTCGACGCGGAGGCCGTGGCGCGCTTCCTCGACGCGCCCGTCGTGTCGGCGCCCGGACGAACCTACCCGGTCGACGTGGAGCACGCGCCCAAGCCCGACGACCGGCCCCTCGCCCCGCGCGTCGCCGCCGCCGTCGCCGAGGCCGTCTCCTCGACCGGCGACGGACACGTCCTCGTGTTCCTCCCCGGCGCCCGGGAGATCCGCTTCGCCGCGGAGGCGTGCGCGAAGCTCGCAGAGCGGCGTGACCTCGCCGTCGTTCCGCTGCACGGATCCCTGCCCCCCGTCGACCAGGACCGGGCCCTCCGACCGTCACGGCAGCGGAAGGTCATCCTCGCGACGAACGTGGCCGAGACCAGCGTTACGATCGAGGACGTCTCGGTCGTCGTGGACTCCGGGCTCGCGTTCGTCGCCCACAGCTCGCCCTGGACCGGGCTCCCGGCGCTCCGCCTCTCGAAGGTGTCTCGCGCATCCGCGGTGCAGCGGGCGGGTCGCGCGGGGCGGACCCGCGCCGGGCGCGCCCTCCGGCTCTTCACGGCGAGCGACTTCGCGGCGCGCCCGAGCTTCGACGTGCCGGAGATCGCGCGCGCCGACCTCTCCGAGGCGATGCTGGAGATCATCGCCCACGGCGTGGACGACCCCGGGGCGCTCTCCTGGCTCGAGCCTCCGCCGCCGAGCGCGGTCCAGGGCGCGCTCGCGCTGCTCCGCCGCCTGGGCGCGGGCGGCGGGGAAACCCCCCCGCACCCGGTGGAGCAGATCGGGCCGCGGCAGGAGGAGGTCCCCCCCCCCCCCCCGCACGCGCGGGTTGTAGTCGAGGCGGAGCGTCGAGGTGTCGCGCGCGACGCGTGCGCCGTCGCGGCGATCTTGGCCGAGCGCGCAGTCTCCGACGGGCTGCCGTCGACGCGTGCCTCCGAGAGGAGCGATCTGTCCGCCTTGGTCGCGGACCTGGACGCGCGCCGCCGGGGCGGTCTGGATCCCGAGCGGGCGGGCTCGGCGCAGCGGACGCGCGATAGGCTCGCGCGGCTCGCGCGGGACCTCGCGCCCCCGCCGCTCGGCGAAGAAGCGCGCGAGACCGCGCTGCTCGTCTCGATCTTGGCGGGGTTCCCCGACCGCGTGGCGCGGCTCCGGCGCCCCGACGCGCGCGGGGCGCGCGGCCCCACGGAGGTCCTGTTCGCCTCCGGCGCCACGGCCGTGCTCTCGGAAGCGAGCCGGGTGCGCGAGGGTGACCTCGTGGTCGCGGCGGACGTCGAGGAGCGCATCGAGGGCACGCGCACCCGCACCGTGGTGAGGCTCGCGAGCGGGATCCTCGCCGACTGGCTGCTGGAGCTCTACACCGACGAGATCGCGGACGAGGAGACGCTCGAGATCCCGCCGGGAGGTCGCCGCGTCGAGGCGGTGCGGGCGCTCCGCTACGGGAGCCTCGTGCTCGAGCGGACCCGCGCCGCACCGACCGATCTCGCGCGCGCGTCCGAGGTCCTGGCGCGGGCGGTCGTCGCCGAGGGGCTGCCGCCCGCGCGGCTCGGAGACCTCGACCGGCTGGCGGCCCGCGTGGCGCTCATCCGGGCGCACGCCCCCGAGGTTGGCCTCGACGAGCTCGCGGCCGATCTCGAGGAGCTCGCGCGAGACGCCTGCGCGGGCCTGCGCTCGCTCGACGACGCGCTCGCCCTCGACTGGGCCGGGCTCGCCGAGGCCCGGCTGCCCGCCGAGCATCGGCGCGCGCTGCGTGAGCTCGCTCCGGAGCGGATCACGCTCGCGTCAGGGCGCCAGCTCGCCATCGAGTACGCGCGTGGGACGGCTCCCTCCGTGTCCTCACGCCTCCAGGACTTCTTCGGATCCACGAGCGGGCCCGCGCTGGTCCACGGGCGGGTGCCCGTCGTCCTCCACCTCCTCGCGCCCAACGGGCGAGACGTGCAAGTGACGACCGACCTGGAAGGGTTCTGGGAGCGCCACTACCCCTCGATCGCGCGCGAGCTGCGGCGTCGGTACCCGCGCCACGCGTGGCCCGACGACCCACGGACCGCGGCGCCGCCTGCTCCGCGGACCCGCGGCGCAGGCTCGGGGCGGCGCTGACGGCTAGGCCGTCGCCCGACGGATTGCGATCGGTTCCTCTCACCCCCGC
>CAZBJI010000177.1:0-16321 GCA_964492175.1 uncultured Polyangiaceae bacterium | reverse complement strand
GTCTCGCGTGAGGACGCCGCGCGGCGCGGCGACGACGACGCCGGCGCGGTCGCCCTCGGGCGCCGAAGAGGGCCGACCGCTGGCGCCCGGCTCACGCGGGAGCATGGCCCTCGGCCGCGCGGAGGACGCGCGAGCTCAAGAACTGGTAGACGATCTTGAGGGCGTCGAAGTGGCTCACGTCCGCCTCCGCGACGACCTGGTTGATGGTCCGGTGCGCGTCCACCGCCGCGAGGACGGCCTGCTCCTGTCGGGTGAGCTTGCCCTCGACGAGCTTCAGCGCGGCCTCGTCGACGGCGATGACTTGGTCCCACACGATGGTCCCCTCCATCAGGCGCCACTCGTCCACGCGGCGGAACCCCTCGAGGATCAAGCCGGCCACGCCCAGGCCGAGCCGGGCGCCCTCGGCCTCGGGCGGAGGCGCGTCCTTCGCGAACCAGAAGCGGCCGGACTGCCAGCGCACGAGGTCGTAGAGGATCTCGCTCGTCTGCCGCTCGAGGGCCTCGCGTCGCTGCACCTCCGTCACCGCGCCGGCGAACACCAGGTGGTCCCCGAGGCGCCGCGAGGAGGTCTTCGCCTCGGCCACCGCTGCTTCTACGTCGGCCCTGCTGAGGCTCCCGAGCTCCACGAAGAACTTCCCGAGCCGGAACTCGGGCCGCTCGCCCTCCGTGCGGGCGAAGTCGATGGTGCCGTCCCGGACGGAGAGCCAGAGCTGCTTCGAGCCTCGCGCGACGCGCATGACGCCGGTCTGGCGCTGCATCTGGAGGAGCTGGAGCACCTCGGCGAGCGGCACCAAGGCCAGATCTCCGCTTAGCACCTCCCGCGTCACGCTGCTCAGCGCCTCCCGCAGCGCCGAGAGCACGCCGTCGAGGGCGCTCTGCGTGATGGCGCGGGTGATCACCCGGCCGAGGCTCTCGGCGGAGCCTCGCTCGGCGTCGGAGAGCTCGAGCAGCGCCGGCGTGGCGACCGCGACGACGTGACGTGCGAGCTCCGCGGAGGCACGACGCTCGAGCTTCATGGGCAGGAGGCTGGGGCGTGACTCGTCGTCCCCGATCGAAGACTCCTCCGGCATCGTCTCGCCCTCGGGCGCGATCGGCGCGCGGCCAGCCTTGACCTTCGCGAGCGCCCCCTCCACGACGGCCACGAGGGCGCGCGCGTCGAACGGCTTCGTGATCGCGTCGATGGCCCCCATCTGGTGCACGAACTGATCGCGGATCTTGTCGCCCTTCGCGCTCATGAGCACGACGCCCGCGGGCTTGTAGGCCGGGTTTTGCCGGAGCTCCCGGCAGAACTGGTAGCCGTTCATCCGGGGCATGACGAAGTCCAGCAGGACGAGGTCGAAGGGACCCCGGTCGGTCATGCGCTGGAGCGCGACGACGCCGTCCTTCGCCGTCTCCGTCTCGTAGCCGCTGCGCGCGAGGATGGCGCCGACCACCTTCAAGATCGTAGGGCTGTCGTCGACGACGAGGACGCGCGGAGCCGGCACGACGGGACACCGCGAATCCCACGGCGGCGCACGTGGATCAAAGGGGAACGGCCCCGGAGAGCATGTTTTCCGGCCGGCGGGCCGCCTCCCCGCGAGCGGACGGATGGGGTAGACGGGGTCCACATGAAGAGGTCGCGATCCGTCGTGCCGTGCCTGAGCGTCCTGGCCCTGCTCCTCGGCTGCAGCGGCAGCGCGCCGGCCCCGTACAAAGGACCGCCCCCGGAGTACGAGGCGCCACGGCCGGGACCCGGCGGCTCGGCCCCCGCAGCCTCGAAGCTCCCCGACGACGAGCCCGAGCTGCCGCCGTACGGGTCCGTGGAGGACCTCGGCGCGTCCATCGACGCCTACGTGAAGGGGTACGGGGCCGGCTACGGGGAGGCGTATCGGCCGAGCGGCGTCCTCCTCGTCACGCACGAAGGCCGCACCATCGTCACCCGCGCCTACGGCAGGACCTCGCGGCCGGACGGGCCAGCCCCCACGGCGGGGACGCGGTTTCGCGTCGGCTCGATCACCAAGCCGATCGTCGCGACGCTCGTGCTGCGGCTCGTCGAGGACAAGACCCTCACCCTGACCGACTCGGTCCGCAAGTGGGTGCCCGAGCTGCCCGCGTCCTACGAGCCCGTCACGATCCACCGGCTCCTCAGCCAGACCTCGGGCGTCGCCAGCTACACGGATCCGGGCGGGCTGCTCGATCGAAAGACCGAGGACGTGCCCCAGGCCGACGTGCTCGCGTGGCTCGCGGCCCGCGCCCCGGACGCGGCGGACCCCGCAGCCCCTCCCCGCTTCTCGTACTCCAACTCCAATTTCTACCTGCTCGGCGTCGTCGTGGAGCGCGCGACGAAGACGACGCTCTCGGAGGCGCTCCAGAAGAAGATCTTCTCGGTCGCCGCGATGCGCTCTGCGGGCGCCGCCGCCGCGACCGGCGACGCCGTGGGCTACCACCGCAGCCCTCGCGACCAGATCGAGCCGGCGACCGTCGTCTCGAACGCGCTCCCGTTCGGCGCAGGGTTCTTGCGCGCCAGCGCCGAGGACCTCGCGGCGTTCGAGCGCAGCCTGGCGGGCACGGCGCTCCTCTCCGACGCCTCTCGGACCAAGCTCTGGACGCCGACCACCAAAGACTACGGCTATGGCTGGGTGATCGGCGACATCGGCGGCAGCAAGGTCCAGTGGCACAACGGCGCCATCGACGGCTTCCAGGGGTTCTTGGGCCGCGCGCCGCAGGAGCAGGTGGCCGTGGTGTACCTGGGCAACGTGTTCGAGTTCGAGGCGACGAGGCTGGGCCTCGACGTCCTCAAGATGGCCATGACCGGCTCGAGCGTGCCGCCGCCCGTCGAGCGCGAGGCCACCCCGATCGACGACGCGCTGGGCCAGCGGGTCGCGGGCGACTACGTGCTCGACAAGACCGCGCGCAAGGAGCTGGCGAAGCAGCTCCCGCCCGAGCTCATCAGCTCGATCGAAGGGATGACCTTGACCTACGAGGCGGGCGCGCTGACGGCCAAGCCGAGCGGGCAGGGCGAGCTCGGGCTGAAGCGCGCCGCCGACGGGACGCTGTTCCACCCGACGCTGCGCCTCGAGATCGTCCTCGACGCTGGTCCGTCGAAGCCGGGGCAGGCGCCGGCAGCCAAGGTGCCGGGCTTCACGCTCCGGCAAGGGGGCGTGGTCGCGAAGTACCTCCGCGGCGCCCTGCCGAAGCCCAAGCCCGCGAAGCCGCCGAAGAAGAAGTGACGCAGCGCGCCCGCTCAGGCGTTCCGGAGGAAGTCGGCGACCTCGAAGAGGCGCGCGTCGAGGAAGGCGCGGACGGGGCCGTCGACGGCCTCGGCGTCGAGGGCGGCCTTCATGGATCGCAGCCACGCGTCGCGCATCGCCTCGTCGACGACGAGGTGCGCATGGCGCCTCCGCAGCCGCGGGTGGCCGTGCGCCCGCGAGTAGTCGTCGGGGCCGCCCAGCCAGCCGATGAAGAACAGCGCGAACCGATCCCGTGAGGCGCGCGAGACGCTGCCTCGGTCGTCACAGGGGTGGAGCCGCGCGAGGGCGGCCTCTCGCTCGCTCATCGCGTCGTAGAACCGCTCGACGATGCGTCGGATCCGATCCGCCCCGCCGAGAAGCTCGAACGGGCTCCCCTCGGCGAGGGCGCCCGCCTCGCGCGCCCCAACGCTCTGCTTCTCCCGCGGTCGTTCTTCGCCGTCCCTCATCGCCGTCCCTTCGACCTGGGCCTCACTCCGCCGGGCAAGCGCCCTCGGCGCCTCGGGCGTACGCGGCGAGCGCGCTCGCGCACTCCCCGTCGACCTCCGCGGTCCTGTCCTCGTAGCCGGGCGGCGCCTCGCAGTGCCCGGTGACGAAGGTGTCGCCGCTCTCCAGCGACAGGAAGCACCGGACGCCGTCGCAGGTGCCCTCCGGCTCTCCCTCGATGACGTCGATGACGCCCGACGCGTCCAGGCAGTCGGTGTCCTCGTGGTAGAGCTGCGCCTTGAGCGGGTAGGTTTCGAGCGGCTCGCACCCGGCGGCCAGCGCGAGCAGCAGCGCGAAGGCGGGGACGGTCCGACCGCTCACACCGTCTTGATCCTGAGCTCCGCGAGCTGCGGCGCCTCGACCGCGACTGGGGCGCCCGTCATGAGGTCCGTGGCCTGGTTGCTCTTCGGGAACGGGATGACGTCGCGCAGCGTCTGCGCGCCCGCCACGAGCATCGACAGCCGGTCCATCCCGAGGGCGATGCCCCCGTGGGGCGGCGCGCCGCTCTTGAGCGCGTCGAGGAGGAACCCGAACTTCGCCTGTGCGTCGTCGTCCTTGATCCCGAGCACGGCGAAGACGCGACGCTGCACCTCCGGATCGTGGAGGCGGACGGAACCTCCGCCGATCTCGAACCCGTTCAGCACGAGGTCGTAGCGGTAGCACTCCACGAGCGCTGGATCGGTCTCGAGCAGCGGGATGTGCTCGTCGACGGGGCGCGTGAACGCGTGGTGCGCGGCGGCGTACGTCCCCGAGTCCTCGTCGTAGTCGAACAGCGGGGGGTTCGTGACCCAGAGGAAGCTCCACTTCCCGCCGTGGCCGAACTCGGGGATGAGGCCTGCGCGCTTGGCGATGTCGCCACGGAGGCGCGCCATGACGGTGTGCACGACGCTCTCCTTGCCGAACTGGAAGCACACGATGTCGCCGGCCTTCGCGCCGCAGGCCGCGTTGATCGCGACGCGGAGCTCGTTCGTCACCGACTTCGCGAGGGGCGACTGGGTCCAGGTCCCGTCCTCGGCGACCTTCGCCCGGGCCAGCCCCTTGAAGCCTCGGATCTCCCGCAGCCCCTTCTCGAGGTCCTCGAGCTGAGGGCGGGACATGTTGGCGGAGGCCGGGATCACGATGGCCTTCACGATCTCGGGCTTGCGGTCGAGGCGGAGGCCGCCGCTCGCGTACTTTTGCGCAATCTCCACCCAGAACGGCACGCCCCCTCCGGCGTGCTCGACCACGAGATCCGTCAGCTCGACGTGCGGGAGGTCGTACCGCATGTCCGGCTTGTCGCTTCCGTACTTCGCCATGGCCTCGGCGTAGGGCATCTCGGGGAAGCGCCCCGTCGGGTAGAGCGAGAGGAGATCCATGCCCAGCGCCTCCCGCCAGATGGCGAAGACGAGCCCCTCGATCAGGCGAAAGATCTCGTCCTGGTTGGTGAACGAGAGCTCGATGTCGATCTGAGTGAACTCGGGCTGGCGGTCCAGGCGGCTGTCTTCGTCGCGGAAGCACTTCACGATCTGGAAGTACCGATCGAAGCCGGCGACCATCAGGAGCTGCTTGTAGAGCTGCGGGCTCTCGGCGAGCGCGAAGAACTTCCCGGGCGCCATCCGCGCCGGGACGAGGAAGTTGCGGGCGCCGCCCGGCGTGTACTTGACGAGGTACGGGGTCTCGAGCTCGAGGCAGCCGTGGCTGGAGAGGTAGTTGCGGGTCGCCTGGTTCACGCGGTGCCGCGTGAGGAGCGTCTTCTGGAGCGAGCTCCGCCTGAGGTCGAGGTAGCGCTTCTCGAGCCGGACCTCCTCGCGGGTGTCGATCTCGTCGGCGATCTCGAACGGCGGGGTCTCGGCCCGGTTGAACACCGTCGCCTCGATGACCAGCACCTCGATCTCTCCCGTAGGGAGCTTCGGGTTCTTGTTGCCGCCGCGCGAGACGACCAGGCCCCGGATGCCGATGACCCACTCGGACCGCATCTGCTCGGCCAGGCGGTGGGCCTCGATGACCTCCGGCCCGGACGCGTGCTTCACCGCCTCGGGGTGCTTCTGGGCGTAGTCCCGATCGAACACGATCTGTGTGACGCCGGTGCGGTCGCGCAGATCCACGAAGACACACCCGCCATGGTCCCGCCTGGACGCGACCCACCCGAACAGCACGACGACCTGCCCATCGTCCACCGCGCGCAGGTCACCGCACCGATGGGTTCGCTTCAGCTCGTCGATGAATCGGCTCACGTGTCCTCCGGGGTCGCACCTAACCCGAACGACGTCCCCGCGTCGAGGCCCTGACTCCCGCGAAAGTTGGCCGCTCCAGCCGGGCGAAGTAGGCGTGGTCCTTCGGGAACCGAGGTGATGGCCCGTCCTCTTTCGCTCGCCGACCGCGGTTCGGCCACGCTCGCATGGACGGTGCCGCTCGCGCTCGCCCTCTCGCGGACCTCTCCGCATGCGCAGTGGCGGGGGGATTTCTCTGCGGCCCGGGATCTCGCGCTCCTCCCGATGGGGTTCGGAGGCGGTCTGTCCACGGTCCTCTCCCAGGTGGCCTCCCTGTTCCCGGTCGGCTCTCTGACGTTCCGGGGAGCCCTCGTCGCGGCGCTCGCGCTCGCCGTCGTCGGCGCGTGCGCCTATCGAATCGCGCTCACGCTCCTGCGGGCGCTCGAGCCCGAAGAGCACCCGTCCCGGTGGGCCGCGCCCCTCCTCGCGGCGATGGCGTCGCTCACGGCGACGATGACGCCGCTCCTCCAGGAGGAGGCGACGATCGTCGGCGGCGCCGCGATCGCGACCGCTCCGGCGCTCGGCTCGTTGGCGCTGGCCCTCGGCGCGCTGACCGGTCAGGCTCGACGCCCGCTCGCCCAGCTCGTCGTCGCGGGTCTCCTCTCGGGGGTCGCCGCGGCGGAGCGGCTGCCCGTGGGCCTCGCCTCGCTCGCGGCCCTCGTAGCGTGCGCCGTGGCGACGCGGTTCACCCGCCGGTCCGAGCGGACCGGTGTCTCTCCTCGCGCCGTAGGCCTGGCCCTCCTCGCCTCCGCGCTCGCGGCCGCGGTCCTCACCTTGCCCGCCGTGCTACGCGGCCTCACCCCGAGCACCCCCCTGGATCTCGGGCCCCCCTGGCTCGGGCCGCCGCCGAGGGCGCCGGAGCTCGGCGGCGCGCCTCGCATCCTGCACGCGTTCGTGACCGAGATCGGCTGGGTGCCGCTCGGTCTGGCGGCGCTCGGCGCGGTGGTCCTCGTCACGAGGCGCGCCGGCCGCCTCCTCCTCGCGGGCCCGATGGCGATCGTCGTCTTCGACGTCGCGAGCCGCGCGGCTTGGGGCACCACCCCTGGCACGACCGGCGTGAGGCTGCTGGCCCTGGTTTGCCTCGCCTGCGTCTCGACGGCGGGCCTGTTCGCGGGGGCGGGTCAGCTCATCCGCCTCAGGGTGCCCGCGGCCCGCGCCAGCGCGGTCCTGCTCGTCGCCTTCCACGCGACGCTGGTAGCCCTGGTGGCCGAGGTGGCCACGACGCGCGCGGATCGGTCCGCCCAGGACGGGGCCGACCGCGTCACCAGCCTCGCGCTCGATGGGCTCCCACCGTCGGCCGCCATCTCGACCGACAGCCCGCTCCTCACCTGGCGCCTGACGAACGCTCAGGTCCTGGAAGGCCGCCGCCGAGACGTGCTGTTGCTCCGCCGCAAGCTGCTGGCTCGCGGGGGGGTCGCGCGTGATCTGCTCGCGGCGGAGCCCGTCGTCGAGCCGCTCATCCGGTCGATCGCGCTCTCGGGCGCGAGCGATGAGCAGAGCCTCGCGGCGCTCGCGGACGCGCGACCCCTCTTCGTCGACGTCGAGCGGGGCTGGACCGCGCGGGTCGTGCTGCACCTGAGCCCAGACGCGCTGTGGCTCCGCTTTCGGTCCGACCCACCTGGCAAGGCCGACCGGACCGCCGCGCACGGTGCGACGCTCGCAACGCTGCGTGAGCGGTTCCCGCCGGCGAAGCAGCAGGGGCTGGACGTGGACACGCGGGTCGTCCTCGGCACCTTGGTCCGGTCGTCCGCGAAGGTGCTCCTCAAGCAAGGCGACGTCGAAGCCGCGAGCCGCCACCTGGCCGACCTCGGCGGATCCCGCCCCGTGGACGCGATCGCCGAGGGCGGATCGCTCGACGTGCTCTTCGCCGGGGCGGTCGCGCGCCTCCCCGCGGTGCGGCGGGCCAGGGAGCGCACCGACGGCGCGGAGCGCGCGCGCGCAGAGGCCGAGCGACGACGACGGCGCCGGTGACGCTCGCGCGGCCGAGGGAGGGGCGGCCCGGGGTCTCGGGCGGCGTGGCGGCTCGTTCCGATCGGCGCCCCCGCTGTCGCCTGGGTCGAGAGCTCGTCTGTGCGGGCTAGGCCGCGAGCGCGACGGGCTGCTTCGGATCGAGCAGGTACCCCTCGTCGCGAGTGAGCAGGAGGCCATCGAGCCCCAGCGTCCGCAGAGTCCAGATCGCCGTGTAGACGCGCCGCACCTGCGACTCGTAGGGGATGTTCTCCTGCGGCCAGCCGATCTCGAAGAGCTCGTCGACGCAGAGCGCGCGGCCCGGCATGGTCGTCCGCCGCTCGGCGAGCGCGGAGAGGATGCGCCGCACGGCGCCGCGCCGCGCGACGTCGACGCGCCCCGAGGGCGTCTCGAACCAGGTGCCGTCGTCGGCGATCCGCGCCCCCTCCACGGAGGCGCTCGCCAGATCGGCGCCGAGCGCCTCGAGGAGGAAGCGCGCCCGCGCGACGTCCGCGCGCGCCTTCTCGGAGAGTGGCGCCGATGCGGCGGCGGCGCGGATCTGGGAGACGACCTCCATGAGGCGCAGCACGGCCGCGTCGAGCCCGCGCTCGGACGAGGGGCCTGCGTCGGCGCCGTAGGCGGCTCCTCCGCCGCGCGCCCCTCCGCCGGCACCGCGCGTCAGCGGGCGGGCCCCCTCGAACGAGGTGGCCGAGTCGGTGAGATCCGAGAAGACCGTCGAGCTTCCATCCGCTGCAAGCATGCCCGCGGAGATTCGAGAATCATGCCAGGCCGCACGTGGCAGATTGTCGTGCAAATTCCAGGAGTCCGCTGTCGCCCGTCAAGTTGATAACACCGCCCGGAGTCAGCTCTGGCACACCGCGGCCCGCTCACGGCTCGTGCTATGGGCTCCGAGTGCATGGCAAGACGGTCGTCATCACCGGGGCGAACACGGGCATCGGGCTCGAGGCGGCGCGCGAGATGGCGCGACGCGGCGCGCGCGTCATCATGACCGCGCGGAGCGAGGCCAAGGGGAGAGCTGCTGTCGCTTCGGTGAAAGATTCGACCGGGAGCGAAACGGTGGAGCTCGTCGTGTTCGATCTCGCGTCGCTCGAGTCGGTGCGCGCGGGCGCCGCCGACATCCAGCGTCGGACCGATCGGATCGACGTGCTCGTGAACAACGCAGGCCTCGTCTTGAGCGAGCGCACGCTCACGAAGGACGGCTACGAGGCGACGTTCGGCGTCAACCACCTCGGGCCCTTCGCGCTGACCAAGGCGCTGCTGCCGCTCGTCACGGCGTCGGGGCCTGCGCGCATCGTGAACGTGGCGTCGCGCGCGCACAAGCGGGTGCGAGGCATTTGGTTCGACGACCTGATGGTCGAGCGCCGCTTCTACGTCGGCTTCCAGGTCTACTCGCACTCGAAGCTCGCCAACATGCTCTTTACCCGCGAGCTCGTCCGACGGCTCGAGGGCACGCGCGTCACGGCGAACGCGGTCCACCCCGGGGTGGTGGCGACCGGGTTCGGAGGCGACGGCGACGTCCGCGGGCTGTTCGCGCTTGGGATCAAGCTCGCGCGCGTCTTCATGATCTCCCCGGAGGAGGGGGCGAAGAGCACGATCCACTGCGCCGCCTCGCCCGCGATGGAGGGGGTGACCGGGCGCTACGTCGCGGAGATGGTGGACACGGCGCCGTCGCGTGCCGCGCGAGACGACGCGGCCGCCAAGCGCCTCTGGGACGTCAGCGAGGCCCTGGTCGCGTAGTCTGGGAGGACGGAGCCGACCCATGGCCGAGAGTACGACCCACCGAGCGAGGCTCCCTTGGCTGCTCGCCTTCCTCTGCGCGGGCTGCTCGGTGATCGCGCTGCCCGACGAAGATCTGCTCGGCGACGGCGGCGCCGCGCAAGGCGGGAGCCCGGTCGGCGGCGGCGGCGCGGCCGGGGGCGGCGCCGCGGAGGGCGGCGCCGGTGACGGAGGCGCCGGCGGAGGCGGGGAGCCGTGCACGACGGCCGCGGAGTGCCCCGATCCGGGGGGACCGTGCGCGGCCCCCGCGTGTGTGGCCGGTGTCTGCTCCGTCGCCTACTCGCCCGCGGGCACCGTCCTCGCCCGCCAGACGCCGTTCGACTGCGTGCGCCTCCAGTGCGGGGACGCGGGGCTGGTGGTCGTCGCGATCGACGACCTCGACGTGCCGGTCGACGGCAACAGCTGCACCGCCGACGCCTGCACGCTCGGCGCCCCGTCGAACCCGCTGCTCCCCGCGGGGACCCCGTGCGGATCCGGCCTGAGCTGCGACGGCGCGGGCGCGTGCTCCGGATGTACCGCCGCCGCCCAGTGCCCCGGCGTGGACGACGAGTGCAAGACCCGCACGTGTACGGCGGGCGTCTGCGGCGTCGCCTTCACGCCCGCGGGGACGCCCCTCACGACGCAGATCCTCGGCAACTGCCTGGAGGACCGCTGCGACGGCGTCGGGTCCGCGATCGCCGCCGTCGAAGATCTCGACGTGCCCTTCGATGGCCTGGACTGCACGACCGACGCGTGCTCGATGGGCGTCGCGTCGAACGATCCCGCTCCGTGGGGGGATCCGTGCGACGACGCCGGCGGCGCCGTGTGCGACAGCAACGGCGCGTGCGTGGCGTGCAACGTCGCCCCCGACTGCGGAGCGTCCACGGACTGCCGGACGTTCGCGTGCGACGCCGCAGGCGCCTGCTCCTTCTCGGACGCGCCGAGCGGCGCTGCGTGCGACGACGGCGGCGGGACGTTCTGCGACGGCGCGGGCGCCTGCGTCGCGCCGGTGATGGTGCTCTCGACGAGCCCATCCGACGGCGCGGCGGGCGTTTCGCCGCACCCGCTGAGCGTGGTGATCGGGTTCAGCGGACCCGTGACGCCGAGCTCGCTCACGCTCGACACCTCGCTCGACGACGGCCCGTGCGCCGGCGCGATCCAGCTCTCGAGCGACGACTTCGCGACGTGCGTGCCGTTCGGCGCCTCGACGCCGGCGATGTCCGCGGGGGACACCGTGGCCACGATGGATCTCTCGCCCCGCGTGGCGTTCGGGCTGACCTACCGGCTGCGCGTCACCGCGGCGGCGCTCGACGCGATCGGCCAGCCGGTCGTGCCGTTCACATCACCGCTCGGTTTCACGGTGCGGACCGACTCGCGCGCGAGCGTCGTCATCAGCCAGGTCTACGGGGGCGGCGGCGCCGCCGGGGCGACCTACTCGCACGACTTCGTCGAGCTCCACAACCGGACGACAGCGGCCGTCGACCTCAGCGGGTGGTCGCTGCAGTACGCAGCGGCGGGCGCCGCGGGATCGTGGGCCGACGTGATCAGTCTGCCCCCGATCGCTCTCCCGCCGGGCGGCTACTTCCTGGTGAGGGGAGCCTCGACCGGCGCTGGCGGCGCGCCGCTCCCGGCGCCCGACCTCGTAGGCGCCGTGGATCTCGACGGGAGCTCGGGCAAGGTCGCGCTGGTCGCCTCGACCTCGCCGCTCACCAGCGCCTGCCCCCTGGGAGGCGGCGTGGTGGACCTCGTCGGCTACGGGGCCACCAACCAGACCTGCGTGGAGGGAACGGGGACCCTCCCGGACCTCCCGACTGCCGCCCACTCCGCCCAGCGGAGGAGCCAGGGCTGCTTCGACACGGACGGGACGGCGCTCGACCTTCAGAACGCGACCCCGGGCGCGCGAACCAGCGCGAGCCCCGCCCTCGTCTGCGCGGGTCCGGCGGCGAACGAGACGAACGTCGCCGGCGAGCTCGACTACTGCGCGCTGCAGTTCCCTCAGACGCTCACGGTGCAGTCCGGCGCGTCCACGGGGCTCGTGTTCGGGCGCGTCTACGAGGCTGGCGTCACCGAGGCCGCCGGTCCGAGCCCGGCTGTGGTCGCGCAGCTCGGCTACGGCCCGACGACCTCGAACCCGGAGCTCCAGATGGGGTGGACCTGGCTCGACGCGTCCTTCAACGTCCAGGCCGGCAACGACGACGAGTACGGACTCGCCTTCACCGCGCCGGCCGCCGGGACGTACGCCTACGCGTACCGGTTCTCGATCGACGGCGGGCTGACGTGGACCTTCTGCGACACCGATGGGGCCGGGTCCAACCCGGGGCTCGAGTTCGAGACGGTCGAGGTCGGCATCCTCACCGTCACGCCGTGACGCGGGGCGACCACTCTTCCCGTCGGATCGTTCTTCACGGCCCCTTGCAGGTGGGGATCACGACCATCTCGTACTCGCTCCCGCTCCCTTTGAAGGCGACGTCCCCGGTGCAGCTCTGGATGGCCGGTACGTTCGGACGAGCGTTTCGCCCCGTGTTGAAGCGCTCCGCTTTGAACGTGTACGCACCTGCTTGGCCGGTAACCTTCGTGACTTGCACGCTGGCGTACCCGTCCTCTTCGAGCCTCTTCTTGACGAAATCCGATTGGTCCAGATCGCCACAGGCGGAGCCCAGCAGCGACGCGGTCCCGAGGACTGCCATCGCGAGCCCGCGCGACGGGGCGTTGGAACGGCGTGTCGCAGGCATGTGCGCACCACCTACGCCGGCCTTCCCTGCTTGCTTCCTTGGCATCTTCACGTGCTCTTCGCGAGCCAGCGCCGGAGCCTGCTGCGGTGGATGCCGAGGGCGCGCGCGGCCATCGCTACGTTGCCACCCGAGACCTTGAGCGCGAGGGCGACCTCTTCGTCGGTGGGAGCGGGCGCACCTGTCGTGGCCGCGCCCGCGGCGGGCGCCTCCGACGGGGAAGGCGGCTCGTCCGGTACGTCGGCACCGACGAGGGCGGTCCGCCCGTCCAGCTCCGCCGAGACGAGGCTCGCCTCCACGCTGCGGAGGAGCTGGCGGACGTTGCCCTTCCAAGGTGCGAGGAGCGCCCGCTCCATGTAGGCCGCGCTCGGCCGAACGCTGGATTTGCTGCGCCGGATCTGGAGGTCCACCAAGAACGGGATCTCGGCCTTGCGCTCGTGGAGCGGCGGAACGAACACGGCGGGGGTGGCGACGCGGTGGTAGAGATCCTCTCGAAACCGGCGCAGCGCTACGGCGGCGCGGAGATCACCCAGGGTCGCGAAGCAGACGCGGACGCTGGCCGTGCGGGGGCGCACCTCGCCGAGAGGGAAGTACTCGCGCGTCTCGAGGAAGCGCAGCAGCTTCGACTGCACGGAGAGATCGAGCTCGGCGACCTCGTCCAAGAACAGCGTGCCGCCGTCGGCGGCGCGCACCAAGCCGTCCGCGTCGTGGTCGGCGCCGGTGTAGACGCCCTTGCGCGCGCCGAAGAGGAGGCGCTCGGCGATGCCGTGCTGGATCGTGGCGCAGTTGACGGCGATGAACGGGGCGCGAGGGCCGAGCTCCGAGTGGAACGCGCGGGCGACGTGCTCCTTGCCCGTGCCGCTCTCACCGAGGACGAGGAGCTGCCCCAGGCGACCCAGCGCTCGGGCGCGGGCGAAGACGTCCGCCGTGTCCGGCCCGACCACGACGTCCTCCTCGGTCGTAGGCGGAGCCGTGAGGAAGCGTCCGACGTCGGCGACCGCGACGAACAGCGTGCGGCCCGCGCGGACGACGGCGCCGGGACCGAGGAGCCTCCGCCCGCCGACGCGCACGCCGTCGACGAACGTGCCGTTGCGGCTGTCTCGGTCCACGATGGCGACCTCGTCGTCACCCTGGACGTCGAAGTGCTCTCGGCTCATCTGCGGATCGTCGAGCCCGAGGCTGGCGAGGTACTCGCGCCCGATCCTCGTGCCCGCGGGGAGCGCGAGCGCCACCGGGCGCTCCGAGAAGACCGCGACCAAGCCAGGCCGGCGGGCGCGATCGGCTGGATCCGACCTGTCGTCGATCGGGGCGGTTCGAGTGGCGCGCGACACCATCGTACGCGGGGGGCTACCTGGGGCGGCTGATCCAGCGAACGCAGGAGTGTATGGTAGTCGCGACGTGAACGCGACCGGGTTCACAGAGGGGGCGCCGAGCTTGGGCCCACGTTTCCGGTGGCTGCGAACGCTCGGGCGAGGTGGCCACGGCCGCGTCGAGCTGGCGCATGACCTGCTGCGCGATAGGGAGGTGGCCCTCAAGCTCCTCGACGGCGTCGGGGACCGCGCCGCGGAGCTGAAGAGCGAGTTTCGCCTGCTCCGCGACGTGGTCCATCCGAACCTGGTGGCGATGCTCGAGCTGGTCATCGACGCAGAGCTCGAGTGCATCGTCCTCGAGCCGATCGATGGCGTCGATTTCCTCGCTCACGTGTCACCGGACGGCGCGCCAACCGAAGAGACGCTCACCCGGACGACCGACGCGTCGACCGCGGGGACGCTCGTGGCGACCGGAGCGACCGCGGACCGCCCGCTCTTGGTGGAAGCGCTCCTTCAGCTCGTCGACGCGCTAACGTTCCTGGAGGCCGGAGGTCTGGTCCACGGCGATCTGAAGCCGGAGAACATCCTCGTCGAGCGCGGTGGGCGGGTGGTCGTCCTCGACTTCGGGATCGCGCGACTGCGCGGACGCTTCGAGGGCCGCCCCAGAGGAACACCTGCGTACATGGCGCCCGAACAGTTCGAGCCCGGGGCGGATCTGACGGGCGCCGTGGATCGGTACGCGCTCGGGATCCTCCTGTATCGCGCGCTCGCAGGGCACCTCCCCTTCGTGGGCCCACCGGCGCTGCTTCGCGTCGCCAAGCGAGGGCGTCCCCCCTTCCTCGAGGACTCTCCTCTCGGGGCGCTCGCGACCGCGCTCCTCCACGTCGATCCCCGCGCGCGGCCGGAGCTCGACGAGGTGCGGCGTATCCTGGAGCTCGCCCGAGGCCCAGGCGCGCAGCGCGGGGGGGCGTCGGCCGCAGGCCATCCGTCGTCCACCTGGGCGCCGGCGCCGGAGCGGGTGTTCGTGGGCCGGCGCGGCGAGCTCGAGCGCCTGACGGCGTGCGTCACGGCGCGCGAGCCAGGCGTCGCCGTGCTCGTGGGAGGTCCCGGACTCGGCAAGACGGCGCTCCTCGATCGAGTGACGGCGACGCGCGGCGGAAGGGCGCTCCGCTCGCGATGCTACGCCAACGAGTCGATCCGCTGGAACGCGATCGACGCCATCGTCGACGAGCTGGTCGCGTATGGCCCTCCGCTCGCCGCGGACGAAGGTGTCGACGCCCTCGCGCGCCTCTTCCCGGTGCTCGGCCACGCCCCGGCGACGTCGCGCGCCGCCGTGCCGGCCACGGAGCTCGTGCGCCTCGCCGCGAGAGAGCTCGGCGACCTCCTCCACGCGCGGGGGCGCAGCACCATCGTGATCGACGACGCGCAGTGGGCCGACGCCGACTCGATCGCCTTCCTCCTCGAGCTGGCGACCGCGGAGGGCCGCCTCGGCATCGTGCTCGCGACGCGCGGGTCGGACGCGCGCAGCGACGCGTTGGTCTCGCGGTTCGCCTCCACGGGCCGGCGCGTGGAGGTCGTCGAGCTAGCTCCGCTCGGCGCGGGGGAGGTCGTGGAGATGGCCCGCTCGCTCGCGGTGCACGGGTCGGCTCCGCCCGAGGAGCTGCTCCTCGGAGCGACCGGCGGGGTGCCCTTCCTCGTGGAGGAGCTGGTGTTGGCGCTCGCCGACGACGACCGGCCGCCTGGCTCGTTCGATGGCCCGTCGATCATGGCGAAGCGCCTGGACGGGGTCGGCGCCCAGGCGCGACGCCTCCTCGAGCTCCTGGCCGTGAACGGCGCTCCCCTCCGCACCACGGTCCTCCTCGGCGCGGCCGAGGACGCGAGCCCGCGTACCCTTCGACACCTGGTCCGAGAGCGCTTCTGCCGTGTGGAGCGCGACGTCGGCGCGGGTGTGGAGCGCTTCGACGTCTACCACGACGTGATCCGCCAACGGATCGGCGCCTCGCTCTCGGCGGACGAGCGGCGCGGCGCGCACGCGGCGCTGGCCCGCTCGACGCTCGCGTCGCCGGACGCCTCGAGCGACGAGATCGCGACCCACCTGGTCGGCGCGGGAGACCCGCGCGCTCGGACCTACGTGAGGCGCGCCGCCGACGAGGCGCAAGAGGTGCTCGCCTTCGATCGCGCTGCGGGTTGGCTGCGCCACGCCCTCGAGCTCGAGCCCGAGGAAGGCCAGCGGCTACGCCTGCGGCTCGCGGACTGTTACCGGCTGGCGGAGCGCCACGCGGAGGCTGCGCACGAGCTCGAAGCGCTGGCCCGCGAACAGTCTGGCGACGCCGCGGTCGAGACGCGCCGCACCGCAGCCGAGCAGCGCCTCACCGCCGGCCAGCTCAAGCGGGGGCTGACCCTCCTCGGCGCGCTCCAGGACGAGGGCGCCCTCGCTCCGCTCGGCTCCGTGCGGAGCGATCCGATCGGGCTGCTCGCGGCTCGCGCGAGGGTGAGGCTCTTGGGGAGCCGGTCGGTCGGCGAGCACCTTCGCCGCCTCGCCGGCGCGGGGCGGGCCGCGGATCCCGCGACGCGCCAGCGGGTGGACCTCGCGTGGAC
>CAZBJI010000176.1:0-16323 GCA_964492175.1 uncultured Polyangiaceae bacterium | reverse complement strand
GCCGCCGATCTCGCGGTGGCAGCGCTCTATCGGCTCTACGCCGCGCCGAAGGCGGCGTGGATCCTCGGCGACGGCGCGCCCAGAGGGCCCGTCGACTGGGCGCGCGCGACCCGCTTGGTCCGGCACCTTCCCGCCGAGGACCGCTGGCGTGAGGTCACGGTGCACCTCGGTGAGCTCCTGATCGTCCTGACCGAGGACCTGCCGCGGGAGCTCCCCCACGCCCGCAAGATCCTGGGGGACGTGTGCTACGAGGCGGGCGTGCGCTACGCCAGGCGCATGAAGCGCGCCTGGCGGCTCCCGGAACGGCCGGAGAACGCGCCGGCCACGGCGATCGAGGTCCTCCGGACGAGCGAGTACTTGTTCCGCGTCAACCCCGAGCATTGGTCTCGGACGGACGCGACGGCGCGCACCGGGATCCTGGAGGGGACCGCCTGCCCCTGGTACGAGCGGCCGGGGTGGAATGGCGCCCATTGCGGGATCTTCGGGCAGTTCCAGGCGGGCGTCGCCAGCGAGTTCGGCCTGCGGTACATCCTCGGCAAGACCATTCCGAAGCATGGCGGCACCACCTGCCGCATCGATCTGAAGCCACTCCCTTCGAGCCGCCTCGTCCGGCGGACCGCGTCCCCCTGAGGCCATGCAGCTCGTCGTCAACCCTCCCGTCGCGCCGATGCTCGCCAAGCGCACGCCCCACGTCCCCGCAGGCGAGGGATGGATCTTCGAGCCCAAGTGGGACGGCTTTCGGACGCTGGTCTTCCGGGACGGAGGAGAGCTGTTCATCCAGAGCCGAGACGAGAAGCCGCTCAACCGCTACTTCCCGGAGCTCGAGGCGCCGCTCCTCGCGGCGCTCCCGGAGCGGTGCGTGCTCGACGGGGAGATCGTGATCGCGAAGGGGACGGTGCTCGACTTCGAGGCGCTCCAGCTCCGCATCCACCCCGCGGCGTCCCGCGTGGAGATGCTCTCGAAGGAGCTGCCCGCCGCGGTCGTGTTCTGGGACGTCCTCTGCGAAGGGGACGAGGACCTCCGGGGGGCGCCGTTCAGCGCGCGTCGCGCGCGCCTGGAGTCGATCCTCGAGGGGGCGCAGCCGCCCGTCCACGTGACCCCGGTGACCACCGACCGCGCGGTCGCCGAAGACTGGTTCCGGCGCTTCGAGGGGGCCGGCCTCGACGGCGTGATGGCGAAGCCCGCGAACGGCGTCTACGAGCCGAACAAGCGCGTGATGCTGAAGGTCAAGCACGAGCGCACGTGCGACTGTGTCGTGGGCGGCTTTCGGTGGCACAAGAACGGCAGGGACACCCACGTGGGGTCTCTCCTCCTCGGGCTCTTCGACGACGCCGGCGCGCTGCACCACGTCGGTGTCTGCGCGAGCTTCACCGATCAGAAGCGGCAGGAGCTCGCTCCGCTCCTCGCCCCCTACCGCGAGGGCGCCCTCACGGACCATCCGTGGAAGAGCTGGAGCGGGGAGGAGGAGTCGGCGGAGCAGCGCAAGCCCGGGCGGGCCAGCCGGTGGAGCCGAGACAAGTCTCTCTCGTGGGAGCCGCTGCGCCCGGAGCTCGTGTGCGAGGTCGCTTACGACCACATGCAGGGCTCGCGGTTCCGGCACACCGCGCAGTTCCGGCGCTGGCGCGCGGACAAGCCCGCGGCCGCGTGCCGCTACGACCAGCTCGAGGTGACGCCGCCGTTCGAGCTCCAGAAGATCTTCCGCTCGGGTGGCTGAGCGTCGTCGAGCGCCTCCCTCGGCGCGCTCAGAGCCCGTCCGGCGGGTCGTCTGGATCCGGGGGCTCTTCGGGCGGTCGCTCCCCCTCCGGCACGCTCCTCAGGTTCACGCGGATGCGCGTCCACGTGCTCGAGCGACCGCGCATCGAGTCGACGAGGACGTCGTCGACCGCCAGGCGCGCGGCGACCTCGGGGTGGCGCGCCTTCCAGCGCTCGAGGCCCGAGAGCGCGTCGGCCTTGAGCTTCGCCTTGGCGATCACGATGAGCGGCGCGGAGGATCTGCGCGGCGCCCCGCGCTTGCGGGAGGGAGCCACGCGGGGCGCCTCGCCGGCGCGCTTCCGGTGGTGTGGGGGCCAAGGGGCGTCCCCGAGACCCTCCGCTTCGTGCCTCGCCGCGAGCTCGAGCAGCAGCTCGAGCGACCCCGCGTGCGCGTCGATCTCCGCGTGCGGGTCCCCGAGGGACCGGAGGCGCGCGGGCACCGAGTGAACGTGGAAGTCGGCCGGCTCGCAGGCGGGCACCTCGTCCCACGAGAGCGGGGTCGAGACCCGTGCGTCGGGCACTGCGCGGGCCGAGTACGCCGAGGCGGTCGTTCGATCCTTCGCGTTCTGGTTGTAGTCCAGGAAGACGCCGTGGCGCTCCTCCTTCCACCACTTGCTGGTCGCGACCCCCGGGAGACGCTTCTCCACCGCGCGGGCGACGGCGAGCGCGGCGCGGCGGACCTCGTCGAAGCTCCAGCGCGGCTCCACGCGGACGGAGAGGTGCATCCCTCGGGATCCGCTCGTCTTCGGCCAGCTCGTGAGGCCGTGCTCGTCGAGGACCGCCCGCGCCTCGAGCGCCACGCGGCGCACGTCGTCCCACCCCACGCCGGGCCCCGGATCCAGATCGACCCGGAGCTCGTCCGGGTGATCGAGGTCGGCGGCCCGGATGGCGTGGGGATGGAGCTCGATGCAGCCGAGGTTGACGATCCACGCGAGGCCGGCGGCGTCGTCCACCACGACCTCCTCCGCGGTGCGCCCCGAGGGGAAGCGCAGCACCGTGGTGCCGAGCCAAGCGGGCCGCTTCTCGGGGGCGCGCTTCTGGTAGAAGGGCTCGCCAGCGGCGCCGTCCACGTAGCGCTTGAGCACGATCGGGCGTCCGCGGATCCCTCGGAGCGCGCCGTCCTGCACCTCCAGGTAGTAGCGGACCAGGTCGAGCTTCGAGATCCCGACCTCGGGGAAGTAGACCTTGCTCGGGTGGGTGACCTTCACCTCGCGCCCGCCGATCTCGAGCACCAACGGAGGCTCTTCCGCCGACACGGGGCCAGGCTACCAGGACTACAATCCCGTCGTGGCAGACCGAAGACGAGATGCGCTCGAGCTCCTCGACGAGCTCGCCGAGCTCACGGTCCTCGACGAAGGGGACCCGAACGCCTTCCGCGTCCGCGCCTACGAGAGCGCTCGGCACGCGGTCGAGGCGTACCCGGGGGACATCTCGAAGCTCTCCGAGGCGGAGCTCGTCAAGCTCGACGGGATCGGCAAGAGCACGGCATCCAAGCTGCGAGAGCTCTTCACGGGCGGCAAGGTCGGCAAGCTCGAGGAGCTCCGCGGCAAGCACCCGGCGTCGGTCGTCGCGCTGATGCGCGTCCCGGGGCTCGGACCCAAGGCCGTCGCGCGGCTCCGGGCAGAGCTCGGGGTGGCTTCGGTCGAGGATCTTCGCAAGGCCGTGGCGGAGCATCGCCTGCGCGACCTCAAGGGCTTCGGAAAGAAGTCCGAGGACAAGCTCGCGAGCGCCCTCGAGCGGCTCGATCCGAGCGGCGCCGGGAGCCGGACGCCCATCTCCGTCGCGCTCCCCGTCTCGGAGCGCATCGTCTCGGAGCTCGTGGGCCTGCCGGGCGTCACGTTCGCGGGCGCGTGCGGGAGCCTCCGGCGCTTCTGCGAGACCATCGGAGACCTCGACATCGTGGTGGCGGCCGAGCAGGCGGCGCCGGTCATGGAGGCGTTCGTGGGGCTGCCGATCGTGGACCGGGTGATCGCGCGGGGGGAGACCAAGACGAGCGCCGTCACGCGGCGCGGCCTCCAGATCGACGTGCGCGTCGTCGCGCCGCACCAGCTCGGGGCCGCGATGCTCTATTTCACGGGCAGCAAGAGCCACAACATCAAGCTCCGGCAGCGCGCGGTCGAGCGTGGCCTCCTGCTCAACGAGTACGCGCTCACCGAGACGGAGACCGGGCGCGTCGTCGCCTCCGAGACCGAGGAGTCCATCTACCGCGCGCTCGGCCTCGCGTTCATCCACCCGGTCCTCCGCGAGGACATGGGGGAGATCGATCTCGCGGCCGCCGGCGCCTTGCCCCGCGCGATCGACGCGGCGACGCTCACGAGCGATTTCCACGTGCACACGTCGGTCTCGGGAGACGGCCGCTCGGACCTCGCGCCGGTGGTCGCCGCCGCGCTCGAGCGCGGCTACGCGGCCG
Organism: uncultured Polyangiaceae bacterium; assembly: GCA_964492175.1. GTDB lineage: Bacteria > Myxococcota_A > Polyangia > Polyangiales > Polyangiaceae > Xiheicaenibacterium. Next base: position 12,161 of record CAZBJI010000176.1, on the reverse strand, counting down.
TCGCGATCACCGAGCACGCCGAGCGGCTGCTCGGCGGCGCGGGGAGGCAGGCGCTCCTCGAGCAGCGCGAGCGGATCCGCGGGCTACAGGCGGAGGTAGGCGACCGGATGAAGATCTTGCACGGCGTGGAGCTGAACATCGGCAAGGCGGGCGAGCTCGACTACGACGACGAGTTCCGGCGTGCGTTCGATTGGTGCCTCGCCTCCATCCACGACCATTTCGACATGGACGAGGCCGCCCAGACGCGGCGCGTGATCGCCGCGATGCAGGACCCCTGCGTTCGGATGATCGGCCACCTCTCCGCCAGGATGATCGGCGCGCGCCCGGGTGTGGACCTGGACGTGGCCGCGATCCTCGACGCCGCGGAGGCGACCGGCACCGCGCTGGAGGTCAACGGTGGCCTGCCCCGGCTCGACGTGAAGCTCGACGTCATGCGCGCGGCGAGGGGGAGGCGCGTGCGGTTCGTCCTCACGAGCGACGCCCACCACGCGTCCGAGCTCCGGCGCGTGGAGTTCGCGGCGAAGCACGCGATGAAGGGAGGCCTCGAGGCGCCCCAGATCGTGAACGCGTGGGCGCCGGCCGAGATGTTCGCGTGGCTCGAGGCGGGGAAGGTCCCCGCGGTGGCCTGAGGCCGGGGCGCGAAGAGGCGCGCGCTCAGCCGAACAGCTCCTTCTTCACCACGCCGTCCTCCGTCACGCTGATCGGCCTGCCTTGCGGCGTCCACGCGACGTAGTCCGGGTCCACGCCCATCCGCCACGCCAGCGTCGCGACGAGATCGGGCACCGTCACCGGGTCCTTCACCACGGCCGCGCCCTCGGCGTCCGTCTCGCCGAACACGGCGCCCCCGCGAACGCCCGCCCCGGCGAGCGCGGCGGAGAAGGCGGCCGGGTGATGGTCCCTGCCGTCGCGGCCGTTGATGCGAGGCGACCTTCCGAACTCTCCCATGCAGACGACGAGCGTCGTGTCGAGCAGGCCTCGCTCCGCGAGGTCCCCGAGGAGGGAGGCCATGGCCGGATCGAGCGCGCGCTTGAGACCCGTCGTCCGCTCGAGGTTGTCCTCGTGCGTGTCCCACCCGTCGAGCGTCACCTCCACGAACGGGACCGCTCGCTCGACGAGCCGGCGCGCGACCAGGCAGCCGCGCCCGAAATCGGTGTCGCCGTACGCTTGCCGCACCGCCTCCGGCTCGGAGGAGAGGTCGAACGCCGCGGTCGCCGGGGAGCGCATCATGCGGTCGGCGCGCGCGTAGAGCTCCTGCCGCGCCTGCACCTGCTTGTCTCCGGTGCGCTTCGCGAAGGCCTGGTCCATGCGCGCGAGGAGCGCCTTGCGCGCGCGGATCCGCTCCTCGGCGATGGCGCGCGCCGGGGCGATGTCGTCCGGCAGCTCGCCCGCTCGCTGCACCACGAACGGATCGTACGCGTCGCCGAAGAACCCCGAGCCGTGGCTCTGTCCGCCGAGGCTCACGAACGGGGGGATGTCGAGCCCCGCGGGGCCACGCTCCTTCGCGATCCAGGCGCCGATGGAGGGCGCCCGCACGGTGGGGTTCGGGACGTGTCCGGTGTGCGCGAGCTCCTTCGCGCGCTGGTGGTTGCCCTCCTTGCTGGTGAGCCCCCGGATCAGCATCACCTTGTCCATCTGCTCGGCGAGCTGCTCGAAGTGCTCCGAGATCTCCACCCCAGGCGCCTTCGTGGCCCGCGCCTTCGCGGGCCCGCTCGCCTTCTGCTTCGGGTCGAACGTGTCGAGGTGGCTCGGGCCTCCCTGCATCCAGAGCACGATGCAGCTCCGAGCGGACGCGGGCTTGCCCTCCGCGGCCACCGCCTGGCGCCCCAGCAGCGCGCCGGCCAGGCCCGCGCCGAGGCAGCCGAGGAGGCCGCGGCGCGAGAGGTGCGCCGGCGCGCGGTGTTCACGGCCGTGGTGGCGATCGAGGGAGGTGGCGGACGTCTTCATGGGGTTCCTTGGGGGGTTCGCGAGCGTCGTTCGGAGGTGCGCCGGCCGGATGGCGAGCCGGGGCGCGAGATCGTCAGCGGCGGAAGTGGAACTCGCTGGCGTTCAGGAGCGTCCAGAAGAGGTCTTCGTAGGCGCGCTCTCGGTCGTCGTCGGCGCGCGAGCGCAGCGCGCTGGCGGGGACCATGCGGCTCACACCTGCGCCCGTCTTGTCCTTGCGCGCGCCCTTCCCACGTCGCTTGCCGCCGTCTCCCGGCGAGACCGGCCCGTCGTCCTCGGCGGCCGGGTGCGGCGCCGCGAGGAACTCCTTGGCCGCAGCCTCCTCCTCCGCCGTGGGCGGCCGTGAGAACGCGCGGAGCCACAGCTCCTCGATCGCAGTCGCGTCGTCCATCGAGGTCAGCCGCTCGAGCACCGTCCCGCGCGCCACCGTGGTCGCCGCGATGGGGAGGATGCCGTTCATGGAGAAGAGCGCCTGCTGCAGCGTCCCGTCGAAGGACGCGTCGTTGGACTCGGTGTCGCTCTCGAACACGAAGCGGAGCCGGCGCCGCAGCATGGCCTTGAGGAGCTCGGCGCGCTCCGGGGCGCGCTCCTCGAGCAAGTGCTGGACGTCCGCCGCCACGAAGAACGAGTCGAGCAGGACGTCGCTCCCGATCGGCCGGAGCGCGCTCCGCGAGAACAGCGCGTCGCGCGGCGTAGCGTCTCCCTCCGCGCCCGCCCGGGCGTACGCGTCCGTTCGCGCCAAGGTCCGGTAGAGATAGTCGAGGTCGAAGCCGCTCTCCTCGAAGCCCTCTGCCAGCAGGTCGAGGGCCTCCGGCACGATCGGCGGGTTCTTCTCCCGCAGGTCGTCGACGGGCTCGACCAGCCCGGCGCCGAACAGCTCGGCCCACACCCGGTTCGCGATGGCCCGCGAGAACCACGGGTTCTGCTTGGAGGTCATCCACGCCGCGAGCGCCTGGCGGGTGTCGCCTGCGCCGGACAGATCCGTGCCGTCCAGGGCGCGCGGCGTCGCGTCGGCGATGGCGCGGACCTCCTCGTCGCGGAGCAGCCGCGGCGGGACTCGCCGGGCGTCCTCCACCTCGAAGATCGCCTGCATGCCGCGCTCCCGGTCCACGGCGCCGATCTTCACGCGCGCCAGGCTCGAGGCGAACGCCTGGAAGTCGGCCTGCTTCCACGACTCCGTCTTGTGGTCGTGGCACTGCGCGCACTGGATCTGCACGCCGAGGAAGGCGCGCGAGGTCGTGCCCGCGAGATCCTGCGGGCTCCGCGCGAAGCGGACGAAGTAGTTGGCGGCCGCGTTCACGTCGGCCCCCGACTCCTCCTGGCCCCGCGACGGGTCATCCATGAGCGCCGCGCCCGGTCTCATCGCCCCGCCGAGGCTCGTCTTGCCCTTGGCCGTGACGATCTCGCGGACGAGCGCGTCCCAGCCGACGTTCTCCTGGAACCGCCGCTCGAGGAACCTCCGGAACGCGGCCTGATCGATGACGCGCTGGCGCACCTCGCCTCCGAGGAGGATCGCCTCCCACCGGCGGGCGAGGTGGCGGTCGTGCTCCGGGCTCGCGAGGAGGCGGTCTACGGCGCGCGCGCGCTTGTCAGCGCCCGCGTCCGCCGCGAAGGCGCGCGCCTCCTCCACCGTCGGAATGCGCCCCACGAGATCGATCGAGGCGCGCCGCAGGTAGGTCGCGTCGTCGACCAGCGGGCGGGGCGTGAGCCCCCGCGCCTTCCAGGCCCGTGCGAGCGCCGCGTCGATGGGCGTGGCCGGGGCCGCGTCTGCGGGCGCGGCGGCCTCGACCGTCGGTCCGCTCGACGACGGGCTGGCGGAGCAACCCGCCACGCCCGCGAGGGCGGCGAGCGTGACGGCGATTCCGAGGTGCAAGGGTCGCATGGGACGCCTCATCGCAAGGCGGGTGCCATCGAGTGCTGCTTGAAATCTCTAAGAAAAGCTCGCAGAGGGGGTGCGGAGCGGCCGCCGCACGCGGCGCGGCTGCCGCGCGTCGCCGGCGCCGCCTTCGAGCGCCTTGACATGGGGGAGCGGCGGACTAAGGTGCCGCTCCCCATGGTCTCCGCAACGCAGCAATCGTCCCGCATCCGGCATCGCAAGATGAACCGGCCGACGGCCTCGAAGCGGTACAACCGCGCTCACCAGACGCCGAAGTTTCCGGTTCATCCGGAGGGTTACTCGGCCTCCGCTCCCGACGCGAAGCCCACGGAAGAGAAGAAGTAGGACACCCAGATGGCCAATCACGCGTCCGCCGAGAAGCGCAACCGCCAGCGCATCAAGCGCACCGACCGGAACCGCGCCGCCAAGAGCGCGCTGCGTTCCCTCCTGAAGAAGGCGCGCGCCCCTCGCCCCGAGGGAGCCACGGCCGAGGACGGGGCGAAGCTGCTGCGGGACGCGGTGAGCGCGCTCGACCGGGCCTCCAAGAAGGGCGTCATCCCCGAGGGGCGTGCGTCGCGGCTGAAGGCTCGCCTCGCCAAGCACGCCGCCAAGTAGGGCAGCCGCTGCGCCGCCCGCCTGGTCGGCGCGGCGCCCCGCACCCCGCTCACCACGTGTGAGCGAACCTCCGCTTTCCCGACGCGAGGTCGATGACGACCAGGGTGTCGGCCGCTCGAACGAGCGCGACGCCGCTGCTCGCCACGAGCCCCGACGGGCCGTCCTCCAGCGCGGCGGACCACTTCTTCGACCCCGAGGCCGCGTCCAGGCCGATGACGCCACCGGAGCCGGCGACCACGCAGACGCCGCCCGAGACCGCGAGGAGCTCGCCGTTGGGCGTGGGGGCGCTCCACCGCTTCTTGCCGCTCCCGGCGTCGGTCGCGGTGACGGTCTCGTCCGCGAGGGAGATCACCACCTCCGTGGTCGCCGCGAGCCGCGGCGTCACGCCGCCCCGCACGTCGAGCGCGTCGGTGTCGCCGAGATCCAGGGTCCTCTCGAGGCGCCCGGTCTCCGTGCGGAACACGCCGAGGCCGCCCCCGACGCGCGCGAAGAACCGCTCCCCCGCGACGAGGACCGGCGGCTCCGCCTCGTCCTTCACCTGGTAGCGCTCCTTGCCGTCGTCGAGCTCGCGCACGGTGAGCCGACCGTCCTCGAAGGTCACGAGGACGCCGCCGCCGGCGCCGAGGGGAGCGCCGGCGTCACACGGGACGTCGAAGCGCTTCGCGCCGGTCGTGGTGTCGTAGCCCCGCCAGGCGTGGCCCGACGCTTGACGCGGCGTGCCCGACGGCCCAAACACGAAGACGAGCTTGTCCGTGACGACCGGCGCGCGAAAGTACGACGCCTTGGTCAGCACCCGCCAGCGAGGCGAGCCGGTCTTCGCGTCGCGCGCCGAAAGCCCGCCGTCCCCGTGTACGAAGAAGAGCCCGCCGGCGCCGGGCGGCGCGTCTGCCCAGCCGTCGGCGGGGACGCGGCCCGCGACCTTCCCCGTCGCCGCGTCGAGCAGGACGAGCGGCGCGCGGAACTCGGGCTGAACGAGGACGCTCGCGTCGTGGATGCTCGCGCGCGGCGCGGGCGCGCCGCAGGCGGAGGCGAGGACGAGGAGCGCGGCTTTCGAGAGGGTGGACACGATGCTTCTCACGGGGAAGGAGACCTCGACTCGCGCCCGTCGGCGCGTGGCTCAGCGTGGGACGACACGGGTTGGGAGACCGCCTCGGCCGCGCGGGCGCCCGCCAGCGCGCCGGACCGCACGGCCTCGAGGAGGGTGCGGGGTCGATCGAGCACGACCTCCCCTGCGGCGAAGACGCGCGGGGCGCACCGTCCCTGCTCGTCGCACACCACGCCCACGCGCTCGAGGAGGCCTCGCGCGCCGGCGCTCGGCCACGCCACGCCGTCGAGGACGGGACCGAACGCAGAGCTCGCGGGGCCGAGCACGCGGGCGCCGGCGACGCGAGCGCCGGGGATCTCGCAGCTCAACCGGAAAGGCGCGGCGATGTGCTCGGGGCCGTCCGGGGGAGCGCCGTGCTCGGGCGGCTCGAAGAGGACGCCGCCTCCGACGACGCCTCCGACGGCGAGGACCACGGCGTCAGCGGCGATCGAGTCGGATCCGACGCTCACGTGGACCTCGGCGCCGCGCTGCTCGACGCGCGTCACCTGCGCTGGGCGAACGGGGACGCCGGAGGTCGCCAGCCACGCGTCTCGCGCCGCGGCGAAGCGGAGGCCGGCGACGCACGCGCCGCTGGCCAGCGCCTCGCCCACGGGGCAGCCGAGGCGCGCCTCGAGCCGCTCGGCGCGCGGCGCGCTCGTCCCGAGCCACGGGCCGAGCAGGACGGCGACGCGATCGGCCCCAGCGCGGCGCACGAACGGCAGGAGGCGATCGGCCAACCACGCGAGCCGGCCGTCGTCGTCGTGGCGGGAGGCGAGGTCGGCGTCGCTGATCCGCGCCTCGTCGGCGAACCGCAGGATGGGCGCCTCGACGACCTCGAGTGCGACGGCGCCGTCGGTCTCTCGGGCGAGCGACCGCGCGAGCAGGTCGGCGTCCCAGCTGGCGCGCGGCGCGCGCGGGACGAGCAGGGTCCTCCCGGCAGCGCGGGCGAGGTCCAGCAGCGCGGCGTCGTGCCCGCGCGCCGACCTCAGCACGCCGTTCACGGTGGCGAGCCTGGGGAGCGGCGCTCCGGCGGGGGCGAGCGTCCAGATCCCCAGCGCCTCACAGAACGCCTGCACGCCTTCGTCCAAGGGGCTGGCCACCTGCGCGGCGCCGCGCGATCCGGCGGCGGCCTCCCTCTCGAACCAGTCGACGTCGTCGAGGGCGCCGCTGGTCAGCGCGGTCGCGCCCGCGGCGCGCCCGACGACGGTGACGCTCGCCCCGAGGCGGTGGGCCGCGTGGGCGGCCGCGGCGCCGGCCGCTCCCCACCCGACGATCGCGACGCGGGCGCTCATCGCGGCTCCGACTCCACCTGGCCGTCGAGGCCCAGGTCGCGGATGCCGAGCTCGGCGCGGACCGCCGCGATCGCCAGGGCTTCTTGGCGCGCCTGCACCGGCCCGAGCGCCACCTCGCGGACGCGGGCCTTCTGCAGGAGGAAGCGGACGGCCATCTCGTGCCCGAGGCGAGGGGGGAGGTCTCGCTCGTCCGCGACGATCTGCCCGCACCGCACGGCGCACCGCATGCCCCCGCATGCGCCGAGGCCGAGCCGCGTCCGGCGGGAGACGTCGTCCACGCTCCGGGCGCGCTCCACGGAGACCGCGTGCCGGACCTCCGCCTCGAGCACCGGCTCGCACGGGCAGACCACGCTCGCCTCGCGCGGGGAGCGCTCGACCCGCTCCTCGATCTGGCGCGCGCGGGATCCGTGGCGGTAGACCAGCCTCCGAGCCGCGACCGCGTCGATCTCGAGCCGCTCGGCCAGGGCGAACGGGTCCACGGCGTCGTCTCCGCCGGGCAGCGCGGAGAGGTGCGTCGCGCAAGAGGCCCCGATGCGGAAGCGGTGCGCGAGGACGTCGGTCATCTCCTCGGCGAAGAGGCGGTAGCTGGCGAGCTTCCCCCCGATCATGGAGTAGAGGCCGGGCGCGCCGTGCTCGGCGTGGTCGACGACGGCGTGGTCGCGGGAGAGGGCGTCCTCGAGCGGACCGTAGCGGTGGAGCGTAGGGCGGACGCCTGCCCAGGTATGAATCGCGCGCGCCCCGGTGATCGCGGGGAAGACCCGCGCGATCCCTTGCACGAGGTACCGCACCTCCTCGGTCGTCGCGACCACGTCGTCGAGGTCGCCGTAGAAGTCGTCGTCGGTCGTCCCGACGACGCTGATGTTCTGCCAGGGCTCGATGAAGATCTGCCGGTTGTCGATCGTGCGCGCCGCGATGGCGTAGTTCGTCAGGCGGCGATCGAACGCGATGTGGATCCCCTTGCCGGGACGGACGCGCGCCCGCGTGGCGGGCAGCGCCGCGAGCGAGGCGGTGACCGGGGCCCACGCGCCGGTGGCGTTCACGACCGCGCTGGTGGTCATCCGGCCGGTGCGGCCGTTCCGCAGATCGCGGTAGCTGACCGCCACGACCTCTCCCGTGTCCTCGCGCCGCTCGATGTTGTCGACGGTCGTCCCGACGAAGAGCTTCGCCCCGCGCTCCTGCGCGTCGAGCGCGTTGGCCACGCAGAGGCGGGCACCGTCGATGCCCCACTCGTCGAAGGAGATGCCGCCCACGATGTCCCCGTGCAGACCGGGCTCGAGCGCGTGCATCTCCTCCGGGGTCAGCCGCGTGTGCGGCTTGCCCCGCTTGAGGGGCTGGTACTCGTCGTAGCCCTCGAAGAAGGCGTCCATCAGCGTGAAGAGGATGCGCGCGCGCGCCGAGCGCTCCACGGGGACGAGGAAGGGGATCCGGAACAGCAGGTGCGGCGCGATCCGCTGGATGTGGCCGGAGTCGCGGCAGCTCGTCTCGGTGACGGCCGGATCGTAGGAGAGGTACCGCGGGCCGCCGTGGATCATCCCGCTGGAGTTGCCGCTCGCGCCGAAGGCCAGGTCGTTGCGCTCGAACAGCGCCACTTTGAGGCCGCGCATGCTGGCGTCGCGGGCGACCCCGACGCCGTTCACTCCTCCGCCGATGACCACGACGTCGACGTCCGCCCGTCCCAGGGGTGCGGTCCTGGTGCTCTTCGGGGAACCGTCCGCCATCGCCGGGGACGGTATAGGCGCAAAGGCTCGAGGGGTCGAGGTGCGCGTCGGTCCCACGGCGCCGGCCTCAGCCGCCGCGCCCGACCGACCACCAGAGCCGGCCGAGCCGCGTGAGCACGCCGGGGACGCGACGGACCAGGTTGATGCTCGGCGTCCGCTTCTCCTTGGTGCGCACCGGGACCTCCACGACGCGGAGGCGGGCGCGGTACGCGCGGATGACGAGCTCGCTCGCGAAGACGTCCTTGTCGACCTGGCAGGACCGGACCACGGGCAGGAGGGCCTCCCGGCGGAAGGCCTTCAAGCCGTGGGTGTCGGTCCCGCGGAAGCCGAGGGTCGCGCGCAGCACCCCGCTGTACATCACGCTCGCCGCGTGACGGGCGAACGGCCGAGCGTCCTCCGCGCCGGGCAGGAGCTTCGAGCCGATGACGAGATCGGTCTCGCCGGCCCGCAGGATGGACAGCGCCCGCTCGTGGAACTCGAGGTCGCAGAGGTCGATCTCCTCGCAGACGACGATCTCGCCGCGGGCGCGCTCGATGCCCGCGCGAAGGGCCGCGCCGTAGTTCGGCTCGCCCAGCGAGAAGACGCGGACCTCCGGGTACCGCGCCCTGAGCTTCTCGCACACGGCGAGCGTCCTGTCGCGCGAGCCGTTCTCCGCGAGCACGATCTCGTAGGACCAGCCTTGGTCCTTCGCGTTCTCTCGCAGCTCCACGACCGCGGCGTGGAGGATCGCCTCCTCGTCGTGGATGGGGATCACGAACGAGATCTCGGGGCCCGCCCGCGGCGGCGCGCGGTCCGTCGTCACCCGACGCCCACCTCGGCGGGTGCGCCCGAGAGCGCCCGCGCGGCCGACCGCCCCGCCCGGATGGCGTCCTCCATCGAGGCGTACGTCCACTCACCGTAGCGGCCGACCGAGCGGACGCCGTGCTCCGCGAGGAACCCCTGGATCGTCTCCACGGCCCGGCTCCGCGCTGCGTCGAAGATGACGTACGCGTGATCCAGCCGGCGCACGCGCGCGAAGCGGATCGCCTCTCTGGCGCGGATGACCCGCATGCCGATCAGCGCGTCGGCGACGCGGGGCAGGAGCGTCGAGAGATCGGGCGTCGCGCGATCCGCGAGCTCCACGTAGAGGCTGCCCTTGTTGGGCGGCGCCATCGCGGCCGACATGGTCGAGTACGCGCCCACCCGGTAGAACGGGATCTCGGGCTCGGGCACGTAGGCCCAGTGCCAGTCCTGCTCGCACGGCGTGTTCAGCGCCACGTCCAGGTAGTAGAGGTGCGTGCAGCGGAGCCGAGCGCTCGCCTCGAGCACCTCCGGCGGGGGCTCGACCAAGACGCCGACGAGGGTCTGGAGCGGGATCGACGAGACGATCGCCTCGTAGGAGACGACCTCGTCATCCACCGTGAGCGTCCTCTGGCGCCAGTCGATCCGAGACGGAGCCCGACCCGTCTCCACCGGGCCTGCGCGCTGGGCGAACGCGCGCGCGATCTCCCCGGCGCCGAGCCGCGGGTAGAGGAAGCGCGTGTTGTAGCCGAGCTCGTCCTGCGCGACGCCGAAGGCGCCGCGCAGGACGTCCTCGAGCTTCGGGACGGGGACGAAGCGGTCGCACCAGTCGGCGGCGATCTCCCGCGGGTGCGCGCCCCAGAGCTTCTCGTTGTACGGGATCATGAACGCGCGGCTGATCGCCTCGCCGAAGTGGCGCAGGCAGAAGTCCTCGAACGTCCTCACCTCGCGGGGGCTCGCGTCGAAATGCGCGCGGACGAAGCCCTCCACGCACGCGTACGCGACCTCCTTCGGGAGGCCGTGCACGTTGGCCTGGAAGGGGTAGCGCGTGTAGACGCCGTGCGAATAGACGACGCTCCTGCGGTCGATCTCGAGCGCCGCGCCCTCTCCCAGCCACCCCGTGATCTCGGCGCGCAGAGCCGGATCGCGCACGTGCAAGAGGTGGCCGGTGTGGTCGAACCGGTACCCTGCCTCCTCCCGCGTGCGCGCGAGGCCGCCCGGCACGTGCTCCTTCTCGAACGTCCGGTGGGGCACGCCGGCGCGCCTGAGCTCTACGGACGCGGAGAGACCGGAGAGCCCTGCGCCGAGGACCACGATGGGGAGCGTCGCGCCGCGCCGCATGAAGGCGCGACGCTAGCCTCGTGGAACCTGGGTTTCCATGCAAACGACAGCTGTGGTCCGCGGTGAGGCGGACCGAGACGGCCCCGCGCCTGGATGGTCGCGCCTCGTGGACGGCTCGCCGCCGCCCCGAGCGCCCGCGGAAAAGGGCCGGGCGCCGGCGGACCGCCTGGCGGACCCCGCGCTCCACGGGGTAGAGTGCGCTGAAATATGGCCCGCCGCACCACCGTGAAGGCCGCCGGCAAGATCCTCTACCTGACCGAGGACGCCGGCCTTCTGAAGAAGCAGCTCGCCGGAGAGGCCCTGACCGCGGAGGAGCTCCGGCTCGTCGGCGAGGGCGCGCTGCCGCTCATCGACAACATCTCGACCGACGAGCTGACGCCCGGGTGGGTCTGCTACTACTACGACGAGACGCTCGCGAGATACTGCCTGGTCGGGCTGCGCGGCGGCGTCGTCGAGAGGGACGCCATCAAGAACGGCGGCTTCTCCGTCATCGTGAGCGGCCGCTCGAAGGGCTGCGGCTCCTCGCGCGAGACCGCCCCCTACGCCGAGCGCGAGGCGGGGATCCAGGTCGTCGTCGCCAAGAGCATCGAGAAGATCTACGGACAGAACTGCCAGAACATCGGGCTCCTGACCACCACCGACGCGGCGCTGCTGGCCCGCCTCGCGGCGGGCGAGGAGGTGCCCATCTCCGCGTTCACCGAGGGGCTCGACCCGATCAGCGCGGGCGTCGTCGAGCACGGCGGGCTCTTCGCGTACAACGAGGCCCGCCTCGAGGGCCGCGTCACGCCGCCGGCGGTGACGACGGCGCCGCGCCCGATGACGCTCGCCGAGAAGATCATCGCGGCGCACGCCGTGGTGAACGCCAAGACGGGCGAGCTGGGCGTCGCGGCGGTGCAGCCCGGGGACGCTCTCTTCGTGCGCACCGACGTCCGCTTCAGCCACGAGTACGTGACGCCCATGGCGGAGTCGCTCTTCGTCGCCGCCCTCGGAAAGAACGCGAAGGTCACCGATCCGGGGAGCGTCTTCGCGTTCCGTGACCACCTGACGTTCCTCGACCTGGTCATGCCGGAGGCGCACGTGAAGATGGGCCTCCGCGATCAGGCACGCAAGCTCGCGGTCGTCCAGCAGGACTTCGTCGAGCGGCACGGCGTGAAGATCTTCGGGGAGGTCGAGCGCGACGGGAAGACGGTCGGCAGCGAGGCCATCTGCCACAACAAGGTGATCGAGTCGCTCGCGCTGCCCGGCCAGGTCGTGGCGGGCACGGACTCGCACACGTGCATGGCCGGGGTCCTCGGCTGCTTCGCCTTCGGGGTGGGCTCCACGGACATGGCCAACGCGTGGCTCACGAAGGACGTGCGGGTCGCGGTCCCGCCGTCGGTCCGGTTCAACCTGCACGGGAAGCTGCGCGCCGGCGTGACGGCCAAGGACGTCATGCTCTTCCTGCTCTCCCAGCCGTTCTGGAAGGGCGGGGAGGGGATCGGCAAGGTGCTCGAGTTCGCGGGCGACGGCGCCCG
>CAZBJI010000175.1:10693-16532 GCA_964492175.1 uncultured Polyangiaceae bacterium | reverse complement strand
CGTCCGCGCCGCTGGTCGGGTTCGTCCTCCAGATGGCGGCGATCTACCTGAAGGACGTGGAGCACGTCCCCCAGGCCGACATGGGGCGCTACCTCTGGATTCCCCCCCTCCTCTTCGACGCGGGCTCCCTCGCGTTCGGCCATTTCGCGACGCTCCACGCCCGCAAGCACCGAGGACAACCCGCCCGGGCGCTGCTCTTCCTGGGCGCGCTCCTCGCGACGTCGATCGCGCTGCTCACGGTGCTGAGCGGCGCGTACGTCGCCGCCCTCGTGTGCGGCGTGGCGATCGCCGGCGTCGGCGGCATGTTCGCCATCTTCACCGCCGACATGCTGAGCCGCGTCCCCGCGAACCTCGTCAGCACGGCGAGCGGGATGATGGCGGCCGCGCAGTCGCTCGCCCACATCGTGGCGCTCCCCCTGATCGGCCGGGCGATCGACAAGACCGGCAGCTACGACGTCCCCATCCTCACGCTCTCCGCGCTCATCCTGCCCGGTGCCGCGATCTGGCTCCTCTGGAAGCCTCCGCCGCTGCGAGAGGAGCCCGCGTAGCCTCGCAAGCTTCCTCGGACTCCTTTGCGGCCAGGAGCTCGGTGAACACGGCGCCCGCCCCGCCAGGAGCTCGCGAGCCGGGCCGGGCCCCCGCGAGTTGCTAAGCATTTCCTGCCGGTCTACCCTGAGCCATGCTTAGAAATAGTTTCCTGGGGGTATTGGGGTGCCTCTGCTTCGGGTGTCCCGGGGTCGAGCCTACGGAGACTGGCACGAGCTCGGGCGGCGAGGGTGGGCGCTCATCCACGGCGAGCTCGACCGGCAAGGGGCCAGGGAGCGGCAGCACCGCCACCTCCGCCTCCACGGGCATGGGCGGCGGTGGAGGCTCCGGCGGCTGCGACGCGAACCTGAACGCCGACATCTACAACTGCGGCGAGTGTGGCCGGGTCTGCCTCGACGACGATCAGGTCGCGATGCCCGTCTGCAAGGACGGCGTTTGCCGGTCGTTCTGTGAGAGCGGGTTCGTCAACATCACGCAGCCGGGGACGGGCCCCGACGACGGTTGTGAGGCACCTGGGCGCCGCGCCTTCGTCACCGAGCAGTCGATGACCGTGCCCCAGATCGGCGGCATCGCGGGCGCGGACCTGCAGTGCCAGACCCTCGCGGACCTGCACCTGCTGGGTGGAGAGTGGCGCGCGTGGCTCAGCGACGTGACCACCAACACCTCCGTGGCGCAGCGCTTCACCACGGTGCCTGTCGCTCCGTACATGCTGCTCGACGCCACCCCCATCGCAGATTCGTTCGAGCAGCTGACGACCGACCTCGCCCTCGCGCACGCCATCGATCTGACCGAGAATCTGACGTTGCTCCTGGGCGGCGCGATCGTCTGGACGGGCACCACGCCGGCCGGATTGGCGAGCGGCGCGGACTGCGGCGGCTGGATGCAGAACGACGGCGAGGTCACGGTCGGATCCGCTGCCGAAGTGACCGCGGAGTGGACCGAGCTGCCCATGGGCGGGGCCTGCAACCAGATGGCTCACCTGTACTGCTTCGAACAGTGACCTCCCCTCGGCCTACCACGAGCACCAGCGTCCCCGACAGCGCGGCCGACATGCCACGCGCGGTGGAGGTCACGGGCGTCCCCGACGCGGCCGCACCTCTCCCTTCGCTGCAGGACGCGCGCGGGGGCTACGAGATCCTCGGCAAGCTCGGCGAGGGGGCGATGGGCGCCGTCAACCTGGCCCGCGATCCCGTCTTGCGCCGGACCGTCGCGTTGAAATCGCTCCTTCCTCGAGCTTCACGAGACGGCGCCCTGCTCCAGCGCTTCATCAGCGAGATGCAGATCACGGCCCAGCTGGACCACCCGCACATCGTCCCGATCTACGGCTTCGACCGTAGAGACGCGTCCATGTCCTATGCGATGAAGCTCGTACAAGGCAAAGAGCTCGAGCAGCTCCTTCGGGAGACCAGGGAGCTCGTCCATGCCCAGCGCCCTCTGGACGCCGAGCACTCCCTCTCCGCTCGGCTCGAGGTCTTCGTCAAGGTCTGTGACGCCGTGGCCTACGCCCACAGCCGTGGCGTCATCCATCGCGACCTCAAGCCTGCCAACGTGATGATCGGCCGCTTCAATGAGGTCTACGTGCTCGATTGGGGCGTCGCCCGTCAGATCGGAGAGGCTGGGTCGGCGCAGGATCGCGCGGCCGAGTCGATCGAAGAGAGCCCGTCGGCGCTCCCGTCGAATCAGACCCGTGTGGGGGCGATGGTCGGCACGCCGCAATACATGTCACCGGAACAAGCCGCCGCCAAGAACGCCGAGCTCGACGGTCGTAGCGATCTATACGCGCTGGGGCTGATGCTCCAAGAGATCGTCACGCTCGAGGTCGCAATGGTCGGCGACACCCTCGAGATGGCGATGGTCAGCGCGCTTCAGGGCAAGCGCAATCCGATGAGCGTGTCGAGCGGCGTGCCACGAGACCTCGTCGCGATCGTCGAACGCGCGTGCCAGATCCACCCAGCGGATCGCTACGCCTCCGTGGTCGAGCTGGCAGCGGATGTTCGGCGCTTCATGAACGACGAGGAGGTTCGGGCGTTGCCAGACTCGCTCCCCCGAAAGATGGGGCGCTGGGTCAGCAAACACCGCATGCTCGCCGTAGGGCTCGTCGCGGGGACGTTCCTGCTCGGCGTTCTCGCCGCGGCGGGAACGTGGGCGTACAACCAGGTGCTGCTCGCGGAGAAGCGGAATCGAGAGGTTCGCCTCGTCGAGGTTCAGGCCGACTCTTCGACGCGCGCGCAACGGCTCGACGCGACCCTGGCCGGCTACCAAGAGTCGCTCCAGCGACTGGCCGGTGCCGCCGGCATCATGCTGGAGAAGGGCGACGTCGCACCGCTGGGCCTCCTGACGCAGGAGCGATTCCAGCCGGGCGACGCTGCATTGGAGGGGCTCGTCGACTCGGCCTTCTATGGCAAGCGGGTCAGCTTCGATTGGCTCGTCGCGGCCCGCGCGCCCGGGGCGGATGCCGATCACGTCGCCTCGAGCTTTGGCGCGCTGCAGGCGCTGGGGATGACGCTGCCGAGCACGTTGATTGACAGCCTGGGAGAGGAGGGCCGGCGCCTCTCGCAAGCCGCTCAGCTCGAGGTGCTAGCCAAGACAGGGGCGCCCGTCAGACGCATCGTGTTCGCGCTGGAGGACGGTCTCAGTGCGGCGTATCCAGGGATGAGCGGGCTCGCGGCTGACCAAGACGGTCGCGGCGAGGCGCTCTATCAACGGACGAAGGGAGAGCGCGGCGTGGTGTGGGGACCACCCACGCCCACGGGGGATCAGACCATGCTCCTCACGTGTGCCACGGCGATTCACAGCCGCGACGGTCGTCCGTTCGGTGTGCTGCATTTTGAGATCGATGTCGGGCGTGCGATCGCTGCGGCGCTGGCTGCGGGCGCAGAAGAGGTGGACCTGTCGCTGCTCGTCGATCGAGCCGGCAAGGTGCTGGCACAGAACGCCAAAGATCCTGCCGACAAGGAGCCCGACACCCTCGCGAACGACGAGGTCAGAGCCGCCATCGCGCGCGGCGAGAGCGGCTACATCGCGACCCAGCGCGGCGGGCGCGCCGTCCTCGTGACCTACCACCCGCTCGCATCCATGGATTGGTACCTGGTGACGGTCGCCGACGTGGCGAAGCTGGAGCAAGCGCCGCCGAGCAGCGGGACGCCGTCGAGCCTCCCCGCCAGCAAACCGAGCGCGGCGCCCTCTCCGCCGCGTCCACCCGCAGCTGCACACCAGCCGCCTCCCGTCCCGCCCGTCGCGACGACCAGCGCATCGGCGGCGGTGACGGCGTCGGCATCCGCCCCCAGTCCGGTTGTCCCCCGCCCGAGGAGCCCGTTCGAGCCTTGGCCCATCTATCAACCGAAGTCGGCCAAGCCCAAGTGAAGCGCCTTGCGTCCGTGGCTCTCTCGCTCGCGCTGACGTTCGGCGCCCGCGCGCTCCAGGCGGACGACAGCGAGCCGCCCGAGTGGGCCGAGGCGGCGAGGCTCCTCGACGAAGGCCGGGCCCTCATGACCAGGAAGGCGACGCTCGATCAGGGCTGCGAAGTTCTGAAGAAGAGCCACTCGCTTCGCCAGCGTGGCGACACGCTGCTCAACCTGGCGGAGTGCCACCGGCGTCAGGGCAAGACGGCCACTGCCTGGCGAGAGTTCGACGAGGCCATCCGATACGCGAAGGAGGCCGAATACGGCGACGCGGTCCGCGCCGCCGAGCTCCATCGCGACTTCCTCGCAAAGAAGCTCTCCGAGCTCGTGGTCGCGGTGCCTCCCGAGGCAGACCGGCCGAGGGGTCTCGTGGTGACATTGGATGGGGAGCCCCTCTCCGAGAAGCAGTGGGGGCAGGTCCTGTACGTCGACCCGGGGAGCCACCCGGTGACGGCGACCGCGCCCGAGCACCAGCCGTTCTCCGCTACGGCGGAGGTCCGCGGGAGCGGGACGCGCACGGTCGTCGAGGTGAAGCTGGTACCCGTCCCGCGGCCTCCGCCCCCGAAGCCGCCGCCGTCGCCGCCACCGCCGCCGCAGCCACCGCCGGACGTCACCGAGGAGGAGGTGCCTGTCTGGGCGATCGTCGTGGGGAGCGTCGGGGTCGCGATGATGGGCGTCTCCGTCGGCTTTCTCGTGGACAGCCTCGCCGCCGGCAACGAGCTCAACGACACCTGTGGTGGGGAGCGGCGCAACGCTTGCCGGCCCGGCACTCCCTACGCGGACACGTACGACCGTGAGGTCCGTGGCTTCGGTGTGTTCGTGGGCCTCGGCGCCGGCGGGCTCATCGCGGCCGGCGCGGGCGCGACCGGGCTCACCCTCTGGGGCGTCGGCCGGTTCTGAGCGTCACAAGACCGCCGGCAGGAGCGAGCCCATGACGCCCGGCTGCCACGAGAGCTCGCTTGATCCCGCTAAATCACGGGCGGTGGGCGCTGGGAGAGCGACCTCCGGGAGCCCTGGTCGTCGGCGGCGAGCTCGAGGAACTGCTCGGTCACGGGATCGTAGTCGTAGACCTCCCCCGTCGCGATCTCGAAGACCCACCCGTTGATCTTGAGCGTCCCCGCGTCGAGCCTGGACGCGACGAAGTCGAAGGTGCGCAGGTTCTCGAGCTGGAGGAGCACGTTCTCCTCCACGGCCGCGACCACGCGCTGCTCGGCAGAGAGGCCCGCGTACCGCTCCCGAAGCAGGCTCGGTATCGACGCGGAGAGCGCCAGCCACCTCGCGACGTGCGAGAGGTGCTGGTGCGGCTCGGGATCGAGGATCGCCTCGATGGCACCGCACCTGGTGTGCCCGCAGACGATCACGTTGGCCACCTCGAGCACCTGGACGGCGTACTCGATCGCGGCCGAGACCCCGCCGAGCACGCCGTGCTCCACGGCCGGCACGATGTTCCCGACGTTGCGTACGATGAAGAGCTCGCCGGGGCCCGCCGAGGTCAAGAGGTGCGGCACGACCCGGGAGTCGCAGCACGTGATGAACAGGGTCTCCGGACTCTGACCGACCCTCGCGAGGCGCTCGAACTGCTCCTTGTGGGACGCGAAGTAGTTCGACTGGAAGTGGTGGATCCCTGCCTCGAGCTTCTGCACGCGGAGGAGTCTACAGCGACCGCGGATCCGAGGCAGACGGGATGTGGGGCGTCAGGCGAGCGGCGCCGCGGGGGGACGCGGCCGACCCGGCCCTGTGGTAGAGGCGCGGCGCCCGTCATGAACTTGATCTCGCGCTGTGGGGCCGCGGTGCTCTTGGCCGCTACGTGGTCCGCGCCTTCCTTCGCGGAGGACGACGAGCCGGAGGATCCGCCTGCGCGCGAGGAGGCGAAGCCGCAGGACCCGAAGGCG
>CAZBJI010000175.1:0-10593 GCA_964492175.1 uncultured Polyangiaceae bacterium | reverse complement strand
GACGAGCCGAAGGCGGACGAGCCGAAGGCGGACGAGCCGAAGGCGGACGAGCCGAAGGCGGACGAGCCGAGCGAGCAGCCCCGGCCCGAGGACCCCAAGGCCGAGGCGCCCACGCCCGCACCCGACGGCGCCGCCGTGGACGACCTCACCGACGACTTCGATCTGGAGGACGCCAGGAAGGCCGGGCTCGAGATCGGCGACGCGACGGACGACGCGGCCGGGGGGCTCGGCGTCGACGGCAAGGACTACGAGCTCTCGGAGAAGTCCTTCGCGGGGATGGACGGGCTCGACGCGAAGGATCTCGAGGCGCTCCGGGAGGTGACGCCCGCGGAGATCGGCGAGATCGATCTCGACCGGGACCTCTCCGACGCGGCGGAGAAGCAGCTGGAGGAGCAAGCGGAGGCGCTCGAGGGTCTCTCCCCCGAGGATCTCGACGCCATCAGCGCCCTGTACATGGACATCCTTCGGCAGAAGCTGCGGGAGGTCCGCGAGAAAACGCACGCGAAGACGGTCGCGAAGCTCCGCGCGCGGAACGACGAGAAGATCGGCACGATCGCGATGATCCTGGGCTGGCTGTCCCTCTCGGGGGTGCTCCTGCTGCTCATGCCGCTCTGGATGGGGAAGAAGTACCCGGGCCAGACGGGGCGCCTGTTCGGGTTCGCCGCTCTCGCCTCGGGCACCTTCGTGCTCTCGATGTTGCTGTTTACGGGGGCGCTGCTCGGGATGCGCCTGGTGCAAGGCGAGCTGGCGGAGCAGACGAACCCGCAGATCGTCATTCAGGAGGCGACGTTCGACGCGGCCGAGGAGCACCTCGAGGACATCGCCGCGATGCCCGGGCTCCTCCTGGTCCCGCTCGAGGAGGTCAGCACGGAGAAGCAGGACTCCCTCGGCGTCGCCATCTTGGAGAACGCCGGCAAGTTCAAGGAGGACTTCGACGCGCTCCAGAAGGTCGCCAACGGGCTGAAGGGAGTCGACTGGCTCTTCGGCTACGTCGCGCCGGCGCTCACCCTGCTCGCGGTCCTCCTCTTCGTCCTGAACGTGAAGGTCGTCGTGGTGGAGATCCTTCGGCTGCCGGATCGCGCGATGCGCGGGGAGATCCCGGCCGCGGCCGTCGTCGGCGGCGTGATGAAGCGCGTGGGCGGCGAGATCGTCGCCACGCTCTGCACGCTCGGCGTCCTCGTCGTCCTCACGGTCGTCACGAGCGTCGCCATGACCGTCGTAGCGATCCCGGCGATGAGCCTCTTCGTCGGCCAGCTGCTCGCGACCCTGCAGTACGTCTTCGTCCAGCCCGGCGCGGAGAAGCTGTACGTCTACGTCGGCCTGGGCGGCATCCTCGCCTTCCTGGTGCTGGCGCTCGTGGTCATCCTCGCCGGGACGGCCTTCTACATCGGCAAGACGCAGAAGATCTTCCGAGCGAAGTTCTGCGACAGGGTCCCGCTGGGCCGGCACAAGCCCTTCTTCGGGTGGCGCACCCTGGGGCTCGCGTGGCTGCTCGCGCTGCCCGTCGGCGTGCTCGTGGGTGCGAGCCACCTCGCCGAGTACCTGGTCGACGAGGGGACGGAGGGCAAGGAGTTCGACTGGTTCATGGCGCTCGTCCCCGGGCCCGCCGGGCTGCTCGTAGGGTTCCTCGCGCTCTTCACCGTGGCCTTCGGGCTCAAGGCGCTCCTCTCCATCGTCCGCTACAAGGTCGACGGCACCTCCGCCGACGCCGGCCTCGAGCAGGCTGCGCAGGCGATGCCCGCCGGACGCTGAGCGCGCCCGGCCGCGAGGATCACGCCGCGTCCCCCTTGCCCGTGGGCGGAGCTGGCTCCCCTGCTTGGAAGCGAGCGTGGAGGGTGACCGGGGCGGCCTGCCCGCGACGGACGCGCATGTTGATGAGCTCGACCCCGAGGGAGAAGGCCATGGCGAAGTAGATGTACCCCTTGCCGATGTGCTGGCCCATGCCCTCGACGGTCAGCATGACGCCGATGAGGAGCAGGAAGCTGAGGGCGAGCACCTTCATGCTGGGGTGTCGGTTCACGAACTCGCTCACGCTTCCGGCGAAGACCAGCATCACCACGACCGAGACGACCATGGCGACGACCATCACCCAGATGTGCTGGGCCATCCCGACGGCCGTGATGACCGAGTCGAGGGAGAAGACGATGTCGAGCGCGAGGATCTGGGCGAGGATCACCGCGAAGGAGGCCGTGCCCGAGGCCGCCGCGCCGTCCTCTCGCGACACCTCGAGCTTGGCGTGGATCTCGTGTGTGGCCTTGAAGATGAGGAACAGCCCGCCGCCGAGCAGGATGAGGTCACGGCCCGAGAAGGACTTCTCGAGAACGGAGAAGAGCGGCGCCGTGAGCCCCATGACCCAGGAGATGGCGAAGAGCAGCCCCAGCCGCATGATGAGCGCCAGACCGAGACCGAGCCTGCGAGCGCTCGGCTGCTGGGCTGCCGGCAGCTTGCCCGCCAAGATCGAGATGAAGATGACGTTGTCGATGCCGAGCACGACCTCCATCGCCGTCAGGGTCAGGAGGCTGATGTAGATCTCGGGCTGAGCGAGGAGCTCCAGGTTCATGTCTCACCGCGCGCGTCGGCGCTCGACGTGTGGGGGCGGGTCAATCGAAGATGTCCAGCCAGCTCCGCTTGCGGCCGTGGCGAGGCCGGTCGCTGCTGGGGGGCCCATCGTAGTCCTCCCTCCTGGGCCGCTGTTCGCCGAAATCGGCGCTGGCTCTCGCGATGAGCTTCTCGAGCTCACCCCGGTCCAGCCAGACGCCGCGGCAGCTCGCGCACACGTCGATGGTGATCCCGTCTCGGTCGCGCTCGTCGAGGGGGGCGGAGGTGCATCGGGGGCAGTGCATGGGATGGTCGCGTATCTAAGGCGCCGCGTAGACTTCGACAATTAGGTAATGTCGGGCGCAATCTTCGGTCTGGCCGAAGTATCATGGCGCCCATGGAGTGGCTCAACTACCACCACCTCCTCTACTTTTGGCACGTCGCGCGCGAGGGCAGCCTCGCGCGTGCGGCTCAACAGCTCCGGCTCGCGCAGTCGACGGTCAGCGGGCAGATCAGCGCGCTCGAGGCCGCGATGGGCGAGAAGCTCTTCAGCCGCACCGGGCGCCGCCTCGTCCTCACCGCCACGGGGCGGGTGGTCTTCGGCTACGCCGACGAGATCTTCAAGCTCGGGCGCGAGCTCGGCGACGCGGTGCAAGGGCGGCTCGTGGGGAAACCCCTGAGCCTGGTGGTCGGCGTCGCCGACGTGGTCCCCAAGCTCGTCGCGCGGCGCCTGCTCGAGCCCGCGCTCGAGCTCGGCGAGCCGATCCGACTCATCTGTCGGGAGGACAAGCCGGAGCGGCTGCTCGCGGGGCTCGGTGTGCACGACCTCGACGTCGTCATCACCGACGCCCCCGTCGGACCGTCCATCCGGGTGCGCGCGTACAACCACCTCCTCGGAGAGTGCGGCGTCGTGTTCTTCGCGACCGCGAAGCTCGGGGCCGCCTACCGACAGGGCTTCCCGAGGTCGCTCGACGGCGCGCCCGTGATCCTGCCGACCGAGAACACGACGCTCCGGCGCTCGCTCGACGCGTGGTTCACGGCTCGCGGCATCCGTCCTCGCGTCGTGGGGGAGTTCGAGGACAGCGCTCTGCTCAAGGTGTTCGGGCAGGGAGGGATGGGGCTCTTCCCCGCGTCGAGCGTCATCGCGAGCGAGGTGGAGCGCCAATACGAGGTGAGGCCGGTCGGGATCGTGGAGGAGGTACGCGAGCGCTTCTACGCCATATCGGTGGAGCGCAAGCTGAAGCACCCGGCGGTGGTCGCGATCAGCCAGCGCGCGCGGGAGACGATGCTCGGGTAGCCCTCAGGCGCCCAGGATGTCGGGCTCGCGTCGCTCGGTCGGGCTCAGAGCTGCGGAATGGTGACCGTGTCCCAGTAGTCGCACTGGGCGCGGCGGAGGCTCGAGCCCGCGGTCCGCGCGAGGTCGAGCACGAGGTGCTGATCGCCCTGCGCGTCGTGGCGGGGCCACGGCTCGCCGCCGCGCGCGTTGGGGTCTCCCGCCTCGGCCAGGCTCACCCAGTAGCTCATCATGGCCCGCGACAGCGGGAGCTCTTCGTCCGAGACCGGAAGGGGCAGGAGCTGCCCGGGGTTGCCGAACACATACTTGATCTCGGCGGAGTGGAACGCCCCGAGGTCGCCCAGCAGGGAGGTCGGTCCGTACCGGAACTGGTAGAGGTACGCGGGGGCTCCGCTCGCCGCGAGCGCCCTCGCCGTACGCCGCGTCGGGCAGACGAACCCGGCGTCCCCGACGGCCGCGACCGCGGCGGCCTTCGCGGAGCCGTACGTGGCGACGGGGTATTGGGCGACGATCTCGGCGCCCTTTCCGGGAACGATGCCCTCCGCCAACGCCTGGAACGCCGCCTCGTCCGGCACGTCCGTGTCGCCGAGCGCGAAGAAGAGCGTCGCTTCGTCGGAGTTCGACCCGAGGATCGCGGGCACGCGCTGGAAGGCGCCCGCCGCGAGCAGCGCGCTCGGGCGATCCGGCAGGTTGTGTCCGTCGATCACGGGGTACCACCGGGTCCCGGAGGCGCCGACCCCGAAGCTCGAGGGGGGCAGCGCGGTGACGATGTCCGCGGCGGGCTTGTTCCGGATGCACGCGGGGATGTCGTCCCCGTCGCAGCCGAGCGCCGTGACCAGCGACGCGCCCTGCGCGTAGGCGGTCGCCGAGTCGACCACGAGATCGCACGGGCCGGACTGGAGGATCGCCGAGGAGAAGAGCCCGCTCGAGAGGGGCGAGACCAGGTGGTGGCACACGCTCGCTCCGCCCGCGGACTCGCCGAAGACGACGAGCTTGTCCGGATCTCCTCCGAACGCGGCGGCGTTCGCCTTGGCCCACGCGAGCGCCGCTCGCTGATCCTCGAGGCCGTACGCGCCCGACGAGGGGTGCGCCGGATCCTCCGACGCGAGCTCGGGAAGGCCGAGGAAGCCGAAGACTCCGAGGCGATAGTTCAGCGTGATCACGACCGAGCGGGTCGCCTCCGAGAGCCGCTGTCCGTCGTAGGCGGGCTCCCCCCCGCCGCCGAGGACGAAGCCTCCGCCGTGGATCCAGACGAGCACGGGCAGCGGCGTGGTGCCCGGCCGCTCCGGCGTCCAGACGTTGAGGTTCAAACAATCTTCGCTCGACCCGGTCGCGTAGCCTCCGTCGAGCGGGTTCACCCGCGGGCACGGCGACCCGCGGGCGACGGCGGAGAGGGCGGTCTCCCACTTGGTCCGTGGGACCGGGGGGCGCCACCGGAGCGCCCCCGCGGGCGCCTCCGCGTAGGGGATGCCGAGGAACATCCGCGTCGTCCCGACGAGGGCGCCTTGCACCGGGCCGCTCTCCGTCTCGACGAGCAGCGGCGCGGGCGCGTCCCCGCCGCCGCCCGCCGCGCCGGAGGCGTCGTCGTCCGAGCACGCCGCGGCGCCGAGCACGAAGAGCCCAAGCGCGAGCAGAGCCGCCCTCCTCATGGGCCGAGGGTGCCGCGGAGGCGCCCCGGAGTCCACCTCGTCCGGGAGGACTGCGGCGCGCCGGTCCGCTATCCTCTCGCCCATGGCGCAGGGACCGGGATGGCACCAAGGACCGCAGCGACCGTGGGGGCCGACTCCCGGCGCGCCCGGCTTCGCGCCCCCACCGAGGGACCCGGGCTGGACCGCGGGCAAGATCGCTTGCGCGGTCGTCGTGCCGCTGATCCTGCTCTTCGCGCTCGCGATAGGGGGCATGGCGTACTTCATCGTAAAGGGTACGGCCCCTCCGCGCGACGCGGCCCACGCGTTCCTCGCGAAGGTCCGGAAGGGGGATTTCAGCGCCGCCTACGACCTGACCAGTCCGGACTTCCAGGCGCGCGTCTCGGAGGAGGCCCTCGAGAGGCACCTCGAGGAGAACCTCCCCGACGCGCGGCGCAGCGACGACGCCACCTTCAACAGCACGCACATCTCGAACGACGTCGCGTGCCTCTCCGGGACGCTCGCCCCTACGGACGCGCCCGTCTACATGCGGCTTCGGGAGCGGAGCGGCCGCTGGGTCATCGAGGATCTGAGCCGCGCTGGGGTCGCAGGCTGCGACTGAGGCGCGCCGGCTCACGGCCGCCGTCGCGCTCAGGCTACCAAGGTGACCACGAAGATCGCGCCGACGACGCCGAGCGCGCACATCCAGATCGTGCTCCGCAGGCTCGGCCTGTCCGTGAGGTAGGCCCAGGTGTAGAGGAGCCGCAGCCCGACGTGCGCGCCGGCGAGGCCGTTGACGACCGAGGGGTCGACGCGCGCCTCGCTCGTGGTGGCGAAGAGGACGGCCACTGCGAACGGCGCGAACGACTCGAAGGCGTTCATGTGGGCGCCTTGCGCGCGCTTGCCGAGGTCGTCGAGGCGCCCCTGCTGCTCTCGCGGGAGGTGGTTGTCGAGGCCGCCCGGCATCCGGACCGCGGACCGAAGCACGAAGAACCGCGGGAGCCAGATGAGGAGGAAGGAAACGAAGACGCAGGCCTTGGCGAACAGCATGCCGCTCAGCGGGCCGCCTCGAGTCTCCTGCCGTCGACGTCGATCTCGATGCGCTGCGCGTCGGCGTCCGCTCCGGGGACGATCACCAAGCCGCCGGGGAGGTGGTCGTAGCGGAACACGTGGGCGTCGACCGCTCGGCGCGCGCCGTTCGGCTCGATCACGTGCGCGGGCGCGTGCTCGCCGCGGAGATCGACCTCGGCCGTGGTGGCGCCGCCCCACGTGGTCTTCCCGGCGCCGTCGAACCCGACGAGGATGGCGGGGACGCGCGCCGGCGCGTGCCACCTCGGCAGGTTCACGTTCTGCCCACGCGTGAGCAAGGCACGGAAGTTGTAGTCGCTGATCCACTGGTTGTTGCAGTAGCCCATGATGTCGGTGTGCTGCGTGGGCGGGAACAGCTGGAGGGTCGCCGGGTCGAGACCCCAGACGCCGATCTGCCCGCTCGGGTGCGGGTACTGGCCGTCGATGGACCCCGGATCGAGGCCGGGACCACACGGTGCGTGCTCACGGCCGTGCGAGTGCCCGAGCTCGTGGGCGGCGGTGTCCTCGGCGTATCCCTCGAAGCCCACGCCCAGGGCGAGCCGCAGATCCACCGATCCGGTCGACGGGGGGTTGTCGTTCAGCAGCGTCACGCCGAGCAGGCAGCCGCCTCCGCAGAACGAGCTGAAGCTCGCCGCGGGTGAGAAGATCCCGTAGTAGTACGTGTCGTCGGACGCTCCGTCCTGGGACCGCATCCCGTAGACGGTGAAGCCAACCTCCTGCCAGCCGGATCCGTCCGGCCCGATGTAGCCGTTCCACGGCGTGGGCTGGCGGACGGTCACCTCGACATCGGCCACGGGGTAGAGCTGCTTCAGGCGGTTGCGGAACCGCTCGATGCCCTCCGGCGAGAGGTCTGGCAGGCGCCCCGAGCCGTCGTAGTTGTACTGGAACGGAGCGAGGATCACGCGGAGCTTGTGGGCGGGCCCCTCGACGGCGACCGAGTCGAAGCCCTCCGAGGGCCAGTGCGCTGCGGCGTTGTCGTCGACGGCCGCGCCCTCCTGCACGACGCTCGCCGCCCAGCTCAGCGTGGCGCCGATCCGATCGCCCGGGATGCTCAGGTTGATCGTGCTGCCGATGTCCTCCTCCGTGGACGCGCCGCCGAGCACGAGCGGCGTCTCGACCGGATCGAACCCGTCGATCTCGAACTGGCCGTAGACCTCGCCCCCGTCGTAGTCGCCGTCCGTCTCGTAGAAGATCCGCACGACCGCGTCGCGTCCCGCGATCAGCGGGACCTCGTTCGTGCCCGGCGCGCCGCCGACGACGAGCGTCCGCTTCAGGCCCTGATAGATCGCGACCTGTGTGATCGTGACGCCCTTCGCGCCGACGTACGTCTTCTTCACCGTGCCGTCTCCGTCACCGTCGGGGCCGTCTCCGTCCGGATTCGACGAGTCGTCGGAGCAGGCGGCGGCGACGAGGGGGAGCGCGACCAGGATCCAGGCCAAGGAGGGTTGCTTCATGGGGCGAGCATCATACCGATCGATCGTGGATGCGGAAGCGCCGGAGCGGCGCGCGGAGCGAATGGCGACGCGGGGCGGCGACCCGGAGCGGTGACGCCGTCCGATTGTGGGGTCACTGCACCATGGGGTGCGGCGGATGCCGCGCTGCGCTACGAGGTGGTCGTGGGCCCTCAGCTCGAAGAGCTCGCGGTCGCGGTGGGCGCTCGACCCGTCGAGCTCCTCGGCGCGCTCCTCGCCGCCGGCCTGCGCGCGCTCGCGGTCGGGGTCTGGGCCGTTCACGTGGGGCGGCGCCGGCTCGACCCTTCGCGCCATCGACGCGTCGTGCTCGCCGGGGTGCTGGTGTCGGCGTTCGCCGCGACCGTCGTGTTCGCGGGGCTCGCGTGGGGCGTCGTCGAGGGCCGCGCGTTGGTCGCCGCGGACGGCGCGCTCGCGCGGGCGCTCCACGCGGCCTCCGCGCCTGCGATGACATGGGCCCTCCGCGTGTTCACGCGCCTCGGGGACACGCCGGCGCTGACCGTCGCCACGATCGCGGTCGGCGTCGGCCTGCTCCGCGCGCGACGTCGGCTCCTGGCGGCTGGGTTCGTCGGCGCGATGATCGGGACCTCCTTGCTCAGCTCGGGCCTGAAACGCGCCTTCGCCCGTCCGCGGCCCGCCTTCGACGCTCCCCTCGACGTCGCCGCAGGCTGGAGCTTTCCGAGCGGGCACGCCATGGGCGCCATCGTCGCGACGGGGATGCTGTCGTACGTCGCGCTGACCGCGTGGGGGGGCCGGCGCCGGCTCTACGTCGTCCTCACCGTCGCGACGCTGTGGACCGTGGCGATGGGCTACAGCCGCTTGTACCTAGGCGTGCACTACCTCTCCGACGTGCTCGGGGGCTTCGCCGCGGGGCTCGCGTGGCTCGGGTGTTGCTGCGCTTTGCTCGAGGTGCTCCGCCCGCGCTGACGAGCGACCGCCCGCGCCGACGGGCGCCCGCCCGCGCCGACGGGCGCCCGCCCGCGCCGACCGGCGACCGGCGGCTTCGCGTGCGGCGCTCAGGGGCAGCCGACGAGCGCCGCGCCGCCGCCCTCGATCACGCGCGCGTCCGGCGACTCCGGATCGCACCCGCCGCGGACGACCTCCACGGACACCCACAGCTCCTCGCCGCAGTAGGCGTTCAGATCGTCGTTCGCCACCGTGGCCACCGTGAGCACGCCCTCGGTCCACCGCGGCTCGGGGCTGCCGTTGTGCAGGCAATGAGCCTCGTCGAGGGTGAGCTCGCCGCCCGCGAACTCGAGCTCCAGATCGAGGATCTTCGTGGTGCGGTCCGCCTTGTAGAGCGCGGCCGATCGGACCTCGACCGAGGTGGGGCGGTCGAAGCACTCGTGCGCCACGGTGGCCTGGACGCCGACGTTCGCGGGGTTCGCGGGGGCCGCCGGGTCGGCGAACATCGAGACGGAGAGCTCCACCTCGACCGGGGGCTCCTGCGTGCAGACGTCGACGGCGCCCGAGGAGGTGTTGCAGCCGACCGCCGCGACGGCGAGGAACGGGAGCGCTGATCGGACGACCATGACGCGAGCATCCTACGCCGGAGCGCGCCGCGCCATCCCCACGCGCTCGCGCATCCGCACGCGCGGCGCCGGATCCGTGCTGGGCAGCGATTCAAGCCAGGAGCAGGTCGGCGATCCGCGAGAGCCCACGCTCGCTCTCCGGGGTCGCTCCGCGTGACACCGTGACGATCCGGTCAGACCAGCCACCGAGCGGCGCGAGGCGGCGCCTGAGGACCATCTCGTTCGTCCCGGTCGAGAGGTCCGGCGTCTCGGGCGCGGAGAGGGCGATGACCGCGGGAGCGAGCCCCGCCGCGGCCAGCGCGATGGCCGCGGTGTGGACGGCGCTGATGGTCCCCAGTCGATCCCCGGCGACCAGCAGCACGCGGTCGGCTCCGAGCCGGCGGCCGAGCGTGGTCGCGTCGTCCGACCACGTGAGCGGCGAGAGCACGCCGCCCGCGCCCTCCACGAGCACGACGTCATGGCCCGACGCGAGGTGGCCGATCCTCTCGCTCAAGGCGTCGAGGTCGATCGTCACCCCCTCGCGGTCCGCCGCGAGCGCGGGCGTCAGCGGATCGCGGAGGTGCATCAGCGCCGTCCGGGGCTCGCGCTGTCCGGTCGCCTCGGCGAGGCGCTCGCCGTCACCGCTCCCCGCGGCGGCGCCCGTCTCGAGCGGCTTGACGGCGAGCACCCGGAGACCGCGCGCGACGAGGACGCGGGCGAGGCCGCAGGTGACGTGGGTCTTGCCCACGCCGGTGTCGGTGCCGGTGACGAGGACGAGGAGGGGCATGCGACGCGAAGCTTACCCCTCGCCGTCCGCCGACAAGAGCTCCCGCGTCACGGCGTGCGCTGGCTGGTCGAGGACGCGCTCCGGGGGGCCCGACTCCACGACCCTCCCCGCCGCGACCACGTGCAGCGTGCTCGCGGCTCTCCGAGCGAAGCCCAGGGCGTGGGTGACGACGACCATCGTCTGGCCGTCCTCCGCGAGCTCGCCGACGACGGCGAGGACGTCCGCGGCGGCGCGGGCGTCAAGCGCGCTGGTCGGCTCGTCGAAGAGCAGGGCCGCCGGC
>CAZBJI010000174.1:0-16588 GCA_964492175.1 uncultured Polyangiaceae bacterium | reverse complement strand
CCGGGCCCGCCATCCTCCCCGACGGGCTGGTCGAGCGGCGTCGCCGCGCGGACGAGCGCGCGCGCGCGGAAGGCGCCACGAACGTGCTGCCGCTCGAGATGAAGGCCGGCGCCGCTGGCGACGGGGAGCTCATCATGCGCCTCCCCACCGGCTGCCACCGGCTCGACGTGATGGCGGAGGTGCTCGTCTCGCCGGCGGGCACGGTGCCGCCGGTCGACGTCGACGTCGAGCTGCGGGAGTCCGCGACGGGGGAGCCGGTGGCGCGGGACCGAGGTGAGACGCCCGACGCTCGCGTCGAGGCGTGTGTCGCCAAGGTGACCGAGCTGACCCTCTCTTTCCGCGGCGCTCCATCCGGCGCGCGGGTCCTCGTGAGCGACGCGCTCTGGCCGCTCCCGAGGTGGGTCCCCGCGCGGTGGGGGCCGGTGGCGCAGGCGGCGCTCGCCGCGTCGGTGCGCAGGCGGATCGTGAGCGTGAGCGCGCGCGGGCCGATCTTGGAGTCGCTCGGCGCGCAGGGCTCGACGACGTTGCGAGCCGAGGTCGAGGCGGGCGCGTGCTACGTCGCCGGCGTGGCGCTGATGCGAGGGAGCTCTCGTGGGATCCGGATCTCGGCGAGCGCCTCGGCGCGCGCGAGCGCCGAGGAGGCGCCGCCCCCCGCGACGGCGGCGAGCGTGACGTTCTGCGCGGACGATCAGGACACCGCGCGCATCTCCGTGGACGTCCCCGGGCCGAGCGCGTGGTGGGTGGTGGCCCTCTGGAAGCTCTCGCGTCGAGAGGCCCCGCGCGAGGCGGCCCCGTGAGGGGCGTCGGGGCCGCCGTCGTCGCGTTGGTGCTGGCGCAGGGCGCCTGCGGGCCGCCGCCGCCCTGCGGCGCCGCCCCCGCCCCGCCTGGGCTCGCCGCGGCGCAGACGCCGGCGGGCGTGGACGAGCTCCTCGGCGAGACCGCGCGGCTGGCACGCGCCGCAGGCGCTTCTGAGCTCACCGTCATCGCGTCGGCCCTCGGCACGGAGGGGGACCGCGCTGGCGCCTTCCTCACGACCACGAAGGACAAGTGCCTCGTCGTCATCGCCAGGGGGTCGAAGGGGATCGGCGACGTGGACCTCTTCGTCTTCCAGGACGACGGGAGCACCCTCGTCGCGGACGAGTCGTCGTCCGATCAGGCCGCGGTGGTCGTCTGCCCGACCACGGGCGAGCGCGTGTACGTATCCGCTCGCGTGGCCTCGGGCGGGGGCGTGTTCGCGGTGGGGGCGCACGAGGTCGCGCCCGAGCGCGTCGTAGCCGTCGCGCGCGCCGTGGGGGCGCGGGCGCTCGGGGAGGAGTCGGGCAGGCTCGAGTCCTGGCCGGGGCTCGAGCCGAAGGTCGTCGCACGGCGCCGCGCGCTCGGATCCACCTGGGAGGACGTGCGACGCTTCGCGGCCCCCGTGGATCCGCGCGCGCCGACGAGGACGACGGTGACGATCGAGGCGCGCCGTTGCCTGGACGTGCTGGTCGTGCCGAGCGACGACGTGGCGAGCCTGGAGGTCGTCGCGGAGACCGAGGACGGGCGCATCGCGGCCCGCGCCCAGGGAGACGGTCGTGATCGTGTGATGGTCCTCTGCTCCGAGCTCGGGGAGGTCGTGACCATCGCGGCGCGCCCCCGCGCCTCGGCGGGGATGGCGGCGTTCGTGATCGGGCGGTCCCCTGTCGGCGCCGCGCCGGAGATCGCGCGCTCGCAGACGATCGACCGCGTGGCGCAGGTCCTGCCAGTGGAGGGGGCCCGCGCGGCGCTCGCCAAGGAGCTCGACCTCTCTTGGGGCAAGGCGAAGGAGGTGGGCCAGGGGACCGCGAAGGTGGGGAGCCGCGCGACGCTCCCGGTCAAGCTCGCGGAGGGCTGCTCGCGGCTCGACGTGATCGCGGGCGCCCCGCTCGGGCCCGTGACCGCCGCGCTCTGGGACGACGCGGGGAGGCTGCTCGCGGAGGCCACGGGCGCGCTGCGCGCCACCCTGTACGCGTGCGGCAAGGCGCGCGACGTCCGGCTCGACGTCGAGTCACGCGGACGCGTCGGCCCCTTCGGGGTGGACCTTCGCCTGTGGGCCGAGAAGCTGCCCGAGCTCCTGCGGGCGCCGGCGGCGGCGGCGCGCCTCCTCGACCGCGTCGTCGGCGCGGAGGGCACGGCGCCCGCGGGTGTCGAGGCCGCGCGCGGCGTGGATCTCGCCGCCGACACGCTGCACACGTCGAGCTTCATCGTCGCGCCGTCTTCGTGCTCGGAGGTGGTGGTGACCCTCGACGCCGGGGGCTCCGGCGTCGATCTGCGCCTGATCGACGAGGCCTCGGGCGACGACGTCATCGGCCGCGGCCGCACCTCCGCCAGCCAACGGATCTGCGCGGGCAACACCCCGAGGCGCGCCCGGGTGGAGATCTCCGTGGACTCAGGGCCGGCGAAGGCGCTCGTCCTCATCCGGACCGAGCGGTAGCGCCAGCGCCCGAGGCCCCCCGTCGTCTCCAGGAGGGGCGCGCCCCGCGAGCGCCTGCGACCGCGGCTTCTCCCTCCTGTCGCTCGGCCCCCTCCGTGGTAGGCCGCGAGCATGAACATCCGCGTCGACGGGAAGGTTGCGCTCGTGACCGGGGGCAGCCGCGGCATCGGCCTCGCGATCGCGCGCGCGCTGGCCGAGGGCGGCGCGCGGGTCGCGATCGCCTCGCGCAAACCGGAGAACCTCGAGGCCGCGCGCGCCGAGCTCGCGGCCGCGGGCTGCGAGGTCGAGACGTTCCCCACGCACGTGGCCCGCGAGGGCGCGGCGGCGGCGCTCGTGGCAGGCGTCGTGGACCGCTTGGGCAAGCTCGATGTCCTCGTGAACAACGCCGCGACCAACCCGCATTTCGGCCCGCTCGTGAACGCCGATGACCGGGTGTTCGACAAGACCTTCGAGACGAACGCGCGCGCGTACTTCTCCCTCGCCCGTGAGACGGCGCTCCACCTCGTGAGCCGGAACGCCGGCGGCTCCCTGATCTTCGTCTCCAGCACCCAGGGACTCCTGGCCTCGCCGCTCATGGGGATCTACGGCATGACCAAGGCCGCGGTGATCTCCCTCACGAAGACGCTCGCCGTGGAGCTCGGCCCGACGGGGATCCGGGCGAACGCCGTCGCGCCGGGCCTCATCGAGACGAAGTTCGCCGCGCCCCTCCTCGCCGACGAGGAGCTCTCGCGTCGCATCCGGCAGCGGACCCCGCTCGGCCGCACCGGGCGCCCCGACGACGTCGCCGCCGTCGCGCTCTTCCTCGCGTCCGACGCGTCCAGCTTCGTGACCGGCGAGACCATCGTCGTCGACGGTGGCTTCAGCGTCTCGTCCGCGTGACGTCGGGGGGGTGACGTCGGGGGGGTGACGCTCGAGCTGACGCCGTGGGCCACGGACATCCGGCATCAGCCTCCCTTCCCACGGGCGACGACCGAGAGGCCCGGACCCCAGAGGCGGGGGTGAGGGCCCCGAACGGCAGCGGTTCAGGAGATGCGTCCCGACGTCGCGCCCTCAGAGCGCCCGCAAGCGGCGGCCGTGGGCGATGAGCGCGTCCTTGAGCGCGACCGCGGCGCGGGTCTTGTGGAGATCGCCTCGGAACAGGAGGCAGATGTGGTCCTCGAAGTAGGGCAGCTCCGGGTGGAGCCTCCCGAGCTTGCCCTCGTGGCCGTACGCGGCGACGCGCCGCGGGAGCACCGCGACGCCGACCCCCGCGAGCGCGATCGACTTCACGAGCTCGAAGTCGCCGCAGGCGATGACGCGCGTCGGGGAGCACCCCAAGGCGTCGAGCCGCGCGAGGAGCTCGCGGCTCTCGGCGACGCGCGCCGCGTGCACCAGAGGACCCGCCGTGATCCGCGCGAGGGCGTCGGCGAAGCTCGCGACCGGGGCCTCTCCGCGGAGCGTGAAGAAGTCGACGGCGTCCTCGAAGAGGTCGACCATGACGAGATCGGCGTGGGGCTTGGGGTTCACCACGATCCCGAAGTCGACCGTGCGCTCGATGACCGCCTCCGCGACGGCCGCGGACGCGGCGTTGAAGATGCTGATCTCGATCCCCGGATGCTCCGAGGCGAGCGACCTCAGGAGCTCCGGCAGGAAATAGGCCGCGAGCGACTCGTGGCTGCCCAGGACGAACCTCCCCGACTCGAGATCTTCGAGCCCCTGGACCCGCTGCTCGGCGCGCGAGAGCACTTCGAAGACCTGGGCCGCGTCGTAGGCGAGGGCGCGGCCGGTGACGGTGAGCTTCACCCCCGTCCTGTCGCGCAAGAGGAGCGTCGTGCCGTAGTGCTTCTCCAGGCGCTGCATCGCGGCCGTGAGGGAGGGCTGCGTCACGCCGAGCGCCTTGGCGGCGGCGGTGAGGCTGCCCCTCGCCTTCACCTCGAGGAAGTACCGGAGATCACTCAGCTCCAGAGCCATAGCTTCTGCCGATGGTACCCATTGTCAGGCGCCTACTTCATCTATTGATTGGCGGTGACATCTTGGGCGGACAGCCTCGACCTGGGTCGTGGCCGTGTTCCTTCGAAAGGATTCGAGATGGGAAACCGCGAAAATCGGGTGAGGGCGACCTCTACCTTCTTGGGGCTTGGCTTGGCCTTGGTGGGCGCGGCTGCCTTGGGGGGCGGCTGCGGGGACGACTCCGGATCGGGAGGCACGACGACGTCGAACGCGGGCGGCGGGCCCGCCTCGACCGCGACGAACGCCTCCAGTACTGGACAGGGAGGGGACGGCGGCGGCGGCGGGGCGCCGCCCGTGTACGCCTGCGACGTCGAGGCGCCGCACGAGACACGCGGGAGCGCCATCGCGCTCTCCCCGGACGACCGCGTCGTCGTCGTCGCGAACCGCGACGTGGGCACGGTCAGCGTCCTGCACGTGGACTACGCGGACGGGCTCCCGGCGATGACGACGGTCGCGGAGATCGACGTCGGCGCCGGCAGCGAGCCCTGGCAGGTGGCCATCGACGGGTGCGGGACGCGCGCCTACGTCGCGCTGCGGCGCGATCAGAGGGTCGTCGCGATCGACGACATCGACACCGACCCCGTCCTCGGGCCGTCGGGCAACGTGGGCTCGGAGCCGACCGGCGTCGCCCTCTCGCCCAACAACACGGCGCTCTACGTGGCGAACTGGGTCGAGGGGACGGTCAGCGTCCTCGATCCGAGCGATCTCTCGACGACCGCGACCGTGGATCTCAACGCCACGCTCGCCGCGACCGGCTTGCTCGGGACCGTCCAGCCTCGGCCCTCGCTCGCGCACCCACGCGCGATCGCGGTCACGAACAACAACGACGGCAACGACGCCGACGAGCAGATCGTCGTGACCGAGTGGTTCGCGCAGCGCACCGGGCCCGAGGGCGCGAGCGGCGCGGCGGCCGACACCAACAAGAAGGGGCTCCTCTACAGGTTCGGCTACGGCGAGACCAGCGCCGACGTGCTCGACCTCCCGCCGGTCTCGGACACCGGCTTCGTCGACCACAACGGCGGGACCACGGGCTGCTTCCCGAACCAGGTCGCGAGCGTGACCGTGGAGGGGTTGTTCGCCTACGTGACCTCGACCTGCGCCTCGCCGAGGGGCCCCATCGGGGTCTTCGCCCCGACGGTGACCTGCACGACGGACGCGCAGTGTGGGGTGGTGGGTGGCGTCTGCAACCTGGCCAGCAGCACGTGCAACCCGAACACGACCGACGTGAAGACCACCACGCACCCGGCGCTGACCATCGTCGATCTCCTGACGGGCTCGTCCACGACGCAGCCGCTGGACGAGCTCTTCGACGCGCCGGCGGTGGACTCGGCTCGGATGCCCCACCTGCCGACCGACATCGGCTTCTTCAACGGGTTCGCCTACCTCTCGGCGCTCGGGACGGACGCCGTCTTCCGGCTGGAGACGGCGGGCTCGACCATCCTCGGGGTCGGCTCGGCGACGAACGATTTCATCAACCTCCGGCGCGACGCGATGGACTCGGTCCTCAAGACGCCGGTCGGCGTGGCGACGGCCAACGGCGCGGACGCGTTCGCGTTCGTGGCCGCCGAGGGCAGCCGCGAGGTGGTCGCGCTCTCGCTCGCGAACCAAGCGATCGCGTCGTCCGGCCCCGGCGACTTCCGCATCACGCAGGCCGCCGCGCTGCCGGCGGCGGGGAGCGACGAGGAGCGCGTCCTCAAGGGCAAGCGCTTCTTCAACACGGGCCTGGGCCGCTGGTCGCTCGGTGGGGAGGGCTGGGGGTCCTGCGCCGCATGCCACATCGACGGGCTCACCGACAACGTGACGTGGTACTTCGCGCGCGGTCCGCGCCAGTCGACGAGCCTCGACGGCTCGTTCGCCTCCCTGGACCCGACCGACCGCCGCATCTTCAACTGGACGGCGATCTTCGACGAGGTCGCGGACTTCGAGCTCAACACGCGCGGCGTGTCCGGCGGTCTCGGCGCGATCGTGGACTCCAACAACGCGCGCATCAACCTGGCGACCCAGACGCCCCCGCAGCAGGGCCTTCAGGGGTCGGCCGCCGACATCGCCGACCCGACCAGCGTCACGCCACACCCGCACTCGGTGCTCGAGGACTGGGGCGACATCGACCTCTACATCCAGTCCATCCGGTCGCCGCGCAAGCCGGTGGGGCTCGACGTGGCCGACGTCAACGCGGGCCGCACCCTCTTCACCACGGTCGCGCAGGCGAACTGTGTCGGCTGCCACAGCGGGGCGAAGTGGACGATCTCGACCGTGTTCTACGCGCCGGGAGACATCCCCAACGCGGCCACCGCCGACGCCTCGCCCACGAGCCTGAGCAACGTGTCCTGGAACACCAACCTGAACGGCTTCCCGGCTGCGCTCATGCCCGTGAGCGCGACGGAGCTCGCCAACGGCAACGCGAGGATGCGGTTCGGCGCGCCCCCGGGCGCCGAGCAGATCCAGTGCATCCTGCGGCCCGTCGGCACGTTCGGCGCCGGACCGGCCGAGGTCGGCGTGGTCGAGCTCAGGCAGGACATGTCGACGCCTGGCCAGGGCGCCGCGCCGACGGGGCAGGGGTTCAACCCCCCGAGCCTCCTCGGCACGCAGATCGGCGCGCCGTTCTTCCACGCCGGCAACGCCCGGACCCTGGAGGAGCTGTTCGACGAGGCGCACTTCGCGGGGCACCACCGCTCCGCCATCGCGAGCGTCTTCACGCCCACGGAGGACCAGAAGCGGCAGCTCGTGGCCTTCCTGCTCTCGATCGACGAGGACGAGGCGACCGTCGCCGTCCCGGCCAAGGGCGCGACGGGAGGCGATCTGTGCTTCTATCCATGACGAGAAGTTCGGTCCGAGGCCGCTCGTGGCTACACTCGCTACCTCCAGGAGGAGACGGACATGGCGCTTACTCGTAAGGCATTCATCCAGGCGGCCCTCGGGTCGGTGGGCACGGCGGCGCTCGCCGCGTGCGGCGACGACACGGGGTCAGGCGGGGGCGGCACCACCGCGACCACCGGCGCGAGCGGGCCGGTCACCGTGGGCAACGGTGCGACCTCCAGCACCGGCGTCGCGATGGGCTGTGGTGCGACCATCGGGGCCAACCACAGCCACACGCTCACGGTGAGCGAGGCGGACGTGATGGCCGGCATGGATCGGACCTACGACATCATGGGCGGCTCCCCGCACGGCCACATGGTGACGATCACGGCGGCCCAGTTCGCCACGCTCGCGATGGCGGGCGGCGGGTCGATCATGGTGACCTCCACCACGACGAACGCTCACACGCACACGGTCACGGTGAGCTGCAACATCTCGTAGCTCGCCGCAGATCCGGGGGCTCCCGCTCGGCCCGGCCTCGCGCTCCTCGCGCGGGGCGCGGGCCGAAGCCCTTTTGTAGGACGCGCCCCCACGCTTCGGAGTAGGCTCCGCGCCCATCAGCCGGGGACGGACGATGAGCGCCACCGCACAAGACGCCAAGAACTCGCAGCCGACGGGACTCTACGTCCTCTTCTTCGCGGAGGCGTGGGAGCGCTTCAGCTACTACGGGATGCGCGCGCTGCTCGTCCTCTACATGGTGAACCACCTCAAGTTCGCCAAGAACGACGCGCTGAGCGTGTACGGCACGTACACGGGCCTCGTGTACCTGACGCCCATCATGGGCGGCTGGCTCGCGGACAAGTACCTCGGACGGCGCAAGGCGGTCATCATCGGCGGCATCGTCATGGCGCTCGGCCACCTGGCGATGGCCTTCGAGTCGCTCCTCTATCCAGCGCTGGGGCTGCTGATCATCGGGAACGGCTTCTTCAAGCCGAACATCTCCACCATCGTGGGCGGCCTCTACTCGGAGGGGGATCCGCGTCGGGACGGCGGCTTCACGATCTTCTACATGGGCATCAACCTCGGCGCGTTCTTCTCCCCCATCGTGTGCGGCACGCTCGGTGAGAGCGAGATGTTCGGCTGGCACTACGGGTTCAGCGCCGCCGCCATCGGCATGGTCGTCGGTCTCGTCGTGTTCGTCTGGGGGCAGAAGTTCTTCGGATCGATCGGCCTGCCGCCCCGCCGGGGACCCGGCGTCCCGCAAGGGAGCGACACCCCGTACCGCGAGGCGCCCGCCGGAGAGGTCGCGGCGACGGGCCTCGGGACGCAGGATTGGGTCCACGTCGCGCTCATCTCCGCGGCCTCGTGCGCCGTCGTCTGGGGGACGCTCGCCTCCTGGAAGTTCGTGGGTCCCATCGTGGGCGTCGTCCCCTGGTGGACCCAGCTCCTCCTCGGCGTCGCCCTGCTCGGCTGGCTGGTGGCGCGCACCGGCGGCAAGAAGGACGGCATCGAGTGGCGGCGGATCGCGGTCATCGCGATCCTGTGCTTCTTCAATATCTTCTTCTGGATGGGCTTCGAGCAAGCCGGCGGGACGATGACGCTCTTCGCCGACACCCAGACCGATCGGATGATCGGAGGCGTCGGGGTCATCTTCGTGGGGCTCTTCATGAGCTTCTCCGGGTACATGGTCTTTCGCACCACCCGGAAGGAGGCCTCGGGTCAGCCGCTCTGGCTCGGGCTCACCGTCCTCTTCGGCCTCGCGGGGCTGGTGATCGCGGGCTTCGGCGTGCTGCTCCTCGGCAAGAACGAGCTCTACGAGATCCCGGCCTCGCAGTTCCAGGCGATCAACCCGCTCCTCATCGTGGCCTTCGCCCCCGCCGTGTCGCTTTTGTGGACCACGATGGACCAAGGCAAGTTCAAGTCGACGAGCGCCATGAAGATGGCCATCGGCATGTTCATCCTCGGCCTCGGCTTCGTCGTCATGTACTTCGGCCAGAAGCTCGCGGGGGGGAGCGGCCGCGTCGGCCCGCACTGGCTCGCGGCCGTCTACGCGATCCACACCCTCGGCGAGCTCTGCCTCTCGCCCATCGGGCTGTCGATGGTGACCAAGCTCTCGCCGGTGCGGATGGTCTCGCTGATGATGGGCCTCTGGTTCCTTTCGAGCGCCGCGGCCAACAAGCTCGCCGGAGAGCTCGAGGGCATCGTGGAGAAGTACCACCTCTCGGTCTACGCGGTGCTCGTCGGCTCCAGCATCGGCGCCTCGATCGTCCTCGTGCTCCTCGTCCCGACGCTGAAGAAGTGGACGCACGGGGCGGAGGACGTCCACGCCTGAGGGGTGGGCGCCGCGCGCTCCGATCCGGACGTCACCGTCCCGCCCCAACCGTCGATTCTTTCGCCCGGAGGGGAGAGGCTGGTACCTTTCGCGCCATGAGGTCCCCGTCCTTCCGTCAGGTGGCGTCTTCGGCTCTGATCCTCGCTGCGCTCGGCGCCGCGGACACGGCTCGCGCCGACGACGTGCTCGTGTTCCAGACGCAGGTCGGCCTCCCCACCGACACCGCTGGCGCGCAGGCGACGGCCCTCCTTCAGGGGCTCGGGCACACCGTGACGCTGGAGGCGTCCTTTCTGCCGACGCTGCCCGACCTCACTCCGTTCGACACGGTGTGGATCACGCAAGCTGGCGTGCTCAACTCCGCCGAGCGCGTCGCGCTCGCGAACTTCATCATCGCGGGAGGAGGCGTCTACCTCTCCGGAGAGGACTCGGCTGGCGACGGGACCAACGTGGGGATCACGCAGCTGCTCGGCGGCATGCTGGTCACGACGGTCCAGTTCGGCAGCATCGGGGATGCGCCAGGCAGCGTCTTCCTCGTCAACGCCCAGGCAGGCGGAGGCATCGCGACGACGCCGAACACGCTCCTGAGCTTCGAGGCACTGAGCGCCGGACTGATCGGGTCTGCGCTCTCGTCCAAGAACACGTTCTTGCAGCTCAACACCGACCGCATGGCGGCAGTCCTCCCCGGTGAGGAGTTCGACGCGGCCGCGGGGTGTGCCGTCGTCATCATGGACCTCAACTGGTTCGATCCCACCGCGTTCCCCGGCCAAGACCGCGCCGCGTTCGTCGAGAACATCCAGACGTTTCTGAACGGCTGCGCCGACACGGACGGGGACGGCATCTCCGATCAGTACGAGGCGGTCATCATGACGGACCCGAACAATCCGGACTCCGACGGCGACGGCCTCTGCGACGGCTTCGGGCTCGGCGGCGGGGCGTGCATGCCGGGCGACGGCGCGTACCAAGACGTGGACGGCGACCTGATCCTCGACCCGCTCGATCCCGACGACGACAACGACGGCGTGCCCACGTCGTTCGAGGCGCCGCTCGAGGTGATGTACCCCGACGTGGACGGCGACGGCGTCCCCACCTGGGAGGACCTCGACTCGGACGACGACGGCGTCTACGACGAGATCGAGGGGACGGGGGACTACAACGGCAACGGCATCCCCGCGATCGTCGAGGCCGCGGACATCCCGATGATGTGCTCGCGAGACGCCGACTGCGGCGACGTGGACAGCGGCTTCGTCTGCGACGCGGACAGCGGGTACTGCACCATGGGCTGCCGAGGTCAGGGTGGGAACGGTTGCCCCGAAGGTGAGATCTGCACGTCCACCGACGGCTCGATCGGCGACTGCATCCCCGAGGGGCAGGGCGGTGGGGGCGTCGGCGGCGCGGGCCCTGGCGCGACGACCGGCGCGGGGAACGGCGCCTCCGCGTCGGGGAGCACCGGCAGCGGCACCGGGACCGACGGCGGCGGCGGCGCGGACGGCGGCGGCGGCGACGATGGCTGCGGCTGCGCCCTCCCGAGCGAACGGCAGGGGAGCGGCGCGCTGGTGGCCGGGCTCGCGGCGGCGGTGGCGCTCCTCCGGCGCCGACGCCGGTAGCCGCCCGCGGCGGCCTCACCAGCGATGAAACGCCGGGTGGCCGTCCTTCACCACGACGAACGTGCCGCGGCAGCTCGCGGTGACCCGGCCGCCGCCCTCCAGGGTGGCCTCCACGACGGCGCGGTCGCCTTCGCTCTCGGTCACCTTGGCGCGGAGCAGGACCTCCGCCATGGGCGTCGGGCGCCGCAGCCTCACGTGGAAGTCGGCCGTCACCGTGCAGGGCGGGGCGCTCTCCGCCCGCTGGATCATGAAGTGGTGGCACGCCGCCCAGTTCGAGTGGCAATCGAGGAGCGCGCCGATGATGCCCCCGTTCAGCATGCCGGGGAAGGCGTGGTGGTGGGCGGCAGGCGTCCAGCGCGCGACGAGCTCGTCGCCGTCGACGAAGCTCTTGATGTGCAGGCCGTGCTCGTTGGCGGGCCCGCAGCCGAAGCAGATGCTCCTCGGCGCGTATCGATCCTGGAGGGCGAGCGGCGCAGTCATCCCGCCGCTCAGCGGAGCGCCTCGTCGATGAGCATCTTCTGCTCGTACAGGTGGGAAGCGCGCGAGCCCGTGGCGGGGCTGGCGCTTGGCTCGCGGCCGACGTGGCGCAGCGGGAGGCGGTCGCCGATGATGCGCGGGACGCGGGCGTTCACGAAGTACCACGCCCCGAAGTTGAGCGGCTCCTCCTGGACCCAGACCAGCGGTGTGCCCGTGGCGTAGCTCGCGAGCGCCTCCACGAGCTCGTCCCCGATGGGGTAGAGCTGCTCCAGCCGCACGATGGCCACGTCGGTGGCGCCGCGCGCCTCTCGCTCCAGCGCGAGGTCGTAGTAGACCTTGCCCGAGCACAAGAGGACCTTGCGCGTGCTCGGCCCTTGCACGTCCACGTCCGGGATGACGCGCTGGAACGTCTCGCTCGCGAGGTCGTCGATGGTGGAGACCGGGCGGTGGGGGCCCTTGGACGTGGCCGCGACGCGGAGGAGGCTCTTGGGCGTGCAGATGACGAGCGGCTTTCGCCACGGGCGGATCACCTGGCGGCGGAGCGCGTGGAAGAGCTGCGCGGGCGTCGACAGGTTGCACACCTGGATGTTGTCCTCCGCGCTGTTCTGCAGGAACCGCTCGAGCCTCGCGCTGGAGTGCTCCGGCCCCTGACCTTCGTATCCGTGCGGGAGGAGGAGGACGAGGCCGCTCAGCCGGTGCCACTTGTCTTCGCAAGACGTGATGAACTGGTCGACGATGACCTGCGCGCCGTTCAAGAAGTCTCCGAACTGGGCCTCCCAGATCACGAGGGCGTCCGGGTAGTCCAGGCTGTAGCCGAACTCGAACCCGAGGACGCCCTGCTCGCTCAGGGGGCTGTTGAAGACGTCGAAGCGCGCGCGGCCGCGGCACACCGCCGCGTGGGGCGCGTACTTCTCCCCCGTCACCGCGTCATGGAGGACCGCGTGCCGGTGGCTGAAGGTCCCGCGGCGGACGTCCTGCCCCGAGATGCGAACGGGGTAGCCCTCGTCGAGGATCGTCGCGTACGCGAGCGCCTCGGCCGCGCCCCAGTCGAACGCCGCCCCGTCCACCAAGCGCTCGTGCCGCTGCTTGAGCACGGGGAGGATCTTGGGATGCGCGTTGAAATGGGCTGGCAGCGTGTAGAGCTTCTCGCTCAGGGCGATCAGCCGCTCGCGCGGCACGCCGGTCTTGACCTTGGGGCAGGCCCCATCGAGGCCGCCGCTGTACGGGGACCAGACGCCGCCCATCGAGTAGGTCTTCGGGACGAACCCGTTGGCGCGGACCTCCCGGAACGCCTCGTCCAGCCGGTGCCGCAGCGTCTGGACGATCTCCTCGGCGGTCTCTTCGTTGATCTGCCCGAGCCCGAGGAGGCGGTCGATGTACATACGCCGCACCGTGGGCTTCTGGTCGATCTTCCGGTACATGCTCGGCTGCGTGTACCGAGGCTCGTCGCCCTCGTTGTGGCCGTACTTGCGGTAGCAGTACATGTCGATGACGACGTCCTGGGCGAAGCGCTGGCGGTAGTCCATCGCGAGCGTCGCGACCTGCGCCACCGCCTCCGGATCCTCCCCGTTCACGTGGAAGACCGGGATCTGGAGCATGCGGGTGATGTCGCTCGCGTACTTCGTGGAGCGCGAATCGCTCGGGTCGGTGGTGAAGCCGATCTGGTTGTTCACGATCAGGTGGACCGTTCCGCCCGTCGCGTAGCCCTCGAGGCGGCTCAGGTTGAGCGTCTCGGGCACGATGCCCTGCCCGATGAACGCGGCGTCCCCGTGGATGAGCAGCGGCATCACGCGCTGCGCGGTGGCCTTGTCCGGCCTCGTGAACGGGCCGACCTGCCCAGCCCGCCGGTCCTGCTTCGCGCGGACGCGGCCCTCGACGACCGGGTTCACGAACTCGAGGTGACTCGGGTTGAACGTCAGCGTCAGGTGGATGGCCTTGCCGGAGGAGGTCGTCCGATCCGTCGAGTAGCCGAGGTGGTACTTCACGTCGCCTCGCCCGACGTTGCTGAGCGCGTCGGTGTCCTCGAACGCCGCGAAGATCTCGTGGAGACCCTTGTTCATGACGTTCACGAGGACGTTGAGGCGGCCGCGGTGGGCCATCCCGACCACGACCTCCTCCACCCCCGTCTCCGCCGCGCGATCGATCACGAGATCGAGCAGGGGGATCATGCTCTCCGCCCCCTCGAGAGAGAACCGCTTCGTCCCGGCGCCGTAAGACCCGTGGATGAACTGCTCGAAGACCTCGGCCTCGGTCAGCTTGGTCAGGATGCGGAGCTGGTGCTCGCGCGAGAGCGCCATCCGGTTGCGCGTGGACTCCATCCTTCCCCGGAGCCAGAGGCGCGCCTCGGGATCCTGGATGTGGCTGAACTCCACGCCGATGGACCGGCAATAGGTCTCCTCGAGCTGCTCCACGATCTCGCGCAGCGTCCGGACCTGCGGCCCTGGCAGATCCAAGCCGGGGAACGTCTTGTCGAGGTCACGCTCGCTCAGGCCGAAGTTGGCGAGGTCGAGCTCCGCGTGCTCGTGCGTCGGGCTGCCGAGCGGATCGATGTGGGCGAAGAAGTGGCCACGCACGCGGTACGCGTTCAGGAGCTGGGCGACGCGCGCCTTCTGCGCCGCCTCCGCCAGCACCTCCGTGGTCGGGGGGATCGATCCGAAGAGCGCCGGCTGCGGCTCGATCGGCGAGAGGGGTGGCATGGAGAGCGTCGCCGCGAAGGCGCGCTCGACCGCCTCGCTCGCCGCCTGCGCGGCGGGCGCGCCCCCGTTCTTGCCGTTCTGCGCCGCCGTCGCGGTGGGCGTCACGGGCCAGCTCGCGAGGGAGCGCTTCGGGCGCCCAGCCTGCTCGTCGAAGTACGCCCGCCAGGTCTCGTCGACCGACTCGGGGTTCTCGAGGTACTGGGCGAAGAGCTCCTCGACGAGCCCGATGTTGATTCCGAAGTTGAGGTCCGTCATGGGGGGGGCCCCGCCAGGGGCTTGGGGGCGGCTACGCGGCGACGACGAGGGGGCTGTACTGCTCGGCGCGCTTCTTCCACCGGCGCTCCTTCGCCCCGCGCTTCTTCTTGTCGGGCCGGCGGGACGCCTTCTTCGCGAGCTTCTCTGTCAAGTGCCGATGTTGTCGGGTAGGCCGGTGCATGGCCCGCATCCTCCCTCGCCGCGAGGGGTTTTTCAACCCGATCGCTCGCTGAACGGCGCGAAAGCCGGCTCGCCGCGGGCGTGAAGCGCTCGGTCGAGGCTACGCGCCGGCGGACTCGTCCGCGGGCGGTCCGACGTCGGGCCCCGAGCGGCCGAGCCAGTGGATCCCAGCGGCGAGCCCGATGACGCCGCCGATCCAGAGCGCTCTCCCGGTGTCCGAGGCGTCGATCGAGACCATCGCCAACCCCGCGACCGACGCCGTCGCCGAGAGCAGCACCAGCCGGCCGGGGCCGGCGCTCCGGCGGCGCGGCGCCTCCGCCGGGGCCGCAGGCGCGGCAGGGCGGCGGGAGACTTCGGCGGCTGCCTTCTTCCGGCGCCGTCGCTTCTTCGGCTTCGGTGCCGCCTGGGGCTCGTCCGTCACGTGCCCAGGCTAGTCGCCTGGAGGCGAA
This sequence comes from uncultured Polyangiaceae bacterium, assembly GCA_964492175.1. Taxonomy (GTDB): domain Bacteria; phylum Myxococcota_A; class Polyangia; order Polyangiales; family Polyangiaceae; genus Xiheicaenibacterium. The sequence goes on along the minus strand of CAZBJI010000174.1, from coordinate 1,361 downwards.
GTTTCCACGCAAACGACGGCGCGTCGCCGATCGGAGCGCGCGCCGCGCCGCCCTCGAGCGCCGGCGCCGTCGCGTCGTCGGCGGCGGTCCGAAACGCGGCAGAGGCGAGGGCTCAGGGGACTAGCCAGCGACCACCCCACGGGCTAGGAGAGGCCATGGCGCGGTTGGCGGCCATCGACATCGGCTCGAACGCCATCCGGCTCCGGATCGTCGACGTCGATCCGCCGCAGCCGGAGCCCGAAGGCCAGCCACGCGAGCTCCCCCGGCGCGGCCCGCGCTTCCGCCCCTTCCGCGAGGTCTGCGCCGAGCGCGTGCCGGTCCGCCTGGGGCACGACGTCTTCACGCGCGGCCGGATCGAGCCGACCATGATCGCCCAGGCGTGCGACGCGCTCCGCGCCTTCCGCGCCACCATGGACAGCGTCAAGGTCGACGCCTACCGGGCCGTCGCGACCAGCGCGTGTCGAGAGGCCAAGAACGCGGACGTCTTCGTCGAGCGGGCGGAGCGCGAGGCTGGCGTGCACGTCGAGGTGATCGAGGGGCTGGAGGAGGCCCGGCTCGTCCAGATCGCGGTGCGCGAGCGCATGAACCTCGAGGGCAAGACCGCCGTCCTGATCGACATCGGCGGCGGCTCCACCGAGCTCACGGTCATGCGGGACCTCGCGGCCGTCTATTCGCGTTCTCTCCCGGTGGGCACGGTGCGGCTCATCGAGGCGTTCCTCGACGGCGGGCGGACCCAGCTCGACGCGGTGCGGATCCAGCTCCTCGACGAGTACATCGCGCGCGTCTGCTCGGACGCGGTCCCCGAGCTCCTGGAGGCGTGCGACGGGCGAATCGACAGCGTCGTGGGGACCGGAGGCAACATCGAGACGTTGGCGGATCTCGCGCCGCTCCCCCTCGCGTTCCCCGAGAGCCGCGCGATCGAGGTCCGCTCCATGAACCATCTCCTCGCCGAGCTCGAGGCGGCGACCATCGAGGAGCGCATCCAACGCTGGACGCTGCGCCCCGACCGCGCCGACACCATCGTGCCGGCCACGAAGATCCTCTCCTCCATCTGCGCGTCGCTCTCGAACGACAGCATCCTCGCCCCCGGCGTCGGCCTCAAGGAGGGCGTCCTCGTGGATCTCGCGAGCACACACTTCTTGCCTCGCGACTTCGGACAGGAAGCGGCGAGCGTGCGCGAGGCGTGCTTGCGGCTCGGACGGCGGTACCACTTCGACGAAGAGCACGGCCGCGTCGTCGCGCGCTTCACGCTCCAGCTCTTCGACGACCTGATCTCCGCCCACGGGCTCGAGCCTCGGGATCGGGTCCTCCTCCTCGCGGCCTGCCTGCTCCACGACGTCGGGGACTTCGTGCGGTACGAG
>CAZBJI010000173.1:0-16705 GCA_964492175.1 uncultured Polyangiaceae bacterium | reverse complement strand
CTCCGACTTCGGCCGAACGCCCGATGGCGCGGCGTACTTCGTCATGGAGTTCCTGAACGGCTCCGATCTCGGCGCGATCCTGGAGAAGCGCCAGCGACTGCCCCTCGGGGAGGCCGTGAACTACGTCGTCCAAGCCTGCGAAGCGCTGGCCGAGGCGCACGCCGCCGGGGTGGTCCACCGTGACCTCAAGCCGGCGAACCTGTTCGTGGTCAAGGTCGCGGGGCGGCAGTGCGTGAAGCTCGTGGACTTCGGGATCTCCCGCTTCGTCAAGCCGGACGAGGTCCGCGTCACCCAGACGCAGACGGCCTTCGGGACGCCGCTCTACATGGCGCCCGAGTCGATCCGGAGCGCGAAGCTCGCCGACGCGCGCAGCGACATCTGGGCGCTGGGCGTGATCCTCTACGAGCTGGTCTCCGGCAGCCCGCCGTTCCTGGGCGACACGCCCACGAGCGTGGCCGTCGCGATCACCGTCGACAAGCAGCGCCAGCTCTCGCAGCTCGGGCTCGACGTCCCCCCCGAGATCGACGCGATCATCGCCTGGGCCCTCGAGAAAGATCCCGCGAAGCGGCCGCAGACCGCGGGCGATCTGGCCGAGGCCCTGAGGCCCTACCTCGATCCTGGCCGGGTCTCGCTCGCCGGGGCCGGGCCCGCCTCGCAGCGCGCGAGCCTGCCGGGCGTGGCCCCCGGAGGCCAAGGCTTCGCGCCGGCCCTCCCGGCCAGCCTCGCGCGCACGGAGCAGACCACCCGCACCGGCGGTCCGATCTCGAGCGACGTCGTGCGTGAGCGCAAGACCAAGGTCGCGATCTTCGTCGCAGTGGCGGTCGCTGGCTTCGCCGCCGCGACGTCGATCACGGTGCTGATCCGCGGCGGCAGAGGCGCGTCCCCCTCGCACCCCGCCGCGACGGCGGCCCAGGAGCAGGCGGCGGGGCAGAGCACCGGGGCGCCGCCGGCGATCTCCCCCACGACGGCAGACGCGACCGCGAGCCCTCCCGCCCACGCCGCTGCGCCGCCCCACCTGTCGGCGCCCGCGACGGCCGCCGCCGCGGGGCCGCAAGCGACCGCCACGGGAGCGCCCGCGCCCGCGACGGCCACGGCCGAGCCGGCCCAACCCTCTGCGACGGCGGCGCCTGCGACGGCGGCCCCTGCGACGGCGGCGCCTGCAACGGCGGCGCCCACTGCGCCGAAGCCGATCAAGGAGGCGCCTGCGTCTCCGGGCGGCAACCCGCTGCGGCTCTGACGACGGCGGCCGCGCTCTCGATCTCGCGGCCGCGCTGAGGGCGCCGGCGCGCCCTCGAGCCGGAGGTGGTACGCTCGGCAGCATGGCCCCGCGACTCCGCGCCGCGCGCTGGACCGCCGTCCTCGGCGCGACGCTCGCCGCGGTGGCGTCGTGCCGAGAGCCGACGCAGATCACCCTGGTCATCACGACGGACGCCCAGTGCCCGGCGGAGGCGCCGGAGGGCCCCACGCTGCTCGACACGTTCATCGCGTCGGGCGTGACCCTGCGAAACTCGGAGCTGGTCGCCGCCAACGTCACGGAGCAGTGCGAGCCGAAGAGCGGGGACAACCTCGTCGGCACCCTGGTCCTCATACCCGGGCAGAAGGACGAGTCCTCGGTGTCGGTCGTGATCATCGGCGGAGTCGACGCGCACACCGCCGACACGGCGGGCGCCCCGCTCCGCCAGAGCGCCGACGAGTGCCGCGCCCTCCTGGAGGCAGACCAGTCGATCGAGGGGAAGGCGTGCATCGTCGCGCGCCGTCGCCTCGGCTTCATCGAGCACAAGAGCCTCCGGCTCCCCGTGAAGCTCGACAAGCGGTGCATCGGCGTCCAGTGCGGCGAAGACCAGACCTGCTTCGCGGGGAGCTGCGTCAGCTCCGAGGTGGTCTGCGATCCCGACTCGGGCGTGTGCGAGGAGCCCACCGGGCAAGGCGGCGCCGGCGCGGGCGGCGCGGGCGGCATGGGCGGCATGGGCGGCATGGGCGGCGGCTGCGTCGCGAGCGACTGCCTCGCGGCTTGCCAGATGAACGCCCAGGGCTGCGACGTCGCGGCGTGCGCCTGCTCCGGGTGCGATCCCGCCGGCTGCCAGACGCAGTGCGACGCCTTCGGTGACGTAGGGAGCTGCGACGACGGCACCTGCACCTGCTTCGAGCCCTGCGACACGAGCACCTGCATGGCGACGTGCACGCCGCCCACGGTCGGCCAGTGCGATCCCAATACCCAGCAGTGCGAGTGCCTGTGTGACCAGACGTCCTGCGACGCCGCGTGCGGCGGCGTCGGCCAAGGCGACTGCTCGAGCGGCGGGTGCGTCTGCAACCAGGGCTGCGGGGTGCCCGCTGACTGCACCATGGTCACGTGCAGCGATCCGTTCGTCGTCGCGTGCATCGGAGGCTCCTGCGCCTGCGCCTGCGACCAGGCCCTGTGCGACGCGCCCCCCGGGTGCCAGGGCGGCGGGACCTGCGTCGGTGGAGCCCCGGGGACGTGCCAGTGCTGGCCGTGTGACACCGTCCAATGCGCGGCGCAGTGCGCCGGCACCTGCACCCCGACGGGCTGTGACTGCGCCTGCGACGAGGCGACCTGCTCCTGCCCGTTCGCCTGGGAGGACCCGTTCTGCAACAACTCCGACGTCTGCGACTGCCAGTGCGAGGAGAGCCTCTGCGACGCACACTGCGCCGGCCTCGGGCAGCAGGGCGCGTGCGACCTGCCGAGCGACACGTGCCAGTGCAGCTCGGCCACTACGACGACGACGACGACCACCACCACCTCGACCACGACGACGACCACCACCACCTCGACCACGACGACGACCACCACCGCCACGTCGACGTCGAGCGGGATGTGCGATGACGCGATGTGCAACGCCTCCTGTCCCTTCGGCCTCGACGGAGCGTGCAACGGGATGGTGTGCGAGTGCACCTGCGCCCCCAGCGACTGTGATCCTTCCTGCCCGTTCGGGACCGACGGCGGGTGCCCGCTGGGCCCCGGCTCGAGCTGCTCGTGCGTCTGCGACCCCCTCGAGTGCGCTGGAGTCTCGTGCCCCTCTGGCGCGGTGCCCCAGTGCATGGGCCCGGGGTGCATGTGCGTATGCGATCCGGCGGTGTGCGACATGGACTGTGCGCCGGACATGGGGAGCTGCTTCGGCGGGAGCTGCGTGTGCTCCAGCACTGCGGGAGGCGGCGGGGCGATGGGGTGCCTGCCTCCGGTCTACATGACGGCGGCCGAGTGCCAGATGAATTGCTCCGCGGACTGCTCCCCCTGCGCCGGGGGGACCTGCAACGGCGCCGTTTGCACCTGCTTCTGAGGCCGCTTTCCCCTACGCCCACTTTGGAGTACGAGCCGGGCCTGCATGGCGAAGCGGATCGGGCTACTCGTGGGCTGGGAGGACACCTTCCCCAAGGCGTTCCTCGAGATGTGCAACAAGACCCCCGGCATCGAGGCCGAGCTGGCCAAGGTCGGGGGGACGGCGGAGCGGCTCGCCCCCCGGTACCGGGTCCTCATCGACCGGATCAGCCAGGAGGTGAAGCACTACCGCTTCCACTTGAAGGCGGCTGCCCTCGCCGGGACGTACGTCGTCAATGATCCGTTCTGGTGGAGCGCCGACGACAAGTTCTTCGGCTACTCCCTGGTTCAGCGCGCCGGCGTGGCCGTCCCGCGCACCGTGATGCTCCCGCAGAAGGACTACCTGCCCGCGATAGACAAGCGGCGCAGCCTCCGGAACCTCGAGTACCCGCTCGATTGGGAGTCCATCGTCGCGTACATCGGCTTCCCGGCCATCCTCAAGCCGGCGGACGGGGGAGGGTGGCGGGACGTCACCGTCGTGAAGAGCCCAGCGGAGCTCCTGAAGGCCTACGACGCCTCGGGGACGAACGTCATGACGCTCCAGCAGTTCATCGACTTCGACGAGTACATCCGCTGCATCTGCGTGGGCCAGGACCGCATTCTGCCCATCCAGTACAGCCCTGCGCGGCGCGCCTACATCGTGAACGAGACCGACGACTGGATCGATCGGGGCCTCCTCGACCGCGTCGTCAAGGACGCCACGACGATCAACAAGCTCCTCGGCTACGACATGAACTCGGTGGAGTTCGCCATCCAGGACGGGGTCCCGTACGCGATCGACTTCACGAACCCGGCCCCCGACATGGACATCTGGAGCATCCACGAGAAGTACTTCGGCGTCGTCGTGGACTGGATGGCGTCGTTCGCGGTCGGCCTGGCCCAGGACGAGAGCCGCACCATGACCGGGTGCTACCGCTGGCACGAGCTCGCGGGGCCGCAGCAGGATCCGCTGGCTCCGCGCTAGCACAACGGAGGGGACCACCATGGCAGACGTCGTCGGCTTGCTCGACAGCCAGTTCACGCTCGGCATCGAGGAAGAGTTTCAGATCGTGCACCACGAGACGCGGGAGCTGCACTCCTACGTGAGCCAGCTCCTCGAGGAGGGGACGTCGGAGGGCAGCATCCTGCGCGAGCGCGTCCGCCCCGAGATGCACCAGTCCGTGGTGGAGACGGGCACCGGCATCTGCCGCGACATCAAGCAGGCCAGGCAAGAGATCCAGGAGCTCCGCGGGGGCCTCGCGGCGCTCGCGAAGAAGGGCGGGATGCGCATCGTCGCGGCCGGAACGCACCCCTTCAGCGACTGGAAGACGCAGGAGATCACGAAGGGCGATCGGTACACCGGCATCGTCGAGGATCTTCAGGACATCGCCCGCGGGAACCTCATCTTCGGCCTCCACGTGCACGTTGGCTTCAAGGAGAAGGAGGTGGCGATGGCCCTGGAGAACCAGATCCGCTACTTCCTGCCGCACATCCTCGCCCTCTCCACGAGCTCCCCGTTCTGGATTGGCCGCGTCACGGGCCTCAAGAGCACGCGCAGCGAGATCTTCAAGCGGTTCCCGAGGACGGGCATCCCGGGCAGGTTCGAGTCGTGGAAGAGCTTCGAGTCGTTCGTCGAGCTCCTCATCAAGACCGGCTGCATCGACAACGCCAAGAAGATCTGGTGGGACGTCCGCTGCCACCCGTTCTTCGACACGGTGGAGGTCCGCATCTGCGACATGACGACCCGCGTCGACGACACGCTGGCCATCGCCGCGCTCATCCAGGCGCTGATGGGCAAGCTCTACCTCCTCTACCGGCGCAACCAGGCGTGGCGCGACTACAGCCACATGCTGATCGAGGAGAACAAGTGGCGCGCGGTGCGGTACGGGCTGGACGGTCACCTCATCGACTTCGGCAAGCGCGAGCAGGTGCCGACCCGCGTGCTCGTCGAGGAGCTGCTCGACTTCGTGAGCGAGGCGGCCGACATCTTCCACACGCAGGACGACCTCGACCGGGTGCGGAACCTCTGCCAAGAGGGGACGAGCGCCGACCGGCAGCTCCGGATCTTCAAGGAGACCGGCAGTCTCCGCGCCGTGGTCGACGACCTGGCCGACCAGACCCTGATGGGCTGCTGACCGCGGCGCCCCCGAAGGGGGGCGGGGGAGGGGCCCGCCCTGGGCCGGGGGGCCGGTTATTTCGGCAGCCCCACACCTCGGTGCTACCGTCGATCCGTGGCGTCCCCGCTCCAGAAACGCATCACGATCGACCAGGGCACCGTCATCGCGGCGGGCGCGCTCTCGACCGCCTCCTTCATCGTGGCGGCCCTCGCGGGCTGCGCCACGACCGAGTTCCACAACGAGGGCCCCGGACAGCCGCACGATCGGGCGTCCAGCGCGGTGCCGATCGGCATGGTGGGGGTCTGCAAGCGACCGTTCACCAAGCGCCCCCCGCTGGTCAACCCGACGCTGTGGGAGCACGCCAAGGTCTGCAAGGTCGACACGCCGAAGAGCTTCGTCCGCATCGGGTACGGCCACGAGAGCAACACGGAAGCGCAGCGCAAGGTGGAGCGGATGATGGAGGCCCTGCGCGAGGGCCCGAAGGAGCAAGGCGGCAACACGACGGTGCTCGCGATGCTCCGGCAGATCCGCTCCGAGGGAGAGAACGACAAGTGGCTGCGCGACCGCATCCAGCGGGAGTCCACGCGCACCGAGCCCTGCGACTACAGCTACCTGCTCAACACGATGGAGGGGCAGTCGGCGAAGCTGAAGAACGGCGACCGCTGCGCGGTGTACGCCTACGATCAGGTGGACCGTCAGGAGGTCTGTCTCTTCGACACCAAGGTGCACGAGGCCGTGTGGCTGACGAGCGCGTGGGCGTGCACGACGCGCACCGGCGTCATCGGCAAGGGCGAGAGCTGCCACAGGCTCTGCGCGTTCGACGACTACTGCTCCCGCCAGGTGAGCTGCGCGGCCCCCGACATCGACCTCGCGCTCTGCGCCCTCGGCGTCTGCCTCCCCACCGCAGAGTCGATGTGAGGCCGCGCGCCGCGCGACGCGCTCGGTGGACGACCTCCTGGCGCTTGCGCGAATGAGCGGCTTCCGCGACGATGACCGGCGAACGTGAGCGCACAGGCCATTCCCCACCCGATGCCGGACGACGACGAGGACGTCCATTGGGCGCTCTCGACCGCCGCGGCGCTCTGGGGCAGGGGAGAGGTGCAGGAGGCCGTCAAGTGGCTCCGACGCGCGGCGGAGACGGCCTCCGACCAGAACCGCGATCAGCGATCGCTCGAGCTGTTCAAGGCCGCCGCGGAGTGCGCGGCGCAGCTCGAGGTCAAGCCACCCGGGGTCTCGCCGGCCGCCAAGTCTGCGCCGAGCCCCACCACGGCGTCCTCGGCTCCCTCGCCGCCGGCTGGTAGAGCGGCCCACGGCGGCGCGCCGGCAGGCTACCCGGCGGGCTCGGCGCCGCCCGCAGCACCGGCGGCGAGCCGGTCGACGGCGCCGGTGCACCCGCTGGTGGGCCGCACCCCTCCGCCCCCTCCAGCGCGTCGACCCGCGCAGAGCGGACCGGGCGCTCCGCCCATGCAAGGCGCCGCCCTGCCCGGAGGGCCGAGCCTCCAGGGCTCTCCCCCCCAGCCGCACGACGCAGGGCGAGGCGGCGGGCCCTCCCAGCATGGCGCCGGCCCGCACGGCGCCTCCAGCGGGCGCGCGCCGCTCTCGCTCGGCGCCTCGGACGCCATGGCGCCCACGCTCCCACGCGGAGCGCGCACGCTCCTCTCGGGACCGAAGCTCCCCGAGGAGGCCGCGCCGCACACCCTCGCCGCAGCGGGGCCCCGCCCCCCGGCCTCGGGAGGCGGCGGCAAGACCCTGGCCAGCAACAGCGGCTTCGAGCAGGCGCTCGCCCGCGCGCAAGCCCTCATCGAGCGCGGCGCGCCCCCAGCTCAGATTGCGGCGCTGGTCGAGGGCGCGGCGCGGGCAGGGGGCCAGCAGCCGACCGCGATCGGGCTCGGTCCCGGTACGCCGGTGGTCGGCGCGCCCCATGCACCGGGCGGGACGGCGCCCCAGGATCAAGCGGGCGGGAGGCGGCCCGACACGGCGCCCATGCCCGCCGCGAGCCGGCGCCCGGACGACCGCGCGCCGAAGAGCGCGCGGCGTGGAACACGGAGCGGTCGCCGATCGCAGTCGTCGGTCACGAACGAGGCGGCACAGCAGCCGCCGCTGTCTGGCGACGGCGAGGTCTCGTCCACGACGCCAGTGAGCCGCGCGGGGGAGCCGCAGACGACGCCGCTCGGGACGGTGAACACGCGTCGCTTCGAGGACGAGGTCACGATCGAGCACGAGCGAGCGCCGGCCGTGATCCGCTACGACGATCTCGACGAGCAGACGAACGTGCTCACGGGGAGTGAGCCCGGCGTGGAGATCGCGCCCATCTCGCCCAGGCGCAGGCGCTCGGCGACCGATCCGGGGCGCACGCGCATCATGCAGCCGAGCGAGCAGCGCGCCGCGGCCCTGCAGGCCCGGTCGGAGGACGCCTTGCAGCGATCCCCGAGCTCACCCGCGCCTGCGTCGCAGCCGCCGCCTTCGGCGCGCCACGGCTCGAGCCCTCCGCCGAGCGAGCGCGGGGACGTGAGCCGGATCACGGCGTTCCGCGTCGCCATCACGGCGGACGGCGCCACGGGGTCGCTCCAGCTCGTGCCCCTCGTCCCGAACGAGCCGCCGCCCGCGGGCATGACGATTGCGATCCTCGTACCCACAGACGGCACCTCGAGCGCGCAGCTCGCTGACCTGCTCGGGCGCGCCCGGCGCCGCAACGTCTGAGAGAAGGAGGCCCGCGTGGCGCAAGAGGACGACGATCGAACCCCGCCGCAGAAGATCCGCGTGACCAAGCTGCAAGAAGCGCAGGTAGCGCCGCTCTTGCGCGTCGAGCACGCCTGCGCGGCCATGTACTACGAGCTCGGCTTCGACGCGGCCGAGGTGCCCCCGAGGACGGAGCAGGAGCTCTACAGACTGCCGCGTGACCACGCGGTGCGCGTCGCAGAGGCCGACGACGAGGTCGCCGGCTACGCCGCGTGGCGCGACGAGGCGCCAGGCGTCGTGTACCTGGAGGAGCTCAGCATCCACCCGGAGTACCAGCGCTTCGGGCTGGCGACGAAGCTGCTCGCGCGCGCCCACGAGGAGGCCGCCGAGGGGAGCTTCAAGCAGATCGTGCTCAGGACCTGGGACCGCGCACCGTGGGCGAAGGCCTTCTACGAGAAGGCCGGGTTTCGACCGATCGACGACGCGGCGCCCCCGAAGGTGCGCGAGTGGCTGGCGTCCAAGACCGAAGGAGGCCGTCCGTTCCTGCGGCCCGGAGAGAGCGTGCTCTGGGCTCCGATCAGGCGGCCCACCGACGAGGACTGAGCCCGCGGGGCGGCTCGGGCTTCCGCGAGGGGGCGCACCCGGACGCGCCGCATAAAGTTGACATAATCCTTCTTATGCGAAGTTGCGGAGGGTGTCCGGACGCCGCTCGCGCGCGTCGGGCCCGCGAGCCGCCCCCGCAGACACCGGACGTCAGCCCTTCTTTCGCTCGGCGCCGGGCGGCGGGTGGACGACGAGCCCGAGCAAGACGCCGGCGTTCGTCATCACGTACGCGTGCTGGCCGAAGGCCGCCGGCGTCATCGCGATCTCGTTGCCGGGCTCGATGCCGTCGATCATCAAGCCCTGGGTCGGCTCGAAGAGGAAGATCCCGTAGCGGGTCGTGGTGACGAGGATGGCGCCCGAGACCGAGACCGGCGCGCTGATGCCGCCCTCCGGCAGCTTGCGCTGCCAGAGCACCCGGCCGCGATCGTCCGGATCGAGGCCCCAGAGCCCGGTCCGACCGGACGAAGCGACGAGGACGCGCCGCGCGGGCGCGTCGGGCCCGAGCCGCCCGTCAGGCCGCTGCCGCCCCGGGTGCGCCGGCTGCTGCCAGAGCAGCAGGTTGCTCACCCCCGTCACCGAGTCGTTCCGCCAGAGGGTGCGCCCGGTCTCGGCCTCGAGCGCGTAGACCCCGCCTTCGTAGTGCGCGACGAAGAGGCCGCGCTCGCCCGCCACCGTGCCGAGGATCGGGGTGGTGTCGGCGTCGAGGTACTGAGGCGGCTGGCCCTCCGGGCTGACCGCCTCCACCGTCAGGTCCACCGTGGGCCATTGCTCGGCTCCGTCGCTCGTCGCGTACGCCATCACGACGCCGTCGGAGAAGGCCGTGAACGCCTTGCCGTGGCCCACCGAGACGCCGGCGTAGCCGCCGATCTCGATCCCGAAGGCCGGCGTCCGGCTCTGGTACCAGCGGAGCTTGCCCGTCTTCCGCTCGAGCGCGATGAGCGTGTCGTTCGCGTTCGTCACGAACAGCGTGTCGCCGTCGAGGACGGGGCGGCGCGCCACCTCCGCCTGGGTGGCGAAGCGGTAGATGAGATCGCCCTGCTTGGCCGATACCTTGTAGAGCGCGCCGTCCGTCGACCCGAAGTAGACACAGTCCTCCTCGGGGTCGTAGAGCGGCTCGCACTGGACAGGGCCCAGCGTCTTGAAGCGCCAGATGACGTCGCCGGTGCGCGCGTCCACCGCGTAGAGGCCCCCGTCCTGGGACGGCAGGAAGACGCGCAACCCGTGGGGGTCGATGGCGGGCTTCCCGCGCTCGTAGGGCTGATCGACGATGAGCGTGGGATCGGTGATGGCGCGGCGAAACGCGACGCCGAGCACGCCGCCTGGCCTGTGCATCCACACCGGGTTCTCCGGCACCGCCTCGCCCCGGAGCGCGTCGCACCCGGCGAGGCCGGAGAGCGCCACACCGGCCCCCGAGGCGAGGAAGGCGCGGCGATCAATGCCCATCGCCGTGGCCTTCTTGGTTCTTCTGCATCTCCATGATCTGCTTCTTGAGTCGCTCGAGCTCCTCTGGGGAGGGCGCGCCCTTCGGGCCGCCGAGGGCGCGCTTCGGCTTCGCGAGCGACGGATCGATCGCGCGGAGGTGTTCCTCCACCATCGATCGGAGGTGCGGAGACTGAGGGCCCTCGAGGGTCGGCACCTCGAGCGTCTTGTTCAACGCGACGAGGATCTCCTTCGCCTGATCCTTCTCCCCCTTGGCCAAGAGCACGCGGGCCTGGTGGTACTTCGCGACGTCTGCGAAGGCCTTGTCCACGCCCTCGAGCTCCTTGAACGCGCTCATCGCGCCGTCGAGGTCCTTCTTGCCCTCGAGCGCGAACCCCTTGCCCTCGATGGCGCGGGCGCGAACGTCCACGTCCGCCTTGGCCAGGTCCGACCGGGCGACCTCGTCGTACGCCGCGAACGCCTGCTCCGGCATCGACTTGTCGAGGTAGGCGCCCGCCTGGCCCAGGCGCGCGAGGATCCCCACGCCCTTGCCTTTGTGCTCCTCCGCGACCTTCGTGTACGCCGCCAGCACCGCGTCCGCCTTCGCCTCGGGGGTGGGATAGACCGGGGTCGGATCCGCGGCCTTCTGCTCCTCGGTGCGCTTGTCCTCCTTCAGGACGGGGCCTTGCTCTGCGAGCACCGCCCTCGCGAGGCCGTCGGTGTTGGCGCCGATGCGCGCCTCGCGCACGTCGAGGTAGTACATGGCCCCCGCGGTGCCGGCGACGCCGAGCACGAGCACCGCGGCGAGCACCTTGATGTTCTGGCGGAACCACTTCGTGGCGCCGGAGCCGGCGCGAGCCAGCGAGTCCTGCACCATCTCGCCCGCCGAAAGGCCCACCGCGGCCTTGCCCTTGGCGGCCTCCTGGCGGCGCTTCAGAAGCTCCTTGGCGCGGAGGTTCTTGTCCTTGGGCAGCGGCTCCTTCGCCGCCGCGACGACCTCGCCGCCCTCCTCGTCGTCCTCCTCGTCGTCGGTCTTCGCGGCCGCGGGCTTGGCCTTGGCCAGCTTGCCGCGGCGCTTGCGCACCGCTTCCTCGCGCCGCCGCGCGGCGCGGTTCGGGGCTGCGCTCGCCTGCTCCTCGGCGTCGTCGGCCCCTGAGCCCTCCGCCTCGTCGACTCCGAGCGCCTCGGCGACCCCCTTGGTGGAGGCGTCGCGCTCGCCGTCATCGTCCTCGGCCGACTCCTCGTCGTCGTCGTCGTCGTCGTCGTCGTCCTGCCCCTCAGCAGCCTCGGGCTCGTCGTCCTCGTCCTCGTCCTCGTCCTCGTCCTCGTCCTCGTCGGCCTTCTTGTCCTCGGCGGCCTTCTTGGCTTCGGCGGCCTTCTTGTCCTCGGCGGCCTTCTTGGCTTCGGCGGCCTTCTTGGCTTCGGCGGCCTTCTTGGCTTCCTCGGCGGCCTTCTTGTCCTCGGCCTTCTTCGTGTCGCTCGCGGACGGCTTGGCCGCGGGCTTGGCCTCCCGGCGCGCGCTCGAGTCGGAGCCCTCGGCCGCGGCCCCTTCGTCGTCGGCTCCGTCGCGCTCGTCCCCAGGGTCCTCTTCACGGGCTTTCAGGGGCTTCGCCTCTTCGTCGTCTTTGGCCACGCCGGGCACCTTAGTCCCCCCACTGGACGCGTCAATCAGGCCGCGCCGGCGGGGCGGCGGGCAGCGGATCTCGGAGCGGCACGAGCAGGCAGGTGTCCACCACGACCGCCTGGGTCGCGTAGACCACCAGGGTCACCTGCTTGCCTGGGTGGACCCCGAGCGACGCGGGCAGATCCCCGAAGACCTCGACGGGCTGAGGCGCGTCCGGCACCGTCAGCGTGAAGGTCCGGTCGGGATCGAGCGAGGGCATGTCCGACGGGATCGGCGCCTTCTTCTCGGGGCCGGAGGGGAGCCCGAGGCGCCGCCCCACCCGGATCTCACCTCCCCCGACCGCGCTCGCGCGGCACATCACGCGGACCTCCGACGCGGAGCGCTCGGGCGCGACGCTCCCCTTGACGAGGTCCGGCACCACGAAATCGACGGCGACGCCGCTCGTCGCGAACCTTCGGAGGCGCTTCGCCTCCCCATCGCGGACCGGTCCGCCGACGAAGCGCACCAGGTCGGCGCGCTTGGCGACCTCCACGCCGCCGGGGAGCGGATCGGGCAGCCCGAGCATCGAGACGAGGGGCTCGCGCAGCTCGGGGCCGCCCCCGAGATCGAGCAGGGCGTGCGTCAAGGCGATGCGTGTCGGCTCGAACCGCTCCTTCATGAGGTACCGGGCGAGGGCCGGCCGCGCGGCGTCGTTGCCGATCTTGGCGAGGGCCCGCGCGACGAACGGGCGGAGCCTCACGTCCTCGAGCGCCCCGAGGAGCGGGCCGATCACGTCGTCGTCCCGCATCCGCCCGAAGGCCTCGAGCAGCTCGAGCGCTCGCTCGAACGGGATTTCGTCCGCCGGCGCCGGCGCCCCCGTCTCGGGGAACCCTGCCCGCCACCACGCGATGAGCACGTCCTTGCCCCGCTCGTCTCCCGCCTCGGCCAAGGCCAGCGCGGCCAGTCGCTCGAGCGCCCGCGAGTCCCCGCCGATCAGCTCGTACGCGAGCGGAGCGCCCTCGCCGAGCCGCGTGAGCGCGAGCGCCAGGAGCGCCCGCGCCTCGGGATCCTCCTCTCGCGAGAGCGCGAGCCGGAGCTGCGGGGTCACCTCTCGGCGACGCAGATCGAAGAGCACCGCCGCCGCGCGCCGCCTCACCTTCACGTCGGCGTCGTCCAGGAGCGCCGCCACCTCGGGCGCCGCCTCCACGTCTCCCCCCATCCCGCGCCGGAGGGCCTCGGGGAGCGCGCGCTCGTCGGGTCCCCGGCCCTCCCGCTCGTAGCGCCCGTGCGATCCATCCAGCGCCCGCAGCTTGGCCTTCAGCGCACGCGCCTGCTCCGGGCGGTCTCGGGCCAGATCGCGGCGCTGGCCGGGATCCGACGCCAGGTCGAAGAGCGAGCAGGCCCCTGCCCGCCTCAGACAGACGAGGCGCTCGGTCCCCTCCGCCAGCATCGCCATGTCGCCGGTCTCGGCGAACGCGAAGCCGGGATCGTTCGGCGCGACCTCACCCGTGAGGTATCCCGAGAGATCTCGGCCCCGGACGCGGGCCGGCCGCGGGACCTTCAGGCCCGAGAGCACGGTGGGGAGCAGATCCACGAGCGACACCGGCGCCTGGACGCGACGGGCGTGCAGCAGCCCCGGCGCGCTGACGATCAGGGGCACCCGCACCTGCTCTTCGTACACCGTGGTGCCGTGGTACCTCCCGCCGTGCTCGCCGAACTCCTCCCCGTGGTCGGCGGTGAGGATGACGATCGTCTTGTCGCGTCGGCTCCTCACGGCCTCGACGATCGCCCCCACCGCGGCGTCCGCGGCCGCGACCTCGCCGTCGTAGAGGTCGGACTCGCGCGTCCCGAAGTCCGCCTTCGGGTTCGGCTCATAGGGCTCGTGCGGCTCGAAGAGGTGGACCCAGAGGACCACCGGCGCCTCCCCCGCCGTCTGGTCGAGATAGCGAGCCACCTGCATCGGGCGCTCTCCGCCGGCCACGAACTCCTCGCGTTGGTACTCGAACCCGAGGTGCCGCTCCGCGAACCGGGCGAAGCGCGGGGTGTCGATGAAGAACACGGCGGGCGGGTAGAAGGCGGCCGTCTTGTACCCGTAGCGACGCAAGTGCTCGGCCCAGGTCTCGGAGTCTTCTCCGACGCCCATGCCCAGCAGGGGCCGCATGAACTTGCCCGTCATCAGCGACGTGACCGCGTAAGACGTGTGCGGCGTCGCCGTGTACCCGGCCTCGAACACGACGCCGGAGCTGGCGAGCGCGTCGATGTTCGGCGTGGTCGGGCGTCGATAGCCGTAGGCGCCCACGCGATCGGCGCGCAGGGCGTCCACCGTGATGAGGAGGATGTCCCAGCCGCGCACGTCCAGCGCCCCGCGCGCGTCCTTCGGCCCCACGTCGAGCGGAGCCTCCAGCGGCTCGGGGGGCTCGATGGCCGCGGCGATCTCCACGGCACGCCCGAGCACGGGCGCGTGCTCGAGGTAGACGATCCGCAGGTTGTCGGCGAACGCGACGCGCGTCGCCGACGAGGGCAGCAGCGCGGCGCACGCGGCGAAGATCCCGAGCGCCGCGAGCGCGCGGGCGAGCGCGCCGCGCCCCGAGCGCCGCTCCCTCCCCTGCCCGATGGGTCCGTACGCGAGCGTGAGGGAGGACGCGAAGAGCACGCTGAGCGCCGCGAGCCCGAGATGGAAGGCCGGGTAGAGGCGCGGCAGGACGTGCGCGTTGGCGAGGTCCGTGGCGAGGGCCCCGACGACGGCGACCGCGGTCACCGTCACCGCGCGCCGCCGCCGCGCCATCTCGCCGAGCGCCCGGGAGATCGGGGGGGCCAGGAAGAACGCCGCGGCGCCGACCAGAGCCGCGACGCCCGCGGCGAACGCCGCTCGGCTCGGGCCCGTGAAGTGCCGCCCGCCTGCGACGCCGAAGCCGACCGCGGCCCCGAACGCCGCGGCGGCGCCCGCCACGAAGCGGCGCGCGCGGGCTCCCTCCGCGCGCGCGATGCCTTCCATCACCGCCCCGGCGACGAGCGCCACGGGCAGCGCGCAGACGGCGGCGACGGGACCGAGGGCGCGCAGCGCCAGGAACACCTCGGAGGCCGACGCCAGCTCGCTCCTCGCGAGGACGGACACCGCGGCGAGCTCGACGGCGAGGAACAGGAGCGTCCAGAGGTACGCGTCCCACAGCCGCTCGAGCGCGCGGAGCGGTCGGGGCGCCACGGCCTACGCCCGCGCCGAGGGGTCGGCCGTGGCGACGTCAGCCGTACGCAATGTCGAGGATCTCGTAGAGGCGCTCGCCAGCCGGCAAGCGGACCTTCACCTCGTCGCCGACCGTGTGGCCGAGGAGCGCCTTGGCGAGCGGCGACGCCACGGAGATCCTGCCCTCGTCGAGGTTGGCCTCCTCCGGTCCGACGATCTGGTAGGCGGCCTCGTCTCCGGACTCGACGTTGGAGAGCTTCAGCTTGGCGCCGAACTGCACCTTGTCGCTCCTGATCTTCGACGGGTCGATCACCTCGGCGCGCGCGAGCGACTGCTCGATGTGCTTGATGCGCGCGACGATCATCCCCTGGCGCTCGCGCGCCGCGTGGTACTCGGCGTTCTCGCTGAGATCCCCGTGCTCGCGCGCCGTCCCGATGTCCTTCACGACCTGAGGGAGCTCGGTCTCCTTCAGTCGCTTCATCTCCTCCCGGAGGCGGGCCTGCCCCGCAGGCGTCATGGGCACTTTCTCGGCAGACATGGCGGCTCCTTCGTAGTCCAGCTCCCGATCGGACGCCAGACGGCAGCGGCCAACCGAGGCGCTGGCCGCGTTCAGCTACCCGGACACCTCGCCCCGGAGCAGGGCCCTGCCCGTCGGCCGCTCGGCGTCCGGGGTCGGCTCGACCGTGACCTTTACCTCGAACGAGCGGGCCTGCGTGGAGAAGCCGACCCAGCCTTTCAGGGCAGGGTTCGGCCGGAAGGACCCGACGTTCCTGGGCTGGCCGCCCTTCTCCGTGATCCAGACCACGTAGACCGTGGCCGCCGGATCGAGCTTTCCAGGGTCTCCCATGTGCTCGGTCGTGAGGTCCAGGTCGACCTTCCCGTCGTCGCCGAACGTCGCCTGGACCTGCCCCTGCGCGAACGGGATCGAAGGGTCGGCGGTCAGCGGGAAGATGGGACCGCAGCCCATCCAGACGCCCATGGCGAGGGCGAGGCCCGTCGTGCGAAACCAGCTCACCCCGTCCAGGTAGCGCATCGGTCGGGAGGCGCCCAGTTTTCGCCGCGGGCTCAGGCTGCCCCCGACGCGCGACGGCCGGAGGACGAAACGGCTGGGCCGGCGTCGATTCCAGCGCTACACACGACCATCTCGTCTTCCCCCCCATCGCCCATGACCCACGAAGCGCGAAGGCTCGCCGCACCCCTCTTGATCCTCCTCGCTGGCGCCTGCGCCGGGGAGAAGCACGACTCGGCCACCAGCTCGACCGGAGCAGCGCCGTCCTCCGAGGCCGCCCCCGCGACCGCGGCGGGTCCGGCGAGCGCGGCGGCGAGCGGCAGCGGCGCCGCCGCCCCGCCGGCCAAGGGGATCCCCGAGGGGCTCAACGTCCTCGTCCTCAGCATCGACAGCCTTCGCGCCGACCGCATGGCCTTCTCCGGATACAACCCGGAGGTCCTGCCCACGCTGAACGCCTTCGAGAAGACCGCCGCGACGTACACCAAGTTCCACACGCTCTCGTCGTACACGGCCCAGACCCTGGGCGGGTTCCTGGGCGCGCGGTACCCGAGCGAGCTCAAGCGCAGCGGCTACTTCTTCGCCGCCTACCCGGACGACGAGCTCCTCTTCCCCGAGCTCCTCCAGAAGGCGGGGGTCCGGACGCTGAGCGCCCACGCGCACTTCTACTTCAACAAGGACAAGGCGGGCTTCCTCCAAGGCTTCGACGTCTACGACATCGTGCCCGGCTTGAAGAAGAACAACACCACGGACGAGAACATCACGAGCCCCGCGCACACCGAGA
>CAZBJI010000172.1:0-16808 GCA_964492175.1 uncultured Polyangiaceae bacterium | reverse complement strand
CACGTGGCGACGTTGCAGTCGGTGGGCGCGCCGCCCACTCCGCCATGTCCGCCCCCACCGGCGCCCGCGCCGCCGGCGCCCGGCTGGCCACCCGACCCCGTCCCCGCGGTGGCAGCGGACGAGCTCGTGGTCCCGCCCTCGTCGTCGCAGGAAAGGACCGCCACCGACGTCAGCGCCAGGAACCCGATGAAGCGCCCGAACCATGCGCTCTCCATGCCTCACCTCTCTCGAGCGTCCAGCATAGCTACGTTCGGCGCGCGGACCGAGCGCGGGGCACGCGGGCGGCCAGCAGCGCCTTCATCTCGCCGATCAGGAGCGCCGCCGACCTCTTTCGGGCGATGCCTCGGCGCGTGAGCGCTTGCAGCTCGAACGCCGGCAGCGAGCCGAGCCCAGCGAGCCGGCGAAGCGCGCCGCGGTCGAGGTGGTGCTCGACGCTCACCTCGGGAAAGCACCCGAGGTACCGCCCCGAGAGGACGAGCTCGACGCCCATCTGGAGCAGCTCGATGGTGGCGCCCACCCGGCGCGGGTGGCGATCCTCGGGGAACTGATCGAGCGACGGGAGGTGCTCTCGGTCGAAGAAGCGCGGTACGACGAAGGAGTGCACGGCGAGGTCGGCGCGCGTGACCCTCCGCGCGCGGAAGAGCGGGTGGCCGCGCCCGCAGACGACGACCCCTCTGGCCATGCCGAGGACCTCGGCCTCGACCTCCTTCGACGGTCGGCCTCCGATGGTGAACCCCACGTCGAGCAGACCGCTCGCGATCTGCCGCTGCATCGACTCGGGGTGCATCTCGTAGGTGAGCGGGACCACTCCCGGGTGCTTCGTCACGAGCGCCGCGACCGCCCGGGGCAGCGCGTGCACGGAGAACACCTCCATCGCGCCGATGCGGAGCTCGCCGGAGATCGACGTCCGGAGCGCGTCCAGATCGTGGCGGATGCCGTCGACCTGGCGTAGCACCTCGCGCGCCCGCTCGAGGACGGCCTTGCCGTCTTCGGTGAGAACGACCCTCCGCGTGGTTCGCTCGAAGAGGCGCGCGCCGGTCTCTTCCTCGAGCTTCTGGATGGCCTTGGTCATCGCCGGCGCCGAGACGTGGGCCCGCTCCGCCCCGGCGCGAAAGCTCCCCGTCGTCGCGACGAGGAAGAAGTACCTGAGGTGGGTGACCTCCATCTCCTTACCGTAGGTGAATAATTTGATGCTTTCTATTCACTTGTGTGACGAGTGGCGCGAGGGCACCTTCGGGTCGAAAGGTGGAGCTCATGAGGAGACGATTTCGAACGAGCCTGGTCCTCGCGCCCTTGCTCGTACCTCTCGGGTGCAGCTACGTGACGGGGATCGACGAGACGGACGCGGAGGGCCCCGAGGCCGGCGGGGGGGCGGCTGCGGAGCCCCCGGAGCTCGAGCCTCCGTCGGAGGAGGAGTCGGAGGAGGAGCCCGTGGAGGCCCCGTGGATCGAAGACTCGGGAACGCTCTCGGTCCACGTGGACATCGCCGCCTACGCCCCCAGCGGGGAGAGCGACGCGGAGGTCCAGGTCAGCATCTCCGTCGAGGTGAGAGAGTGGGAGACCGATCGCCCGGTGATGGACGCGGTCGTCACCGTAGGGCCGGCCGGACGCCCCTCGGTCCTGCCCTACAACGTCTACTCGGAGGCGCTCTACTTCGGCGAGCTCACCGGGTACGCCCCCGTGTGGGAGGTGGCCGTCGAGCGCGGCGTGGACCGCCTGGCGGGGCTGGTGCTGGTGGGGCCTTCGTACCACGAGGTGGCCGCTTCGCCGTCGGCGGGGAGCGCGACCGTCACCTGGTCTCCCTCGAGCGAGGACGGCGTTCGCGCCGTGGCGTGCCTGGAGAGCGAGTGCGTGGACGTGGCGCAGGACGGCGGGAGCGTCGTGCTGCCCATCCAGAGCCGCGAGGACGCGGTCTTCGTGGCCCGCTCGACGAAAGTCCCTGTCGGCCTCGGTGGCGACGGGGTCGTCTCCGTCGCCGTGCTCACGGACCTTCCGTGATCGCCTCTCCGCGGCGCTAGCGGTAGGCGCGCTGCAGCTTGTCGAGCGCCGCGCTCCCCGGGCAGAGCTTCTCGTAGGGGAGCTGCGAGAGGGGCGCGCGCGTGGTCTTCATGCCGTCGTGCATCTCGACGCCGTGGGTGTCCAGGTAGAGGAGCCCCACGGGGACCTCTCCCGAGCGCTGGTGGCTCTGCAGGGCGGCCATGACCGCGTTGCGGTCCGTCGGATCGTAGTCGGTGCCGACCTTGCGGAAGCACACGCTGCTGCCGTCGTGCAGGACGACGGTGGTCGCGGCGCCCTCGGGGAGCGACGCCGTGATCTCCTCCTTCACGGGGACGAAGTCGGACTCGATCACCGGGAGCTGGTGCTTGCGGGTGTACGCGTAGCTCTTCGTGGAGCCCTCGTGATCGTTGAAGGTCACGCAGGGCGAGATCACGTCCACGAGCGCGAAGCCGTTGTGGCTGAGGCCAGCCTTGAGGATGGGCACGAGCTGCGCCTTGTCCCCGGAGAAGCTGCGCGCCACGAAGGTTGCGCCGATGCCGAGCGCCATCATGACCGGGTCGAGCGGGGGCATCGTGTTCGGCTCCCCTCGCTTGGACTTGGACCCGATGTCCGTCGAGGCCGAGAACTGCCCCTTCGTGAGGCCGTAGCAGCCGTTGTTCTCGATGACGTAGAGCATGTTCACGTTGCGGCGGATCGCGTGGCAGAGCTGCCCGAGCCCGATGGACATGGAGTCCCCGTCGCCGCTCACCCCGATGTAGGTGAGCGACCGGTTCGCCGCGTTGGCGCCGGTCGCGATCGCCGGCATGCGCCCGTGCGCCGAGTTGAACCCGTGCGCGTTCGAGACGAAGTAGGTGGGGGTCTTCGACGAGCAGCCGATGCCGGAGAGCTTGGCGATGCGGTGCGGGGGCATGTCCAGCTCGAAGAGCGCCCGCACGATCGCCGCGGTGATGGAGTCGTGGCCGCACCCTGCGCAGAGGGTGGACATCGACCCCTCGTAGTCCCGAACCGTGAGGCCGAGCGCGTTCGGCTCGAGAGACGGGTGCGTGACCGGCGGCTTCTTGATGAAGCTCACGACGCACCCCCGTTCGTGCGGGCCGCCTGCTCGTCGAAGACGGGCCGCTTCACGGGCTGGGGCACCTGCGACGCGATGCCGGCCACGACCTGCGCCGCCTGGAGCGGGAAGCCGCCGTAGGCGAGCACCGAGTGGAGCTTGTGCTTGGGGACCGCCGTCTCCAGGGAGAGGAGCGACCGGAGCTGCGCGTCGCGGTTCTGCTCCACGACGAAGATCCGATCGTGCTCGGCGAGGAACGCCTCGACCTCTGCACCGAACGGGAAGGCGCGGACGCGCATGAGGTCGCAGGGCGTCCCCTGGGCCTCCAGCGCGGTGAGCGCCTCCCGCACGGCGAGATCACAGCCACCGACGGTGACGACGCCGATGCTGGCGCCCGATCTGCGCTCGATAACGGGCGGCGGGACGTGCTTCTTGGCGGCCTCGTGCTTGCGCGTCAGCCGATCCATCACGTCCTGGTACTCCGCGGGGACCTCCGTGTAGCCGCCGAGCTTGTTGTGCCCGGAGCCTCGGGTGAAGAACGCGCCCTTCGGGTGGACGCCCGGGAGCGTGCGCGCGGCGACCCCGAGCTCGTCCTCCGGCGAGTAGCGGTAGTACTTCGGGATCGCCTCGAGCTGCTCCTTCGTGAGGACGCGGCCGCGGTCCGGCCGGTAGGCGTCGTCCCAGGTGAGGCGCGGCACCACCCAGTCGTTCATGCCGATGTCCAGGTCGGTGAGGAGGAACACCGGCGTCTGGAAGCGCTCCGCCAGGTCGAACACCTTCACGGCGAACTCGAAGCACTCCGCCGGGTTCGAGGGGAACAGCACGATGTGCTTGGTGTCCCCGTGCGAGGCGTAGGCGCACAAGAGGATGTCCCCTTGCTGGGTGCGCGTGGGCATGCCCGTGGAGGGACCGACCCGCTGCACGTCCACGATCACCGCCGGGATCTCCGCGTAGTAGGCGAGGCCTATCAGCTCGCCCATGAGCGAGATGCCGGGCCCGGACGTCGACGTGAACGAGCGGGCCCCGTTCCACGACGCGCCGATGACCATTCCGATCGCGGCGAGCTCGTCCTCCGCCTGGAGGATGGCGTAGTTCCGCTCCCCCGTCTCCGGATCGACCCGGTACTTCTCGCAGAACGCCTTGAACGCGTCGAGCACGCTCGTGCTCGGGGTGATGGGGTACCACGCGGCCACGGTGGCGCCGGCGTAGAGGCAGCCCAGCGCGGTCGCCGTGTTGCCGTCGATGAGCACGGCGTCCTTCGTCGCGTCCATCGTCTCCAGGCGGATCGGCAGCGGACAGGGGAAGTGCTCCTTGGCGTACGCGTAGCCGAGCTCGATGGCCTTGCGGTTGGACTCCATCAAGGCCGGCTTCTTCGCGAACTTCTCCTTCAGCATCCCGGAGACGACGTCCATGTCGATGGCGAGCAGCGCCGTGAGCGTGCCGACGTACGCGATGTTCTTCATCAGCGTGCGCTCGCGGGAGTTCTCGAACGCCTCGTTGCAGAGCCGCGCGTACGGCACGCCGAAGTACGTCAGGTCGGGCCGGACCAGCTTCGCGTCGAGCGGCCAGGTGGAGTCGTAGATCACGTAGCCGCCGGATCTCACCTCCGCGACGTCGCGCGCGTAGGTCTCGGCGTTCATGGCGACCATCAGGTCGTACTCGGCCGTGCGCGCGGTGAAGCCGTCCTTCTGGACACGCACCTCGTACCAGGTGGGCAGGCCCTGGATGTTGGACGGGAACAAGTTCTTCCCGGACACGGGGATCCCCTTGCGGAAGATGGCCTGCATGAGGAGGCTGTTGGCGCTCGCCGAGCCCGTCCCGTTGACGTTCGCGAGCTTGAACGCGAAGTCGTTGACCTTCAGAGCTTGCTGTTGTTGCACGCGGGACTTCCTGCGTAGGGGATGAGGAGCTCGAACGTCTGCATGTCCCACGCCGCCGTGGGGCACCGCTCGGCGCACAGCCCGCAATGGACGCACACGTCTTCGTCCTTGATCATGACGCGCTTCGTCTGGGGCAGCGGCCCCGACACGAAGAGGTCTTGCGCGGTGTTCTTCGCGGGCGCGCTCAGGCGCTCGCGCAGCTCCGGCTCCTCCCCGTTCTCCGCGATGGTCAGGCAGAGGACGGGGCAGATGTCGACGCACGCGTCGCACTCGATGCACGCGGAGTCCGTGAAGACGGTCTGGACGTCGCAGTTGAGGCAGCGCTGCACCTCACGCGCGGTCTGCTCCGCGTCGAAGCCCATCTCGACCTCGATGTTCATGCGCTGGAAGCGCTCCACGAGCTCCACGTGCTTCATCTTCTGCCGCTTGTCGGAGCTGTAGTCGTTGGAGTACGCCCACTCGTGGATGCCCATCTTCGCGGTGGAGAGGTTCATCCCCTGGCGCGGCCGATCCGTCAGGGAGCGCTTCTGGCAGTGCGCGTGGATCGAGATCGCCGCCTGGTGGCCGTGCTCGACCGCCCAGATGATGTTGAGCGGCCCCCAGGCTGCGTCCCCGCCGAAGAAGACGCCCTCCCGCGTGGACTGGAAGGTGGTCTTGTCGACCTTGGGGTTCCCCCACTTGTCGAGCTCGAAGCCGATGCCCTCCTCGATCCACGGGAACGCCGCCTCCTGGCCGATGGCGAGGATGACGTCGTCGGCCGGAAGAAAGACCGTCTCGATCACCCGTGACTTGGTGGGCTCCCCCTTCTCCGGGATCTCCCACTCGACCTTGTCGAAGAGCATGCCCTTGAGCTTGCCGTTCTCGACGACGAACTCCTTCGGCGCGTGGTTGATGAGGATCTGGACCTGCTCCTCCTCGGCGTCCTCGAGCTCCCAGGGGGACGCCTTGAAGTACCCGCGCGGCTTGCGCGCCATCACCCGGATGTTCTTGCCCCCGATGCGGCGGGCCGACCGGCAGCAGTCCATCGCGGTGTTGCCGACGCCGATGATGAGGACGTTCTCGCCGACGGAGTCGACGTGTCCGAACGCGATCGACTCCAGCCAGTCGATGCCGATGTGGATGCGGTCCGTGTCGTAGCGGCCTGGCAGCTCCAGGTTCTTGCCCTTCGGGGCGCCGCTGCCCACGAACACCGCGTCGAAGCCCTCCGCGAGGAGCGCCTTCATGCTGGTGATGGGCGAGTCGTAGCGGATGTCGACGCCCATCCGCAGGATCATGTCGATCTCCTCGGAGAGCACCTCCTCGGGGAGCCGGAACGCCGGGATGTTGGAGCGCATGAGGCCGCCCGGCACCTTCAGCTTCTCGAAGATGGTGACCTCGTAGCCGAGGGGCATGAGATCGTTGGCCACGGCGAGCGACGCCGGGCCCGCGCCCACGCAGGCGATGCGCTTGCCGTTCTTCTCCTTCGGCGCGACCGGGAGCTGGGCGTCCACGTCGCCTCGGAGGTCCGCGGCCACCCGCTTCAGCCGGCAGATCGCGACGGGCTTGTCCTCGACGCGGCCGCGCCGGCACGCCGGCTCGCAGGGCCGATCACACGTTCGTCCCAGGACGCCGGGGAAGACGTTCGACTGCCGGTTCAGCAGGTACGCGTCGGCGAACCGCCCCTGGGCGATGAGCCGGATGTACTCCGGGACGTTGGTGTGGGCAGGGCAGGCCCACTGGCAGTCGACCACTTTGTGGAAATGGTCGGGGCTCTTCGAGACATCGGTGGGATGCACGATGGGGTGTTTCCGAAAGGTCGCGCATCCTAAGCAGAAACCCCCCCGAAAGGTAGGGGGGTCCTGCGGTGCGCGGCCAAGGCCCCGCGGTCGCCCAGGTTCTGGCCGATCCCGACCCCCGTCAGGAGCCCAGCGCGGAGTGGCTGGGCCGCGTGGGGAGCTCGGCCTTGAGGAGCGCAGCGACGTCGGTGACGAAGCGGTGGACGCTCGCGTCAGCGACGCGGTGGAGCCCCGCGGCGTCGATGGCCTGACCGAGCAGGCCGAGGGGCGGCTCGTAGGTCCCGCGCAGCTCGAGCTGCGTCTCTCCGGACGCGAGCGGATAGATCCTGAGCACCGCGCGCATCTTCGGGAAGAGCTCGGGCCTGCTCTCCGCCGCCCAGGCGAGCTCGAGCTCGGTGCGGAGCTCGCCCGTGGCGTCCTTCTCCTCGGCCACTCGGGCGATCTGGATCGTGACCGCCTTCGCGAGCTCGAGCCCTCCGATCTCGAGCCGGAGATTGGCGGCCACGCTCCCGGCGCGGTGCGCCGCGCCGGTCGTCGCGCGACCTAGGATGCCGTAGGGATCGGCGCGCACCGCGTCTCGGACGACGACGTACGGGCGGTTCACGTACTCGTAGCAGCGAAGCTCGTGGGGCCTGCTCATCGGGCTCACCGCCTCACGCGAGCCGGGTGTGGGTGGGATCGATGGCGTCGTGATCCGCTTCGGCGTGCTTGAGAGGCGTCTTCTTCGCGGTGGACCAACCGGCGAAGAAGTAGATGGGGCAGAAGCCGAGGACGCCGGACACGAGCGGCACCAGCCCGATCAGCGCGAGGGGCGAGCCGCCGATGAACAGCTGAGAGAAAATCACGATGCCGAGCACGACGCGAATGACCCGCTCGACGGCGCCCAGGTTGACTTCATCGCTCATGGTTCGAGTTCTCCTGGTTCCCACCAAGCAACTCTCCGGCCACGCCACCGTGGCCGCTACGAGGCGCGTTTCTGCGCGAGCGGGAGGGTCGCCACGATCCCTCGCCCTCGCGACGCTGCGCCTGACGCAGGCTCTGCGCCGGCGGTCGCGCGCTCCGGTCCGCGCGAGACCGCGCGCGAGATGTCGTCGATCGTGTCCGCGAGGCTGAGCGCCTCGGCGCGGGCGATGCGACAAACACCCTGCTCGGGGCCCGGCAGGCCATCCGAGAGCGCGCCGAGCTGGCCCGCCACCGCGCACATCAGCTCCCTCAGGACGAGCAGCTCTTCTTGGACGGACCTACCCTCGCGCATCTCGAACCTCCCTCGACGGAGATCCAAAGCACGCGGCGTGCCCGAAGCGCGCGGGACTAGTCGTCCTTCTTCTTCTTGCCCTTGCCGCCCTTCTTCTCCTTCTCCTTCTCCTTGCTCTTCTTCTTGTCGTCGTCGTCGTCGTCGTCACCGCCGGTCGCGCGCCCGGTGCCCGTCGGCGTCGGCGCGGGGGACGCGGTGGGTGACGCGGTCGGCGTGGGAGCTGGGAGGGTCGGGATCGGGAGGGGCCAAGGCGCGCCGGTCGGGTCCGGCGCGGGATCTGCGTGCGGTCCACCCTTGGGGGCGGTGGGGCTCGGACGGGCGCTCGGAGCGCCGGTCGGCGCCGGCTCGGAGCCGCCCTCTCGCTCCGGCGAGCGCTCCTTGCGCGGCTCCGCGTCCTTCTCGGATCGCCGCTCGGACGCGGCGTCTGCCGCCGAGGCAGAGACGCTCCCCTCGCTCCTGAGCATCCACCACGCCCCGAACGACATCCCGAGCAGGAGCATCGCGCCGCCGATCGCGAAGAACAGGGCGGGCGGCGGGCTGCCCCGCCGCTCGTCGCGGGCTCCAGCGCCGGTCTGGCCGAGCACGACGGGCATCGCCGTGGGCTCGAGCGGCGGGCCGTGCGGCGGCGCCGCCCCCACGGTGGCCCCGGCGGCGATCGGAGCGAGACGGACCGACGCGGGAGCCTCGGCGTGGGACCTCCCGAGGGCCGCGGGGGACGCCGCGCTCGTCGGCTCCACGCCGTACGCAGCGGAGCTCGGCGGAGGCGTCGGCTCGATCATGCCGGGCTGCGTGACACCCGCAGGATCGGGCGCGGGGCCGCCCGTCGCGGTGACCGCCGTGGGCTCACGTGCGGGCCCCGGCCCCGGCGCTGCGCCGGTGGGCTCCATCGCGAACGCCGCGGCGCCCGTCGACGCCGCACCGAGCGCGGCCGCGACCGCGAGCCCGACGCCAACGGGGAGGGCGCCGGTCCTGGCGAACGCGGGCTCCTCACCCCGCAGCACCGCGCGCACGTCCGCTTGCATCACGCGCGCGTCCGGGTACCGATCCTCGACCCGGAAGGCGAGCGCCTTGTCGACGACGGCAGCGGCGGCGGCGGACACGTCGGGAGCGACGCTCCGGAGCGGAGGCGCCTGCTCCGTCCCCATCTTCACGAGGAGCTCGGCGTCCGTCGTCGCCTCGTGGAGCTTGCGCTTGGCGAGGATCCGGAAGAGCGTCGCGCCGACGGCGTAGAGGTCCGCGCGGCCATCGATGTCCTTGCCGTGGATCTGCTCGGGAGCCATGTAGCTCGTCGTCCCGAGCATCGCGCCCGCGCGCGTCTTCTGTCCGGAGCCGCCGCTCTTCATCCTCGCGATGCCGAAATCGAGGACCTTGAGCTGCCCCGACGTCGTCACGAAGAGGTTGTCCGGCTTGATGTCGCGGTGCACGATCCCGAGCGCGTGGGCCGCGGCGAGCACGTCGAGCAACGCGTCGGTGTGAGCGAGCAGCTCGCCCTCGGGGAGGCCTCCGAGCCGGTACGCGCGCTGGCCCAGGTTCTCGCCGTCGAGCAGCTCCATCACCAGGAACGGGGCCCCCTCCTCGGTGACGTCGATGTCGAGCACCTGCACCGCCCCGGGGTGGCCGAGCTTGCCGACGGCGAGGGCCTCTTGCTCGAACCGAGCCCGGAGCTCGCGGGAGACGGCGACCTCGGGGTGGAGGATCTTGATGGCGTCGCGCCGCCCGATCTTGTGCGTCGCCGAGTAGACGGCCGCCATCCCGCCGACCCCGAGGAGGGCGTCCAGGCGCCACTTTCCCCGAATGCTCGTCCCCACGCGGGCTCGCCACCGTGAGACGTCGTCGTCCGCCGCCGTGGACATCGCGCCTCAGCTTAGCAGGCCTGGTGCAGCCCGGCGCAGGTCCGGCGCCACGCCCGCGCGAGCCCTCAGGGCCCGCTTCCCGGGACGCGCGCGCGTGCCACGCTCGCCCCGGCGGCGTGGTTCGTAAAGTACACCCAGCCCCCCTCCATCGCGACGCCGTTGGGGGCGGTCTGCTCCTTTGCGACGGTGACCCGCGCGCTCCCATCGACGTTCGCACACGCGACGACCCCCGCGGTCATGCTCGCCCAGCACACGCGCTCGCCGTCGGTCGCGACGCCCGCGGGGCCACCCTCTCCTTCTGCGAGCACCTCGACGGCACCGCCGTCGAGAGGCGCCCGCGCGACGACGCCGTCGTCGAACGCGGCGAAGTAGGCGTACCCGTCCGCCAGCGCGACCCCCGCGGGCGATCCCAGATCCGCCGCGACGTCGGCGGGATCGCCTCCGGCGCGCGGGACCGAGCGCACCGCGCCCGCCTCGAGGAACGTGGTCCAGACCACGCGCTCGGCGTCCACGGCGACGATGCTCGGAGCGAGCTCTCCCGAAGCGAGGATCGCGTGCCCCTGATCGGTCAGCGCGTGGATCCCTCCGTCGCTGGTCGACCAATAGAGCACGCCCCCCTTCTCCGCCAAGCCGATGGGCGCGAGCTGTCCGCCCACGACGTCCTCCGCCGCGCCGCCGGCGAGCGACGCACGGCGGATCGCGCCGTCGGAGACGTAGGTGGTGAAGAATACGTCCTCGCCGCGTACGAGGACTTGGTCGGGCGCGCGCTCTCCGACCGCGATCGACGCTGCGCCCCAGGCCTCGCGCCACGCGACCACGGACCCGTCCGCCTCGGCGCCCGCGGAGTCCCCGCGGTTCGCCCAGACCGCGCCGCCGGGGATGGCCGCGATGCCCCAGGGGTACGCCTGGTCCGCGGCGAGGACCTCGATCCCGCCGGAGCCCCTCCGCCGGCGGCCGGCGCACCGCCAGCGCCTGCCGCCGGCCCGCCTCCCCCGCCCGCGGCGGCCCCGCCCGCCGCGTCGCCCGCGTCCTCACGATCCGCCGCGATCGTACCTCCCTCGGCGCACGCGAGGAGCGAGAGGGCGATCGCGATCTGTGAACGAAGGGCACCGAGACGGTGAGCTCGCATGCCGGGACCCTACGGTCCCGGCGTGAGATCTTCCCCGGACAGCGCCTTACTCCGACTGTCAGGCCGGCGCCGGCAGCCAGGGCTCGCGGCGGGAGCGCGCAGGCGTCCCCTCGTCGAACGCGGCGCAGGCGAGGCGCCTCAGCCTACCC
Source organism: uncultured Polyangiaceae bacterium (assembly GCA_964492175.1). Lineage (GTDB taxonomy): Bacteria > Myxococcota_A > Polyangia > Polyangiales > Polyangiaceae > Xiheicaenibacterium. Next base: position 5,718 of record CAZBJI010000172.1, on the reverse strand, counting down.
GTTCATGGGCGCGGGGGCGGCGGCCAACTGGGCCGCGAGCCCAGGGCCGGGCTCGTGTACGTTAGGCCCCGTGACCGGGAGCGAGCGAGCGCCTAGCGAGGGCCCCACGAGTTGACCCCGCTCTACTTCGGAGACTCGGCCAGCCCCTTGTTCGGCGCGCTCACGCCGCCTCACGCCGGACGCGACCGCGGGCACGGCGTCGTCATCTGCCCGCCCATCGCCCAGGAGCACGTGCGCTCCCACTGGGCGCTGCGCCAGGTGGCGGCGGCCCTCGGGCGCGCTGGCTTCGCGGCGCTGCGCTTCGACTGGTTCGGCGTCGGTGACTCCGCGGGCCGCGTCGAAGAAGCCTCGGTCGCCCGCTGGGTCGAGGACGTTCGCCGCGCCGCCGAGGAGCTGCGCGACACGGCCGGCGTGCGCAAGGTCTCGCTCTGCGGGCTCCGGCTCGGCGCGACGCTGGCCGCGCTCGCGGCGCCCCGCGTCAAGCCGCGCGCGCTGATCGCGTGGGAGCCGATCACGCGCGGCGACGTGTACCTGCGCGACCTCCGCGCGCTGCACGCCGGGGTCCTCACCGACGAGCGCCGGTTCTGGCACCGGTGGCCCGAGCACGTCCGGCAGGCCGCCGGCCGGGTCGTGCCCGCGCTGGTCGACCCTCCGCCCAGCCGGAGCGACGAGCTCGTGGGCTTCTCCTTTCCCGCCGCGCTCGCGGCCGAGATCGGCGCGCTGCAGCCACCCCTCTGGCGCGACGCGACCGCCGCTCGGATCGTGGTGGTCGGGCCGGGAGGAGATCGCGCGACGGGTGACATCGCCGGCTCCGTCGAGCCCGCCGGTCGGACCGTCGAGGTGCACGGGTGCGACGTACGCGGGCGGTGGGACGACCCGACGCAGATCGAGGAGCTGCTCCCGCCCGGCGACGCCCCCCGCGTCATCGCGGAGGCGCTCGAGGCGGCCTCGTGACCCACTCGGAGCGCGCGCATTTGTTCGGCGCCGGAGAGCGCCTGTTCGGCGTGGTCACCGCGCCCGCGGAGCCGAGGCCCGAGCGGCCCGCCGTCCTCCTGCTCAACGCGGGGCTCATCCACCGCGTGGGTCCCTTTCGGCTCCACGTCGAGCTCGCTCGCCTCCTCGCGGAGCGCGGCTTCGTGGTCTTGCGGATGGACCAATCGTCGATCGGCGACAGCGGCACCCGGCCCGGTGGCACCTCGTACGAGGAGCGGTCGGTCCAGGACGCGGGGGAGGCGCTCGACTTCCTCGGCGCGCGCTACCAGGCCCAGACCGCGATCGCGCTCGGCCTCTGCGCGGGCGCCATGAACGCCCACCGGATCACGGTGGCCGACGCGCGCGTGGTGGGCGCCGTGCTCCTCGACGGCTACGCGTATCGGACGCCAGGGTACTGGCGCGCGCAGCTCCTACCGCGGCTCGTCGACCCGAGGGCTTGGCGCGCGAACCTCGCTCGGCTGGCCGCGCTCGCGCGCGACAGAGTGGGCGCCGGCCCGGAGCCCGCGGGGGCCGACCTCCCCGGGGAGGACGCGACGAGCGCGTTCGACCAGGAGTGGCCTCCCCGGGACCGCGTGCGCGCGGAGCTCGAGCGCGCGCTCGCGCGGGGCGCTCGCTTCCTCTTCGTCTACACCGGAGGTTGGTCCGACTACGTGCACGAGGGACAGTTCGCCGAGATGTTCCCGGACCTCGCCCCCGCCGGGCGCGTCCGCGTCCGGTTCTTTCCTCGGGCGGACCACACCTACATCCTCGCGGAGCACCGCCGAGCCCTGATCGACGAGGTCGAGGCGTTCGTCCGGACCTTCGCGTAGTAGGATCGGGCCATGCTTGGCCGAACCTCCTCGCTCCTCACGAGCCTCCTCCTCTTCGTCGCCTGCTCCGCCGGTCAGGACGACGCGGGCGGTGGTGGCACCGACACGTCGACGGGCTCGCAGCCGTCCACGGCGAGCGCGGGCGGGTCCACCGGCTCGTTCGCCGCGGGCGGGGGCGGCAACGGCAACTGCGGCCTCTCTTGCTCGGCCGATCTGCACTCGATCGTCGACTGCAACGGCGGCCTCGTCACCACGTGTCCGCCCGACCAGGGCTGCGCCTCGGCCGCCTGCGTACCCGCGTGCGACGCCGCCGTCGCGAACAAGAGCAGCATCGGCTGCGAGTACTACGCGCACAACCCGCAGACGCTCTTCGGCCGCGGGTGCCACGCCGTCTTCATCGCGAACACGTGGAACGCGCCGATCACGATCTCGGGGGAGGCCGCGGGCCAGGCGATCGATCTCTCGAAGTACGCGTACCTCCCGAACGGCGTCGGCACCGGCCTGACGCTGTCGCCGCTCGGCCAAGGGGGCAGCCTCCCGCCCGGTGAGGTCGCCATCGTGTTCTTGCGCGACTCCATCGGCGGCTTCATGGGGACCCAGTGCCCGATGCCCGCGGCCGAGACCGACGCCGCCGCCGGCGCGTGGACCGACGGCGTCGCCGGCACGAACGATACCGGCGAGGCGCTCCGCATCTTCACGAGCGCGCCGGTGGTCGCCTACGACATCATCCCGTTCGGCGGCGGGCGCAGCGAGATCAGCGACGCGAGCCTGCTCCTGCCCACGTCCACCTGGGACAGCAACTACGTCGCCATCACCCCCCGCCCGATCGGCAACAACACGCTGAACCCGGCGATCGCCATCGTCGCGGCCGAGGACGCGACGACGGTGACGATCCTCCCCTCGGTCGCGATCGCTCCGGGGACGGGCGTGGTCGGCGGCCCCGCCAACGTCCCGCAGGTCTTCAGCCTGGACCGCGGGCAGGTGCTCCGCATCGAGCAGCCCGAGGACCTGCTCGGCAGCGTCATCTCCGCCGACAAGGCGCTCGGCCTCTGGGGCGAGCAGTCCTGCATCAACATCGACGCCTACGCGTGCGACGCGGCGCACGAGCAGATCCCGCCGGTGCGGGCGCTCGGCAGCGAGTACGTCTCCGTCCGCTACCGAGATCGGATGCCGGGCGCGAACGAGACGCCCCCCGTCCGCATCACCGGCGCCGTGGACGGGACCACGCTCACGTGGGACCCCGCGCCGCCGATGGGCGCGCAGACCACCGTGGACCGCGGGCAGAGCTTCGAGGTGCGGTCCTCCGAGCCCTTCACGGTGAGCAGCCAGGACGAGGACCACCCGTTCTACGTCGCGGCGTACATGACCGGCGGCGCCGCGTACTCGAACCGCGGCGACCCCGAGTTCGTCAACGTCATCCCTGCAGCGCAGTACTTGAACGAGTACACGTTCTTCACCGACCCCACCTACCCGGAGACGAACCTGGTCTTCGTTCGTCGAAACGACGGCGGCGGCTTCGCCGACGTGACGCTCGATTGCATGGGCGTGCTCACCGGCTGGCAGCCGGTCGGCTCCAGCGGGACGTACGAGTACCTGCGCGTGGACATCTCGACCGGACAGTTCCAGGGCCAGGCCGGCTGCGACAACGGGAAGAACCACGCCTCGAGCCCAGCGCCCTTCGGCCTCACGGTATGGGGCTGGGGCACCGAGGTCACGGGGCAGTCGGGCCAGCCGGGCTACAGCCAGTACGTGTCGTACGCGTACCCAGCCGGCGCGAGCGTGCAGACGATCAACGAGGTCATCGTCCCGCCCGTGCCGCGGTGAGCTGCGCGAGGCCGCCGAGCCTCACCCGCCAGCGTCAGCCCACGGGGCACGTGAGCGTCGGGTGGCCGTACTCTCCGATCGTGCACGTTCACCCCTGGGCGACCGCGCCATTGCCGACGCACGACGGGTCGCACGCCGGGGACCGAGGCGGACGGGCGCCGCGCCCGCACCGCACCAGCAGGACGCATCCGCGGCACCAGCGTCTACGGGCACCGGGGATCGTCGTCCTGGACAGGCGGCGCGAGGTGACCCGTGGTGCATTGCGAGCCATTCTTGTTTCCCTGGTTGTGAGGGACCGTGATCACCACGTCGTGGAGACTCGCGTTGCCGCTTGCGTCGACCGCCTCGACGATCACGGTGTAGAGACGGGGCTGGTTGGATGACCCGCTCCGCTCGGCGCGCAGGCAGACCGCCTCGTCCCCAAAGCGAATGTCGGTCGCGGTGTCGCCATCGCCCGTGCCGTCGTCGGGCTCGCTACTCGTGACCGCGACGATGCGCACGGCAGGGGACGAATCGCACGCGTCGACTACGTTGGGCTGAATCTCTTGTCCGAGGCGGAAGAGGTGCATCTTGTGATTGGGTGGCCAGAGGCAGTCGGTCGCCACGTCGAGCCCCAAGAAGTTGGGGGACAGCGCGTCGATCACGGTGATCTTCACACCGTCCGTGTCCTTCGCTCTCGCCGAGTCCATAGCCGTGAGGGCGACGTTGCTCTCCCCGAGCCGGAACGGGGCGGTCAGCGTCGGCCCCGACGACACCACCCAGTTGCCGTCGATCTCGCGGGACCAGACGAAGGAGGCGAGGTCCTGGTCGCCATCCGGATCCGTGCTGCCCAGAGCGTTCAGCGTCACCGTTGCTCTTCCGTCGCCGGTGCACTCGAACGCCTGATCGGGCCCGGCGTCGGCTCGCGGCGGGATGTTCGCGATCGTGCCGGAGAGGGCGAGAACGGTGCTGTTTCCGCTGCCGAAAGGGCTCGGGAAGATAGCCGTGCTTCGGTACGTGCGATCGCTCCAGTCGAGCACCCCCGAGAGGCCCCCGATCTCTGGGCTCATCGAGAGAACGCCGAACGGCTCTACCGTGCCGGTGACGAGCGCGCGCCCCGCGTCCAGAGTCACCGTGGTGCTGACCCCGATCGCCGTCGCGGAGGCGGTCCAGACAGCCCGATTGATCAGGCTAAGGTCCCTGATCGTGAACCCCTGCACGACGAGATCGGAGCGGCCACTCAGCAACACGGACCCGATGCTTGCGCCGCAGGTCGCGGGCTCGCCGTCGTCGCGGCCACGACACTCGCGCGGGACGTCGATGGCCATGATGCCCTCGACGTCCACGCTCGACGTGATGGCCTGGACGCCTCCGTCCTGGTCCGTGGTCTGGACGGTGACGGTGGCCTCCGACCCTAGATCGATCGAAACGAATGTGGACGTGAGGCTGACGCCGGGGTCATCGGCCGGGTTGCACGGGTACGTGTTGGTGAGGTAATCCGGGTCGAAGCACGTGACGAAGCAGTACCGCTCCGGCGGGGGCTCGTCAGGAGCACTCGGATCCGCGTTGATGTTCCCCGGCACGTTCGGGTGATGGTACGTGCCGGCCTTGTCGACGACCTTCTGCCGTGCAGCCTGCCGGCCCCCGCCGACGTCGCCGTTGACGACCTCCCCGCACACCTCCACGAGCTCCGTGTTTTGCGACACGCAGGCGGTGCTTCCCCCGCAAGCCTCCGGCACGCAGACGTCGTCCGCATCTGCGCATGGGTCGACGAAGGAGTGCTTCGCGAGATTGCTGTCCAGGCAATATGACGTCCCCTGGACGTCGAACTCGTCCGCAATGGTGGGCTTGACGCAATAGAAGCTCTCCTCGTCAAGATTCTCACCGCTGGAGCGTCGCCAAGCGACACTCGCGGGAAAGAGGTCGGCGGGGCACGGCTCCATCGGGTCGGTGATGTAGACGTACACGGGCGGATCCTGCGTCAAGTCGTAGCAGAACGGGCTATGCGCGCAGACAGAGCAGAAAATCGCGCCCCTCTGCAGCACGCCATCGATCGTCTGCCGGTTCGCAGGGTCATGGGGCCACCCGGCGGAGATTTTCGCAGGGTCATGGG
>CAZBJI010000171.1:0-16889 GCA_964492175.1 uncultured Polyangiaceae bacterium | reverse complement strand
GAGGTGACCGTGCTCGAAGCGCAGACCCGACCCGGTGGGCGCATCCTGACGCTGCGCAGCCCCTTTCAGGAGGGTCTGTACGTCGAAGCCGGCGCCACGCACGTCGTGGGGGACGCGGATCTGCTCGCGCTGCTCGACGAGCACCGCGTGGCCACGTCCCCCCGACCGAAGCGGCCGCCGCTCGCGACCGTCCAGGTGCGAGGAGGCCGGCGGAGGGTGATCCCGGTCGGCGAATCGCCGGAGGAGCCCAGCGCGTTTACGGCGGAGGAGGAGACGCTCGGCTTCCTGGGGCGCCTGTCGCGGTTCGCCGAGCCCGCCGCGGGCGGAGATCACGAGGCCTGGGACTGGCCCCCCGCCGAGCTCGCGGGGCTCGACCGGATGTCCGCGGACGAGCACCTGACGTCGATCGGGGCATCGCAGGCCTACCGCGACGAGATCCTCGCGCTCTGCCCGAGCGGCGATCTGAGCGACAGCTCGGCGCTCTGGATCATGCGCGAGGCGCTGAGCATCGCCGCAGAGATCGAGCGGAGCGCGCAGACGCGCCACGGCGGGCGCATCGCGGGCGGCGCCGACAGGCTCCCGAGCGCGCTCGCCGCCGCGCTCGGGGAGCGCCTCTTGCTCGGCGCGGAGGTGCGGGCGATCACCCAGCGCCCGGGGAGCGTTCGCGTCGACTTCACGCGGCGCGGCGAGCATGAGGTGGTGGAGGCCGACTTCGCGGTCTGCGCCGTGCCGTCGCCGCTGGTCGCCGAGATCACCTTCGCGCCGCCCCTCTCGGAGGAGAAGCGCCGCGCGACGACGGAGCTCTCGCTCGTCTCGGTGGCGCGGCTCTTCGTCGAGTCCCGCGCGCGCTTCTGGGCCGAGCGCGGCGAGGCCGGCGACGCCGAGACGGATCTCTGGATCGGCCGCGTCCGGGAGGAGGCTTCGCAAGCAAGCGGACCCCGCGGCGTCCTCGGCGCCTACCTCAGCGGCGAGCGAGCGAGGCGCTTCGCCGCGATGGGGGAGGCGGAGCGGATCGGCGCGGCGGTGGAGGAGCTCGAGATCGTCCACCCCGGCATGAAGCTGCACCGAGCGGCGGGCGTCACCAAGTGCTGGGACGACGATCCCCACGCCCGCGGGGCGTACGCGTGGTTCAAGCCGGGTCAGCTCGTGCGCTTCGGGCGCGCGCTCGGCGCGCGCGAAGGCAGCGTGTTCTTCGCGGGTGACCACACGTCGTATCGCCCCGGCTTCATGCACGGGGCGATCGCGTCCGCCAAGCGGGTCGTCGCGGAGGTCGTGGCCGCCTGGGCGGCGGCCGGCGCCGCGCGCGGCGGCGCCTGACCTTGCATGTGGAGGCGAGCGGGGGTAAGCCGCCGGGTCCGGTGCAGCCCCTCCTCGTCGTGCCCGCGAGCGATATCCACACCTCCGGGACGAGCCTCGTCGTCGAGCTCCCGGCGCCGTGGCTCACCGCCCAGACCGCGGACGCAGACGCGAGCGCGGACGGGCCCGGCCAGTTCAAGGCTCGCCTCTCCCGGAGCGGCCGCGCCGACGTGGTGGTCACGGCCAAGGTGAGCGCCCACGTCCGCCTCCCTTGCGCGCGCTGCCTCGGGCCGGTGCCGATCGTGATCGACACCGACCTCGCCCTGCTCCTGACGCCGCGGGCCGGGGGATCGGAGGGGGGGCCGCGGCAGGCCACCAAGAGCTCGGCGGGGCGCAGCGTGGGGCTCGACAAGGCGAGCGCCGCTCCGGCGAAGACCGGCCAGGCGAAGGTCCCCCACGACAAGGAGCGGGCCGGCCAGCAGAAGGACCGAGCTGGCTCGACCAAGGGCAAGCGGCGGGCGCCCCCGGGCGAGTACGAGTTCTCGAGCGCCGAGGCGGACGAGGACACCTACGACGGCGAGCGCGTGGTCCTGGACGGCTTCGTCCGAGAGGCCATCCTGCTGGAGCTCCCGAGCTTCCCCTTGTGCTCGGAGGCCTGTACGGGTATCGAGGAGCCGAAATCGCTTTCTGATTCGCACCCTCACGGGCGCGAGCTGCCCCTGTTGCGGGCCCTCTCGGGCGGGGGCCCCTCCCGGCAGGACGGTCGTTCTCAAGGAAACGCCGCTCCAAACCCCTCTCCGTCGCGCCCCGGAGGCGGCAAGCCGAACCCGTTCGAGGCGCTGCGCTACCTCCTTCAGGGGGAGGGCGCAGGCGAGGCGCCCCGGAGGCCATCCCCCGCCGAGGTCCGCAGAGCCGCCCGAGCTACGAAGCGAGGCAAGCCCAGGCTAAAGTCCTCGATGGCCAGCCGAACGAAGAAGTGAGATACGTCGCCGCGCCCCAAGCCGGCGAGACAATCCAGGAGACCGAGCCGTGGCCGTACCGAAGAGAAAAGTCACCCCACCGAAGCGCGACATGCGGCGCGCGAACCACGACAAGGTCACCCCGGTCGAGATCGTGGCCTGCCCGAACTGCGGCGAAGCGACCCGGCCCCACCGGGCCTGCGGCTCGTGCGGCCACTACAAGGGCCGCAAGGTCGTCGCGATCAAGAACCCGGGCTGACGCGGCGCGGGCGCACGGGACGAGGCCGGCATGGCGCGCACCGTGATCGCCGGCACGGGGAGCTACCTCCCGGCCCGGGTGGTCGCGAACCGAGACCTCGAGGCGTTCCTCGACACCTCCGACGACTGGATCCGCGACCGCACCGGGATCGGTGCGCGCCGCGTGGCGTCGGACGACGAGGTCACGAGCGATCTGGCCGCGCGCGCGGTGCACGCGGCGCTCGACCGCGCGGGGCGCGATCCTCGCGACGTCGATCTGCTGATCGTCGCGACCGTCACGCCAGACAGCCCCATGCCAGCATGCGCGGTGCGGGTGCAGCAGAAGGTGGGCATCCTTCGGGCGCCGTCGTTCGACGTGTCGGCCGCGTGCGCGGGCTTCGTGTTCGGGGCGCGAATCGCGGATCAGTTCCTCCAGGCGGGGAGCGCGCGGGTGGCGGTGGTCGTCGGCGTGGAGCTGCTCTCGCGGATCATCGACTGGAGCGACCGGACGACCGCCGTCCTCTTCGGGGACGGCGCTGGCGCCGTGGTCCTCGAGCTCGGTCCCGAAGGCGGCGCGGCCGGGTTCGAGGCGGCCGCGATCCACTCGGACGGGGGCCTGGCCGACGCGCTCTCGATCCCCGGGGGCGGGAGCGCCGAGCCGCTGACGCCGGCGGGGCTCGCGGCCGGGCGCAACAAGGTCCACATGCTCGGACAGGACGTGTTTCGCGCCGCTGTCCGGGGGCTCGTCGAGGTCGCCGAGGAGGTGCTCGGGCGGGCAGGCGTCTCTGCCTCCGAGGTCGACGCGTTCGTGTTCCACCAGGCCAACCTCCGCATCCTCGAGGCCGTCGCTGCCCGCCTGGGCGTGCCGTTGGACCGCTTCGTCCTGGTCCTCGCCGAGACCGGCAACACCTCCAGCGCCTCGATCCCGATCGCGCTGGACGGCGCCATCGGCTCGGGGCGGCTGCGCGAGGGACACCGGGTGCTCCTCGCCGCGCTCGGCGCCGGCGTGTCGTGGGGGGCTGTGCTGGTACGCCTGTGACGCGCGCACGGGCGCGGCCTGGCGCCCGACGCGGGGCGACGACTGACGCGAGGCGACATCGGAGTCGCCGTTTTTCCCTCTTTTCGGCGGGTTGCGCCGCGTGTAAGAGAGTCGAGAACCTTTGCGAGTGGAGGAGTCATGGCGCCGCTCACCCGTGTTTCTGCCGTCTCGTTCCTGTTCATCCTGGCGTGCGCCGAGGCCTCCGGGACCGGTGGCACCGGCGGTGATGGCGGTGCTACGAGCAGCGGCACGACCACGTCCGCGGTGACGGCGGGGCCGACCACGAGCGTGACGACCGGCAACGCCACGAGCGTGACGACCGGCAACACCACCAGCGCAACGACGGGGCAGACCACCGGCGCGGTGACGAGCGCCAACGCCACCACGGGGACCGGCGGCGCGTGCGACCCGATCACTTGCGCGCAGCAGTGCCTGATGATGGGCTCGTTCGGCATGTGCCAGGGAAACATGTGCGTCTGCGGAGGCGGCTTCGGCGGCTTCGGGTTCGGCGGCGGGCTGCCTTTCGAGGGCGAGGTCCCCGACGGCTTCAACGACGAGCTGCCGTTCGACGCGCAGCCCGACGGCATCGACTAGTGCATCGACCCGCTCGCGTCGCCTGGCTCTTCCCCGGGCAAGGCTCCCAGGAGGTCGGCATGGGGCGCGCCGTGGCGGAGCGCTACGCGAGCGCGCGCGCCGTCTTCGACCGCGCCGACCTCGCGGTGGCCGAGGAAGGCGCCCGCAAGCTGTCGGAGCTCTGCTTCGACGGCCCGCTGGACGAGCTCACGCTGACCACGAACACGCAGCCCGCGCTCGTGGCCACCAGCGCCGCGCTCGTGGCGGCGATCCGCGAGGCGCACCCGACGCTGCCGCCTCCGGTCGTCGCGCTCGGACACTCTCTCGGCGAGTACAGCGCGCTCGTGGCGGCGGGGGCTCTCTCGCTGGAGGACGCGGTGCGCGTCTGCCGCGCCCGGGGGCGCGCGATGCAGGACGCCGTCCCGCCGGGGGAGGGGGCCATGGCCGCGGTGATCGGCGCCGACGACGCCGTGATCGCGGCGGTGTGCGACGAGGCTGGCGCGCTCGGCCTCGTGGCGCCCGCCAACTTCAACGCGCCTGGGCAGACCGTGATCGCCGGCGCGTCGAAGGCGGTGGCGCGCGCCGCCGAGCTGTTCGCCGCGCGTGGATGCAAGGCGATCCCCCTGAAGGTGAGCGCGCCGTTCCACTGCGCGCTCATGCGTCCGGCCGCCGAGCGCGTCGCCCAGGTCTTGGCCCCGCTCTCCATCGGGCCGCTCTCGTTCCCGGTGATCGCGAACGTGGACGCCGCGCCGACCGCGGACGCCGCGGGGGTCAAGGAGCGCCTCGTGAAGCAGGTCGACAGCCCCGTGCAGTGGGTCCGATCGATCCAGGCGGCCGCCGACCTGGGCGTGGAGCTGGCGCTCGAGATCGGCCCGGGCAAGGTGCTCGCTGGGCTCGTCAAGCGGATCGACAAGCGGATCCGCGTGGTCGGCGTCGACAGCGCGGACGCCGTCGCTGGGCTGAGCGACGTTCTCGGGGCCCCTCGGCCCGCATGACAGGAGGAGCCATGTTTCGTCTCGATGGAAAGGTCGCGCTCGTGACCGGCGGTTCTCGCGGCATCGGGCGAGCCTGTGCCGAGGCGCTGGCCCGGCAGGGCGCGCTCGTGGTGGTGAACTACGTCCGCGGCGAAGAGGAAGCGAAGAAGACCGTCGCGGCGATCGAGGCGGGCGGGGGGCGCGCCGAGGCGGCTGGCTTCGACGTCTCGAACATGGCGGCGACCGAGGCCGCCGTCGCCGAGATCGCGAAGCGCCATGGCCGCCTGGACGTGCTCGTCGCCAACGCCGGGATCGCGATCGACGGGCTGGTGCTCCGGCTGAAGGAGGAGGAGGTCGACAAGATCTTCGCCGTGAACGTGAAGGGGGCGATCGCGTCCGCGAAGGCCGCCATCAAGGTGATGATGCGCGCGAAGGCGGGTCGCGTCATGTTCCTCTCGAGCATCGTCGGCGAGGCCGGCAACCCGGGGCAGACCGCGTACGCGGCGTCGAAGGCCGCGGTGCTCGGGGTCACCAAGACGCTCGCCAAAGAGTACGCCTCCCGCAACATCACCGTGAACGCCGTGGCGCCTGGCTTCATCGACACGGACATGACGACCGAGATCCCCGAGGCCGCCAAGACCGAGATGCTCAAGGCCATCCCGCTCGGCCGGACGGGCCGGGCGGAGGAGGTCGCGGCGGTCGTCGCCTTCCTGGCGTCGGATGAGGCCTCCTACGTCACGGGCGAGGTGATTCGGGTGAACGGTGGGATGCTCATGTGAAGCTCGCGTTGCGTCTCGAAGTAGGCTAGTAGGGGCCTGTCGATTGGGACGGTGGGCACGAGAGCCCGCGGTTTCACGAGAAGATTGGGTTCGGAGGAGAACATGGCGGAAGGTCGCGACATCACGGCTGAGGTGAAGCGAATCATCAAGGAGCAGCTGGACGTCGACGAGAAGGACATCAAGCCGGAGTCGACGTTCATCGACGATCTCGGCGCGGACTCCCTCGGCCTCGTGGAGCTGGTCCTGGCCTTCGAAGAGGCCTTCGAGATCGACATCCCGGATGAGGACACGGAGAAGATCCGCACCGTCCAGGACGCCATCAACTACATCGAGACGCACGCCAAGAAGTAGCGGCTTGGCGCTCTGATCCCAGGGCGCCGCGCCCGCCGGGGTGCGTCGGAAGAAGAACCATGGAACGGGTCGTCATCACCGGGATCGGCCTGGTCACGCCCTGCGGCGTGGGGACCGAGCGAACCTGGGCCAGCGTCGTCGAGGGCAAGAGCGGGATTCGAACGATCACTTCGTTCGACGCCGCCGGGTACCCGACGACGATCGCGGGGGAGGTCCCGGACTTCAAGCCCGAGGACTTCATCCCGCGCAAGAAGCACAAGGAGATGGGCCGCTTCTCGCACCTCGCGGTCGCCGCGGCCCACCTCGCCTGGGCCGACGCAGGCTTCACCGCGGAGAGCGGGCCGCCGGACTCGGTGAAGGAGAAGTGCGGGACGTTCCTCGGCGTCGGGCTCGGCGGCCTGGAGGGCCTCTACCAGCAGTCGGTGACGCTGCGGGAGAAGGGGCCGAGCAAGATCAGCCCGTACTTCATTCCGTCCGTGATCGGCAACCTCGCCGGTGGTCAGGTGGCCATGGCGCTCGGCCTCAAGGGGCCGAGCTACGCGAACACGAGCGCTTGCGCTTCGAGCGCCCACGCGGTCGGCGAGGCGTTCGAGTACATCCGCCGCGGACGGACGCCCATGATGCTCGCCGGCGGGGCGGAGGCGACGATCACGGGCCTCGGGATCGGCGGGTTCGCGGCCATGTTCGCCCTCTCGCGGCGCAACGCGGAGCCCGAGCGCGCGTCTCGGCCGTGGGACCGGGGCCGAGACGGCTTCGTCTGCGCCGAGGGCGCCGGCGTCCTGGTCATGGAGGCGCTCGGTGTGGCGCAGAAGCGGGGCGCGCGCATCTACGCGGAGGTCGTCGGGTACGGCGCGTCCTGCGACGCCTATCACCTCACCAAGCCCGCGCCGGACGGGGAGGGCGCGCAGCGGGCGATGCGCGAGGCGCTCGAGGACGCGCGCCTCGCGCCGAGCGACGTCGACTACGTGAACGCGCACGGGACCTCCACGCCTCAAGGCGACGTGGAGGAGGCCAGGGCCCTGCTCAAGGTCTTCGGCGCCCACGCGGCGCCGGGCGGCGTCGACGACGGCAAGCTCTGGGTGAGCTCGACGAAGAGCGTCATGGGGCACCTGCTGGGCGGCGCCGGCGGGGTGGAGGCGGGGCTGTCGGCGCTCGCGCTGAGCCGAGGCGTGGCTCCGCCGACCATGAACCTCGAGGATCAGGACCCCGACGCGCCGCTCGATTTCGTCCCGCTCGTCGCCCGGCAGCGCAAGCTGAGGGTCGCCATGAGCAACTCGTTCGGGTTCGGGGGGACGAACGCGACGATCATCTTGTCACGGCTCGGATGAGCCCAGCGCAGGCGAAGCCGTGAAGTGCCCGTTCTGCAGCCACCTCGAGGACCGCGTGATCGACTCCCGGATGTCGAACGTGGGGGACGTGACGCGAAGGCGCCGGGAGTGCGAGGCGTGTCAGCGCCGGTTCACGACGTACGAGCGCGTGGAGTACGCGCTCCCCACCGTCGTCAAGAAGGACGGCCGGCGCGAGCCGTTCGATCGGGAGAAGCTCGTCGCGAGCGTGGGGATCGCCCTCACGAAGCGCCCGGTGAGCGCCGACGGGGTGCAGGCCATCGCGGACGCGGTCGAGCGCGAGCTGGTGGACTCGGACGCCCGCGAGATCACGTCGGCGTCCCTCGGAGAGCGGGTGATGGACCGCCTCCGCGCCATCGACCAGGTGGCGTACGTGAGGTTCGCGAGCGTGTATCGGTCGTTCCAAGATATCGGGGAGTTCGCCGCAGAGCTCGGCAAGCTCGGGCACCTGGAGCCGGCACCGGGAGGTCGCGCGGCCGAGGCGGGGGGAGAGGAACCGGGGGGGACGACCGAGGAGCAGCATGACCGCCAGCGCGCATGATCCAGGGACCGAGCGAGACGCCGAGCTGATGGGCAAGGCGCTGGACGCCGCCCGTCTGTCGCTCCCGTCCCCGAACCCGCCCGCGGGCGCGGTCGTGGTCGACGCGGACGGCGTGATCGTCGGCATCGGCAACCACCAGCGGGCAGGGGAGGCGCACGCCGAAGAGGTCGCGCTCAAGGCAGCCGGCGCGCGCGCGAAGGGCGGGACGCTCTACGCGACGCTCGAGCCCTGCAACCACCGAGGGAGGACGACTCGCTGCGTCGACGCGATCCTCGCGGCCGGCGTCTCCCGGGTCGTCATCGGGTGCCCGGATCCGAACCCGCACGTGGAGGGTGGCGGCGCGGTGCGCCTCGCGGCCTCCGGGGTGCGCATCACCACCGGCGTCCTCGGGGATCAGGCGCGTGCGCTCATCGGCCCCTGGACGGTCTTCATCACGACGGGGCTCCCTCACGTGGCCTTGAAGCTCGCCCTCTCGCTCGACGGGCGCATCGCCACGCGCACGGGCGTCTCGCGGTGGGTGACGGGCCCCGAGGCGCGCGCCAAGGTGCAGGAGCTCCGCGCCCAGGCCGACGCGATCGCGGTCGGGATAGGGACGGCGCTCGCGGACGACCCTCGCCTGACGGTGCGTGATCCCGACTACGCCGGCCGCAAGCCGACGCGGATCGTCTTCGACTCGCGCCTACGGCTGCCCGCCGACTGCCGCCTCGCGCAGACGACCGAGGACGCGGCTGTCGTCGTCATCACGACGCCGGACGCGCCCGAGGCCCAGGCCGAGGCGCTGGCGGCCGCTGGCTGTGAGATCGCGCGCGTGGCCGCGACGGCGGAGGGCCGCGTGGACATGGAGTCCGCGCTGCGCTACCTCGCGCAGTCGGGGGTCGTCTCGCTCCTCGTCGAGGGCGGGGCGGAGCTCGCGGGGAGCATCCTCGCCTCGCGCCTCGTGCACACGCTGCACGCGTTCGTCGCGCCGGTGCTCCTGGGGCCCCGGGGCCGCCCTGGCGCCGTGGACTGGGCGGGGCCCGACACGACCGAGGAGGCGCCGCGCATCGCGGATCCCGTCTGGGAGTTGGTCGGCCAGGACGCGTACGTCCACGGCCCGGTCGTTTTCCCCGAGAAGGAGTGACGGGGGTCTGCAAGAGGGGGCGCCTGGTCCCCCAGGCGTTGGCGTGGGAGCGCCGTGGTCGGCGCGCGCCCGAGGGGAGCGCTCAGCAGGCGCCGCAGCTCACGGGGCAGGCGTCGCAGAACACGCACTCGCCCGCGGCGCTGTAGAGCGTCATGCCCGACGGGTGCGAGCTCGCGCAGTTGTTCATGCAGACGTCGTCGACGCAGGACTGCAGGCACTCGATGAGCGCGTAGCAGTCGGCGTCGTTCAAGCACGCGTCGATCTGCGGCGCGCACATGCCGTTCATGGCGCAGCTCTGGCAGCTGTCGCACGATCCGCCGTCGCAGCTCGGGTTGCCGGTCGTGACCGTCGTCGAGGCCGCGACGGTGCTCGCGGTGACCGAGGTCACCGTCGCGGCGACGGTGGTGCTCGCGCCGACGGTCGTGGACGAGGGTTTCTGGTTCCCGCCGGCTCCCTCTCCGTCCTCGACGAGCTCCTCGTCGGCGGCGCCGCTCCAGCTGTCGTCATCGGGAGACGCACAAGCCGCAAAGAGCCCGCACGCAACCAGCGCTGCGATCGTTCGGTCCATCGTTCCCCTCGTGTCGTGTTGGTGTGGGTCTGAAGCCGACGCGCTCTCTCGCGCCGGGGTGGTCGCGCCTCGAGGACGGCCATCGCCGCGCCTCGCTCCTGCCGAGCCGTAGGTCTCCGCGGTGGGTGCCCCAGCGGTCTCGAGCCGGGGGTCCGGCGCGGGCCCTTCGGGCCGCTCTGCGGCCTTCGGTCCCGCCTCCGCGCTGCGGGGCTCTCGCTCCTCGCGCGTGAGATGTGGCTCGATCGTGAGGTCTCCGAGTCGGCTCGAGACCCACATGCTGTCGTGTGGCCCTTGTAGTTACCCGGGCGCACCGATTCATTCATCGGACGCCGATCGCGACCGAAGCAGACGACCGCGCCGTCCACGTCCGAGCGGAGCTCGGCGTCGAGGCCAGGGCCTCGACGCCGGGACCGCGCCTCAGGCGCGCGGGCGGTCCTTCTGCATCTTGCGGTTCACGATCCGCTTCTTGAGGAGCCCGAGGTGGTCGATCATGAGGACGCCATCCAGGTGGTCGTGCTCGTGCTGGATCGCGACGGCGAGCAGGCCCTCGGCCTCGACCTCGAACGGCTTGCCGTCCCGGCCGAGGGCGCGCACCTTGAGCTTCGCGGCCCGCTTGATCTCCTCGGTCACGCCGGGGAACGACAAGCAGCCCTCCTCCCAGGTCTGATCGCCGTCTCGCTCCACGATCTCCGGGTTGACGAACACCCGGAGGTCGCTCGGCTCGTCCTCCCCCGCGATGTCGACCAGGAAGACCCGGTGTGGCTCCCCGATCTGGGTCGCGGCCAAGCCGACACCGGGGGCCGCGTACATGGTCTCGGCCATGTCGTCGATGAGCCGCTCGATCTCTGGGGTGACGGCCTCTACGGGGCGCGCCTTCTCCCGGAGTCGCGGATCGGGGTAGTGGAGGATGGTCCGGATGGCCATGGCTTGCCCTTCAGCCTTGCGCCAAGGTGACGTAGCGTCAAGGCCGACCACCCGGACTTCTTGGGCGCTCCTCGCGCCGGGCCTGCCTCCTGTCAGCGCGGGCGCGCCGGGCGCGACCGGCCAGCGTCAGGCCGCGACCGTGTCGCGAACGGGCGCGGAGGCGCGCCGCAAGAGCCGTCCACACGAGGCCCGACCCGGTCGGGCGCCGTCACTCGGGTGGAGACTCGGCTTCCGAGGGACTAGCGCGGCGGTCGCTTGAAGATCGAGAGGTCTACAGCGACGCCGCGGGCGACCAGATCCTCGGCGATGCGAGGGACGACGCCGGTCGGATGGAAGGTGCCCTCGACGAGCCCGCCCGCCGCGGTCCGCTCGATCGTGAAGGTGAAGATGTCGCGGAGCGTGAGCGGGGAGCCCGTCTCCAGCGTGAACTCGGCCAGGCGCAAGACGCGCTGGCGCCCATCCCGCAGCCGGGCCACCTCGACGACGATGTCGAACGACGACGCGAGCCACTCGCGCGCCGTCTCGAGCGCCAGGAGCCTGCCGCGCGTCGCGACGAGATCCGCCGGGAGACGGCCGACGAGGTGGCGGAGTGTGGGGGCGCGCGCCGCAGCGAGGACGCCGTCGACCCCATCCCCGATCGCGTCGACGACCTCCCCGACCACGTGCCCCGCGAAGGACCCGACCACGAGGCGGTCGGGCCGCACGCGGATGGCCGCCCTGACCGCGCGCTCGCCCTCCTCGGCCGTGTCCCCGAGGAGCATCGAGATCGTGTGGGGCTGGTGCAGGATGAGCTCGTCGTCCTCTTGCAGCACCACGACCCGGTCCTCGATGTTGCCCGCTCCCGCGAGCGCTCCGAGCAGCGCCGAGGCGCCGGTGCCGACGCCCCCGGTGACCAAGACGTTCGCCCGCCCCTGGACGGTCTGGCTGAGCAACGTCGCCATGGCCCGCGAGAGCGTGCCGCTCCTCACGAGCTCGTCGAGCGTCGCGAGCGCTCGCTGAGGCTTCCGGATCACCAGCATGTGGGAGTCGCCCGACGCGGGAGGCAGGACGCCGAAGAGCCGCGCGCCGTGATCCAGGCGCCGGTCGACGAAGGTCTCCCCGGCGGCGAGCGGCGTGCCCGCTCGCGCGCAGAGGCGCCGCAGCACGCGCGCTACGGCGACCTCGGAGGTGAACGCGATCTCCGTCGCGACCTGCTTCTTCTGGTGCATCGCGACCACGTGGTCGTGGCGGATGACCTGGATCTCCTCGACGTACTCGTCCTCGAGCAGCGGGCCGATCGGCCCCAGGTCGAGCAGCTCGCGCCGGGCCTCCGCGACGAGGACGTCGGCGTCCACCCCGTCGGGGAGCTCGCCCGCCGCGCTCATGGCCTTCGCCCGCTCGGCGAGGCCGCGCTCGACGTTGGCGACCGCCGTGGCCGAGGCCTCGCCGCCGGACGCGACCGCCGGATCGAGCGTGGCGCTGAGGTGATCGACCAAGCTCCCTAGCGCTGCCCGGTGGGCGGCGGCCTGGGACGCGTCGACCAAGCCCTCGCTCGCGGCCGCGTTTCGGACGCTCGAGCGGGGCTGGGACGCGACGGGGACCGGCGAGCCCGACGACGCCGGGATCGATCCCGGAGGCGGAGGGGCGCTGACCTTGTTCGGTGCCTCGGGCCGCGCCGTCGCCACGTCGCGGGGTGTGGTCCCTCCCGCGGGACCTGCGCCGGGCGGAGGCGGCTGCATGGGCGGCTGCATCGCCGGCTGCATGGGAGGCGGCTGCATCGCCGGCGGGCCCGGCGGCGGCTGCAGCGGCGGGGGCTGCATCGGGGGCTGCATCGGCGGCTGCATCGGCGGAGCCTGAGGCGGCTGCATCGGCGGCGGCTGCGGCTGCTGCATCGGCGGCGGCTGCGGCTGCTGCTGCGGCGTGACGGGGGCCTGCTGCGCCGACGGGGGCTGGAGCTGCGGCTGCGCGGGGGCGGCGGGCGGGGCGCCCACGTAGGAGGGCGGCTGGATGATGGCAGCGGCGCCGGGTGGCGCCTGCAGCGGGGCCGGCGCTGGCCCTGGACCGAGGGCGGTCTCGCGCGCGGACGCCTGCCCCGGGGGCGGCACCAGACCGGCGCCGGACATCGGGATCGACGGGATCGGGCCCACGGCCATCGGCGGAGCCTGGCCCGGCATCTGCGGCCCGGCGGGCATCGGGGGTGGGCCCGCGGTCGGTGCTCCGGGGAGCGGAGGCGGCGCAGCGCCCCTCGGGGCGAACGCGCGATCGACGGAGTCTCCATCGCTGGACTCGTCGGAGGGCTGGGGGGGCGGGGCCGCGGCCGCTGCGGCGGCTTGATCCTGCGCGAGCTCGATGCGCAGGACGAAGTCGCCGATGTAGATCTTGTCGCCCTCGCGGACGATCGTCGCCTGCGCGATCTTCCGCCCGTTGACGTAGGTGCCGTTCGTGCTCTTCAGGTCGGTGACGATGAAGCGGCCGTCCCGGAAGAGCAGCCGCGCGTGCCGCTTGGACACGTTGCCCTTCGGCAGCATGAGATCGTTGCCTTGCACGCGGCCGACGTTGATCTCCGTCTTGTCGAAGCCCTCGCGGCGCTCGGCGCCCCCCTTTTCGCTGATGATGATCGAGAACATGGCGTCGCCGTAGGCGGACCGATACTAACGCTATTTGCGCGATAAGGAACAGGAAGCGGGGAAGCCGCCGGACGCGCGTCTTCGGTCCGACGTCCCCGAGTGGCCAGACCTACCACCCGGCGCTTGACCTGGGACCGGGCGCGCGTCTACGTTCCGCCCGCTCGTCGAGGGCAGCACGCCGGGTCCTCCGGTGTGCGGGTGCCCTTCGAGCACGCGAGCTGCCGGCGCGTGCCCCGAAGGTCTCGCCAAATGTCGTGGCTGCGCGTCCCCTGGGGCGCGAGCCGGGCAGTGGGTTCCCCCCAATCAAGCCGAGGGTCGGCGCCAAAGACGGGGAGGAAGCGGCTCGCTGGAAAGGGCTCGAAGAAGGAGTCCTCCTCTCGACGAAAATGGAAGTGGAGGAGCTCATGGCAGTTGGCAAGGTCAAGTGGTTCAACGACGAGAAGGGCTGGGGGTTCATCAAGCAGGAGAGTGGCCCTGACGTCTTCGTGCACTACTCGCAGATCAACGGGGAAGGCCGTCGCCGCCTCTTCGAGGACGAAGTGGTGGAGTTCGACATCAAGGAGGGGCCGAAAGGTCTGCAGGCGATCAACGTCACCCGACTGCAATCCGCCCCCAACTGACTCGAGCAACTCCCCGCGAGCTGGCTCTCCGTGAGCTGGGCTCCTCCCCCGGTGGCCGCGCGCTCCGCTCAGGCGATGAGCCGCGACCCCGAGGGAGACAGGGCGGTCCCGAGGGGCCGCCCTCTTTCTTTTTCTTGTTCCGTCAGATCCCGGCCGGGATCGGGGTGGGGACGAACCCGCCGGTCTGAGGATCGAACCGCTGCGCGGAGAGCGCCACGATCTCCCCGTCGTCCCCCAGGTCGTAGAGGTTGAACCCGGCCATGCGATCAGGGTCTTCGTGCAGCAACGAGGCGCTGGTCGCCCCGACCGCGCGGAGCATGCCGGCCTCCGTCCGCAACGGCCTCTGGATGCGCCGGTGGAGGTGACCGTGGAGGACCAGACCGCTCTTGAGGGCTCCGAGCGCCCGGCGCTCCTCCTCGGCGTCGATCAGCCCCTCGAGAGCGGTCTTGACGCTCGACGGAGGGTTGTGGATCGGGTGGTGCTGCAGGACCACGGGGGTGCGCCGGGCCACCTCGGGGTGCTCGAGGATGCGCTCGAGCAGCCGGAGCTGGTCCGCGCCGAGCCGCCCCGAGGCAACGAACGGCGGCCTGGCGACCGCCGTCGAGAGGGCGATGATGGCCGCCTTGTCCCGCAGGTGGACGTAGGGAAAACCGGTCGGCCCCGTGAGGTCCGGGAGGTCGCTCTCCATGAACGCGCCGAACCACCGCTGGAAGCGCCGGTCTCGGACCGCCCCGCCGGTGTACGCGTCGTGGTTGCCGGGGACGATGCTCACGCGATCCGCGGAGAGCCCGAGGTCGCGCTCGAGCAGCTCGCGGACGCGGTCGAACTCTCGCTCGAGCGCGAGGTTGGAAACGTCGCCGGTGATGACCACGTGATCGACGCCGTGGTCGGCGAGCGCCCGGGCGGCGGCCCTCACGGGCGCCGGTTTGTGGTGGTGACCCCGCCGCAACCTCAGGTTCGCGTAGCCGGTCAGCCGCTTGTTCAGGAGCCTGAACGGCACGGCCCCCTCGAGATCGAGCAGGTGCAGGTCGGAGAGGTGGGCGATGCGCACGGCTTGCGGGAGGTCTTAGCGTGGACGGCGCGGCGCTGCACGACAAGCCGGGGTGGTGACTACCCGTCGTAGGCGCACCGGAAGCCGCGCCACGGCCGCCGCGCGGAGGGCAGGTCATGTCCGCGCTTCGCCCCTCGAAGCCAGGCGCGCGCTTGAAAGTAGCTGCCTCCCCGGACCACCTTCAGATCGCCGACCCCCGGGCCCTTGGGGTTCAGCTCGCTCGCCTCGGGGTACTCGGGGGCGTACCAGTCCGCCACCCACTCCTCGACGTTGCCGCCGAGGTCGGCGATGCCGTCGGGCGTGCGCCCGTGCACGAACGAGCCCACCGGCGCGAGCTCGAGGAACCCGTCGCGGTCCTCGAGCGCGTCGATGCCGAAACGACCGCCGTTGGCGAAGCGTGGATCGAAGACGTTGCCCCACGGATAACGCCGCCCCTCGGTGCCGCGCGCCGCCCGCTCCCACTCGGCCTCGGTGGGGAGGCGGCCGCCCCGCCAGCGACAGTAGGAGGCCGCGTCGCTCCAGGTCACCATGTTGGCGGGCAGCTCGGGCGACTCGAACCGCTTGCCGCCCGCCGCGAGGGGCGCGGCCTCGCACGGGCCAGCGCGCGCGCAGCGGAGGAAGTCGCCCATCGAGACCTCGGCGCGATCGATCCAGTAGTCTCCGAGCTGCACGGGGTGGGCGGTGATCTCGTCGGCGAACCAGTCGACCTTGCACGCCTCGCCGGCGGGCTCCGCCTGGCAGAGCGCGATGGCGAGCGCGATCTCGGACTCGTCCGAGCCCATGGTGAACACGCTCCCCCGGACGAGGACGCGCCCCTCGGTCGGGGGACGGAGCGTCACGACGCCCTCCGTCGACCGCGCGCGCGCGCGCGCGCCGCCGCCCTCGGCCGTCAGCGCGACGAAAGGGATCGCGAAGAGCAGCGCGGCGGCGCGAGCGCTGGGGGCGCTCCGAGCCACGGTCTCAGGACCCGCCGAGCAGGATCTGCGTCGGGTGCTCGAGCAGGCCCCGCAGCGCCTTGAGGAAGCGCGCGCCGACGGCCCCGTCGATCACCCGGTGGTCGCAGGACATCGTCATCGCCATCCGCCGCCCCGGGACCACGGCGTCCCCGCGGACCACCGGCTCGCGCCTCACCTGTCCCACCGCCAGGATCGCGCCCTCCGGCGGGTTGATGACGGCGGAGAACTCGTCGATGCCGAACATGCCGAGGTTCGACACGCTGAACGTGCCGTCGGTCATCTCCTCCACCTTGAGCTTCTTGTCTCTCGCGCGCGCCGCCAGATCTCGGATCTCCCGGGCGATCTCCAGGATGCCCTTCTGATCCGCGCTCCGGACGACCGGGGTGACGAGGCCGTCCTCGACCGACACGGCGACCGACACGTCGACCCGCCGGTGGTAGACGAGCGCGTCGGGGGTAAACTGTGCGTTGCACTCTGGCACGCGCCGCAGCGCGAGCGCGACCGCCTTCACCACGAGATCGTTGAAGCTGACCTTGGGCGCCTGGTCGCCGAGCGACGCCGCCAGGTCGCCGTTCACCTGCTCTCGGAGATCGTGGAGCGCGTCGGCGTCGACGTCGATGGTCAGGTAGAAGTGCGGGACCTCGCGCTTGGACTCCGTGAGGCGCTTCGCGATCGTGCGCCGCATCATGCTGAGCGGCTTGGACAGAGGCAGCTCCGGCGCCGGCGCGGGCCTCGCCGCGGGGACGCCCGAGACCGCGGCGGCGCCGCGAGCGGCGGGCGCCGCGTCCAGGTCCCGCGCCACGATGCGACCGTTCGGGCCGGAGCCGTTCATCCCCGCGAGCGAGACGCCGCGCTCGCGCGCGAGCTTTCGGACGTACGGGGAGGCTCGCACGCGGCCGGCCTCGTCGGCGCCGGCGGCCGGGGTCGCCGGGGCCGGGGTCGCCGGGGC
>CAZBJI010000170.1:0-17083 GCA_964492175.1 uncultured Polyangiaceae bacterium | reverse complement strand
CAGGCGCTTCTCGTCGGCGATGGAGACCGCGACCTGCTTCTTCGCCTCGACGAGCTGCTGCTCCATGTCGATGACGATCTGATTCAGCATCTTCTCCGGATCTTCGGCCTTGCTGATCAGATCGTTGAGGTTGCTTTTGATGAGCGATGCGAGGCGAGCGAAAATTCCCATTTCTTGGTGCCCTTTGACCTGGATCAGCGGGATCGATCAGTCACGTGCGGCGTGCGCGAGCTCCGCCGTATGGCGCGCGAGCGCGACGTCGATGTCAGCGAGCGCAGCCTCGAGCTCGTTCGCGTCGAGGTTCTCCAGCGCGAGAGCGGCGGAGAGCACCACGCGGTCGTCCTCGAGCCCGTAGGCCGCGTACATCAGGTCGGTGGCGTTGTACTCGAGGAGCTTCGTGTACATCCGGAGCTTGTGGGCGTTGTCGGCGGGAGCCGGCCCAATCTCGACGTGCACGGTCGCGATGGGCGGCGCCACGCTGATGGCGATGATCGGGCCGTACGCCGAGCGCAGGAGGAACGTGCCGCCCAGGGCCGTGCCCTCCTCGCCCCGCTCGTAGGTTCGCCCCAGCTTCAACAGGAAGTTTTCGACGTCTTCTGCGCTTCGAGCCATGTGCGCCGGAGAGTAGCGATGGAGGCGGTCCGGGCAAGGCCCCCGGAGGCCGAGAGGGAAGGCGGTGTTTTTGTAGTTTCTTTTCCGGGGAGAAAACCGGTACGTTGCCGATCCAGGACCGGTGCCGATCCACCCGGGAGACTCCCTCGCTGGCTACCGCGTCACGCGCCTGCTCGGACGCGGTGGCATGGGCGAGGTGTGGGCGGCGAACGACGCCGCGGGGCGGGACGTCGCGATCAAGGTGCTGCTCCAGCGCGCGGCGATGAAGCCCGACCTGGTCCGCCGCTTCGAGCGCGAAGCGAAGATCACGAGCGCCATCAAGAGCCCCTACGTCTGCCAGCTCCTCGAGGTCACCGCGACGGAGGAGGGGACGCACCTGCTCGTGTTCGAGCAGCTCACGGGGGAGTCGCTGTCGGATCGCCTCAAGCGCGAGCAGTACCTCCCGCTCAGCGAGGTCGGGCCGATCATCGATGACGTCTTGCAGGGGCTGGCCGCCGCGCACGCGGCGGGCGTCGTGCACCGCGACCTCAAGCCAGGCAACATCTTCATCGAGCGCAGCGGGGACCCGAAGAAGCGGGAGCGAGCCAAGATCCTCGACTTCGGGATCTCGAAGATCACCGGCCGTCAGAAGGAGGAGCCCACGCTCACCGCCTTCGACGCGACGCTGGGCTCGTTCGCGTACATGGCCCCGGAGCAGATCCGCGGCGCCGCCCGGGCGGACGAGCGCGCCGACATCTACGCCGTCGGCGCCGTCGCCTTCCGCGCCCTGGCCGGCCGCCTGCCGTTCGAGGGGTCGAGCGCCGCCGTGCTCGTCTCCCTCAAGCTCGATCGGAACGCGCCGAGCCTGGAGGAGGCGACGGGCGAGAAGTGGCCGTCGGGCGTCGAGCGCTTCCTGGAGCAGGCGCTCGACCGCCGAAAGGAGCGCCGGTTCGGCTCCGCGAAGGAGGCGATGGAGGCCTGGCGCGCGATCCAGCCTTCGAACATCACGCGCATCAAGCTCCCTCCGTCGCACCCGCCCTCGCGGAAGTCCAGGCCGCCGCCCGCGGCCTCCCTCACCTTCAGCGGGTCGGGTGCGTTCCCCGAGGATCAGCCGACGGAAGTGGACGACAGCCCGCCGACCATGACGGGCGACCCGAGCTGGGCCGGGGGGGCCGGCGCGCGCGCGCCGCGCACGACGCCGCCCGCTCGACCCAAGACTCGCAAGCAAGGAGGCCGCTAGGTGCTGGACGTCACGGTCGCAGGTTCCAAGACACGTCTCGAGGTCCGCGGGGGCCGCATCCGCGTCGGCAAGGGCGAGTGGACCGAGGTGGGCACCGAGCCCATCATCGTCGGACGCAACGCCGCCTGCCAGATCGTCCTCGACGACTCCAAGGTCAGCGCGGTGCACGCGGAGTTCGTCGCGACCCCGTTCGGGGTGCGCGTGCGCGACCTCGGGAGCCGCAACGGCACGTACGTCGGCGGCGTCCGGGTGGGCGACGTGTACCTCTCGACGAACACGAAGCTCCGGATCGGCGAGAGCGAGATCCAGTTCGAGCCGCTGCGGCCGGAGAAGGTCACGATCTCGGGGATTCCCGCCTTCGGTCCGATGGTCGGGCAGAGCGCGCCCATGCGCGCCATCTTCGACCGCCTCGGAAAGATCGCGCCCACGGACCTCACCGTCCTCATCCAGGGGGAGACCGGCACGGGCAAGGAGCTCGTCGCGCAGGCGATCCACATGGGCAGCTCGCGCGCCAAGAAGCCGTTCGTCGTCGTCGACTGCGGCTCCATCCCGCCGACGCTGGCCGAGGCCACGCTGTTCGGGCACGAGCGCGGCGCCTTCACCGGCGCCGTCGACAAGCGGCTCAGCCCCTTCGAGGAGGCGGCGGGCGGGACCATCTTCCTGGACGAGCTCGGCGAGCTCCCCATCGAGGTGCAGCCCAAGCTGCTGCGCGCGCTCGCCGAGCGTCGCGTCAAGAGCGTGGGCGGGTCGAACTACCGGGAGGTGGACGTCCGGGTCCTCGCGGCGACGAGGCGGGACCTCGTGCGCGCGGTGAACGCGAACACGTTCCGGAGCGATCTCTACTTCCGCGTGGCCCAGGTGAAGATCGAGATGATCTCGCTCCGGCATCGCATCGAGGACATCCCCGTCCTGGTGCGCAAGATGCTGCGCGACCTGGGGGACGAGAGCGCGTACGACCGCGTCTCGACGATGACGCTGGAGCGGCTCATGCGTCACGACTGGCCGGGCAACGTCCGAGAGCTCCGCAACGCCGTGGCCGTCGCGTTCGCCCTGTCCTCCGAGGACGAGGAGATCGACATCGCCGCGCACCTCGGAGCGCTCTCGGAGGGGCCCGCCACCGCCGCGGGCGGCAGCGCGATCTCCGTCTCGTTCAAGGGGCGCCCGTTCCAGGAGGCGAAGCGGGACGTGCTCGCGCGGTTCGAGCGCGACTACTTCGCGGCGCTCGCCGACGAGGCGAAGGGCAACGTGTCGGAGATGGCGCGGCGCGCTGGCATGGAGCGCGCGCACGTGCGGGCCTACCTGCGGCGCCACGGGATCGGCGCCAAGCAGGACTCGGACTGAGCCGAGCGCACCCGCGGCCCGGAGCGCCGAGTCCGCCGTGGCCGGATTCTTTCGCCGTGGCCCTCGCGGCAAGACCGGCTTGGCTTCCCGTTGTTTTGCGGTGAAACTTCCTCTTCGCGCCGTCGTCTGACCGCCTACGCCATGCAGCGCCTCGCCGCCCTCACCCTCGCTGCCGCCGTGACCGCCGCGACGCCTGCCGTCGCGGCCCCGCTCCGGATCGACAAGCTCGAGAAGGCCCTGTCCCTGGACGGGGTCCCGGGCGAGTGGCCGCGCCCGCTCGGGAAGCTCGGGAACGTGAAGGGCTCGCCGAGCGCGGCGGACGCCTCCGGCAAGGCCGCCATCACCTACGACGACAAGCACCTCTACGTGGCCGTGGACGTCACCGACGACGTCTTCAAGGGCGGTCCGGGCGGGGACCGGGTCGAGCTCACGGTGCTCGTCGGCACCACGCCGACCACCGTCGTCCTCGTCCCAGGGGATCCGGGCAAGAGCGCCGGCAAGGCCACCGTGAAGGGGCAGGACGTGAAGGACGCCAAGGTCGTGGAGGCCCCGAAGAAGGGTGGCTGGACGCTGGAGGCCAAGCTCCCCTGGTCGGCGATCGAAGGCGGCGCCAGCGTCCGCGTGGGCCTGCGCGGCGGCGTGTTCGTCCACGACGTCGACGGGTCCGCCGTGGACGCCGTCCTGGGCACCGCGTCCAGCCAGGAGGCTTCCGGGCTGCCTCGGCTGTGGACCACGTCGGAGCAGGCCTTGATGGATGGCCTGGTAAAGGAGAAGAACCTCTCCGAGACGCCCGACTTCCAGGCGACCGCGAACGTCGCCGGCGCCGATCTCAAGGAGCTCGTCCTCGTGTTCGATCGGTACCTGGTGGTGCTGGGTCCCACGTTCCGGCAGGGGAAAGAGTACTACTTCGCCGACATGGGGATCCCCGGCTCCGCGCTCAAGGTGCTGTCGCTCGAGACCCGCGAGATGGACGGCGACTTCCGGCACGACCTCGTCTTCCGCAAGCGCTTCACGAAGTCTGGATCCAAGACCTCGCGGGACGTCTTGCAGATCCTCACGTTCGGAACGGGCGAGACCACCCAGCTGGTGTTCCAGCACGAGGTCGGGATCACCAACCCGAAGGGCAGCATCGCCAACGAGGTGAGCTTCGCCCCGGACGGCAAGGGCAGCTCGATCACGATCAAGCCGGGCTCGGCGACCAAGCTGGACGAGGCGACCTACGACGAGCCGACGGAGTCCGGGTTCGATCCGGTGCTCCTGCCCTGGGGGCGCATCGAGTCCCAGACCTATCGCTGGAAGGGCTCGGGCTTCGAGAAGTCGGAGAAGACCCGCGCCAAGACGGCGACGACGGACGCGCCGAAGCCGGCGCCCACGCCGCCGCCGAAGCCCGCGGAGAAGCCCGCCGCGCCGCCCGACACCGCGAAGGTCTACGCGCTCTACAAGAAGGACCGCGGCATCAGCGGCGCGCCGAAGTTCGACCTCTCCGGTGACGCCGAGGGCGACGCCAAGGTCGAGCGCCTCGTCGTGCACGACCGCGAGCTCGCGGTCTTCGGGCCGGGGTACAAGCAAGGCACCGGCTACTCCTTCACCTCCCTCCCGTTCGCGGCGGGCGCCGACATCAAGAGCGTGAGCGTCCGCGACGTGACCGGGGACAAGAAGGTCGACGTGCTGGTCCGGGGCATCCTCAAGGCGAAGGGCCCAAAGAACGAGGACGTCGAGCGCGAGATCGAGATCGTCTACCGCGTGACCGCGGACGGGCTGAAGCGGATCTTCGCGGCCGAGGTCGGCCGCTCGATCGGCACGAGCAGGATCTCGGGCGCGATCGGCTACGAGGCGCAGAAGGGCGCCCACACGGTGGTCCTCTCCGCCGGCAAGGCGGTCGGCTTCACCAAGGAGACCTACCCGTTCAACCAGGACACGGCCGCGGTTGGAGGCATCGAGCCGCTCCTCCTGCCCTGGTCGGATCCCAAGAGCGTCCGCTACAAGTGGACTGGCGGGGGCTTCGAGAAGATCTGACTCAGGCGCGAAGAATCTTACGCACCAGCCCGACGAAAGTTCGACGCAGACCTGCGGCGCGGCGGCGTGCACCCCGCCCAACTTGCCCGTAAGTTGCCGTAACTACGCGGCACCTGCTTTTCTCTTGGAGCTGGCCTGCCTTTCGCTTAAGGCATGCCTCCGTCGGCCCATGCGGACCTTCGTCGAAGTCCTTCGCGATAACGCGATCCACGAGGATCGCGCCGTCACGTTCGTCCGCGCGAGCGGCGAGGAGCGCCGCGTCTCGTTCCCCGAGCTCTGGCGCGTCGCGAGGCAGCGCGCCCGCGCCCTCATGTCGCTCGGGCTGAAGAAGGGCGACCGCGTCGCGCTGGTCTTGCCCGAGCCGGACGAGTTCGTCCTGACCTTCATCGGGTGCCTCACCGCCGGCATCGTCGCCGTGCCGATGTACCCGCCGCAGACGCTCGCCAAGCTCGAGACCTACGGGGACACGGTGCGCCACATCCTGGCGGCGAGCGGGGCCCGCGCCCTGGTGACGAGCGAGAGCCTCGCCGGCCTCCTCTCGGAGCACGTCGCCGAGCGCACCTCGGCGCGGCTCGTGATGGAGTCGGAGGTCCACGGCGTCGAGAGCGACTGCGAGGCGCCGGCCCCGGTCGCCTTGGAGGACCTCGCCTTCCTCCAGTTCACGAGCGGCAGCACGTCGAAGCCGAAGGGCGTCATGGTCTCGTTCGGGAACCTGGCGGCGAACGCTCACGCCATCATGGTGGACGGGCTCAAGTCCACGCCCGCGGACAAGGGCGTGTCGTGGCTTCCGCTCTACCACGACATGGGCCTCATCGGCTTCGTGGTCGCGCCGCTCTACACGCTCGTGCAGGTCATGTTCCTGCCGACGATGTCCTTCATCCGGAGGCCGTCGATCTGGCTCGACGCGATCCACCGCTTCCGCGGGACGATCACGTTCGCCCCGAACTTCGCCTACGCGCTCGCGACGCGCGCCGTCACCGACGCCCAGGCCAAGGACTGGGACCTCTCGTGCATGCGGGCGCTCGGCTGCGGCGCCGAGCCCATCCAGCCCGACGTCCTGCGCGGCTTCCTCGAGCGGTTCGGAAAGAACGGCCTCGACGAGCGGAGCGTCCTGCCGAGCTACGGCATGGCCGAGGCGACCCTCGCGATCACCTTCTGGGACATCGAGGAGAAGCTCAGGACCGATCGCGTGTCGGTCGGCGCGATGCGCGCCGGCACGGCGGAGCCCGGCACCGGGATGGAGCTCGTGGCGTGCGGCAAGCCCTTCCCAGGCCACGAGATCAAGATCGCGGGGCAGTCGGGCGTGGGGCTCGAGGAGCGGAGGGTCGGCGAGATCTGGGTCCGCGGGCCGAGCGTCACACAGGGGTACTACGGGGACGCGGAGGCCACCGCGGCCGCCTACCACGACGGCTGGCTGAAGACCGGGGATCTCGGCTACCAGGCCGACGGGCAGCTCTACATCTGCGGTAGAGCGAAGGACCTCATCATCCTGAACGGGAAGAACCACTACCCGCAGGACATCGAGGCGGTGGTCTCCAAGGTCCCCGGGGTCCGCGACGGACAGTGCGTCGCGTTCGGTGTCCTCTCCAGCGACGGCGGCGAACACTGCGTGGTCGTCGCGGAGGCCAAGCCCGGCGCGCGCGCGGGCACCATGGCCGACATCATCACGGCCATCGTCTCGGCGGTGCGCGCCGAGACCGGCGTCGTCCCCGGCGAGGTCCACCTGATCAAGCGGGGCACCCTGCCGAAGACCTCGAGCGGGAAGGTGCGCAGGAGCGAGGCGCGCCGCCGGTTGGAGACGGGGGAGCTCGAGCTCCTGGTAGAGGGTGAGACGAGCCCCGAGAGCCTGCCCCCGCCGCCTTCCACGGCGGACGCCGAGGGCGTGACGGAGGCGATGCACCGCATCGCCAGCAGCAAGGTGTCGGAGGTGCAACGTGGGATCGAGTAAGGCCGAGGTCGAGGTCAGCTACGACATCTCGAACGAGTTCTTCCGGCTGTGGCTGGACGAGCGCATGAACTACACGTGCGCGGTGTACGAATCTTGGGATCAGTCGCTCGAGGCGGCGCAGCTGAACAAGCTGCACATCCTCTCCGAGTTCGCGCGCGTCACGCCGGACAAGCGGATCCTCGACATCGGCTGCGGCTGGGGCGCTTGCGTCGAGTACCTGGCGACCACCCGAAAGGTGAAGGACGCCGTCGGCATCACGCTCTCCTCCGCGATGGCGGACGAGGTCAACGCGAGGAAGATCCCGGGCGTGACCTGCGTCGCCAACGACTTCCGCACGTGGGAGCCGAAGGAGAAGTTCGACGGCCTGATCTCCATCTGCATGATGGACCACCTGTGCTCGCCGGAGGAGGCGCGACAGGGCAAGGCCATCGACATCTACCGCGCGTACTTCAAGAAGTGCTGGGAGATCACGACGCCGGGCTCCTGGTTCGGCCTGCAGACGATCCTGCGGAACCGCACCCCTCGCCGCGGCAAGGACCTCGAGGACATCTTCTGGGTGACGCACAACATCTTCCCGGGCGGGCTCAACCCGCGCCTGGAGGACGTGATCCAAGCCGTGAACCCCTACTGGGAGGTGCGGAGCTGCCACACGCGGCGCGAGCACTACGGCAAGACCACCGGGGAGTGGCTCCGGCGCCTGCGCGACAACGAGCAGACCATCAAGGACCGCTGGGGCGCCAAGCTGTTCGACGACTACGACCGCTACCTCTCGACCTGCGTCATGGCGTTCGACAAGCACTACAGCTCTCTGGCCCAGTACGAGCTCTGCCGGATCGACTGACGCTTGCCTCCGGGCGGCGACGCGGGCAGAACCAAGGACGATCGAGCCATGGCGGACAACAAGGATCTCCTCAGCATGTTCAAGGCGGTCGCGGCGCGCATCGACAAGCGCCAGTTCGACCACGTCACGGCGCAGTCGGTCATCACCGAGCTGGGCATCGACTCTCTCTCCATGATGCAGATCGTGGGCGAGATGGAGACGGAGCTCGGGGTCATGATCCCCGACGAGGACCTCGTCGAGCTCCGGACTGTCGGCGATCTGGTGAAGAAGATCGAGCAGCGCCTCACGGCGTAGCCGCGGGATCGAGATGACAGCGCGCCGTGTCGTCGTGACGGGCGTCGGGATGGTGACCCCCGTCGGACACGACGCCGCGTCGACGTGGGCTGCGCTCTGCGAGGGGCGCTCCGGGGTCTCGTTCATCGACGACTTCTCCACCGAGAAGCTGCGGAGCGACGTGGCCGCGAGCGTGAGAGACTACGACGCGCGCAGGTACCTCTCCGCCAAGGAGACCGAGATCTACGGCCGGGTCGTGCCGTTCGCGCTCGGCGCGGCGATCGAGGCGCTCGCCCAGGCGGGGCTCGACCACCCCAAGGCCGAGGGCGAGGTCCCCTCGCCCGGAGACGCCTCGCGGCTGGGCGCCGACCCGGCCCGCGTGGGCTGCCTCATGTCCACGGGCCAGGGCGCGGTGGACGTCTTCGAGCAACAGATCCTGAAGAGCGCGGAGCGCGGGCCGCGGGCCGTGTCCCCGTTCTTCATCCCCAGCGTCATGCTGAACGTCGTCTCGGCGCTCATCAGCATGCGCTACGGGCTCATGGGCCCGAGCTACAACATCGCGAGCGCCTGCGCGACGGGCACCCACGCCATCGCCACGAGCGCGCTCCTCATCGAGTCCGGCGAGGCCGACGTGATGGTCGCAGGCGGCGCGGAGGCTGCGACGCGGCTGAACACGGTCGCGGGCTTCGGCAACGCGCGGGCGCTCGGGCGGAGCCTCGACGGGGACCCGAAGAAGACGAGCCGCCCGTTCGACAAGCGCCGCAACGGGTTCGTCATGGGAGAGGGCGCCGGCGCGATCGTGCTGGAGGAAGAGGAGCACGCGCGGCGCCGCGGAGCCCGCCCGCTCGCGCGGCTCGCCGGCTTCGGCATGACGAGCGACGGCTACCACCTGACCGGGCCGACCCCCACGGGCCTCGGCCTTCGGCTGGCGATCGAGCGCGCGCTCGCTCGCGCCTCCATCGGCCCGGGAGACGTCGGCTACATCAACCCACACGCCACGAGCACCACGCAGGGAGACATCGCGGAGGTCGCGGCGCTGCGGAGCGTCTTCGGGCAGCACCTCGACCGGATCCCGATCAGCGCGACGAAGTCCATGCTGGGTCACCTCCTCGGCGGGGCGGGCGGCGTGGAGACGGCGGTCACGGTGCTGTCCGTGCGCGACCAGCGGCTGCACCCGTCGATCAACGTGGACGAGATCGATCCGCAGCTCGCGGTCCAGCTCGTCGAGACGGCGCGCGCGGCAGACGTGGCGTACGCGCTCAAGATCTCCGCCGGCTTCGGCGGCCACAACTGCGCGCTCGTCCTCGCGAGATCCTGAGCCCCGCGCAGCGCCGCGGTCCGGGAGGCGACCTTCGACGCGAGCGCCAGCACGACGCGCACCCTCTGCCTCGGAGCGCCCTCGTTGCGGCGCGCCATGAGCCGGTCAGTCTGCTCCCGTGCGCGGCGCGCGAGCGCCCTCCGCCGCTCCCTGTTCGCATCGGCCCGGGCCGCAGGGCCCTTCGTGAGGCTGGCAGCGACAGGCGCCCACGGCCCCGACGCCCATGCCCATCACGCACTCGGCCGCGGCGTCCTCGGGTCGCTCGCCTCGAGGGACGCAGACGCGTGTCGCCTGCTCGCCCGGCACGTCGGTGTCGGTCAGGTAGCTGCACACGCAGTCCGCGGCCTCCCGCGGCGCCGGCGCGCACGCCGCGAGGGCCGACCCGAGGCACGACAGGATCGCGCCGAGGGTCAGCGCCCGGTCACTCACCCGGCGTGGGATCGCCGGCGGGCGGCTTGCCGCCGGGCGCGGGCGTGCCACCGGATCCGGGGGTGGCCGACTGGCCGCGGATGTGGAACTCCGTCCGGCGGTTCTTCGAGCGGCCGGCGGCGGTGTCGTTCGACTCCAGCGGCTTGTTCTTGCCGAAGCCCTCGCTCGTGAGCCGGCTCGCCGCGACGCCCTTCTTCACCAGGTAGTCGAGGCAAGATCGCGCCCGATCCTTGGAGAGCCGATCGTTGACGGCGTCGGATCCGACGTTGTCGGTGTGGCCCTCGATCGACAGGAGCGTGATCTCGGGGTTCGCCTCCATGAGCCGGAACACCTCGTCGAGGATGGGGAAGCTCGCCGCCGACAGGCGCGCGCTGCCGAACTCGAAC
This sequence comes from uncultured Polyangiaceae bacterium, assembly GCA_964492175.1. Classification (GTDB taxonomy): domain Bacteria; phylum Myxococcota_A; class Polyangia; order Polyangiales; family Polyangiaceae; genus Xiheicaenibacterium. The sequence goes on along the minus strand of CAZBJI010000170.1, from coordinate 6,700 downwards.
TCGACCTTCTTGAGGACCTGGATCTCGTTGGACCCGGAGATGCGGCGGATGAACTGCGGGCAGCCGTTCTTCTGCTTGTCGGCGCTCGGGCTGCCAGGTTCCTTCGGGCACGCATCCTCGGCGTCGGGGACCCCGTCCTTGTCGGCGTCGTCCTCTGGGCAGCCGTCGAAGTCGTTGATGCCGTCCTTGTCCTCGGGGACGTCGGGGCACTTGTCGATGACGTCCGGGATGCCGTCCCCGTCACGATCCGTCCCCGGGCAGCCGTCCGTGGAGAACGGCGGCTTGCCGTCCTCGGGCTCGGTCGGGCAGAGGTCGATGTTGTCGGGGTAGCCGTCCTTGTCCGTGTCGATGTCGTCGCGGCTCTTCGTGAGGCCGTCCTTCGGAGGCGCGGGCGGGTCGGTGTCGACGAGGTTGAACCAGTAGCCGAACGCCAGCCCGGTCCGAAAGTCCGGCGCGTAGCCGGGCGCGAGCCGTGTGCCGCCGAAGCCGTTCAGGTAGAGCTGCTTCTTGTCGTCGAGGGCGAACTTGCCTTCGAGCATCCACTCGAGCGGCAGCGACTCGACCTGGAACGCCTCGTCTCCGGTGAGCTGGACCGAGCCGAACACCGAGAGCCCGAGGCGGATCCGATCGTCCCGCACCGGGAGGTACCCGCCGAGGCCCCAGTTCCACTCGTGCCCCGTCGAGAAATCATTCACGGCGGCGTCCGGCCGGAAGTGAGCGCCCGAGTTGAGGACGAGGATGAAGTCCTTCCAGTCGAGCTCCCCCGCGAGCCCAATGCCGCCGGCGGCGGATTTGTCCCCCGTGAACGACTTGTCGTTGCCGCTCGGGGCAAACACGTTGGCGTTCGCACCGAGCTTGAAGAACCCGTCGTCGGTTCGGAAGGGCACGGCCCTGGCCTCGAACCGCATGTCCCCGGTGGCGACCGGATCGAGGCTCACGGCGTCTCTGGCGGAGGGGACGGTGGACGCGAAGGTAGAGCTGCCGCCCTGGTAGAACGTGACCGGGAGCATGAGCTGGATCGCGAGGCGCTGCCAGACCTCGAAGCCGATGTCGAAGTACCCGGTGAGCTGGCTGTGGACGGGCGGGCCGCTCACGCGGTCCATCTCGGCCGCCTGCGCGTCGTCCTGGATGTGGTGCTCGATCCTGAACGGGTTCAGGGAGTAGCCCAGCATGAACTGCCCGTAGAGCCTCGGCTTGTCGGCGAGCTCTGGCCTCCAGACGGACATGCCGTCGTCGGGCGAGCCCCCCAGCCGGAGCCGGTCCAGGCTGAAGGTCGTGTCTTGCGCGCTCGCGGTACCGGCGCCGGCGAAGGTAGCGGCGAAGGCGAGCACCCCAAGGGCTCTCTTCCTCATCGCGGGGCAGGCTACTACGAGACGTGCCCCTGAGGGACATTTCACACGGCCCGTCAGGTGGCTCCGAGGAGGACCTCGCGCGGCCGCTCATGTGAATCCCAGAAGAAATTCATGTGGCTTGCGGAGGTGCGTCAGAGAATGGCGCGCCTCGAGCCGCGCTCGGCGGGCCCCCCGAGATCCCCAGAAAGCGTGGAGAAGATGCCCAGCCGGCCGAGCCAGCGCGGGGCGGCGCGCCCGCGGTGTCGGTCCACCGGGCGACCCAGCGAGGCCCGGGAAAACACACGGTAAGTGTTGACCGAGCGGAAAAGTCGTGGCATCGGTACCGCCCTTTTTTCGAGGTCAGCGATGAAGCGCACGTACCAGCCCCACAACACGAGCCGCCTCCGGACACACGGCTTCCGAGCCCGCATGGCGACCAAGGGGGGCCGCAAGGTCATCAACGCGCGCAGGCGAAAGGGCCGCGCCCGGCTCGCGCCCGGCGTCTACAAGAAGTAAGTGAGCGACGCGAAGTGAGCAGTTCCTCCACGCACCGTGGAGGGACCGGAGCGGGGGGCGGACCGTCGAGCACGCTCGGGCGAGCCGAGCGCGTGAGACGCCGAGGCGACTTCGTGCGCGCGCAGTCGAGGCCGGACCTGAGGCTGCGGTCGAAGAGCTTCCTGCTCTTGCTCCGCGGTCGCGGGGACGACGCCCCGTCGAGGGTCGGGATCGTCGCGTCGCGCAAGGTGGGCGGCGCCGTCCAGCGAAACCGCGCCAAGCGCCTGATCCGGGAGCTGTTTCGTGCTCACAAGGCGATCTTCGGCGTCGGGGTCGACGCCGTTTTCATCGTGACCACCTCCCCCGCAGGCCTGACGCGAGCCGGCGTGGAGGCGGAGCTGCTCCGCCTGTCGAGCGAGGTCCAGCGCGGGGTCCGCCGGCTTGCGGAGCCGGGACGCAAGCAGCATGCTGCCGGTGACCCGTGAAGTGGCTCCTCCTGACGCTCATCCGCGCCTACCAGCTGACGCTCTCGAAGCTGCTGCTGGCCGTGTTCGGCCCCGTCTGTCGGTTCGAGCCCTCCTGCTCGCGCTACGCGGCCGCCTGCATCCAGGGGCACGGCGTGCTCCGGGGGAGCTTGCTTTCGGTGAAGCGGCTGTGTAGGTGTCACCCATTCCATCCCGGCGGGTACGATCCGCCACCCCTGGCGCCCGAGAAGAAGACCGCGCCTCGGCTGTTATCGAAGCGTTCGAAGGCCATCGAGGAACGATGAGCCGAACCTCTCGCCCCGCTCCCGGTCTCCCCGGAGGGGGCGAACGTACGACCAACGACACGGCGCCAGCCCCAGCGGCCCGCCAGACGCCCGGGGCTCGCGACGCCGAGTCGGACAAGCAGCAAGCGCATGGAACAGAAGAGCGGCGGAATCGCAAAGTTCATCTTCCTCGGCCTCGCGGTCGTGCTCCTGTTCCAGTTCGGGTGGCCGCTCATCGCAGGTGACGGCAAGGCCCCGGCCAAGCAGCCGTTCAGCGAGTCCCACAGCGGCAGCCTCCCGACGGGGGATCGGCCCGCAGAAGAGCTCTGCGAGCTCACGAGCCCCCGCGCCGCCTTCGCGCTCTCCTCTCGCGGGGGCGCGCTGAAGAGCGCGAAGATGCTCGACGCCAGCTACGAGGGCATCGAGCTCGTCACGACCTCGACGGAGCAGCGCATGCCGCTCCGCACGAACCTCACCGTCCCGGGCGACGCGAACCAGCAGGTCGACTTCGACAACCTCGACTTCAACGTCGAGCGCGGCGAGGCGAGCTGCACGTTTACCTTTCAAGACGACAAGACCGAGATCGAGAAGGTGGTGTCCCTGACGGGGCGTCCGTTCGAGCTCGACGTTCGCCTGACGGTGAAGAACCGCTCGGACGTCGCGCGCCAGCACCGCCTGACGATCGAGCAGACCTCGTGGAGGACCAAGGCCGAGACCGAGGCGAGCTTCTGGGACCTCGGGCGTCGGCCGCCGTGGCTCACGGACGTAGCCACGCACACGAAGAGCTCGACGGACCGCCACCTCCCCGGCACCTTCGCGCCGGGCGAGTTCGAGGAGGAGGGCTTCACGAGCGAGCGCTGGCTCCGCGCCCCAGGCGACGGGATCTGGGCGATGATCGGGACGAACTACTTCGCGTCGACGATCATCCACCTCGAGGCCGCGTCGGCGCCTGCCGCCGAGACCCTGATCGAGGACGGCGAGTACTACGGGTTGAAGCCGAGCGACCCTCAGTTCGGGCACCTCTACCGCGCCCGGCTCGCGTACGAAGTGAAGGAGCTCGGCCCCGGACAGGAGGCGTCCTACGCCGCGCTCGCTTTCGTCGGCCCCAAGGAGCGCGGTCTGCTCGCCGGGGTCGGGGGCGCGGGCGAGTCCTACGGGACCGCCCAGATGATCGACCTCGGCTACTTCGGCGCGATCGGCAGCATCCTGCTCGGCTACACGTACTGGCTGTTCGGCCTCGTGAAGAGCTGGGGCTGGGCGATCTGCTTGCTCACGCTCTCCGTGAAGCTCCTCGTCTTCCCTCTTCAGCTCCCGCAGCTCCGGACCAGCGTGGCGATGCGCCGCGTGAAGCCGCAGATGGATGAGATCACCGAGAAGTACAAAGCGGATCTCATGCAGAAGAACCTCGCGCTGCAGGAGCTCTACCGCCGCGAGGGGATCCGGCCGCTCATCGGGTGCCTGCCCCTCATGCTGCAGATGCCGGTCTGGTTCGCGCTTTACCAGGCCCTCGGCACGGCCGTGGAGCTCTACCGCACGCCGTTCGGCCCGCTCATCCCCGACCTCACCGAGGCGGATCCGTACCACGTGATCCCGATCGTTCTCGGCGCGTCCAGCTTCCTTCAGCAGAAGATGATGCCGCCCCAGGGGATGGATCCGGCGCAAGCCAAGATGATGCTCTTCATGATGCCGGCGATCTTCACCGTCATGATGTTCTTCATGCCGGCTGGGCTCGGCGTCTACATGCTCACCAACACCTGGCTCGGGATCGGGCAGCAGTTCCTGGTCGAGCGGTGGATCCAATCGCGAACGAAGACCCCGGCCACCATCGAGGTGCGCGAGGTCAAGAAGGCCGGCGTCGATGCCGGGACGGACGCGCCCGCGGGCGCCATAGAAAAGGGAAGGCTTCGTGCACGTGGATGACAACAGCCCCGGGGCGCCGCTGACGGGGAGCGAGGACGCAGTGGACCAGGCCGCAGAGCAAGCGGTCGCCGAAGCCGAAGGGAAGGAGCCCCGCGAGCCCGCGGCAGAGAAGCCGCCATTCGTGGAGGACGGCCGAGCCGACGTCGTCCTCGACTTCGTCATCGACGTTCTCGCGGCGATGGGAATGGACTGCACCGTCGACCTCCTCGAAAACGACGACGAAGACCCGCCGGAGGAGATCCGCCTCGAGATCGAAGGCCGGGACGCTGGCAGGGTCATCGGCAAGAAGGGGCAGACGCTCGCCGCGCTGCAGTTCGTGGCGAACCGCGTCGTCAACCGGCCCGGCAAGACCCGCCGCCACGTGATCATCGACGCGGAGGGCTACCGCGCGCGGCGTGAGGACGCGCTCACCGACATGGCGCGTCGTCTCGGGAAGCAGGCGATGGACGAAGGCAAGATCATCACCTTCGAGCCGATGACCCCGCAGGACCGCCGCATCGTGCACCTGGCGCTCGCCAAGTTCGCCGGCGTCGTGACGAAGAGCGACGGCGAGGGCGAGGCCCGCCGCGTCCAGATCATCCCCGTGAGGAGGTGAGTCCGGCCGGTGTCGTTGACACGCGGAGGCCGGCATGCATAATGCCGCGCTCTCCAGAACCGAGGTCTTGCCGCCATGCTGTCGTCGCCCACCATCGCCAAGCTCGAACAATCTCAGCTCCGCGCCGATCTCCCGGAGTTCCGGGTCGGCGACACGGTGCGGGTGCACTACAAGATCGTCGAGGGCGAGAAGGAGCGCGTCCAGGTCTTTCAGGGCGTCGTGCTCAAGCGCCACCGCGCAGGCGTTCGCAGCACCTTCACCGTCCGGAAGGTGAGCTTCGGCGTCGGCGTCGAGCGCATCTTCTTGCAGCACAGCCCCCGCATCGACCGGATCGAGGTCGTGTCGAAGGGCGTCGTGCGGCGCGCCCGGCTCTTCTACCTGCGCGAGCTCTCCGGCAAGGCCGCGCGCGTGCGCGACGAGAAGGACGGCTGAGCGCTGGGGCTCTGCCGCCCGCGGCCCCGACGGCCCGGGCGGCGGCTGCGCCCGGGGCGCAGGTCCGCTCCGTGCGACCCGCCCAGGTGCCACCCGCCCAGGTGCCACCCTCCGAGCCTGGGCCCCGCGCCGGGCGCTTGGGCGCCCACCTCGATGCCTGCGCCCGGCCGTCGAGGGTGAGCAACCCTCGCACCACCTACCCGCTCGCCAAGCTGGAAGGATCGGACGGCGAGAGCGCGAAGATCACACAGCACTTGATCTGGATCGGACGAGCCACGGTATTCTGAGCGCGGCGGTCGTGTCAGGCCGCGATGCCGGTTCCCAAGCAAGGACTCTCCATGATCTGCCCTCGTTGCGGCGCGCCCAACGCTCCATCCGACAAGTTCTGTGCAGTGTGCGCCTCTCCCCTTCAGCCGGGGATGGGTCAGCCGCCCATGGGGCAACCGCAAGGTGGGTATGGTCCGCCCGGCATGGGACCGCCGGGTTTCAACGGGCCTCCCGGCTTCCCTCAGCAAGGTGGCGGGTTCCCTCCGCCTCCTCCGGGGTTCGACCAAGGCCCCCCAGGCGGCGGGTTTGGTCCGCCTGGCATGGGGCCTCCCCCAGGCATGGGGCCGCCCGGCATGGGGCCGCCGCCTGGCATGGGGCCGCCGCCCGGCATGGGGCCGCCTCCGGGCATGGCGCCTCCTTATCCGCAGCAAGGGTACGGTCCAGACCCGGGCCAATACCCTCAGCCGCCGGGCATGGGACCCCCGCCTCCGTTTCCGTCCCCGCAAGATGGGATGCACGACCAGTTCGGCGCGACGGCGTTCGCGCCGACCAATGCCCCTGGCCCGGCACCCAATCAGGGCTTCGGTCAACCCGCGCCGCTGCCTCCGACGAACGTCATGCAGAGCTTCGACGCGCCGCGCCCGAGCGGCGCCGCGCAGCAGGGCCAGGACAAGAAGCCCAGGCGGCCCCTGGCCGGGTTCCTGGTGAGCTTTCAAGACGATCCCCTCGGCAAGTACTGGGCGCTCTACCAGGGGCGAAACCTCGTCGGTCGCGCCGAGACCGGACAAGAGGTGGACGTGCCGGTCGGCCACGGCACCACCTCCACGAACCACGCCACGATCGAGGCCGAGGGAGGCCGTCTGACGCTGAGCGATCTCGGATCCACGAACGGAACGTTCCACAACGAGGAAG
>CAZBJI010000169.1:0-17149 GCA_964492175.1 uncultured Polyangiaceae bacterium | reverse complement strand
GGCGCCCGCGCCCGCCGTGCCGCGAGCGCAGCCGGCCCCGCCCGCGATGGCCGCGCCCGCGGCGGTCCGGAGCTTGGAGGCGCCGAAGGTGGCGCCGCCGCCGCCCGTCACGCGCCTCCCGTCGTTCATGGTGGACGCGCGCGAGCAGGTGCTCCCGGCGGGGGCTCGGGCGCACGACGCGAACGCGGCGGCGGGCGGCGTGGTCTCCGCCTCCAACGCCGCAGCGAGCGAGCGTCCGCCGCGGCCGGCGAGCGGCCACGCGCAGGCGGTCGAAAGCGCCCAGCCGAAGCCGACGGGGTTCTTCGACCTCCTCTGGTTCGCCGAGACCGCGCCGGAGCGGCTGCGCGCGCAGCCGGCGTGGTCGAAGCTCATCCGCGACGGGAGGAAGGAGTGGCTCACCGAGAAGACCTCCGACGGCCGCGGCCCGGAGACCAGCGAGGCGCTCGTCGCGCGCGCCCTCGCCCGAGGCACGCCGGTCGACGCGGCGGGCGTCGGGCGCGCCGTCCTCGAGGGGGTCGATCAGGAGGGCTTCTTGGTCCGCCCGATCGTGGTGGTGGAGGGGGAGGTCGCGGTCGCGTTCGATCCGATGGAGGCGCTCGCCGTCTCGCTGGCCCTCTCCGAGGCGCTCGCCGCCACCGACCGCAAGTTCAAGGAGGTGCACGATCAGACGAGCGACCTCACGGGTGAGTCGCGCAAGGCGACCGTGCCGATGATCGAGGCCGGCCTCGCGCGCATTCGCCAGGCGTTCGCGACCGCGGGCAAGGCGTACCCGGCCGGGTACCTCGAGACCACGGCCGACCGCTGGCTCGTCGACGAGCGCAAGTTCCTCAAGCGCACCGTGCTGGGTCAGGCGCGGCTGGTGGCCAGCATCGCCCCGACCGGCGGCGGGCCCGTGCTGCCCCTCTACTTGCCGGCGGACCTCGAGCACTTCCTGCCCACGGTGGCCCGGTTCCGCGCCCGCGTCCTCGCCGAGCCGCACGCGCGCCAAGACGCCGCGGAGGGTGATCCCACGAGCCTCGTCGCGCTGGCGTTCGCGCGGGTCGTCGGGCGCTGACGGACACCCGACTACGTGAACGTCGCTCCGACGCGCACCAGGCGAGCCGGCGGGCGTAGGAGGTACTTCGTCACAGCAACCACCAGACGGCGGCCGCGACGAACGGGACCACGCAGGCCGCCGCACAGCCGACCAGGATCATCGCGCCCACGCGGCGGCGGTTCCTCGCGCCCGCGGCGTAGTGCCGCACGTGCTCGGTGGCCCACTCGGCCGCTCGGGCGTCCCCGTGCGCCCGAGCGATCTCTCCGTACTGACGATCGAAGCCGCCGACGAGCCGGTCACGGACATCGAGCAGGGTGTCGATCACTGCGCGCAGCTCCTCGGCGGGCATGACGCGACCGCGGTCGAACGAGAGCGGCCCGCGGACGGTCGTGAGCCGCGCGTCGAGCGCGACCCAGCCGGCGCTCGCCGTGATGGCCATGCCATGAGCGGGGTCGAGCACCCAGGCGCGCGTGCGGGCGTCGAGCACCTCGCGCAGGACGGTCGCCGGCCCGCCCCACGTGACCACGGCGGCGTCGAACGCGGGGTCGTCGGTCGCCACGATGGGATAGTCGCGGGGCGTGAGGAGCACGGCGCGGTGCACCTCGAGGCGGATCGGCCGACCGCCGAGCGACGCGCGAAGATCGACGCGCGACAAATCGCCGTCCTCCGAGACGCCGACGGCCGCGAAGACCTCGTGGCCGCGGTGCCGACCGCGGCGGCACTCCTCGCCGTCGATCGACGCCGCCGCCGTGGGACCGATGGCCCGCTCGATCTCCCCGCGCTGCGCCTCGACGTCTCGGCTCGGATCGTAGAGGACCATCGACCGCTGCATCCTACCTCTTTACGACGTCGAGAGCCGGGTGCGACGATGGGTGCATGGGGCGTCGCTTCACCGGAGCTTGTGGTGTCCTCCTCGCGCTCTTCGCCGCCGGCTGCGCTGGCTGTGAGGCCGGCAACACCGGGACCGGCGGCGGCGGCGGCGATCCGAGCGGCCCCGGATCCGGCCCGGTGACCGGCGCCGGTGGTGGGTTCGGCGAGGGCGGCGGAAGCAGCACGTGCCTCGGCGTCGTGACCTGCGCGGCGGATCTGCACACGATCCTCTGCGACGGCGAGGTGTTCGGCACGTGCGGGTCGGACCAGGGCTGCGCGAACGGCGCGTGCATCCCCGCGTGCGACGCGGCGAAGGAGAACAAGAGCTCGGTCGGGTGCGACTACTACACCGTCAACCCCGACGTGACGTTCTCGCAGGGCGCCTGCTTCGCGGCGTTCGTCGCCAACACCTGGACCACGCCCGCGACCATCACGGTGGAGCGGGACGGTCAGCTCCTCGACGCGTCTGCGTTCGCGCGCCTCCCGAGCGGGAGCGGCGCGTCGATCACGTACGAGCCCCTCCCGAATGGGCAGCTCCCCCCGGGGGAGGTCGCGATCCTGTTCCTCGCGCAGTTCAACCCCGGCGCCCTGTACACGCCCGCTTGCCCACCCGGGGTGACGACCGCCGTCTCCACCGAAGACGCCGCGCTGCACGGGACCGGCATCGCGAAGTCGTTCCACATCACGACGAGCGTCCCGGTGGTCGCGTACGACATCTTCCCGTACGGCGGCGGCCCGAGCGCGATCACGAGCGCGACGCTCCTCCTCCCGACGAGCGCTTGGGACACGAACTACATCGCGGTCGAGCCGTTCCGGCAGACGCTCGGCGGGGATCCCAACTTCTACGAGTACGTGCAGATCATCGCCGCCGAGGACGGCACCGACGTGACGATCAGCCCGACGGCGGCGATCGTCGGGGGACCGGGGGTGCCGGCGACCGGCGCGGGGGTGCCGGCCACGTACTCGCTCTCGAAGGGCCAGGTCCTGCAGATCACGCAGGACACGGATCTCACCGGGAGCCCCGTCCAGTCCACCAAGCCCGTGGGCCTCCTCGGGGGCAACCGGTGCATGGTGCTGCCGGATCTGTCCGTCTCGGCGTGCGACGCGGGTCATCAGATGATCCCGCCGGTCCGGGCGCTCGGCACGGAGTACATCGGCGTGCACCACCGCAACCGGTTCCCCGGCGTGGAAGAGAGCCCTCCCTGGCGCATCGTGGGCGCCGTCGCGGGGACCCAGCTCTCCTACGATCCCGCGCCGCCGCCCGGTGCACCGATGACGATCGGCGTCGGGCAGATCGCGGAGTTCACCACCTCGCAGCCCTTCATCGTCCGCAGCCAGGACGCCGACCACCCCTTCTACGTCTCGGCGCACATGACGGGCTGCACCGACGTCTCCACGGACACGCTCGGGGACTGCCGCGGCGATCCCGAGACCGTCAACGTCATCCCCTCGGAGCAGTACCTCGACCAATACGTGTTCTTCACCGACCCCACCTACCCGGAGACCAGCCTCACGGTGATCCGCAAGGCGGGGCCGAGCGGCTTCTCGGACGTGACGCTGGGCTGCATGGGCACGCCGATCACCGGGTTCCAACCCGTGGGCACCGGGGGACAGTACGAGTACGCGTACGTGGACCTCGTCACCGGGAACTTCGAGCCCCAGGGGGGGTGCGACAACGGACGGCACGAGGCGACCAGCGACGCCCCGTTCGCCATCACCGTGTGGGGGTGGGGCAGCGGCGCCACGGGGGGCGATCCGTTCGCGCTCCAGTTCCCTTACTCCCAGTACGTGAGCTACGCCTATCCCGCCGGCGCGAGCGTGCAGCCGCTGAGCGAGGTGGTCGTGCCGCCCGTGCCTCAGTGACGGAGGCGGAGCGCGAGCGCTTCATCCGCAGCCAGACGCGCCTCGAGCCCGTACCGCTCGCGCCGGAGATCCGCGTCTATACGGCGAGCGAGCTCTCACCGCTCTGGAGCGCGACCCAATCCGAGCTCGACCTCGGTGAGCTCGAGCCACCCTTCTGGGCGTTCCCTTGGGCGGGCGGCCAGGCGCTCGCGCGGCACGTGCTCGATCACCCCGAGCTCGTCCGCGGCAAGCGCGTGCTCGACTTCGCGTCCGGCAGCGGCCTCGTCGCGCTCGCGGCCCGCTCCGCCGGTGCGTCCAAGGTGGTCGCCGCGGACATCGACGTCTTCGCCCGCACCGCGGTGCTCCTCAACGCGGAGGCGGCGGGGCTGGACGTCGAGGCGACCACCGACGACCTCGTCGGCGAGCCGCTGCCGGACCTCGACGTAGTGCTCGCCGGGGACGTGTTCTACGACCGCGCCGCGGCGCGACGGTTCGGCCCGTGGCTGCGCCGCCTCGCCCAGACGGGGGTCGCCGTGCTGGTGGGCGATCCGGGGCGCGACTACCTGCCCGCGGAGCTTCGCCGCGTCGCCGCCTTCGAGGTCCCGGTGCCGTTCGAGATCGAGAGCGCGCACACGAAGCCCGCCTGGGTGCTCCAGTTCGAGCGGCCCGTCGTGTAGCCTCCGCGCCGATGCTCCGCGCCCTCACCCACGCCGCCCTCCTCACGTGGTCGCTCTGGCTCTTGGCGTGCTCCGGCTCGATGACGGCCACCGAGCTGGCCGACGCCGTCGGCGCCTCTTCGATCGCGGAGGAGGACGAGATCCTCGCCACGTGTCGGGTCCTCTCGGGCCAGAGCGCGCCGGCGACTGCCCCCTCGGACCCTCGGCAGCGCTCGCTCCACGCCCAGGTGAGGACCGACAGGACGCAGCGCGCGAAGGCGCTGCTCGACGCCGTCGGCCTCCAGGGGCTCGACGACGGGGCCGTCTCCCAGCTCTTGGCGTGCTCCGAGGCGGGGAGCATGGACGGGTGCGGGGCCCTCGTGGCGGAGCTCTCCCCCAAGGTCGCCGCGGCGGACGGGCCCGTGCTCGCGGTCGTGGGGCTGTCGCTCCAGGCGACCTCACCCGCCGACGCGACGCGCGTGGGACGCGAGCGCCTCCTCACCGAGCTCGCGGCCCTCACGCGGCGGTTCGACTTCGCGCACGCGACGGTCCTCGGCCTGGCCCAGGTGGCGCAGCTGGTGGAGGGCATGGTGGAGGACGTGGCCGACAGCTTCGGCTACTTCAAGGGGTTCGCGGGCCCGCTCCTCGCGCGGGTATCGGCGGAGCTCATCGCCGTGGGCATGGATCACGTCCTCACGGGCCTGGAGAAGCGGGGCAACGTCTCGGCCGCCAGCGTGGCCACCCACGCGTGCCAGGTCTACCAGCGCGTGGACCCGGCCTCGCACGTGACTACGCGCGTCCTCCGGCGCGCCATCTTGCGCTTCTCCGCGGCGAGCTACGGCAAGACGTCGGGGATGGTGGCCGCGTGCCGCGCCCTCTCGGCGAAGAAGGGCGGCAGCGTGTGCGCGGAGATCCTGCAGGACCAGCTCGGCGTGCCGCCGCCCACCTCCGGGGAGACGGAGGGGGAGGCCGCGCTCGCCGCCGTCCTGCAGCCGGTCGCCTCCGAGGCGAGCGCCGCCCCGAGCGAGGCGCAGCAGCGCGCGCTCGCCGTCGCGGCCAAGGGCTGCATCGAGGACCCCGCGCGTGAGGGGACCTGCACCATCGACCGCGTGGCGCGCGTCGCCAGCGTCCTCGCCGGCCTGGAGTCGTTCCGCGGCGAGTCCGCCGCACGGTTCGCGTCGCTGGAGGCGCGCATCGATCGCTTCCACGAGAGCCTCAGCCTGCTGCACACGAAGGTGGACCGGCTCGGCCGCGACGTCGCGTTCGTCGAGCGCCGGGCCGCTGCGGGGGCGGAGGCGCTCGAGCACCTGCAGAAGGATGTCCGCGACGCGCGCGAGCGGGTCGGGGGCGCGGAGGCCGCGATCCTCTCCGCGCTCGGCAAGCAGCCGAAAACCCAGTGCCGCGACCACGTCCAGAGGGTCATGCGGGCGCGCAACGATCTCGCCCGAGAGCTCGGCGTCGGGGCGATCGATCCCTGCCCCCTCACCGGCGGGAGCGGGGCCGGCACCATCCGCGTCTATGGGACGCGCTTCTCCGGCGTGAGCGTCCGCCACGAGGAGCTCTGCGATCAACGCTTCGTGACGGTGAACGCCTCGATCGGCTTCTCGCAGGGGGCCTTCGCCTGCAGCGCGAGCGGCTGCTTGGAGCAGGGCTTCCGCGAGATCGTAGCCGCGAAGGCGGGCAAGCCTGGGGCCGGGCTGGTCCTCGTCGGCAACGCGGACACGACCCCCGTCGTGAACAAGCGGAGGGTGCGCGACGCCTGGAAGCAGGTGAAGTCCGACCCCAAGAACGCCGCGCTCCTCGCCGAGATCCCGGATACCACCGAGAACGACGACGAGCTACAGCGGCTCCTCTCCATGCTGCGGGCCATGAGCGTCCGCGACGAGCTCGCGGTGACCGGCCCCGTCGTGCTCGAGGCCCTGGGCAAGGCGTCCAACCGACGGGGCGTGGACGTGCGCTTCGTCCTCCCCGACCTCACGCTCGACCTCGCCACGCACTGCCGGGACTGACGCGCCGCGGCCTCAGGCGAGCTCGTCGGCGCTCAATCGTTCCTGCGGAACACGAGCGGGGTGGGGCAGTACTCCGGGTTGCACGCGAGGAACCGACAGACGAGGGCGTCACCGCCGTCCTCGACGGCGCACTCGTGTTGGTAGACGAGGAGGTGGAGCGAACCGTCGAGGGACTTCCCGCACGCGATCCCCTCCATCGTCGAAGACCGGCACCGAAAGTCGATCCGCGCTCGAGGCGTCACGTCGAGGTACGTCACTGCGACGTCGAAGTCGACCTGGCCGCGGTACGTGGGGACGAGGATCGCTCCCTCTCCGGTGCCGTCGTGCCTGATGGCAACGTAGAAGTCCCCGGCGCCGCCCTCGGCGAGCCACGAGCCCACCATGGGGGAGGTCGGGGGCTCCACCGGCTCCGGCTCGCAAGCGGCCAGCCCTACGAGGAGCGCGGCGACCGAGGGAGTTTTCCGAAGGCTAGCGTCCAAACATGCACCTCACGAGTCGACCGCCTCCGGCCGCGACGCACACATCGGTCGCTGGAGCGCGCGCGCGGAAGTAATCGAGATCGAGGAAGCCCTCGCCCATGTTGTCGTCGATATAGTAGGTGCAGAAGACCCGCCCGTCGGTCGTCAGGGCGCAGGGGTAGGTCGCCAGAGAGAGCTTCGCGATCTCGAGCTCCGGGTGCCAGGGGCGCGGAGGCCACACCGGCGCGGGCTCGTGGAAGAGCGCCGCCCCGCTGCCCCAGCACGTCGCACGCCGACTTGCGTCGAGCACGCAGGCCGCGAACTCCTCGGTGTGGAGCTCTTCGGCGGCTGGCAGGCTCTGGATCCGCAGCGGCACCACCGAGAGCGGGACTTCCTCGTGGGGCACGCCTAGGATGCCGCCAAACGAGTTCTTGCCCCAGCACCACACCTCGCCGTCGACGAGCAAGGCACACGCGGACGAGTAGCCCACGTCGACCTTCTGCGCCGGCCCTGGGAGGTCAATCCGCACCGGGTCGAAGCTGCTGCCCTCGAGGGGCACGGTCGGCCCGAGGATGCCAGTGTAGTTGTAGCCAAAGCAATAGACCGAGCCGTCCTCGACGAGAAAGCAGTTGCCGCCGTCTCCCTCGAGCTGCGTGACGCGCCCGGGGGCCGGGTACTTGGCCGGCGCGTCCGAGATCACGTCCTCCGACCCGATGCCCCAGAAGTAGAAGTCCCCGTCGCCCGTGAGCACCATGCCGCCGCTCCCGGTCACGCTCGCGTCGACGATGGTGCCCGGCACGGCGATCGGCGCCGTGCCCACGCCGGGACCGGCCGGCGCGCCGGTCTTCGGAATGGGCCCCAGCCCGGCGCGCCACCTCACGAACGAGCCGTCGTGGAGGAGCGCGAACGACTCGTCGGCATACCCAGGAAACACGCGGGAGAGGCAGTCCGACGCCCGGACAACCTCCGGCTCGGGGATGCCGGGGATGACGTCGTAGAGACCGCACGCGCCGCCGTAGGCCGAGCCCCAGCAGAGCGCCCGCCCATCGGAGAAGAGCGCCATCGTCACCTCCCCGTTCGCTTGCAGATCAGTCACCACTGGAGCCTCCACGGCGTGGAGCAGGCACGCGTCCGGCCGAGGTACCGGGGCGATCTCGGGATCGGGTCCGCGGGGCGCCAGCGCGCCCGACTCGCACCCGGCGAGGAGGAGCGCGCTCGAGAGGACACCGAAGCGACGCTTAGACGAGGTCCGCAAAGTGGTCCTCGGGGAAGGGCGTCTCGTCGAGCATCGCCTCGCGTCCCTCGTCTGCTCTTCGCATCGCCCCACCACCTGCCTCCGGCCCGCACGGAGGGAGTGCGAACTTGGGTCTTGATCGTAGCGTTGTCGAGCTGAATCCGACCCGCAACGCAAATGGGTGCGACCCCCCCCCCCACACTCTCCTACAGCTCGACTTGGTCTATCATTGCACCTGCAATCATTCGATGCGAGGCGCCCTCAATCTTTCCTGCGGAACACGAGCGGCGTGGGGCAGTTCTCCGGGTTGCACCCGAGGAACCGACAGACGAGGGCGTCACCGCCGTCCTCGACCGCGCACTCGTGTTGGTAGACGAGGAGGTGGAGCGAACCGTCGAGGGACTCTCCGCGCGCGATCGACTCGACCTCGCCACGCGCTGCCGAGACTGACGGACCGCGGCCTCAGGCGAGCTTGTCGCCCTCCACCGCCACCTGGGCGCGGTCGCTGGGGTCGAACCGCACCTCGACACGGCCTCCCGGCTGGAGCCTCGCGAAATCGAGCTGGCGGAAGAACCCGAGGGCGGTCGCCTCGAACGGGGGCCCCTCGCGCGGCTCGACCCGGAGCTTGAAGGAGAGGTGCGGGACGCCCGAGTACCAAGGCCCCGTCTCGGTGACCTCGAGGATGACCGCCGGCGCGAGCTCCCCCGTCTGGAGGAGGCGCCTCCTGTGATCGCGGCGCCGGCTCTGCGCCCGGGCCCTCCCGATCATGATCACGACGAATGGCACGAACCAGGCCAGGTTCACGAGGATGACCACGAGGGCCCCGGTGCTCACGGCCTCCACCATCGCAGCGACCGGCGGTCAGCGCAACGGCGGCGGCGGCGGCGCGCGGAGCGTCGGCCCGCGCTGGCTGGACTCCCCGGCGGCGCGAGGCCAGGGTGCGGCGATGGATCGGGGTTCACGCATCTCGGGCTTCTACCAGCGCTCTCAGGAGGAGCGCCGCGCCGAGCTCGCGAGGCGGTCGGGCCTCACGGAGGCCGACCTCATCGGGCTGACGGCGGGGCTCACGCCCGAGCTCGCCGACAAGATGATCGAGAACGTGGTCGGGCTCTACGCGCTCCCGCTCGCCGTGGGCCTCAACGTGCGCTTGAACGGAGCGGACGTCCTGGTCCCGATGGTGGTCGAGGAGCCGAGCGTCGTCGCCGCGATGAGCAACGCGGCGCGGATGATCAGGGAAGGGGGAGGTTTCGTCGGGGAGGCGGATCCCCCCATCACGACGGCGCAGATCCAGCTCTGGGACGTCCCCGACCCGGCCACCGCGCGCGCGCGCGTGATCGGCTGCGCGCGCGAGCTCCTCCAGGCCGCCGACCAGGCCTTCCCCGACATCCTCCGCTTCGGAGGGGGCGCTCGGGAGCTCGAGGTGTTCGACCGCGGGGAGGGCTTGTTCGTCGTCCACCTCCACGTCGACGTGCGCGACGCGATGGGCGCGAACATGGTCAACACCATGGCCGAGGCGATCTCCACGCGCGTCGCGGAGCTGGCCGGGGGACGCGTCGGGCTCCGCATCCTCACGAACCTCGCGGAGCGCCGCCGCGTGCGCGTCCGCTGCACGGCGCCGGTGGAGCTGCTCGCCACGGCGGATCTCGCCGGCGGCGAGGTGCGCGATCGCATCGTCGACGCGTCTCGCTTCGCCGAGCGGGATCCCTACCGGGCGGTCACGCACAACAAGGGGATCATGAACGGCGTCGATCCCGTCGTGATCGCGACGGGCAACGACTGGCGCGCGGTGGAGGCGGGGGCGCACGCGTACGCGAGCCGCAGCGGCGTCTACCGGCCGCTCGCCACCTGGCAGGCGGCGGAGGACGGGTCGCTCGAGGGACGGATCGAGCTGCCGCTCGCGCTCGGCATCGTCGGCGGGACCATCCGCGTCCATCCTGGCGCCCAAGCGGCGCTCAAGGTGCTGGGCGTGAAGACCGCGACGGACCTCGCGCTCGTCGCCGCCTCGACCGGGCTGGCCTCGAACCTGGCCGCGCTCCGAGCCCTCGCGACCGAGGGGATCCAGCGAGGGCACATGGCGCTGCACGCGCGGAGCGTCGCGGCCACTGCGGGGGCGGTCGGGGCCGAGGTGATGGCCGTCGCAGACCTGATCGTCGCGGCGCGCACGGTGACGGTAGAGGCAGCCAGCGACGCGCTGAAGAGGCTGCGCGGCGGCTGAGCCGCGGTCGCCGCCGGCCGTCCGCCAAGGCGACGGGTCGCTTGACGCGACGGCGCCGGTGCTCGACCGTCGCGGCATGGCGGGAGAGTTGATCGCAGAGCTCGTGGCGGCGGCAGGTGAGGTCGCGATCCGGGCGGTGCTCGCGGGGCCGGTCCGGGAGTGGCGCCTCGACTCCTTCTACGAGGACCTGGCGCCCGACCAGAGGCGGCAGATGCTCGAGGTGATGGCGGCCGCCATCGTGCACGACGGCCACGTCAGCGAGTTCGAGGAGGCGTGGCTCGACAGGCGCCGCAAGGCGGATCCGGGCGAGCCCGAGCGTGTCGAGGCGGCGCTGGCGACGGCGCGCGAGGCCCTCACGGGGGCCCAGACCGAGGCGTACCGCACGTTCGTGGCGGCCCGCGCCTCCGCCTTCCCGGACGAGGACGCCCGGGAGAAGGTGGTGAAGGCAGCCTTCGTGCTCCTCCGCGCCTCGGCCGCGTCGGAGGCGGTGTTCGCCACGTTCGGGGAGGCGCTGGGG
Organism: uncultured Polyangiaceae bacterium; assembly: GCA_964492175.1. Lineage (GTDB taxonomy): Bacteria > Myxococcota_A > Polyangia > Polyangiales > Polyangiaceae > Xiheicaenibacterium. Next base: position 6,312 of record CAZBJI010000169.1, on the reverse strand, counting down.
GTGCCGGAGACGCGGTGGTCCGTGATCCGCGCGCGGCTCGATCACCTGCTGTCGTGAGGGGGTAACTCTGAAACTGACGCTTCTGTCGCAAGAAAAGCGCGGTCGCCGTTTTGTCGAGGCATCGCAGTTAGCATCAGCTTCAGACCCACACCCTGTCGTGAGAGTCTGACTCGGGCCCGAGCCCCACCCCGCCCGTCAGTCGAGGAGATCCGCCATGGTCACGTCACCACGGCTCGGGACCTCCACCGCGCCGAGCTGGGCGGCGATGATCGTGCGCATCAGCGACGCGCCCCGGTCGAGGTGCCCCTCCCCCACGTCCTTGGCCCAGTGGACGAAGACCCGAGGCGAAGCGCTCAGGTCGGACGCGACGGCCAGGTCCACACCCGTGGGGCCGCCCTCGCGAGGATCGCTCGGCTGCAGCAGCCGGAACGTCTCGCCGGGGTGGTCGAAGAGGTAGTTCACGGCGTAGGTGGTGTTGTTGCAGAGGTAGGTGTTGCTGGAGCGCGGGAAGCCGGCGAAGAGCACGCCGGTCAGCACCTCGCCGAACGCGACGCCGGCCTCGTTCCTCTCGGGCGCCAGCGCCGACCGCGCGGCCTCCACCTGCGTACGGACCTCCGTCCACGAGAGGAGCAGACCACGGGCGCGCTCCGAGTCGGGCGCCTCGTCGACGAGCTTCGAGCCCGACTCCACGGGCGCGAGCGTCCCGGAGCCGTCCGGGAGAGAGACCGCCTCGTTGACGCTGCCGAGCTCGATCCACATCGACTGCCGAGACCCGGCGATGCCGTTCATGAGGACGAAATCGGGCTGGAACACCTCGGCCTCCTTGAGGGTCAGGATGGCGGCGACGTCCCAGAAGACGGGCAGCACCATGCCGCAGACGTCCACAGGCCCGACACCGGGGACGTCGATCGTCGCGAGCGTCACGCGCGTCTGGGCGCCGGGCTCGTCGATCTGCCCGGGGGCAGGGGGCTCGGTGAGCGGGTACTCCAGCCCCGGCACGAGGCGGCTCACCATGCGCCCCGTGGCGTTCTCGGTGTTCTCGAGGAAGCGTCCGAAGCCGGTCACGATGACCCGCTTGTTCGTCGAGTACGGGTCACGCGCGCAAGTGGGCACGTAGGCGTTCACGAAGTCCACGTTCGCGACGTACTGCCGCCACTCGAGCTCGGTCACGGTGCGGACGATCACGTCGCTATCCTCGCTCTCGATGTCGTCGGCGCAAGAGACCGAGGTGAGCGCAGCGGCGACGAGGCAGGAGGAGAGGCGCACGGCGCTTCGAGCATGCCACGGGTCCCTCCGGCCGTCAGCACGGCCCGCGCGGAGCCGCTTCGGGGTGAGGACCGGGCTGGCTTCTGGCCTCCCCGCGCCGGGTTGACTACGCTCCCGGCGTGGACGCCGCCGTGCTGCTCGGAGACGAAGCGGAGGACGCGAGGCGGCTGGGCTTCGCGCACGAGAACGCCCGTCCGGTGAAGGTGGCCGCGCCCCCGAGGCTCTCCATCGTCGTCCCGAGCCTCAACGAAGCGGAGAGCTTGCCCGAGCTGGCCAAGGCGATCCGGGACGCGCTGGACGGGAAGGAGACCTTCGAGCTCATCCTGGTGGACGACGGCTCGACCGACGACTCGTGGAAGGTGATGCAGGACCTCGTGAAGAGCGACCCGCGCATCCGCGCCCTGCGGCTCCGGAAGAACTTCGGCAAGGCCACCGGCCTCTCGGCGGGCTTCAGCCGCGTCCGCGGGGAGATCGTCATCATGATGGACGCCGATCTCCAGGACGATCCCGCGGAGCTGCCCAAGTTCGTGCAGAAGATCGAGGAAGGCCACGACGTGGTCGTCGGCTGGAAGCAGAAGCGCCTGGACCCGACGAACCGCCTGCTGCTCACGCGGATCTTCAACGCCACGGTCCGGTGGGCCACGGGCGTCAAGCTCCACGACATGAACTGTGGCTTCAAGGCGTACCGCCGTGAGGTCGTCCAGACGATCCCCATCTACGGCGACCTGTTCCGGTTCATCCCGGTGTTCGCCGCGTGGGAGGGGTTCCGCGTGGCGGAGGTGGTCGTGGTCCACCACCCGCGCAAGCACGGGTCGTCGCGCTACGGGCTCGAGCGCATCCTGAGGGGCTTCTTCGACCTCATCAGCATCACGTTCCTCACCAAGTACTCCAAGCGGCCGATGCACCTGTTCGGCGCGATCGGCCTCGTCATGGGCTCCGCGGGTGTGGGGATCGACGGCTACCTGACGGTGCTCTGGTTCCTCGGGCACAAGATCGGGGACCGCCCGCTGCTCCTCTTCGGGAGCATCCTCATCGTCCTCGGGATGCAGTTCTTCTCCATGGGGTTCATCGGGGAGTACCTGACGTACATGAACCAGAAGCGCATCAAGCCGCGGGACCTCCCGATCCGGACGGAGATCGGACGCTCCGACGATTCCGCGCCGCTCGAGCACGAGGTCTGAGGCGGGCGCGCTCGCAGATCTTCGGGCTGCTCGCGTCGCCGGTCAGGCGGACGACCGGCGCCGAAGGAGCAGCGCCTCGAGCGCCGCGTCGTCGGCCTCGCCCTCGGCCAGCCGCTCGAGCGCGTCGCGCGTGGTGTCCTCCGCGACGGCGGTCGCCGCGACGCGGATCGAGCTCGGCCCCTCCCCTCTCGCGAGGAGCGCGATGGCGGTCGCGACGCGGCTCTCCGCGTCCAGGCCGGGCGCGACGAGGGCGGACGCGAGCGCCTCGTTCGAGAGCGCGGCGTCCCGATAGCCGCCGGACGCGGTCGCCTCGACGATCGCACGCCGCCACTCCGCCGCCGTGCCGGGGGCGAGGGCGGGCACGCGAGGAGAAGCCGGCGCCGCCTCGGACAGGTGCGCTTCGACGAAGTGGAGGAGCGCGCGCGCCCGGGCCGCGTCGAGGCCGAGCGACCCGACCCGGACACGGCGGCCATCCCGCAGCCGGATCGAGATCCCCCACCGCGCGAGGGCGACCGACGCCACGTCGCGGTAGGGCACGAAGCGACGCCGAAAGGCGCCCTCGATCGAGAGGCCATCGATCCCGGCGACGACGGCCGGCGCCGCGAGCGCGAGCGCGAGCACGGCGCGGACGAGGCCCACGGCGGCGACCATGATGCCGGCCGAGAGCCCCGCGCCGCTCGCGGCTGCGTCCTCGGCCAATCCATGCGCGGCCATCGCGAGGTGGAGCCGCTCGATGAGCCACCCGCCCGCGGCGATCCCGGTGAGCACGGACGCCGCCGAGAGCGTCCCCCCGAGCGCCCAAGACTCCGACGTCAGGTCGAGGCGCGCCCGCGCGCCGAGGAACCTCGCCTCCACGAGGGCCGCGGCCTCCGGATCGAGGTCGAGCACCACGCGGTCCCCATCGGTGACCCCGCCGGCGAGCTCCAGGCTGATCCGCGTGACGCGGTCCGACACCGGGTGCACGTGGCCGCTCCGAACACGGCCCTTGTCGAGGAGGATCCGCCGCCGCCCCTCCAGGTCGAGCTGAACCGCGTCCCCGGCGTCTCTCACGCGCAGGATGCGGCGCGGGACCCCGCGGCGTGCGAACGCCGAGGCCAGGAAAATGGCGGGAAACGCGACGAGCCCGAAGCCGCCGAACAGCCCGAGGAGCTCGTCGCCGGTCGTCCACGCCGCCCTCGCGATGTCACCCCCGTCGTGCAGGATCGAGAGCGAGAACGCCCCGGCGAGGATGGCCCCGATGAACACCGGCACGTACCGCAGGAGCAGCGACGCACCGCGCAGCTGGTAGCGGTACGTCCCGCGGGGCGGGGTTCGCAGGGCCACCCGAGGATCGTAGCAGACCGGACCTGCCCCGCCCGCCGCGGCCCGCCTGGACCGCCGCCGCACCGCGCTCCCAAGCGATATGGCCTCGTGGACGACGTACGAGGGCCCAGAGCGATGACCGGGATTTTCTCACAACCTGCTAGGCTGCGGCGCCGGTCGCCCGGGGACCGCGGAGGCTCGCGTGAGTGCCATCGTCTTAGACCTTCCCGCCGAGGGCGTCCTCACGCCGAACGACGAGCACGATCCTCTGCCGTACTATTACAAGACGGGCGTCGGGTGGCTCTACCGCCACCGGCTGACGATGGCGCTCGACTTCCTCCGCCCGGGCGGGCGCGTCGCGGACGTGGGTGTCGGGTCGGGCGTGCTCGTCCCGACGTTGACGCGCCATTTCGAGGAGTACGTCGGGACCGACATCGTGCTGGCCAAGGGTCTGGAGCACCTGGTGGCGCCGACCTGCAAGGCCTCGTTCGTCACGGCGGACCTGACCGAGGAGACGTCGCTGCCCGAGGCACACTTCGACGCGATCGTGTGCGTGTCGGTGCTGGAGCACATCCGTGACTCGGACGCCGCCGCGCGCTCGCTCGCGCGCGCCCTCAAGCCCGGGGGCACCCTGGTGACGGGCTATCCCATGGTGAACCGCGCCACGAGCCGAGCGTTCGAGCTGATCGGGTTCCCGGGCATCGACGCGCACCACGTGAGCTCGCCCGAGCGGATCGACCGGGCGCTCTCGCGCGTCCTGCGGCGGACGGGCCGCACCGCGCTCCCGCCACGCGCGCCGATCCCGCTCGCGCTCTACCAGGTCAGCGCGTGGTCGCGCTGACCTAGCCTCCGGGAGCCGCCCTCGAACGGCCGCTACCGGTCATCGGGATCCGCCACCGGGCGATCCTCTTCACGCGCGGGCAGCGAGCCGACCCTTCACGCGCTCCGGCGCACGGGCTGAGGCCCGGCGACGCGCGTGAACCTGGTGCCCTCGGCCGGGACGATATCGGTGCAGCTCTCGCGGAGCTTCTTCACCGCGGCCGACAGGAGCTGCGAGATGCGCGCCTCGGTGACGCCGAGGATGTTGCCGATCTCGCGGAGCGTGAGCTCGTCGCCGTAGTGCAGATCGAGCACGCGCTGGAGGCGCGGCGGCAGGGCGCCGAGCGCCACCTTCACGCGCTCGAGATCCTCCTTGCGGGACACCTGCTCCTCCGGCCCGCCGGCGCCGGTGTCGGGCACGTCCGGCGCGCTCGCCTCGTCGAACACCGTGAGGGCGCTCGCGCTGGAGGCGCGCATGGCCTCCGAATAGGCGCGCGCCTTCATGCCGGAGCGCGACAGGATCTCGGCGTCGGTCGGAGGCCGACCGAGCGAGCTCTCGAGCTCGGTGCGCGTCCGCTCGACGCGTCGCTGACGCTGGCGCATGCGACGAGAGAGCGGGTCGGCGTTGCGAAGCTCATCGAGCATGGCCCCGCGGATGCGACGGCAAGCCACGCGCTCGAGCTCATCGAACTCGAGGTCGGGGTGCTTGGTGTGCACCTCGACCAGCGCCACGAAGCCGGCGCCGAGCAGGTCGTCGATCCCCAGGTGGGCCGGCATCCGAACCCGCTTCGCGATGGTCCAGGCGAGGCGGCGGATGCGAGGGACGAAGCGCACGGCCAGGTCACGGGGGAGGGCGTCCTCCGACGGCTCCCACGCCATCGACTCGTTGCGCTCGACGAGGCCGCGGATGCGCACCGCGTCGGTGTCCGGGACGCTCACCCACTCCACCGCGAGGGTCCACCCCGTGGGGACCTCCTCCGAGCGGACGACGCGCCCTTGCAGGTCGAGCGGGCGGGTGGAGCTCGCCACGGGGAGCAGGACGCGCAGCCTCGACCCCGGAGGGACCCGGACGCGCGACTTGGCGAGCATGCCGCCCTCGGAGATGTTCATGACGCGGGCGCTGCCGCGCTCGCCTGTGGCGCGCTCCAGCGTCGCGACGGTCTCGACGGTGGCGCGTGGGAACGTTCTGGGTTCGAGCATGGCGATATCTGTCCTCGACCCTCGCAGGGTCGTCACGCTGGTCAGCACGCGAGCTTCTTTCGCTTGACCATCTCGACGAGGGTGGTGCGGTTGAGGCCGAGCAGCTGCGCCGCTCGGTTCTTGTTGCCCCCGGTGCGAGCCAACGCCTGGCGAATGAGGCTCGACTCGAACTCTTCGACGGCCGCGCGCAGATCGATGCCGATCTGAGGAAGGACCTGGGCCTTGCCCGAGCCGCCCGTCGCGCGTGACGAGCCGGTGCGGACGGACTCGGGCAGATCGTGGACCGAGATCTCGGTGCCGAGCGCCAGGAGCATGCAGCGCTCGACCAGGTTCTCGAGCTCGCGGACGTTGCCCGGCCACGCGTAGGCCTCGAGCAGCGCCATCGCCTCGGGGGCGAAGCCGACGAGGTCCTCGCGGCCGAAGTCCTCCCGGAAGCCCCGGAAGAAATGCTGGATGAGGGCGCGGACGTCGTCCGGCCGCTCGCGCAGCGCGGGGATGTGCAGGTGGACCACGTTGAGCCGGTAGTACAGGTCTTCGCGGAACC
>CAZBJI010000168.1:0-17201 GCA_964492175.1 uncultured Polyangiaceae bacterium | reverse complement strand
GCCACCCGACGCCGCGATGGAGCTGGCGAAGCTCTCCCTCGAGGCGCACGCGCTCGACGCCGCGCGCGCGTTCGCCGCGCGCGCGCGGGAGGGGGCGCCGGCCGACGAGTCGCTCCTGCTGCTCGAGGCGCGCGCGTGCGAGGCGGCGGGCGACACCGACGCCGCCGCGCGCCTCCTCGGCGCCGCGTTCAGCGCGTCGCCCGCGGTCGACAAGGCCCTCGCGCTCGCGGCGCTCGCGGTCCGCGCGGGACGGCGCGACGCTGCGCGCGGCCACCTCGAGGAGGCGCGGGCCCTGTTCCCACGCTCGGCGGAGCTCGCGGCGGCGAGCGGGCGGCTGCTGCTCGAGGGCGGGGATCCGGACGGCGGCGTCGACGCGCTGCGGGCCGCCGTTGCCCTGGAGCCCGCGAGCGCCTCCGCTTGCCTCGAGCTCGGCGTCGCGCTCGCCTCCGTCCACCCGAGCGACGAGGCGCGCGAGCTGCTCACCCGGGCCTTGCGGCTCGATCCCGGAAGCTCCAGCGCGCTCCTCCGCGTGCTCGAGGCCACGGCGGACGCGCCGCGGTCGGCGCCACGAGAGCGTGCGCGGCTCGAGCGGGTGTACGCCGATCGGTTCTGCCTGGCGCCCCGCGTTCGGCGGGCCCCCGATCGGCAAGGCGCCGCGCGCCTGAGGGTCGGCTACCTCGCGACCGATGCCGCGGAGGCCGCGCGCTGGCTCCACGGCATCCTCCCTCACCACGACCGACGGCAGGTGGAGGTGCTCCTCTACGGGCCAGCGCCCGCAGGGCCGCGGGGCGAAGAGCTCGCCGTTCGCGATCTCTCCGCGATGTCGGACGAGGCAGCGGCCCGGGCGATCGCCGAAGACGGCCTCGACGTGCTCGTCTGCCTCGACGGACTGCGGCCGGGCTCGCGGCTCCGCGTCCTGGCCTTCCGCCCCGCGCCCGTCCAGCTCACCTACGGCCCCGCGGCCACCCTCGCGCTCCCCGAGGTCGACGCCCGAATCACCGACGCGGAGCTGGACCCTCCCGGCGACACCGACCGGGAGCCGCGGCTCGCCCGGCTCCCGCACTCCGCTTGGTGCGACGCGTCGCGGGCTCCCCGCAGCGCCGGCGCGGCGCCCCGCCCGGAAGGACACGCCCCGACGCTCGCGTGCTTCGCGCGCTCCGGGGCGCTCGACGAGCCGCTCCTCCAGGCCTTCCGCGACATCCTGGAGGCCGCGCCGCGGGCCACGCTCCTGCTGCGGGGCGGCGGCAAGTCCGCCAGCAGCTGGGCCCGGCGCACGCTCGGATCCACGGCGCCGCGCGCGCGGTTCCTCGCGCCCGAGCAGGTGGAGCTGGCGACCGCGTACGACGACGTCGACGTCGTGCTCGACACGTTCCCCCACGCGGGCCCCACCGCCACGTGCGACGCGCTCCGGCAGGGCGTCCCGGTGGTGACGCTCGCGGGGGAGAGCCCCGCGGAGCGGGTCGGCGCGAGCCTCCTCTCGGAGGTCGGCCTGCGAGACCTCGTCGCCTCGGACGTCCCACGGTACGTGAGGGCGGCGGTCGATCTCCTGGCCGCGCCCGAACGCCTCGCGCGGATGCGCGTCGAGCTCCCGGAGCGAGTGAGCGCGTCGCCGCTCGGCGACCCATCCAGGATGGCGCGGAGCCTCGAGGCGCTCTTCGCCTCGAGATCGGAGGCGCGTCGCGCCACGCAAGCACGCCTCGGACCCCTCCCGCCGGCCGCGCGCGAGGTCGCGACGGACGTGGGAACGACCCTCGTGCTGCCCAGCGAGATCTCCACGGTCTCGACCTTCGTCTACCTGGAGCAAGGCCGCTGGTTCGAGGACGAGGTCCCGTTCGTCCGTGCGCTCGTCGAGCCCGGCGACGTCCTGGCCGACATCGGGGCGAACCTGGGAGCCTACGCGATCGACATGGCGCGCCTCGCGGGCCCGAGCGGCCGGGTGGTGGCGTTCGAGCCCTCGGCCACCACGGCCGCCATGCTCCGAGCCAGCGCCGCGCGGCTCGGCATGGGCAACGTGAGCGTCCAGCAGGTCGCGCTCGGCGACTCGGAGGGAGAGGCCACCCTCACCCTCGCCGCCAGCCCGGAGCTCAACGAGATCGGCAGCGGAGACGGCCCGGGGGAGCGGGTCCGCGTTCGCCCTCTCTCGGCTTACGCCTCGGAGCTCCGAGGCGCTCGCTTCCTGAAGCTCGACGCTGAGGGCTCGGAGCGGATGATCTTGCGCGGCGGCGCCGACCTCCTCCGTTCGGCTGGGCCCGCGGTGATGTTCGAGCTCAAGCACGGGTCCGCGGTGAACACGCCACTCATCGAAGACTTTCGGGCGCTGGGCTTCGACGTCTACCAGCTCTGCCCCGGCCTCTCCGCGCCCGGGCACCCCGGGTCGGGGGTGCTCGTCCCCTTCGACGGCTCGGACTTCGACGAGTACCTGTTGAACCTGTTCGCGCTGACGCCGGCCCGCGCAGAGGAGCTCGCGGCCCGGGGGCTCCTGACGCGAGCGCCCCGCGAAGCGGCGCCCGCCGCGGACGACGCCGTGGCCGCGTGGCTCCGCGAGCGTCCTCTCTTCGAGGAGCTCGACCTCGTGCGCCGGGCCGGCGCCTCGAGCGAGGCCCTCCGCTTCCTCGTCGCGGCCGCGGATCCGGCGCGGTCCGCGGCCGAGCGGTACGGCGCGCTCCTGGCGGCGTGGGGTCGCGTCGGCGCGCTCGCGCGCGGCGGAGCGTACGACCGGCTGACGGCGGCGCGCATCGCCGGGGACGTCGGGAGGCGCGCCGAGTCGGTCGCCCTGGCCGCGACTTGCCTGGACGAGCGTCCCACCGATGCGCCCACGGCGCCGTTCGCGTGCCCCGTGCCGCGCTACGAGCGGAGCCGCGTCACGCGGCCGGAGGTGCTCGTGGTCGCCCAGGCCCTCGAGGTGCGCGTGAAGCGCGGAGCGTTCTCCACGCTGTTCCACCGCGGCGCGTCCATCCTCCCTACGCTCGAGCGCTTCTTCGCTTCCGGCGGAGACGATCCCGAGATGGACAGGCGCTGGGGCCTCGCCTCGCAGCTCTCACGCCCGACGTAGCGCCGGCTCAGCCGGGGCCCGTCCGGCGCGCGAGCTCACACGCCACGTGGTCGCGCCACATCTGGCGGTACGCGGCTTCGATGGCGCGGGTCAGGCCCACCGCGTCGCCGAGCTCGGACGCGAGGACGCGGGCGCGCAGGCCGTCGCGCAGCTCGCGGAGGCGCGCCGCGTCGGTCACGAGCGCGCTCGCCACGTCGACGTAGGCGTCCTCGCTCTCGGTGGCGAGCTCCGGGAGCCCGGCGGCCCGCAGCAGGCTGGTGCTCACACGCGACGCGGGCCAGCGCCCCGCGAGCGTCACCACCGGGACGCCCATCCACAGCGCCTCGCAGGTGGTCGTGGTGCCGTTGTACGGGTAGGTGTCCAGCGCGACGTCGACGGAGCCGTACAGCGCGAGGTGGTCGACCCGCCGGTGGGTGCGGTGGTGGAGCTCGACCCGATCCGCCTCCACGCCCTCTTCGCGAAGGGCGGCGAGGATCCGGGCGCGCGCCCGCTCGTGGGCGAGCTGCCCCGACTTGATCACGACCCTCGACCCCGGCACCGCCCGGAGGGCCCGCCCCCACAGGCGCAGCGTGGCCGGCGTGACCTTGATCAGGTTGTTGAAGGAGCCGAAGGTAGGTGGTCGCCCGGCGGGGCGAGGCGTGGGCTCGGGCCCGGCCTCCACGGGCCGGAACGCCCACGCGCAGCGGGGTAGGCGGACCAGCTTCTCCGTGTAGAACGCCTCGAAGCCCTGCGGATCTGCCACGGCGTCGGTGAGGCGGTACTGGATGGCCTCGAGCCCGGTGGTGTTGGGATAGCCCAAATACGAGACCTGGACGGGGGCGGCGCCGAGGTGGAACGTCCCGAGCTGTTGCTCGCCGGTCCAGCCGAGCAGATCGACCAGAACGTCGATCCGATCCTCTCTCACCCGAGCCGCGATGTTCCAGTCGGCCTGGTTGCGGAGGTCGCGGAACGTCAGGTCGTAGGACTGGATCCGCCGGGTCGTGGCGTCGAAGTCCTGGGAGGTGATCGAGTAGCACGTGACGTCGAACGCCGAGCGGTCGTGGGCGAGCAGGATGCTCTCGAGGAAGAGCGAGACCGAGTGGCTACGGAAGTCGGCCGACACGTACCCGACGCGGAGCTTCCTCTCGGGCTCCAAGGTCCCGGACACGACCGGCGGCGCCGCCGTGATCGGCGCCAGCGCGGCGGCCGCGGCCCGGTGGAGCCGCAGCAGCTCCTCGGGGGAGACGGTCTCGAGCTTCGCCGCGAGGAAGGCGTAGCCGCCTCGGTTGAAGGCCCCCTTGGTCGCGGCCCTCGCCTCGGCGCGCGCGTAGATGGCGGCGGCGCCATGTGCGTCGCCGATGTCGAGGTGGATGTTCGCGAGCGAGTCGAGGACGTCCTGGGGCGGGTCCTCGGCCGCGAGCCGGTGGAGCAGCTCGAGCGACTCCTCGATCTGGTCGTGGTGCCGCAGCGACCGCGCGCGCTGCGCCTTCACGTGGGCGCTCTCGGGGAACGAGCGCTCCGCTTCCTCGAGCAGCGCGACCTCCTCGGTGAACCTCCGCTGCTTGGAGCGCAGCCTCGCGAGGTGCAGGAGCGGGCCCGGCCCCACGGCGACTCTCCGGGCGCGCTCGAACCTCGGCTCGCCCTGCTCGAGCCGATCGTTGCGCTCGAGCGCGAACACGTAGAGGAGCAGGACCTCTTCGCTCGCGGGCGTGTGGTCGAGCGCCCGCTCCGCCACCCGGATCGCGAGGTCGTCCAGGTAGTGGGGCATCGCCGTCGCCATGACGCGCGCCGCGACCTCCGCGTCGTCGGGCACCACCTCGGCAGCCCGCTCGAGGTGGACCGCCGCCTCGTCCCGCCGTCCCAGCTTGGCCAGCACCTCTGCGATGTCGAGCAGCGTGCCCAGCGCGGCCGGGTCGAGCTCGAGGGCGCGCCGGAAATCGGCGAGGGCCGCCTCCGCGTCGCCCAGCCGCGCGCGGGCGGTAGCCAGGTTGTGGAGCGCGCGCCACGTGGGAGCGATCTCCGCGGAGCGCGCGTACGCTTCTGCCGCCTCGACCCACGCGCCCACGACCACCAGCGCGTTGCCGAGGTTCAGGAGGACCCGCGGGTTGTCGGGGGCGAGATCCCTGGCGCGCGCCAGCGCGTCGGCGGCGGCGCGCCCCTCCCCCCGCTCGAGGAGCACGTTGCCGAGGTTGTTCCAGGCCTTGTAGAGGCCGGCGTCGACCTCCGTCGCGGCGCCGTAGGCGCGCTCCGCGTCGTCCCGCCTCCCCGCCCGCATCAGCGCGTTCCCGAGGTCGTTCCAGGCCTCGGCCGACTCGCTCGACCGCGCCCGGTCCGCCGCTTGGGCGACGGGGTCCTCGGGTCCCGAGCGGGCCGCGCCCGCCAGATCCGCGAGGAGGGCGTCTCGCTCGGTCTTCGACCTCATGCGCCGGTCCACCGCGCGTAGAGCGCCTCCAGCGCCCGCGCGAGCCCCGCGGGATCGCCCAGCTCGCTCGCCGTCAGCGTGCCCCGCAGCGTCGCTCGCAGCCTCGCCAATCGGTCTCCGTCGAGGGCGAGCGCCGCCGCCCCCTCGAGGAACGCGTCGGGATCGTCGAACACGAGATCGTCGAGGCCGACGCTGGAGAGCAGGCTGCGCGCGACACGAGCCGCGGGCGCCGGGCCTGCCAGGCTGACCACGGGCACACCCATCGCCAGAGCGTCGCACGTGGTCGTCGTCCCGTGGTAGGGGAACGGGTCGAGCGCCACGTCGACCTCGCCGTACGCCGCGAGCGCGTCGGAGGCGCGCGCCGCGTGGCCCCGAAGCTCGACCCTGTCCGCGACGCCGAGTCGCTCGAACGGCGCGAGCGCCCGCGCCCGCGCCACGGCGGACTCCAGGGCGCGCGCGCGGAGCAAGAGCCTGGCGCCGGGAACCCGCTCGAGCAGCCGCCCCCAGAGGGACAGCGTCGTCCCCGAGAGCTTCTGCGCTCGGTGAAAGCTCCCGAACGTGGGCGGCCCGGGCCGCCGCGGCCTCGGCAGGCTCACAGGATCGGGGACGTACGCCCAGGCCGATCGTGGCAGCCGCGCCAGTCGCTCCGTGTACTCGTCGTCCACGCCGGCGGGGTCGGCGCGCGCGTCGGTGATCTTCCAGTCGATCGCTCCGAGCCCCGTCGTGCCCGGGTATCCCAGAAAGCTCGCCTGGACCGGCGCGAGCCGCGGCGTGAGCCAGGAGAGGCTCGGGGATCCGGAGTGCCCGGCGAGATCGACGAGCACGTCCGCCTCCAGGGCGGCCACGCGCTCTCGAGCCGACCGCGGGTCGGCGCCACCGACGTCGACCAGGCCGAACCGGCCCGCGATCCGCTCGGTCACCGCGTCTCGCGCCGTCGTGGTCGAGACCAAGACGAGCTCGATGCGGCCCGGATCGTGCGCCGCGAGCACGGGCTCGAGGAAGACGCTGACGACGTGGGCGCGGAGGTCGGGCGACACGTAGACCACCCGAGGCGGCCGCGGCGCGCGGCGCGGACGCGGGATGGCGGGCTCGTCGGGGGCCAGGAGCTGCGCCGCGAGCCGCGCCTCCTCGAGGAGTCGCCGCCCATCGAAGGCGTCACCGTGGGACATGGCGAAGAGCCGCATCGACGACCGCTCGAAGCGCTCGACCCCGGTCGCAGCCGCGGCGGCCGCTTGGAACGCCGCTGCCGCCGCCGTCGCGTCGCCGATCTCGAGGAGGAGCGCGCCCCGAGCCAGCGCGAGCTCCGGGCGATCCGGCCGGAGCGCGGCGCCGTGCTCGAGGGCCTCCCACGCCTCGTCCAAGGCCCCCGCGCGGCGCAGCGCGTCGCCGAGGTTCGTGAGGACGACCGGGTCGCCCGGTGACGAGGCAGCCGCGGACCGCAGCGCTGCGAGCGCGTCCTCCTGGCGACCGAGCCGCGTCAGGCAGGCGCCGAGGTCGTTCGCTACGGCGGCGGACGCGGGGAACCGCAGCCGGGCGCGCTCGAGCTCGGCGAGCGCCGCCACCTCGTCCCCCGTCGACGACAGGGCGCGAGCGAGGGTGAGCGCGGCCGCCTCGCTCGCCGGATCGAGCCGGCACGCCGCGGCGGCGTGGTCGTGGGCGGCGTCGCCGCGCCCCAGCCCGAGCAGGCACCGAGCGGCGTTGCCGTGCAGCCGCGCAGACGGCCTGAGCCCGAGGGCGCGCTCGTAGATGGCGAGCGCCTCCGCCGGCTGCCCAGCCTCCAACCGGAGGTTGGCGAGGTTGTTCAGCGTCTTCTGGCTGGCCGGGTCGAGGGAGAGCGCCCGCTCGAACGCGCCCTCCGCCGCGTCGCGGTCACCCAGCGCGAGGAGCACATTGCCTCGGGCGTGGTGGAGGCGCGGCGACCCCGGGTGCTCGGCCACGGCGGCCGCGGCGACCGAGGCGGCGGCCGCGCCGCCCTCCGCCGCGAGCGCCGCGGCGATCCGCTCGAGCCAATCCTCTGCCGAAGTGGACACGCGGAAGGCACCATACCCCGAGCCACGAGCGTGCTAAAGGAGCGGCGTCATGGCCACGAGCGCTCGCCTCTGCCTCGCCGATGGAAGCGTGTTCGAAGGCCGCGCGTTCGGCGCCCCCCTCGCGCGCGATCAGGCCGTCACGGGGGAGGTCGTGTTCACCACGGGCATGACCGGCTACCAGGAGGTGCTGACGGATCCGTCGTTCGCCGGCCAGATCGTGACGATGACCGCGCCCCAGATCGGCAACACCGGCGTCAACCTCGAGGACCCGGAGAGCTGCGACGACCGACCCGCCGTCGCGGGCGTCCTCGTTCGAGAGCGGAGCCCCGTCACGTCGAGCTGGCGCGCGACCGAGGACCTGGACGCCTACCTGCGCCGGCACGGGGTGGTCGCGCTGGACGGCATCGACACCCGCCGGCTCACACGGCACCTGCGTGAGGCCGGCTCCCAGAACGGCGCGATCGGCGCGGGGCCGGCTGCGACGCTGGTCGACCACGCTCGCGCCGCGCCGGCGATGGAGGGGCTCGATCTCGTCGGGCGCGTGACCTCGGCGGCCGTGCACACGTTCTCGGAGGGGTCCCCCGTCTCCTTCGGGCCCGCCTCGCCGGCGCGCTCCGCGTCGGGGCTCCACGTCGTCGCGCTCGACCTCGGCATGAAGCGGAACATCCTCCGCACGTTCGTGGACCTGGGCTGCAAGGTCACCGTGGCGCCCGCGAGCTCGACCGCGGGCGAGATCCTCGCGCTCGGCCCCGACGCGGTCTTCGTGTCCAACGGCCCTGGAGACCCCGCCGCGGTGACCTACGCCATCGCCGCCGTCCGCGATCTCTGCGGGAAGAAGCCCCTCTTCGGGATCTGCCTCGGCCACCAGCTCTTGGCGCTCGCGCTCGGGGCCCGCACGTACAAGCTGAAGTTCGGGCACCGCGGCCTGAACCAGCCCGTCCTGGAGCACGCCACGGGGCGGGTGGAGATCACGGCCCAGAATCACGGGTTCGCCGTCGATCAGTCCACGCTCCCGGCCGGCGCGCGGACCACGCACACGCACCTCAACGACGGCACCAGCGAGGGCCTCGACGCGCCCGACGCGAGGGCCTTCTCGGTGCAGTTCCACCCGGAGGCGGCCGCGGGCCCGCACGACACCTTGCACCTGTTCGCGCGGTTCGTCGACATGGCGAGCGCGACGTGAGGCCGATCCACTTCGTCTCCCTCGGGTGCCCCAAGAACCGCGTCGACGCCGAGGTCATGCTCGGGGTCTCCATGCTCCAGGGCTTCCAGCACGTGGAGGACCCGGCCGAGGCCGAGGTCATCGTCGTGAGCACCTGCGGCTTCATCGAAGACGCGAAGAAGGAGTCGATCGACACCATCTTCGAGATGGCGCGGCACAAGGAGTCGGGCGCCTGCCAGCGGCTCGTCGTCACCGGCTGCCTGGCCCAGCGGTACGCGGAGGAGCTTGCGCGCGACATCCCGGAGATCGATCACCTCCTCGGGTCGAGCGACATGCCGAAGCTCCAGCGGGTCCTCGGAGGCGGCGCCGAGCGCGTGCTGGTCGGGTCGCCCGCGGACTGGCTCACGTCGGCAGACGCGCCGCGAACGCTCTCGACCCGACCGGGCAGCGCCTACGTGAAGATCGCGGAGGGGTGCAACCGCACCTGCTCGTTCTGCGTGATCCCTTCGCTGCGGGGCAAGCAGCGGTCTCGCCCCATCGCCGACGTCGTCCGGGAGGTGGAGCAGCTCGCCGACCGCGGCGTGAAGGAGATCAACCTCGTGTCGCAGGACACGATCGCCTACGGGCGGGACCGCCCCGACGGCGCCACGCTCCACGACCTCGCGCGCGCCGTCGCGGACGTGCCGGGGGTCGCGTGGGCTCGCCTGTTCTACCTCTACCCGGAGACCCTCACGGACGAGCTCGTCGAGCTCCTGGCGCATCATCCGCGCGTGTTGCCGTACGTGGACATGCCGCTGCAGCACGCGGCCGACGGCATGCTGCGCCGGATGCGTCGGGGGCACGGCGGCGCGCGCCTCCGACGCGTGGTCGAGCGGCTCCGCGGCGCCGTGCCCGGCCTCACGTTCCGAACCGCCTTCATCTTGGGGCACCCCGGCGAGACCGACGCCGAGTACCAGGAGCTCTACGACTTCGTGAAATGGGCGGAGTTCGACCGAGTGGGCTTCTTCCGCTACTCGGACGAGGAGACCTCACGCAGCGCGACCTTCGACGCGAAGGTCCCCGCCCGCGTGGCGTCCGCGCGGCTCACGAAGCTCGCCTCGCTCCAGCGCCGGATCTCGCGGAAGAAGACGGAGGCGCTCGTCGGGCGAGAGCTCGACGTCCTCGTCGAGGGTAGGAGCGACGAGCACGACCTCGTCCTCGTTGGCAGGCACGGCGGCCAGGCGCCCGAGATCGACGGCCAGGTGTTCCTCTCGGGTGGGGAGGCGTCGCCTGGCGAGCTCCGGCGCGTCCTCGTCTCGCAGGCCAGCGACTACGACCTCGTGGGTGAGCTCATCGACCACCCGCCGTCCTCGGCGCCGCCCCCCCCGAGAGCGGAGCGGGTCCGCCTCCGCGTGGTGGCGTCCGACGGGCGCTCGGTCACCTGACGGGCGGGTGTCTCGCGGGCGCCCGGGCGCCGCGGATAGACGGGCCGAGGCACGCGAACCCCGCGCTGCGGTGCACGCCAACCGAGTTGCCAGAGGCGCCGCTCGACGACCCGAAAAAGCCGCTGCGGCAGCGAAGGCGCGGGCGATTCTCGTTGGCACGCCGTATGCTGCGAGGTTCTCGGATGCGTGCGTCACGACCCCCGAAGTGGATGAACCGCCTCCGCGGCGCCGCCGCGGGCTGGCTCGTCGTGCTCGGTGGAGCGTGCCTCAGCCCCACCCTGCCCCTGCCCCCGCCCGAGGAGCCCTACGCGATCTCTGCGTCCCCGGCGGGGGATGTGTGGGAGGTGCGCGGCTCCTGCCTCGAGGGCGCGCAGGTCGTGCTGCTGAACGAGGCGACGGGGCGCGGCGTCGTCTACGTGGACCGAGAGGCGGCGGGCAGCTACGTCGTGTCGGTCGAGGGCGCTGCGTGCGACGTCGTCCTCGTCTCGCAGACCGTAGGGGACGAGGGCAGCGGGGAGACACGGTTCGTCTTGCGCCCTCGACAGAACGGCGTGGACTCGGATCCGTCGCTCTGTTCTCCCTGATCTGGGCTCTCCCTGATCTGGGCCCCGCGCTTTGGGTGCTGGGTCAGGCGCGCGGCGCGCCTCCTGCACCGGTGAGGCAGTTGCGCCACGGGCTCGGCGGGGGCGGGGTATAGTTCGATCCTCATGCCCTCGCCCGTGGCTGCCGGCGTGCCCGTGCTCGTGGTGGACGACGAGCCTAGCCTGCGCGACATGCTGAGCATCGCGCTGAGGCGCCTCGGCTGTCAGGTGGAGACCGCGTCCGGCCTGAAGACGGCCGCCGCCGCGATCGGCCGGCGCGCCCAGCCCTTTCCGCTCATCATCACCGATCTCGTGATGCCCGATGGCTCCGGGATGGAGGTGCTCGAAGTCGCCAAGCGTCGCTCCGCCGCGACCGAGGTCATCGTGATGACCGCGCACGGCGCGGTCGAGACGGCCATCGAGGCCATGCGGGGCGGCGCCTACGATTTCATCGTCAAGCCGTTTTCTCCCATCCACATGCTCGCGCAAGCGGAGAAGGCCCTCGAGAAGCACGCGATCCGCTCCGAGAACGAGCAACTACGCGCGAAGATCGAGCGGCTCGACCCACCCGAGGTCGACTTCGGCACCAGCCCGAACATGCTGGCGCTCAAGGACGTCGTCGACAAGATCGCGGCGACGAGGACGACCGTGCTCATCACCGGGGAGAGCGGCACGGGCAAGGAGCGCGTCGCCCGCTACCTCCACGACCGCAGCGATCGGTCCGCCGGACCGTTCCGCGTCGTCAACTGCGGCGCCTTGCCGGAGGCGCTCATGGAGAGCGAGCTGTTCGGTCACGCGAAGGGTGCGTTCACGGGCGCGGTCTCCTCCACCGCCGGCCTCTTCCGGGAGGCCGACGGCGGGACGCTGTTGCTCGACGAGGTAGGCGAGCTGCCGCTGGCCCTCCAGGTGAAGCTCCTCCGTGTCCTGCAAGAGAAGCGCATCCGCGCCGTCGGCGCGTCCGCCGAGGTGAACGTCGACGTCCGCGTCCTCGCGGCCACGAACCGCGACGTGGAGGCGGAGGTGAAGGCGGGCAGCTTTCGTCAAGACCTCTACTACCGGCTCAACGTGATCCGCATCGAGATCCCTCCGCTCCGGGAGCGCCGCGACGACATCACGCGCCTGGCCGAGCGCTTTCTGCGCCGCTACGCCGCCGAGATGGGCAAGGACGTCCGCTCCCTCTCGCCCGACGCCCTGCGGGCGCTCACCGTGTACGCCTTTCCCGGCAACGTCCGGGAGCTCGAGAACATGATGGAGCGGGCAGTCGCGCTCGCGAGCGATCCGGTGATCGGCCTGGGCGAGCTGCCGTCGAGCGTCAGCGGCGTGAGCGCGCTTCCCTCCCCGATGCTCGGGACGTCGCTCCCCGAGGAGGGTCTGTCCCTCGACGACGTGCTCGGGGAGGTGGAGCGCCGCCTCATCCTGCAGGCGCTCGAGCGCACCCACGGTGTGCGCAAGGGTGCGGCGAAGTTGCTCGGTGTGACCTTTCGGTCGCTACGCTACCGATTGGAGAAGCACGCCATCGATGTCGGAGACGGTAGTGAAGAGGACGCGGGACCAAATTCGTCACCGGCGCCATCTGGGGAGTGACGTTTTTCGGCACTCGCCAACGCGCGAGCTAGTGCGATCATGCGGGAAGGCGGGCGTCTCGCGCGCCGCGGAGGTCGACACCCGATGGCACACCCCATGCTGAACACCCTGCCCAGGATGACCCGAGCGCGCCGTGGCTTCACTCTGGTCGAGCTGATGATCGTCGTCGCGATCGTCGGCGTCCTCGCCGCGCTCGGCGTCTACGGGCTGCGGCGGTACCAACAGTACGCCGGAACGGGTGAGGCGACGGGCATGCTCCAAGGCATGCGCGGCGCTCAAGAGAACTTCAAGTCGGAGAACCTGACGTATGGCGGCTGCACCGCCGCGGGGTTCGTCAACGCGGGCGCGAACGTCGTGGGCGCCGACTTCTTCCCGCGCGCGCTCGCGACGCTCACCGCCGCCGGCGACCGCAAGATGGCGTTCAGCCATGCCGCCGACGACGCGCATCAGCGCTGCTTTCGGGCGATCGGGTTCCGCAGCGACGGCCCCGTGAAGTTCACCTACGCGAGCATCGCGGGGCAGCCCGGGACGGCGCTCCCGGCCAACCCAGCGGCCATCTTCACGCGACCCATCGACCTCACGGGCATCGCCGGCGCGCCGCGCGAGCCCTGGTACGTCCTCATCGCGGCCGCAGATCGCGACGGCGACGGGACGTTGGCGCGGCTCCACGCGACCTCGCTCAGCAACGAAGTGTACATGGAGCAGGAGACCGAGTAGCGACCCCTCCGGCCGCCGAGACCGTGAGGACGAACCTCAGTGCCTGCCCCCTCAGGAACGTCTGATTTCGAAGGAGAGATTTCATGAGAGCATTCAACAGGTATTCACGAGGGGGCTTCACGCTGGTCGAGCTCATGATCGTCGTCGCGATCATCGGCGTGCTGGCGGCCCTCGCGATCTACGGCGTCCGCCGCTACCTCCAGAGCGCCAAGACGAGCGAGGCCAAGAACGGCATCGGCGCTGTCATCCGCGGAGCGGTAGGAGCGTACGAACGGGAGACGACGGCGAACGAGACCGTGGCGGAAGGCGGCACCAGCGCTGCGTTCGCTCACGACGTGTGCGGCTCGGCCGAGCCAGTGCCTCCCGCCGGCGGCGTGCCCGCAGGCGTCAAGTACCAGCCGAACTCGGCGCCCGGCATCGACTTCGAGTCCGGCGGCGCGCTCGCAGGCTGGAAGTGCCTGAAGTTCACGATCACGAACCCGATTTACTACCAGTACCACTACGTCGGCACCCGGACGAGCACCATCGCCTCGGACTACACCGCGTCGGTCCCCAACCATCAGAACCCGGCGGGCGGCGCGCTCAGCGATCCGACGTTCGTCGCGGCGACCCCTGGCAACTTCATCGCGTACACCCGCGGTGACCTCGACAACGACGGTATCCACAGCTACTTCTCCCGCACCGGCCGCGTCAACACGACGACCCGGACGGTCATCACGTCGACGCAGGTGTTCGTCTCGCAAGAGTACGAATGACCCGGGTCGCGCGGCCCGGGGGCGCGAGCCCTCGTGCCAGCGGAAGCGCGCTCGGCTAGGCTCGCCCCGTGGCCGAGTTCACGCTCCTGCGCTTCGCGACCTTCGTAGGGATCGGCGGCAGCCTCGCGGCTGTCGCCGTTCCTGCTTTTGTGCGCGCGCTCTCCGCCTCGAAGCTGACCGAGGCGATGGACGGGATCGCGACGATCAGCACGCACGCCGTGGGCCGCGCCGCGCTTCACCGTCACGAGGAGTCCTTCCCTCCGGGGGTTGCGCTCACTCCCGCCAACATCCCTCGGGGTGAGCTCGTGACGGATCCGCCGGGCACCTGGGATCATCTGACGTGGCGCGCCCTCGGGTTTCGCGTGGACACGCCCCACGCCTTCTCCTTCTCCTTCGAGTCGGTGATGGATCCGGCGACGCGCACCGCACGCTTCTCGGCGACGGCTCGTGGCGATCTCGACGGCGACGGACTGGCCTCCACGTTCCAGGTTCAGGGTGAGCGCCCGCTCGGGGGTGAGGCGCGTGTCCTGCCCGGGATGCTCCTCGACCGGGAGCTCGAGTGATGCGCGGCGACGGCCTCTGCGCTGCAGCCGCGCTCGTCGCGGGTCTCACGGTCGCAGCCACGCAGCTCCCGGCGCGCGCCGTGAGCCTCACCGTGAAGGAGACGACCGACGCCTACCTCCTGCCGCCTCCCGATCAGCTCGTGGTCGCGAGCCTCGGCTACCGCGCCGCCCTGGCCGACCTGCTCTGGGCGAAGGTGCTCGTGACCCAGGGGATCCGCATGGAGCAGCGCCGCGGCTTCGACACCGTGGGCCAGTACCTCGAGGCGATCACCACGCTCGACCCGAAGTGGCGTGAGCCCTATCGCCTGTCCGACACGTTGCTCACGTTCCAGGCCGTCGAGGTCCAGACGTCGGAGGTGTACAAGGCGCGCGTGATGCTCGAGAAGGGCGTCGCGGAGAGGCCGCTCGACGCCGAGCTCTGGCTTCAGCTGGGGCAGTTCGTCGCCTTCATCGCGGCGCCCTCCTACCTGAAGGATCCCGACGAGCAAGAGCGGTGGCGGCGCGAGGGTGCTCAGTACCTGGCCCGGGCCGCCGAGCTAGGCGCCGCGGACCCGAACATCCAGTGGCAGGCATTCGGAGGCGCGGGCATCCTGGCGCGCGCCGGGGAGCGCGACGCCGCCAAGCGCTTCTACCGCCTGACGCTGGCGACGGCGACGGACCCCGAGCTCCAGGCGCAGCTCGAGAACAAGCTGAGGGCCCTGCAGGAGGAGGAAGAGCGCGACGCGTACGAGGCGCGGAAGGCGGCCTTCTCCAGCGTGTGGCGCGCCCGCTACCCCGGCAGGCGCCAAGACTTCCTCTACGCAGCCGGCTTCGGACCGGACCCCGCGGCGTGCGCGGGCGGCAGCGCCTCGGCTCACTTCGGTGAGGCGCGGTGCGCGAGCACCTGGGCCGAGTGGGCGGAGCGGGTGGACGCGGAGCGCCAGCGCTGAGCGCGCGGCCGAGCACGCGGGCACGATCGGCGCGAGCGGCCGCGGAGCGCGCGGCGCGGCCCCCTCCTCGACGAGCGGGCCGAGGCGCGCCGTTGGTTACTCGAACCGGACCGACGCGACGGCCGTCTTGCCGGCCTGGACGTTCACGCTGACGGTCTTCTTGCCCTTCTCCGGGTGGATGAACGTCACCGTGTGGCGCCCGGCGGAGACGCTGATCCCGGCCTGCGGCGTGCTGCCGAGGGGCCTTCCATCGAGGACCACGCGTGAGACGGGGATGGAGTTGATGTTGAGCGTGCCGTTGCCGGCCGCGGGCGGATCCTTCGGCGGGTCCTTCGGCGGGTCCTTCGGCTGCCCCGTGGGGAGAGGTCCGGGCACGGCCACCGGGCCTGGTCCCGGCCCCGGCACCGGGGCGGCTGCCTTGCCGGTCTCGGTCAGCTCGATGACGAGCGTCCGCTCCGCCTGCCCGTCCTCGAACGTGATGTCCTGCGCGAAATCGTCGAAGCCCTTCTTGGTGGCGGCGAGCTTCCACTGGTCCTTGGTGTCGATGTTGATCGAGACGGGCGGGCTCTTCCACACGGCGTCCGCGAGCTTCTTCTCGACCTTCTTGCCGTCCACCGTGCTCGACAGCACCACCGCGGCGCCGTCCGTCTTGAGCTCGAGGGTGAGCTTGCCGCGGATGACCTTGGGCTTGTAGTCGCCCATGTCCTCGACCTTGTCCTTCGCGACCTGGATCTTGCGCTCCTCCGTCGCGTACCGCTCCCCGCCGTCGAGCTTCAGCACGTGCTCGCCGGGTGTCAGATCCGTCAACGTGACCGGCAGGGTGCCACGGTCCTTTCCGTCGACGTACACCTTCACCGCGGCGGGCCCCGCCATCTTCAGGCCCGTGCCCTCCGGCACGTTCGAGGGCGCTGACGCAGACGCCACCGGCTGCCCCGAGGGCGCAGGCGCGGCGCCGTCCTGGATCGTGATCGAGACCACCTTCTCCTTGCCGGCGTCGACGCTGGCGGTCTCCTCGACGATCGGCGCGCCGGGCGCGATGACCTTGATCGACTTCTTCCCGGTGTCGAGGCCCTTCACGACGCACGGCGCGGTGTCGCAGTGGCGCTTGCCGTCGACGTAGATCTCCGCCTTGGGGATCTGCGCGCCGCTCTTCGCCTTCAGCTCGATCTTCAGGTCCCCCGTTCGCGGGAGCAGCATGAAGACGGCGAGCGCGACCACCGCGACGAGCGCGAGCCCGCCGAGGATGATGCCGAGCTTGCTCGACGAGTCGCCGCGCCGGGACACGGGCGGATGCTCGGTGCGCGGCGCCGGCTGCGGGTAAGCTGGCTGCGCCGGCGCGTACGCCGCCTGGGTGGGCGGGACCGCGGTCGGGGGGACACCGGCCGGCGGGGGCGGGGGCGGGAGCGGCGCGGGAGCGGCGACGGGCGCCGGGATGGCAGGCGGAGCGGGGACGCTCCGCGGGGCTGCGGTGCCGCCGCTCGTAGCGAGCAAGGCCGCCGCCGCGCCGACCTTCGAGGTGTTGGGAGCCGCCGCGGACGCGGGCGCGCCCGCCGCGGGGCGCGGGCCCCCCTTCAGCATCGCGTGACGTCGCTTCTCGAAGACGTGGGTCGACTCTTCCTCGTCCTCCCAGTCCATGTCCACGCTCGCCGACTTCGACTCGGTGCCCTTGGGCGGCGTGTGCTCGTCGGCGCTCTCCGCGGGGGCCGGCGCGGAGGGGATCCCGAGCGCGGTCCCGAGGCTGGGTGGCGGCGCCACCGCGGCGACGAGCGTGCTCGGCGGCTTGGGCGGAGCGGGCGGACTGCTGGCGGTCTTCGGCGGCGCGGCGCTCGCGCCGGGAGGCGGGGGCGGCGCGGCGCTCGAAGCGGCGGGAGCGGCGCTCTGCACGGGCGGTGGGGGCGGCGCGGCGCTCGACGCCGGCGGCGCGGCGCTCGACGCCGGCGGCGCGGCGCTCGTCTCCGGCGGCGGCAGCGCGGGAGGGGACTTCGACGTCGGCGGCGGGAGCG
>CAZBJI010000167.1:3349-17339 GCA_964492175.1 uncultured Polyangiaceae bacterium | reverse complement strand
CGCTGCGTACGCGCATCCTGGCGCTCCTCGAGGGGACGGACCCCAGCGTGCGGGGGAGCGCCGCGCGCGGGCTCGCGGAGGCGCCGGACGCGCAGAACACGAGCGTCCTCGCCGAGCGCTACTTCCGAGAAGAGGACGCGCGCGTACGGCGGGCGATCGTCGCCGGGCTCGCGGCGCGCGCCGAGCCCCAGCGCACGCGGGCGCTCGGCCCCGCGCGCGACGTCGACCCGGACCCGGTCGTCCGCCGGATCGCCCGCGCGGCGCTCGCGGCGACGGGCGCTCGCGCCGAGGATCCCGGCGCCCTCTCGAGAGGCGTCGCGACCTTCGTGAGGGTCGTCCCGGATGAGCCCGGCGATCCCGCCGCCGCGGGCGTCGCGCTCCGCCTCGTCCTGCCGTCGGGGCTGGCGATCCCGATCGAGCCAGCGCCCGACGGAGGCCTGCTCCTGGTCGGGGTCCCGTTCGGGGCGTCGTCCGTCGAGGCGTCGGCCGCGGCACCGTTCGAGGCAGGGCCGTGACCAAGCCGCCCAAGGACCAGACCTTCGAGGCGGCCACCGAGCGGCTCGCGCGCGTCGTCGAGGAGCTCGAGCGCGGGGACCTCCCCCTCGAGCGAGCGCTCGCGCTCTTCGAGGAGGGCGTGCACCTCGCGCGCGACGCGCAGGAGCGGATCGCCTCGGCCGAGCGTAAGGTCGAGGAGCTGCTGGGGCTGTCCACCTCGGGCGAGCCCGTCACGCGGCCGATGCAGGTCGCGACCTCCGAGCCCGAGGACCCCTGAGTGGCCTCCGACCAAACCGCGCGCGCCGTCGTCATCGGCAACGAGCTCCTGAGCGGGAAGATCGCCGACAAGAACCTCGCGCTCCTCGCGCGGACGCTGCGGCGCCTCGGCGTGCGCCTCGAGCGCGCCGTGTTCGTCCCCGACGACCTCGAGACGATCGCGCGCGAGGTCCGCGAAGCCGCCGCCGCGGCGACCTGGGTCTTCACGAGCGGCGGCGTCGGCCCGACCCACGACGACGTCACGATCGCCGGGGTCGCCGCCGCGTTCGAGGTGCCCGTGGTCGTCTCCGAGCCCCTCGAGGCGCTGATCCGAGGCGCGTACGGCGATCGGCTGAAGGAGGGGCACCTCTTCATGGCGCGCGTCCCGGAGGGGTCGAGGCTCGTCCGGAGCGACACGATCCCTTGGCCCGCGGTGGTCATGCGCAACGTGTTCGTGCTGCCGGGCGTACCGGAGATCTTCGAGCTGAAGCTGCAGCTCGTGGAGGCGACGGTGGAGCCGGGGCGACCCTTCGTCAGCCTGGCGGTCCTCACGTCGCTGGACGAAGGCAACCTCAAGCCCTTCCTCGACCGCGTCGTCGAGGAGTTCCCGGCGGTGGACGTCGGGTCCTACCCACGTTGGACCGACCCGGTCGCCAAGACGAAGCTCACCTTCGACGGGCTGGACCGCGCGGTGTGCGAGCGGGCGCGCGCGGCCTTGGTCGCCGCGCTCCCTGCGGACACGGTGCTCGGCCTCGAGGGCTGAGTCAGCGCGAGATCGAGGCGAGGAACGGCCGCGCGTGCTCCACGAGCTCGTCGGCGCGGTCCTCGTGCGCGAAGAGCTTCCCGCCGGGGATGGCGACGAGCCGCGCTTCGCCCTTGAACTCGCGCGTCATGGCGCGCGCCTTCTCGACGGGGAACCACGGGTCGGCGTCTCCCCAGATGAGGAGGACCGGCGCGTCGATCCGCGCGTGGATGGCCGCGAGCCCTGCCAACGTGCGGTGGTCGGCGTTGCGGAGCAGCGTGAGGGCGCCCTCCAGCGCCTCGTCGGACTCGAGCAGTGGCCTCAGGAAGAGCTCGTGGAACTCCCCGTCGGCGTACCGCGGATCGACGAAGCACCCCCCGAAGCCCATCCACGACCGGCGCGTTGCACCCCAGGAGATGGCGGCTCGGAGCGCGGCGCTTCCTACGGAGCCGAACCGCGAGAGGAGCAGGTAGAGGGCGAGCAAGGGCGGGGTATGGCCGGAGACCTCGGTGTTGCTCAGGGCGAGCCCCGTCACCCGCGGATCCCCCGCGGCCAGGGCGCGCGCGACGAACCCGCCGCTGTCGTGGCCGACGAGGGCGTAGCGCTCGAGCCCCAGCGCGTCGATGGCTCGTCGGAGGGTCGCCGCGTGCTCGCGGAGGTCGATGGCGGCGGGGGACGAGGTCTTGGTTCGACCCGCCCCCGGCAGATCCACCAGGTGGCACCTGAAGTCCGAGCGGAGTCGATCGACGACGTGGCGGAACGTCGCGGACGAGAGGGGCCAGCCGTGGACGAAGACCACGTCCGGGCCCTCCCCGAAGGTCCACGTGGCCAGCTTGCTGTGGCCGACGTCGAGGAAGCGGTGCGGGCGGTCGAAGGAGAGCGGCTCCTCGGGCCTTTGGGCGGGCGGACGGACCTCGGGAGACGGGCGGGCGGCGGGGGTCGCGTGGTTCATGGGGGCACCATGAGGTCGGCGGCGCGGGGGCACCATGACGTGCGAGGTAACGATCGGCCGAGATCCCTCGTCTTCGGCGTTGACGCCCGGCCCGATCGGGAGCCAGATCGAGATCGTGAAGCGCGCCGCGGCCCTCCTGCTCGTCCTGCTCGGGGGCGCCTGCGCCGAGCCGCGAGCCTCCTCGTCGACGGAGGGATCGGGCGCGGGGTCCAACGAGGGCGCTGGGACCGGGCAGGGCGGCGACGGGACGGCGAACGCCGACGGCGACTGCATGACCGACGCGGAGGAGGCGCTCCTCGGGACCGATCCGTCGCTCGCAGACTCCGACGGCGACGGCTTCGACGACTGCGCCGAGCGCGACTGCGTGAGCGATCCGATCGACGGCGCCGAGCGCTGCTACACGTGCGGCTGGAAGCACGGCGACCCTGGCACGCTCGTCTCTACCGGCGCGAGCGAGGGCGACGTCATCGCGAACCTCGCGCTGGTGGACCAGTGCAAGGAGCCGCTCGCCCTGTGGGATTTCGCAGGGGAGTATCGCCTCCTCTTCATGACCACGAGTTGGTGAGGCCCTTGCAGAGTCGAGGCAGGTGGCCTCGAGGAGAAAGCAGCGGCCTTCACGGCCGAGACGGGGATCCCGCTCTCGTACATCATCATCCTGCACGAGGACGGCGCCGGGAACCCGCCGGACGGCAGCGACGCGGCGGCGTACGAGGAGCAGGTCGGCCCGCTGTCGATCCCCGTCACGGCAGACGCGACGAACCAGGTCCTCACCGCTACGCCATGGTCCGGCCTCGGCCGGCCGGGCAAGTGTGTCCTCTCGCCCGACATGGTGATGCTCCAGTGCTACCAAGGCGAGGACGACACGCTCGGCTTCGACGCCATCAAGGCGCACGCGGGTGTCCCGTAGGGTCACACTAGGGGGTAGCCCTCGCGCTTCCTGAGGGCCGGCGCTGCAGTCGCGTTGCCGCGTCGCGCGGCGCGTGCGAAGACACCGCGATGAGCGGACCGTGGACCAGACGCCAGGCGATCCTCGGCGGCGCGATCACGGGCGGCGCGCTCGCCCTCGCGCGGGGCGCGTTCGCGGCCCAGGGGAGCACGGGGGTGCGGGGCTGGGAGCCGACCTACAGCGGCGGGTCGCCGGACCTCAAGCCGGAGCCCCCGGGCCAGCCCGGCAAGGACTACACGCCCGTCGTGACGCCGAACGGCGTCGCGCTCCCTTTTTCGATCGTCGACGGCGTGAAGGTCTTCCACCTCGTGGCCGAGGAGGTCGATCACGAGTTCGCGCCCGGGCTGCGGGCCAAGTGCTGGGGCTACAACGGCCGCGTTCACGGCCCCACCCTCGAGGCCGTGGAGGGAGACCGCGTCCGCGTCTATGTGACGAACAAGCTGCCCGCGCCCACCAGCGTGCACTGGCACGCGGTGTTCCTGCCGAGCGGGATGGACGGCGTCGGCGGCCTCACTCAGCCCGTGATCATGCCCGGCCAGACGTTCGTCTACGAGTGGACGCTCCGTCAGCACGGCACGTGCATGTACCACGCGCACCACGACGAGATGACGCAGATGGCGCTCGGCATGATGGGGATGATCGTGATCCATCCGCGCCGCCCGAGCCCCGAGTACAAGGTGCAGCGGGACTTCGCGATCATGCTCAGCGAGTGGTCGATCAAGCCCGGCGCGGCGCGGCCCGACCCCAACGCGATGAGCGACTTCAACGTGCTCACCATGAACGCGAAGGCGTTCCCGGGCACGGCGCCGCTCGTTTGCAAGAAGGGGGACCGCGTGCGGATCCGCCTCGGCAACCTCTCCGCCATGGATCACCACCCGATCCACCTCCACGGTCACTACTTCAAGGTCGTGGCGACCGACGGCGGGCAAATCCCGGCCGCGGGCCAGTGGCCCGAGACGACGGTGCTCGTCCCGACCGGCAGCACGCGTGACGTGGAGCTCGTCGCCGACGCGCCCGGCGACTGGGCGATGCACTGCCACATGACCCACCACGTCATGAACCAGATGGGCCACGGGATCCCGAACCTCATCGGCGTCAAGCCCGGCGACCTCGACAAGAAGGTTCGCAAGCTGGTGCCCGGCTACATGACGATGGGCCAGGACGGCATGGGCGACATGGCGGACATGAAGATGCCGGTGCCCAAGAACAGCATCCCGATGTCCGGCGGGGCCGGGCCGTTCGGGATGATCACGATGGGCGGCATGTTCACCATCTTGAAGGTGCGCGAGGACCTCAAGAGCTACGACGCGGACCCCGGCTGGTACCAGAGCCCGAAGGGGACCGTGGCGCGCCTGGCGACGCCGGAGGAGATCGGCCGGGACGGCGTGAAGGCGCCCTCGAAATGAGGCGCGCCTCGCGCTCTGGGCTCGGCTCCGCGTGGCTCCTGATCGGCCTCCTGGGCTGCGCGTCCGCAGATATCCCGACGCGCGGCGGTGCCGCGGATCCCGGCGCGGCCGCCACGCCCGTGCCGTCCGGGGTCGGCGCGCTGCGGTCCGACTTCGATGCAGAGCGTCTGGCGCCGGGCGGGTCGCCCGACGCGGGCGATCCTCACGCGGGCCACCACCACGAGGCCGCGCCTGCGGCGGCGCCGCTCGGGTACACCTGCCCCATGCACCCCGAGGTGGTCGCGCCGCAGCCCGGCTCGTGCCCGAAGTGCGGGATGGACCTCGTGCCGAAGGTCGCGCCGAAGTCGCCCGCCGATCCCCACCAGGGCCACCGATGACGAAGAGGGCGCTCGCCGCGGCGCTCGCCTCGCTGGTCTCCGCCTGCGTGTCCCACGACGCGGGCTACGCGACGGCGCGCGGCGCGGTGCGCGAGCGCGTCGACATGGACGTCGCCTGGTCGGGCGACGGCGCGGACGGGTCGTCATCGCTCAAGAAGAAGCTCCTCGCGAGCCCCCTCACCGCGGAGTCGGCGGCGCGCATCGCCCTCGTGAGCAGCCCCGACGTGCAGGTGGCGCTCGAGGAGATCGGGATCGCCCGCGGCGCCCTCGTGGGCGCCCTGCGCCTGCCCAACCCTCACGCCGGCTTCGGCGCGCGGTTCCACGGAGACGGCGACGTCGCGCTCGACTTCGACGCCACCATCGACCTCGTCGAGCTAGCGCTCGTGCCCGCTCGGGAGAGCGCCGCTTCTCACGATCTGGACGCGAGCGCCCACCGCGCCGCCGCGGCCATCCTCGCGGTCGCGTTCGAGGCGAAGGCGGGGTTCTTCGAGTACCAAGCGGCGAGCGAGTCGCTCCGCCTCCAGAAGACGGTGGTGTTCGCGCTCGCGCAGTCGGCGGAGATCGCGCGGCTCATCCAGGAGGCCGGCAACGCGCCGGAGCTCGCTGCCCTCTCGGAGCAGGCGCTCCTCGAGGACGCGAAGCTCGCGCTCACCGGGGCCGAGGCGGAGGAGCTCTCCGCGCGCGAACGGCTGAACGTCGCGCTCGGGCTGTTCGGCGAGGAAGCGGCGGCGTGGCGGGTCGAGTCCCGCCTCGCGGAGCCCGACGCCTTCGAGCCATCGGAGCTCGAGAAGCGGGCCATCGAGGCGAGCCTCGCGCTGCGCGCCCTGCGGTCCACCCACGCGGGCGCGGCCGCCCGCTCCGACCTCGGCTGGGCCGAGGGCCTCATGCCCGGGCTCGGCGCGGGCGTGGGCGTCGAGCGCGACGGTGGAGAGTGGGGCTACGGGCCGCGCGTGGAGCTGGAGGTCCCCCTCTTCTACCAGGGCCAGGGCGCGGTCGCGTCCGCGGAGGCCGAGATGCGCCGAGCCCAGGCGCTCCACGCCTCCACCGCCCTACGGATCCGCAGCGCTGCGCGCGTGCTCACGGCCAGGGTCAGGGTCGCCGGCGAGCGCGCCCGGTTCTGCCGCTCCACGCTCCTGCCGCTGCGCGAGCGGATGGTGGAGGAGTCGCTCCGGCAGTACAACGCGATGAGCTCGGATCTGTTCCGGTTGCTCGCCGCCAAGCGCGATCAGATCGAGACGCAGCAGAGGTGCGTGCACGTCCTGCGGGACTATTGGATCGCTCGCACCGAGATCGACGAGCTGCTCGCCGGCGGGATGCCCGCCAGCCGGGCGCGCGCCCCCGCGCCGATGGAGCCGGCGGCGCGCCCGGCGGCGGGCGGCCACTAGTACCTCGCCCCACAGATTTCGATCGGTTCCTCCCACCCCGCGACGAGGCGAGGGGGATGGGAGGAACCTCCTGATGCCGCCTCTCTGTGCTCCCTCCTCGACTTCCCTTGGGCACCGCGACCCATCGAAATCGATGGTTGGGGTAGTAGCAGGTCGTTTCGGCTGTCAGCGAGCCGCTCGCCGGCAGAGAGGGGCGCGCGGAGTCGAGCGCCGCGGTCACCACGGATCCGCGCCTGGAGGGAACACGACGTACGGGCCGCCGTTCTTCTCCTCACACGTCCCCGTCGCGAGCAGGGGCGTGATGCACGCACAGGTTGGGTCGCTCGCGCACGCCAAAGGAGGGCTCGAGCACCGGTGGTCCGAGCAGCCATCCCCCCAAGCCTTCTCGAACAGGCACACCTGGCCGACGTAGCAGTTCACGACCCCGTCACAAGAGAACTCCCCGGCGTTGGGCGCGGTCGGGAAGTAGCACAGGCTGCTTCGCCACCCGAAGGCGTCCACGCACCCGTCGCCGCAGGTCCCGCCTCGTTCTTCGCAAGCTTCGCACTGACAAGCCCCGCGGTAGGACCCGAGGCAGTCCGCGCCCGTGGTCGATGTCGAATCCGAGGAGCCGGAGGCCCCCGAGCTGCCGTCCGAGTCTCCGCATCCCGCGTGCGCGGCCAGCGTCATCGCCACCGCTGCGGTCCTTCGCGTCATGGGCTTCGAGCTCCGTGCCACCGAGGCCTTCATTTCACCGTCCGCGCCCGGTGCGGTCAACGCATCGCCGGCCACCGCATCGATCCCCCTCCCTCGTGGCGCGCTTGCGCCATGAGCAGCGCCGTCAGGCGCTGCGGCCCGTAGGGCATGGCGCGAGCGCGCCACGTTTGGGAGGGGACCCCTCGCGAAGCGAGGGTGGGGTGGGCACCCGACCCTCCTGCTCGTTCATCCCGTCCTTCGGCGACCTGCCAGGCGCTCGTTCTGGCGAGGACCCAGCTGCAGAGCTCGGGCCGCCCTTGGCAAGGGCGCAGCGCGGAGAAGTGGTGTGTCGCGAGGCCGATCGGGCCGATGGGCGCCGGTGGCGTCGCCGCCCGTCCGAGCGGCGGCGCCAGGCGAAGCGCCGCGAGACCCGCCTGGAGCGCGCCGCGGAGCCGGGTACGCCACGTGCCTACGCGAGAGGATGATCTCCGCCTCGCCGTGTGTGGAAAGACCCCGTGAGCGCGCCTTGCGTGACGGCCTCGACGCGCTGAGCGACGGGGAGCTCGTCGCGATCCTGCTCGGCACCGGGCAGCGTGACCTGCCGGCTTCGGCGCTCGCGGCGCTGCTGCTCGAAGAGATCGGGGGCGTGGGTCCTCTCTCGCGTCTCGGCGCGGCGCGGCTGGCTGGGGTGCGTGGCGTCGGCCCGGTGAAGGCGCTGCGCATCGCGGCCAGCTTCGAGCTCGGTCGTCGGGCGGCGGCCGCGTGGGCGCGCTGCCGCCCGCGGCTCTCCTCGTCGGCCGAGGTCGCGGGCTTCATGGCGCCGCGCCTGGCGACGCTGGATCACGAGGAGATGTGGCTGGTGGCGCTCGACGGGCAGAACGGGGCGCGGTCGGCGCGTCGCGTCGCGCAGGGGGGCCTCCACGGCTGCTCCGTGTCGGCCCGGGACATCCTGCGCGCGGCCCTGGCGGAGGCGGCGAGCGCCATCGTGCTCGTGCACAACCACCCGAGCCGGGACCCTACGCCGAGCGCCGAGGACATCGCGATGACTCGCGTCGTAGCGGAGGCGGGGGAGGTCGTGGGCGTTCCGGTGGTGGACCACGTGATCCTCGGTGGGGAGAGGCACACATCCATGCTGGACCTCGGGCTCCTCGGGTGAGGCGTGTTTCCCACGCCGCGCAAGGTAGGCTACCTTTGGCAGCCGAGCCTCTTTCCGCATGTCGTTCTCGGAGTCCATCCAGTTCTTCCCGCTCACCGACGTGGGGCGGGTGCGCGACCTCAACGAGGACAACTTCCTCGTCGACAAGAAGCTCGCGCTGACGATCGTGGCAGACGGGATGGGGGGCCACGCGGCCGGGGAGGTGGCGAGCGCGCTGGCCGTGCGCCTCATCCACCAAGAGGTCCGGCGCCGAGCCGATCTCATCAAGGCGTACGGCAGCGGCCAGGCCTCGCGCGACGGCGCCCGCGAGATCATGCACTCGATGGAGTCGGCCGTGCTCCGCGCCTGCTCGCGGATTCACGAGGAGGCGAAGAGCGACGCGGCCAAGCGCGGCATGGGCACGACGCTCTCGTCGCTGCTGGTCACGGGCTCCCACGGCTTCGTGGCGCACGTCGGAGACAGCCGCATCTACCTCTACCGCGACGGGAAGATCCAGCAGATAACCGAGGATCACACGGTCTACAACGAGCTCATCCGCCGCGGCCGCCTGACGAAGGAGCAGATCGAGAAGGTCGCCCAGAAGAACGCCGTCACGCGCGCCGTGGGCGTCTACGAGCGGGTGGAGGTCGACACCCTCATGCTCGAGCTCCTCCCGGGGGATCAGTTCCTCCTCGCCTCGGACGGCCTGCACGGGTACGTGAACCACGTCGCCGAGCTCGAGCCCTATTTCGAGGACGAGGACGGAGAGAAGGCGTCGCGAGAGCTCATCGACCTCGCGAACAAGAAGGGCGGCAAGGACAACATCACGTGCGTGATCGTGCGCCTCGGCCAGGCCGGCCAGAAGGACGCCGAGCGGGCGCGACGCCTCGCGGTCCGGCGCGAGGCGCTCGCCGGGATGCCGCTCTTCTCGAAGCTGCACGAGCGGGAGATGCTGCGCATCATGCAGGTCGCCGAGGTCTTGGAGTTCGAGGCCGGCCAGGACGTGGTGCGCGAGGGGGAGCGCGGCGACGAGCTCTTCATCGTGGTCGACGGGCTCCTCCAGATCCGCCGGGGCGAGCAGCTCCTCTCCGAGGTCGGGCCGGGGGAGCATTTCGGCGAGATGGCCCTCATCCGCAGCACGCCCCGGTCCGCGACCGTCCGCGCGCTCGAGAAGAGCGAGCTCATCGCGATCCGCCGCGCCGACTTCTTCGGGATCCTCCGCAAGGAGTACGAGCTCGCGGGCAAGCTGCTGTGGCAGTTCCTCGGGGTGCTCGCCGACCGGCTCGACCAGACCTCGCGCGACCTGTCGAGCGCCAAGGAGGAGCTCGCAGCAGAGGACATCTCCGACGCCATCGCGGAGGAGGACGATGACGGGGGCCTTGCCGACGGCCCGACCGAGGGCGACGCAGTCACGCCTCCTGCGGCGGAGGCGGGGCAAGGGGAAGCCGTCGCCGTCGGGCCCGGTCCGGCGTCCGGGGTGGCCGCCTCGGGGTCCGCCGCGCCGCCGGGGCAAGAGGCGAACGTCGGGCTCGGCGCCACGCTGCCCTCCGCGTCGGCCTCCGTGCGCGCGCAGATCCGCGGAGCGCTCGGGACGCTGCCCATCGTGGAGACCGACGCGCCCGCCGCGCCAGGGTCGTCCGAGGGCTGAGCGAGCCTGCTCGGCTCGCCGAACCGGCTCACCGGCAAGCTCCATGCGATCGCGCCGCTCGCACCTGGCAGGCCCTGGGGACGCGGCGCATGGGCGGCCGCGCGGGGTGACGCTCGTGTTCCTCTCCGGGCTCTCTGCCGCGAGCGCCCACGCGACGAGCAGCCTGGCCGCGGAGCCGCACCTCCCGGGCGAGCCACGGCTGATGCGCGAGCCCAGCGAGCCGATGATCGTCTCCGACGCCTTCGACGACGACGATCCCTTCGACCTCGAGGTGGCGCTCGGCTTCGAAGTCGAGGTCGCGCGCGCCGGGATCGGTCGGGAGCAGGGCTCGGACGTCGTTCCCGTCGCGCGGTTCTCGCGCGTCACCTCCCGGCTGCTCCCGCGCGTCGAGATCGGGCTCTACCGCGACCTCGCCGCCACGCTGAGGTTCCCGGTCGTCCTCAGCGACACGCGCGAGCTCTCTCCTCCACGCGACACGACGTCGGCGGTCATCGAGCACGGCGAGGAGGTGCTGGTACGTCTGCCGATGAAGGCGGTCGAGCGCAGCGGCCTCGAGTACGTGGGCTTCGGGCTCCGCGGCGCGCCGCTCAGCCAGGCGCGTGCTCGCGACATGCCGACGTGGTTGGTCGCGGTCGAGGTGCGCCTCGCCCTCGGGCCCACGATGCGCGCGTGCGACGCGAGCCCCCCCGCGGGGCAGGTCGCGTGCGCGGATCCGGCCGACGTGGACCGTGACGGCGTCCGCGATCCGGGGGAGCCGGAGCTCGAGGTGGAGCCCGGCGCGGGGCTGGCGCGCCAGACCGCGGGCCTGCACCTGTCCTCGGTCGTCGGCCGCCGCGTCCGGTACGTCGAGCCCTACGGCGCCCTCGAGGCGCTGATCGAGGTGCCCCTCCCGGGCAGCCTGTTCCACGAGATCGCGGGCGGTGACGCGCTCCCGCCCGTCCGGGGGTCGGCGAGCCTCGGGTTGGCGGTGATCCCGTGGGAGAACCGCGAGCGATTCTCTCGGATCACCTTCGACGGCCGCGCGACCGCGAGCTTCGTGACGGAGGGGCTCGACTACACGGAGGTGTTCGACGCCGTGGGAGCGAGCGACGCGACCTCGCTGCGCGTGCTCGAAGGCGGGCGCGGCGCCACCGGGCTCACCACCCGCGCGCTCCACGCCGCCGGCGAGGCGTCGCTCTCGCTCACCTGGCAAGCGAGCCAGGTCGTCAAGCTCGGCGCCGGGGCCGGGGTCCGGTACGAGCAGTCCCACGCCGTGGCGGCGGACGCCGAAGGGGACGGCGCCTACCGAGCGAGCCTCGCGGGCGCCGGGGAGCGCATCGTGGTCACGCACCCGGTCGCCGTCGATTTCGGGGCGCGCCTCGCGGTCATGTTCTAGGGGGTTGCGCGAGAGAGCGGGAACGCGAGAGCCTCGATCCGAAGCCGCCCCTTCGCGCGAGGTCGATCAGGTCGCTCGCGCCCCGGGGCCGGCTCCACTATGGAGGGACCATGCTCCGCGCACGCTCGCCCTGGCCGAGCCTCCTTCCTCGATGAAGCTCACGGTCTTGCCCGAAGAGGCTGGCGTCCGCCTGGACAAAGTCCTGTGCGCCCGCGTCCCCGGGCTGGGCCGCGCGTCGGTCAAGCGGCTGTTCGCCGAAGGGCGGGTCCACATCATCTCGCCCGAAGGGCTCAGTCGGCGCGCCGTGAAGGGGGACGTCGCGACCGTCGGCCACACCGTGGAGGTGGAGGCACCGTCGACGGATCTCGCCGCCGTCGCCGACGACGGCGCCCCGCTCGAGGTCGTCCTCGAGACGGATCGCCTGGTCGTCGTGGAGAAGCCCGCCGGACAGCCGACCGCGCCGCTGGCGCCCGGGGAGCGCGGCACCCTGGCGAACGCGCTCGTCGCGCGGTACCCCGACATGCGCTCGTGCGGGTTCTCGCCCAGGGAGCCGGGGCTCTGCCACCGGCTCGACACCGAGACGTCGGGCCTCGTCGTCGCCGCGCGCTCGCCCGCCGCGTTCCAGAGCCTCACCGGGGCGCTGAAGGACGGGCGCCTCGACAAGCGCTACCTCTTGCTGGTCGCGGCGGCGGATCTTCCCTCCACCGGGACGATCGACGTACCGCTCGCGCCGCACCCGAAGGACCGGCGCCGCGTGCTCGCGTGCGTGCATCCACGCGACGTCGCGAGGAACGAGCCCCGGCCCGCCGTCACCACCTACGAGGTGGTCTCGGAGCACGACGGCCTCGCGCTCGTCGAGGCGCGCGCGCCGCGGGCGGCGCGCCACCAGCTGCGGGCGCACTTCGCCGCCATCGAGCACCCGCTGCTCGGCGACGCGCTCTACGGAGGGGACACGAGCCGCGGCCTCACGCGGCACGCGCTGCACGCGAGCTACGTCGCGTGGGGGGGGGACCCCGTCGTCCCCGCGTTCACGGTGCGGAGCGATCTGCCGCCAGAGCTCGCGCGGTTCGTCGCGCCTTGAGGCGCGTCGAGCGTGCGAGAGGGAAGGTTCCCGCGCCGGAGCCCGTAGGGAAGCCGGCAATGAGAAAGGTGGCTCGGACCATGTCGAAGGTGCTCGTTCCTGTGGCGCTGTTCCTGCTCGCTGCGTGTGGTGAAGGCGCGGGCGGCGGGAGCTCCGCCAGCGCGGCCGCGTCGGGCAAGCCCGCCGGGTCGGCCGCCGCGAAGCCCTCCGCGACGCAGACGGCCGCGGCCACGGCGACGGCCACGGCCTCCGCGGACGCCGGCGGCAGCGACGCCATCAAGAAGATGCTCGAGGACGTCCAGACGAACGAGGGCACCTACAAGGACAAGCCGATCAAGGTGGACGGGCTCTACCTGAACACCAACGGCATGACGTCCGGCGGAAAGAAGACGTACAACATCGTCATCACCGACAAGAAGGGCGACACCGAGAGCACGCTCTCGTGTGACCTCGGCGCCGAGGAGCCCAAGGACCTCAAGCAGTACGACGCCGTCACGATCGAGGGCAAAGGAAGCGTCTCCAACGTCACCAAGGGTGACAAGAAGATGAAGAGCCTCAGCGTCGTCGACTGCAAGGTGACCAAGAAGTAGCGCGCGGGCGTCGAGGGGCCCGGCGCTCGGCCTATTTGCCCGTCGTGGCCGCCCGGTGGGCCGCCACGGCGGCGGCGAACTCCCGGGAGGACGCAGGAGGGATCAGCGTCAGCATGACGCACCCTGCGCAGACGAGCCCGCCGAGCACGCCCATCACCACGGACGCCGGGCTCCCTTTCGTCTTCTCGAGCCGGTCGGGTCGGAACGCCGCCCCGAGCAGCGCGCCCGCGATGAACCCGCCGGCGTGCGCGACGTGGTTGGCGTTCACGATGAGGCCGAAGAGCATCGTGTACGCGCCCCACTTGATCATCTGATCTCGCACGGCGCGCCCTTGGCTCGTCTTTGCGCGGTGACCCCAGCCGGCGGCCGCGCCGATGAGGCCCATGATCGCGCCGGAGGCGCCCGCGGTCGGAGCGTGCGGCTGGAGGAGCGCGCTGGCGAACATCGCCAGCAGGCCCGTGAGCGCGAAGAAGAAGACCATGCGCCCGCGGCCGAAGATCATCTCCACGGCCGGCCCGATCTGGGTGAGCGCCATGATGTTGAAGCCGGCGTGCAGGAGCCCGAGGTGCAGGAAGTTCGCCGTCCCGATCCTCCACCACTGGCCGGCGAAGAAGATAGGGGGCCAGAGCCCTCCGTGCGCGAGCATCGGCTCGATGTCCCACCCGGCGAAGCCCTGGCCTCGCCACTCCATCATCATCCGGAAGTAGATCAGGACGAACGCGCCCCCGAGCAAGGAGCTCACGGAGAGGAACGTCGGGAAGGAGAGCCCGATCGATCGGAGCAAGCGCCCCGCGCCCGACGAGAGCTTCTCGCCGCACTTCGAGCAGACCTTGGCGTCTCGCGGCTGGAGGCCCCCGCACTCGGGGCAGATCTGGCTCTCGAAGGTGCGCTCAGCCGGAGCGAGCTCCCGGCGCGTGGAGCGCCAGCG
>CAZBJI010000167.1:0-3339 GCA_964492175.1 uncultured Polyangiaceae bacterium | reverse complement strand
CAGCGGCGGTGGAGGGCAAGCAGCTTCCAGCGGGTCTGGATCGGGCTCATCCCGAAGATGCGCCCGGCCGAGAGCAGCCAGGGCGGGAAATCGGGATCTTCACTCCTCGGGGGCTCTTGCATGGGCAGGGAGAGGGTAGTCCAGAGTAGCGCTCGCGGGCGCCGGGGCGACCGATTCTTGGCCCGCCTCGGGCCCCCGTGAGACGCGTCTGGCATGGGCCGAGGGTCCGCCCTCCGACGCTCGATCGTAGCCTTCGTCGCCGCTCTGGCCTGGCTCGCGCCCGCCGTGGCGCTCGCCTGGGTCGAGGTCCATGTCGCGCGCGACGATGTCCGCGTG
The DNA here is from genome assembly GCA_964492175.1 of uncultured Polyangiaceae bacterium. GTDB lineage: Bacteria > Myxococcota_A > Polyangia > Polyangiales > Polyangiaceae > Xiheicaenibacterium. Next base: position 3,003 of record CAZBJI010000167.1, on the reverse strand, counting down.
GAGGTCGACAAGCAGGGGAGCGCGCGCGTCGAGCATCGCGTGCTGCTCCTCGTCAGCGGGGGCCCGCTGCCGTCCTTCGTCGTGCGGGGCGTCGACGCCGACGCGGAGGTCGAGGCGGGCTCGTACGTGGTCCAAGAGAGGCTCGAGAAGGCGGGCGCGCGCACCGACGCGCTCCCGCTCGCGGTCACGAAGAAGACGAACGACCTCGCCCAGTCGGGGACGAGCCGTACGGACCTGGAGCTGACCTTCCCGGACCGCGGCCTCACGCGCGGTCGGTACGTGGTCGTCTTCCGCTACCGCACCGACCTCCTCGCGACCGGCTCGATCACCCACGAGTCCTCGTCCTCCGTCCTCCGCTGGGTGGGGCCTGCGTGGGACGACGGTCTCGACACCACGCGCGCCACGTTCGTCTTCCCGCTGGCGCCGACGGAGCCACGCGCCGAGGAGGCGCCGCGCGAGGGGCAGGAGGGCACCGACGAGGTCCTCGCGAGCGTCTCACGTCGCGGCGTCGCCGACACCATCGAGCTCGTCCGCCTCTACGCGGCGCGCGGCGAGCGCGTCGTCTGGGCGGTTCGCTTCGACTCTCGCGCGCTCGACCTCGTGCGAACCGAGGGGCAGCCCGCCGCCCCGCCGCGGCTGAGCGAGGCCGGCGTCTCCGCGGCCTCGCTCCGGGCGGAGCTCTGGCTCGCGCTCGGCGCGGGCGCGTTCCTGCTCCTCGCGGCGCTCGTGGTCCTTCACGGGCACGACGTATCGCGGCGCGCGGCGGAGCGCGACGCCGCCGCGCGCCCCCTCGTCCCGCTCCCCGGCGTCGTGCGCGCGGTCCTCGCCGCGGCGGCGCTCCTCGGCGGGATCTGGCTGCAGCTGACGTTGCCCAGCGGGCTCGTCGGGGCGCTCCTAGCGGCGAGCTTCGCTGCCTTCGTGTGGTACCTCCCGAGCCGGTCGGTGACCCTCGCGCGCGCCCCCGGGCAGTGGCTCCCCTTGAGCCCTCGGGAAGCGTTCCATCCTCCGCCGCGTCGACCTCGAGGAATGTTCGACCTCCGGAGCGCCGCGGGCCTCCTCCTCGCGGCGACCCTCTCCGCGATCGTGGGGGGTGCGGCCTGGTTCGTCGCGCAGCGATCCACCTACCACGCCGTGCTCGTGGCCGCGGACGCCGTGCCGCTGCTCGCGCTGTTCTTGGCTCGGGACGCGCGCGTCGTGCCGGTGGACCTGGCGGTCGATCCGATCGGCCTCCTGCGCAGCGTCGTGGCGCGCGTCGAGCGCCAGCGGCCGGAGCTCCGCGTCGTGCCCCGCGTCCGCCTCCCGCAAGGGAGCGCCGACGCCGACGAGCTCCGCGTCGTGCTGCTCCCGGCCCAGCCTCTCCGGGGGCTGCGGGCCGTCGAGATCGCCATGGGATGGACCAGCGGACCGGGCGGCGCGCTGCTCTTACCGGAGATCATCCTGCGCTTCGAGGAGGGGACGCCGTGCGCGGACGTCGCGCGCGCCCTCGGCGGCTTCGGCCGCAGAGGGCCGGGGCGGCGCCTCGACGAGCGCGTGCTGGTGTTCACGCCCAAGGTGCCGACGGCGCGGGTCACGGCGGACCTGGCCCTGGCGATCGTCGAGCGCGTCACGTCGAAGGGGAGGCCGGCCGAGCGGCGAGCTCCGGCGGCGAGCGTGGCGCGGCGGCCGCAGCTACACGTCACCCCCGCGGACGGGGCGGCGGTGTCTCAGCCTTGCTGAGCCGTGACCCCCGGAGGGGCGAGCGCCCCGAACCCGTCGCGATCGATCACGGGATGACCTGGTCGCCGATCACCGAGTTGGTGACCGCGATGACGGTGTCGGCGTGGCCGCTGATCTGCGGGTAGGTCGGGTACCACGTCCCGCCGAGGTTGTTGGTGATGTTGGAGCTGTCGATCGCCACGTCGCCCGAGTGGTCGTTCGAGACGAAGAAGATCGCGCTGCCATGCTGGACGACGTCGTTGTGCTCGATCCGCGTGCCGCAGAGCCGGAGCGTCATCGTGTTTCCGTCGTTGTAGATGGCCCCGCCGCTCCCGCCCCCGGGCGTGCCGGGCTGAGCGGGGTTGCCGCCGTTTCCGATCGCGTGGTTGTGGGAAAACAGGCTGTTGATGATCGTCCACGAGACGCCGATGCTGCTGATCCCCCCGCCGTTCGAGCACGTGTTGCCGTAGCCGTCGGCGCCTCCGAAGGTGGTGTTCACCACGTACACGGGCAGCCCATCGAACTGGCTGAAGGCGCGCACCCCCGCGCCCCCGACGTCGGGGCCCACGTCGGCGCACTCGTTGTGGAAGAAGCGCGAGTTGATGATCTTCAGGCGGCCGCCGCGGGCCCAGACTGCTCCCCCGCCGTCGTACTCGACCTCGCCCTTGGAGTTGCCGCTCGCGAAGGTGAGGTTCTGGAGCGTGAGGCGCGGGTGATCCTGGTTGTCGCAGTTGGGCGTCGTCCACACCTGAGCCTGGTCGCACGTGTTCATGTAGAGGATGCGTCGCTCCCCGGCGCCGCTCAGCGTGACCAGGCCGCCGCCGTCGATGACGATCTCGGGTCCGGTGTCGTTGAAGATCTTGGCGGTCTCGTCGAGCGTGATGGTCACGGGGCTCGGGCCGCAGGCAAACGTGATGACTCCGCCCCCTGCGACGGCGGCGACGAACGCCGCCGACGTGCAGCTCTGCGGTGTGCCGTCGCCGACGACCGTGGTCGGGCTCGAGACGTCCTCGAGCGCTGCTTCGGCGGGGGGCGTGCACGTGGCCTCGGGGTAGGGGTTGCCGGCGGGCGGTCCCTCGTTCGGGTTCGGTCCGCCGCCGGTCCCCGTCCCGGTGCCCGCCGATCCGGTCGCGCCAGGGCCGGTCGCGCCCGGCCCCGTCGCGCCGGGCCCGGCCGGTCCGCTGCCCGTCGCTGCAGCCCCGTCCTCGCCTCCCGCGCCGTCCCCTTCGGAGTCACCGCACCCCGCCGGCAGCACGGAGGCTGCGACGCAGAGCCACGCGACGCCGAGGCGCCGCGCGCGTGACGGGG
>CAZBJI010000166.1:0-17517 GCA_964492175.1 uncultured Polyangiaceae bacterium | reverse complement strand
GCCGCCTGGATGGACGCCGCGGTGCCCGCGCCCGCGCCCGCCGCGCCGGCGGGCCCCGGCGCGCTCGGCCCCGTCTGCGTGTGCTCCACCAGCTCTCCGAGGAAGAAGGGGTGGCCTCCCGAGGCGCGGGCGATGGCGCGCGCCTCGTCCTCCGAGGCGGCGCCCCGCGCGCGCAGGAGCTGAAGCGCGACCTCGAAGGCGTCGGCCTCGCCGAGCTCGCGCAGCTCCACGTTGCGCGTCTCCGCGCCCTCCACGCCGGCCAAGCGCAGACGATCCAGCACCTGGAGGATGTCGGAGCTCTCCCTGAGCTCGCGACGGTACGAGAGCAAGAACAGCGCGGAGGGGATGTTCCCTGGAGCCAGCAGGTGCTCCAGCAACCTGGCGCTGTCGGTGTCGCCCCAGTGGACGTCGTCGAGGACGATGGCGAGGCGCACCGTCGCGGCGAGCTTGGTGAGGAGCTCCCGCAGCGCGTCGAACGCGCGGCGCTGCAGAACGTGAGGCGCCAGCCCCGCCTTGTCGCTCGGGACCGGCTCGGAGCGGCGGTCCAAGACGGCGCGGAGGACGGGGAAGATCCGCGCGAGCTCGGCCACGTGCGCGGGCAGGAGGGTCGCGAGCTCGGCCTCGGAGGTGCGCAGCAGGTGCCGCGTGAGGCCGTCCACGAGGGCGTCGAACGCCTTGAAGGGGACGCTCTCACGCTCGAAGGAGCGGCCCGTGAGCACGAGGACCCGGTGGCCCCGCTCCGCGCCGGCGACGAACCGGGTGAGGAGCGCCGACTTGCCCATGCCCGAGGCGCCGGTCAGGTGCGCGATGACGGGCCCCCCGTCGTGCACCTCACGCAGCGCGTGGTGGAGCTCGGCGAGCTCCCGCTCGCGTCCGCCGACGACCGCCTGCTGGCCGCTGTCGCGGGACCGGGCGCTCGGGCGGGGCTGCGGCACGCGGGAGGCCGCCCGCATGACCTCCGCGAGGGTCGGACGCGCGGCCGGATCGATGGACAAGAGGCGCATCGTGAGCTCGTCGAGGTCGGCGGGGACGCCGTCGCGGAGCGCGGACGGGCTCGGCGGGAGCAGGCGCTGCTTGGCCAGGAGGACGGCCATCGGCGCGCCGTCGAAGGGCACCTCTCCGGTGAGCGCCTCGTAGAGCATGGCCCCGACGGCGTAGCAGTCGGTGGCCGGCTCGAGGCGCGCGACCATCGCCTGCTCGGGCGACATGTACACCGGCGTCCCGCGCGGGCGGCAGCCGGCGGCGAGGTCGACCCGCTCGCGCGACGTGGCCTGGGCGATGCCGAAGTCGAGCAGCACCACCCGCCCGTCCGGCGTGACGAGGACGTTGGACGGCTTGACGTCGCAGTGGAGCATCCCGGCCTCGTGGAGCGCGGAGAGGCCCTCGGCGAGCTGACCCAGGAGGTCGCGAAGGGTGCCGAGGTGGCGCACGGGCGTGGGCGAGCGCACCTCGGGGATCCGCGGCACCGTCGCGATCTCGTCCGGGATCGTGTCGGCCCACGCGTCCCCGGGCGCGGGCGAGCCCGGCGCCGGGACCCGCGTGGACGCGGGCGGGACGGGGCAGAGTGCCAGCGTCGCCGCCGCGACCGTCGCGGAGCCGAGCGCGTCGGTGGTCGGCGGCGGCGGGGCCGCGAGCGACGCCGGGCCGGGCTCCCACACGTGGCTCGTGAACCGGAGCCCGGGGACGAGGTCCATCGTGAAGAACCAGTGGGCCTCCGCGCGCACGAGCTCGTGACAGACGACGACGTTCGGGTGTGAAAACTCCGCGATCGCGCGGAACTCGCCCTTGAGCTGGTAGATGCTCGTCGGATCGACGCGGTCGAGCGTCTTGAGCGCGACGATCCGGTCGCGCACCGTGTCGCGCGCGCGGTACACGACGCCCATCCCGCCCGCCCCGATCTGGGCCTCGAGCCGATACCGTTCCGTTCCCGAGAAGGTGTCGTCCAGCTGGAGCGTTCCCACGGACCCCTTGGGCGGGAAGCTATCACGGGTCCCCCGCTCGCGATCGGGTTGCTATGCTCGCCCCCGTGTTGGGGATCGCGGAGAAGTTGGTGCCGGACCGGCTCCGCCCGCTGACGGCGTTGCAGCGTCACGTGGGCTATTTCGATCCGAAGCGGACGGGGTTCGTGACGTTGGGGAACACGGCGCGCGGGATCCGGGACCTGGGCTTCGGGCCGGTGCTCAGCGCCGTCCTCACCGCGATCATCCACGCGGCGCTCGTGCCCATCACGGGCTTCAACTGGCAGGGGCGCATCTCGGTGCGCGCGATCGACAGCGGCATCCACGCCGGTGACACCGGGATCTTCGGCCCCGACGGGGAGCTCCGCCCCCTCGTGTTCGAGGAGCTGTTCCTCGCCACGGTGGGACCGGACCGCGCGGCAGACCCGGACGCGCTCGTGACGAGCAAGGAGCTTCGACGCTTCATGCTCCGAGACGAGGGGGTGTCGGTCGGCGCCCTCTTCTCGTTCCTCGAGGCCGAGCTGCTCCTCCGGGTCGCGGCGAGCACGCCGGACGGCGGGACCGGCGGCGCGCGCGCCATGACCAAGCGGCGCCTCCTGCAGTTCTACGAGGGCCGGCTGTTCCACGCGATCGCGCGCTGGCGGCGCTGCGCCGATCACGCGCGCGCGGCCTCCGGGCCGGCGCGGGGTGCGTTCGCCTGGAAAACAGGCCGCTGATCGGGGTCAGCCGCAGGTCGCGCGGATCCGCTCGACGTGCCGCTCGAGACCGTCTGGCGCTCCGGCCCCGCCCACGCACGTGAGGAGGAGCGGCTGCTCCGCGTCGTGGACCACCGTCACGACGAACCGGTCTCCGCCGAGGTCGCCCAGGAGCTCCGGCGTCGCCAGGCCACGGAGCTTCAGCGAGCCCGCGGCGGCGACCCGGGACGGCTCCGGGCCTCCCGAGGAGGCGACGAGCGTGCCGTCGAGCGTGCCGAGCGTGAGCGCCCGTGCGCCGCGGCGCGCGCGCTCGGCGACCAGGAAGAGCGAGAGCGCGGTCGTCGGATCCTCGGAGCGCGTGGTGCGGCGTTCGGTGTGCATCGCGGGCGATCCTCGCGGCGCCAGCGCCGGGGGGCCAAGAATGCAGCCCTCCCGCCGTCCGGCTCACCGCCGCTCGGCGGACGGCGCGGGGGGCGCCCCGGGCGGCGACGCGGAGGCGCCCGGGGGAGGGTGCTCGAGCTCGACGAAGCCCTCCGGCCACTCGGGCGCCGCCGCTGCGGGCGGAGCGGGCCTCTCGGTGCAGCCGTCGACGGCGGAGGTGAAGCAGAGGACGCCGACGAGCGCCGCGGCGGCCGCGAGCAGCAGGGTACGGAAGAGGAACCGCGGAGACTGGAGCTCGAGCGAGCCCGCCCCGGTGGGTATGGGTCTCGAGCTGACGCCGGCCGACCCGTCCGCACGCGCTTGGCTTTGCGCGCCTCGAGGAGGGCTCATCGCGCCACCTCGCCCCGCCGAGCGGTGGACGCGGTCGCCGGACGGGGGATCGCGGAGGCCGGCAGCGTCGGGACGAGATCCACACCCACTCGGTGCTCCTATCACACGGGATCGAGCGCGTCCCAGAACGCCCTCAAGTCCGCGGGCAGGGGGGACGTCACCTGGACGCGACGACCCTCGTCGGTCGGGTGCTCGAGCGAGAGCGTGTGGGCGTGGAGCGCGTGCCGCTCGAGCTCGAGCACCTCTCTGTCGCGCGCGGTGAGCGCGCCGTCCGAGCTGCGCGCGTGGAGCCGCTCGTCGTCGCCGTAGAGCTTGTCGCCGACGAGCGGCAGACCGACGGCGGCGAGGTGCACACGGATCTGGTGCTGTCGCCCGGTCTCGAGGTCGCATCGGACGAGCGCGTAGCGAGCGTCCGTCCGGCCGCGCCGCCGCCTCCCGAGCACCTCGCACGCGGTGCCGGCGGCGAGCCCGGCGCCGGGCGCCGCGACCCGCATCTTCACGCGGAGGCCGCTCGCGGTGTCCTCCTCCAGCGGCAGGTCGACGCGGAACACGTCGCTGGGAGGTGCTCCTCGGGCGATCGCGAGGTAGGACTTCTCCACGAGGCGGCGCTGGTCGGCGCGGCCCGTGATGGGGTGCAGCCCGGCGAACTGGCGCTTCACGTGCCGGTCCGCCGCCGCGGTGCGCGACAGGAGCAGGGCGCCGCTGGTCTCGCGGTCCAGGCGGTGTGCGAGGTAGAGGCGCTCGGTCGGTCGGGCGGCCTCCAGCATCTTCACCACCGTGGACCGGTAGTAGCGGGCGGTCGGGTGGACCGGCACGAGCGCGGGCTTGTCGACGGCGAGGAGCGCCTCGTCCTCGAAGAGGATCGGGAGCTCGCCCTCGGGGACGGCCTCGTCCCACGGCGCCCGCCAGAGGTGGATGTGCTGTTCGGCGCGGACGCGGTCGCCGGGGTGCAGCCGCCGGCCTCCCTCGCCGTACGCCGAGGCGCGGATGATCGCCTGGGTCCGCGTGCGGCTGGTGCGCTTGAGCTGCGACTGGATGAAGCGGTCGACGCGCATGCCGGAGCACTCGGGCGGCACCCGGAGGACGCTCACCACCGAGCCCTCCTCGACGCCCTCCGGGCGCTCTGGCGCCAAGGGGAGCTCGTACACGCGCAAGCGGCTCATCCCTGCGTCAGCAGCGTACTTGTGGTAGACCGGCGCGCACATGGAGATCCTCTTCGTTTCGTCCGAGCTCGCGCCGCAGCTCAAGGTGGGCGGCCTCGGCGACGTCGTCTTCGGGCTGTCGCGGGCGCTGAAGAACCTCGGGCACAGGGTCACCGTCGCGCTCCCGCGGTACCCGGCCATCGAGCAGAGCGGCATCCTCCTCGCGCGCCGCCTCACGCCGCTGCCGCTTCCGCCGCTGCCCGGCCAGACCGCGGCGGCCGGCGCCTTCACCGAGGCCACGCTCTACGACGCGCGCCTCGGATCCGGGGTCGAGCTCCTGCTCATCGACGCCGCCGCCGCCGGGACCAGCCTCTACGCGGGTGTCGGATCCGAGCCTGGCGCGATCTACGAGCCCGCCGGCAGCGCCGACGTCGCCACGCGCTTCGGGGTCCTCTGCCGGGCGGTGGTGGAGCTCGTCCGGAAGCAGGCCGCGGCCGGGCAGCCCTACGACGTGGTCCACCTGCACGACTGGCCCGCGGCGATGGTCGCGTACCTCATGCGCCTCTACCCGGAGCTCGAGGCCCAGCGCGTGCTGCTCACCGTGCACAACGCGGAGCACCAGGGCCGGTTCGAGGGCGCCGCTGCGACGGCCGCGCTCGCGGCGCTCGGCCTCGGCGCCGACCATTTCACGCCCGCGAAGCTGGAGTTCTATGGCGGGGTGTCGTTCCTGAAGGGAGGCATCCTCGCGGCTGACGCCGTCACCACGGTGTCCGAGACCTACGCGCGCGAGCTGCTCCAGGACCGGGGCGCCAAGCAGAGCATGGCCGGCGTGCTGGGCGCCCGGCCCACGCCTCCCCTCGGGATCCTGAACGGCGTCGACTACGCGATCTACAACCCGGCCACCGACGCGGGGATCGCCGCGCGCTACGACGCCGACGATCCGTCCAACAAGGGGCGCTGCAAGAGCGCGCTCCTCGCGGAGCTGGGCCTGGAGATCGCGCCGGCGCGCCCGCTCTTCGCGTCCCTCGGGCGCGTCGTGCACCAGAAGGGGGCCGATCTGCTCGCCGCCGCCCTCCCGAGGATCTTGAAGGCCGACGTGTCGGTCGTCGTGGCTGGCGCGGGCGATCCAGCGCTGGAGCAAGACCTGCGCGCGGCGCTGGAGCGCTACCCGGAGCGGACGCGGTACCTCGGGCACGTGCCCGAGGCGATGGCGCACAAGCTCCTCGCCGCGGCCGACTTTTTCCTCATGCCGTCGCGGTACGAGCCGTGCGGGCTCGTCCAGCTCCACGCGCAGCGCTACGGGGCGCTCCCGGTCGCGACCCGGACGGGCGGCTTCATCGACACGATCGTCGATCTGGACGCGCACCTCGAGACCGGCACCGGGTTCTTGTTCGAGCTCGATCCGTCCGCAGGCGCCGGCGCCGGCCTGGTAGGCGCAGTCGGGCGCGCCGTCACGGCCTACCACCACCCGCGGCTGGAGGCCGTCCGCCGCCGCGTCATGCGGCTCGATCTCGGCTGGGAGCGGCCCGCCAGGCGCTACGTGCAGCTCTACAAGCAGCTCGGGACATGACGGGGTGTGGCGCTCGAGCCGACGCCGGCCGAGCCGTCCTCTCCCGTCAGCCCGAGCGCTTCACCCAGGTGGCGGGCCCGCCCTCCGGGGCTTCGTCGCGGCCGGGTTTCGCGTTACGGTAAGGTCGATGCGGCGGCTGAATCTTTCTTGGGCGCTGGCCGCGCTCGCGTCGATCCCCGTTGGATGTTTCGTGGACGTGGACGGCGAGGGCGAGCCTCGCCCCCCCTGCACGAGCGTCGAGGACTGCCCGCCGCCCCCCGACGGGTGTAGCCCCTACGCGTGCCGCGACGCGATCTGCGTCGAAGAGGCGCTCCCTGACGGTCCGACGACCGCGCAGGTCGTGGGGGACTGCGGGGTGGAGATCTGCGCGTTCGGCAAGACCCTGTTCCAGCCGGACGCCGCGGACGCGGCGGACACGAACCCGTGCACCGTGGACTCTTGCACCGACGCGGGCCCCGTCCACGCGCCAGCGGCGGACGGGACCCCCTGTGACCTCAACGGGTTGCTCGGGTCCTGCCAGATGGGGACGTGCGTCGTCGCCTGCTTCGTCCCCGAGGACTGTCCCCACGAGCCCTGCCAGACGCCCGTCTGCGAGACGAACGTCTGCGGCACCTTCCCGGTGACCGGGCCCCCGACGCTCCCCGTCCCGGATCCCGACGACTGCCAAGCGCCGGTCTGTGCGGGCGGCGTGCTCGGCCAGCAGGCGGACGACACCGATCTGCCCGACGATCAGAACCCGTGCACGGCCGACGCGTGCGCGGCCGGGGTGCCGTCGAACACGCCGCTTCCGGTCAGCCAAGTGCCGGGTTGTCAGGGCATCTGCGACGGCATGGGCGCCTGCGTTGCCTGCCTCGACGACGCCGGGTGCATGGCGGACGAGCACTGCGAGGCGGGCGCTTGCTACTCCTGCCAGAACGGGATCCAGGACCCCGGTGAGACCGGCGTCGACTGCGGGGATCCCGTGTGCCTCGCTTGCCTCGGCACCGCGTGCACCCTGGGGAACACCTGCGCGAGCGGCGTGTGCCAGGATCTCGTCTGCTGCGCCAGCGTCTGCGGCGTCTGCGAGACGTGCGCGCCGACCGGCACCTGCGGACCCGTGGCCGACGGGACGCTCGACGCCGGGTGCGTGGCGCCGAGCGCGTGCTGGGGAGGCGCCTGCGTCGCGCCCATTCCCCAAGGGGCGGCGTGCGTCGCGGGCCAGGCGCCGTGCGAGGCCGGGCTCTTCTGCGTCGATGGCTTCTGCTGCGACTCGCTCTGCACCGGCCTCTGCGCGTCCTGCTCCGCGGCGATCAGCGGCGGCGCCGACGGCTCGTGTGACGAGATCGACGACGCGGACCCCCAGAACGAGTGCACCGGAGCCATGGTCTGCTGCGGAGCCGGGACGTGCGGACCCGTCGGTTGTCCCTGAGGACGCTCGGCGCCGCGCTGCCCGTGGGCGTGCTCGCGCTGGTCACGGCGTCGTGCGATCGGCGCGACCCGCCCGGTCGCGTCGCGGACGTTGGCCCCGCGCCGTCGCTCCCGCGTCCGGATCGCGCCGCGCCGGAGCCGTCGGCGGCGCAGTCCGCGTCGTCGTCGGCGCCTTCGGCCGCCGAGCTCGAGCCCGGCGGCGGCGCCCGCCTCGCGAGCATCGCCATGCGGACGTGGGTGTACGACGAGCCGCGCGGCGGCGCGCGCAAGCTCGGCTACCTACGCGCCGGCGCCACGGTCGATCGGGCCGAGCAGCCCGCTGGCACGAAGAGCTGCGAGGGGGGCTGGTACCGAGTCGCGCCGCGCGGCTACGCGTGCGTGGGCAAGGGCGCGAGCCTGTCGCTCGACCACCCCATCGTGCAGGCGTCCCCCGCGGGGCCGCGACGCGGCGACCCGCTGCCGTACACGTACGTGATGAGCGACAGCCCGCCGCCGCACCTCTACTTCAAGCTCCCCACGGAGGAGGACCAGCGCCGGGTGGAGGGCTCCACGGTCGGGACTCACGTCGCCCTCAAGCGCAGCCGCTTCGCCGAGCTCTCGGTCGACGAGGTCCCGCCGTTCCTGCTCGGCGGAGGGTCCTTGCCTCAGCCCTACGGGAGCGACAAGAACCTCGCGTTCACCGTCCATCGAGGGAGAGCCCGCGAGGACTCGGCGTTCGGTCTGATGCGCGACTTCGACTGGACGGACCGCCGATTTGGTTTGACCACCGCGCTCGATCACATCCCGCTCGACCGCACCAAGCCCGCGCGCACCAGCTCGGTGCGCGGCGTCTCGCTCCAGCGAGGGGGGCGGCCGGCGTTCGCGCTCCGCTCCGGGACCGCGAAGTACGAGCGCTCGGGCAGGGAGTTCAAGGAGGCGGGGACGGTCCCGGGGCGCTCCGGCTGGGAGCTCACCGGCGAGACGCACGGCGGCGACTCGGGGCTCCTCGAGACCACGGCCGGCTTCTGGCTCCCGGCGACGGGCGTCGTCACCTCCAGCCTGCGCAAGGACCGCGCGACCCACGCGGAGCGGGGCAAGAAGTGGATCAGCGTATCCATCGCGAAGCAGCTCCTCGTCGCCTACGAGGGCGAGCGCCCCGTCTACGCCGCGCTCGTCTCGACGGGGCGGGGGGGGATGAGCGATCCCGAAGAGACACACGCGACCATCCGCGGCACGTTCCTCATCCGGGCCAAGCACGTGTCGGGCACGATGGACGGGGAGGAGGGCACGGACGAGTCGTTCGACCTCAGGGACGTCCCGTACATCCAGTACTTCCACGAGGGGTACGCGCTGCACGCGGCCTATTGGCACGACGACTTCGGCAAGGAGCGGAGCCACGGCTGCGTGAACCTCGCGCCCGCGGACGCGGCGTGGCTCTTCGAGTGGACCGACCCGCCGGTGCCCAAGGAGTGGCACGGCGCGACGGCGCCCCAAGGCGGAACGCTCGTCTACGTCCACAAGTAGGGCCGCGCGCGCTCCGCCGAAGAGCGCTACTCGGTCACTTGTGTCCCGAGGAGCGAGAGCAGCACGCCGGGGTTGCCGTCCAGGAACTTCAGGAGATCGCCGGACGCGACGCGGAACGCGAAGCCGTCGGTGAGCACGCGGGCGGTGGAGGCATGAGGGCGGCGCTCCCGCATCGCGTCGATGTTCGCGAAGAGCGTCGCCTGCCCGTACGGGTCTCCGCGCGACGGGGCCTCGCCGTCCACGTCGATCCGGACGTGGCCCTCGTCGATGATGAACGCCGCGTCGACCGACTCGCCGGCCTTCCAGAGGACGTCGCCCGCGTGGATCGGCACGCGGTCGACGTAGGTCTGCAGCTGGGTCTTCTGCGGGCCCGAGAGCTGCCGCAGCGCCGAGTTGAGGCCGAAGAGCTCGAACGAGCGCGCCTCCCGCGCGCGGGCCAAGCGGACCAGCCGGGTCGGGATGTCGGTCCCGCGCAAGAGGTACAGGAAGCCGTACTGATCGAGCGTGAGCAGCTCGACCGCCGTGCGCGCGACCACGTCCGCCGTCCGGGGCTGGTTGAGCACCAGCGCCGTCTCGCCGAAGTACTCCCCGGAGTGGTAGCTCTTCAGGTACTGGCCGTCGCGCATCACGGACACCGACCCGTGGACGATGGCGTAGAACTCTTGGCCGACGCTGTTCTGGGCGATGATCGTGTCGCCCGCGGCGACGTGGCGGCGCTTCGTGAGGAGCAGGAGCTCCCGGGCGCGCGCCATGGGCAGATCCCGGAAGAAGTCGATGGAGCAAAAGACGTTCAGGACGTCGATGGCCTCCGCGTGCTGAGGCTTGTCGACCTCGACGCGCAGGGTCTTGTCGAGCCCGACCTCGGCCGTCTTGAGGCCTGCGTCCGCGGGCACGTCCTTGCGCGCGATGTGGACGAGGTAGAGCCGCTTCTTGACCTCCTCGGGGAGGCTCGCGAGCGGCGCAATCGGCGTGTGCAGGGGGGGGACGCCCGCTTCGTGGAAGATGACCGAGTGGTGCCACGGGAACTCGATCAGGCGGTCGCGGCGCTCCGGGGTGATCACGCCGAGGTCGCAGAGCTTGCGGATGGTGTCGGGCTCGTAGAGCGTGTCGCTGGAGAAGGCGAGGCTCTTGCCACCGTAGAACGCCTCGAACCCGATCGTCGGGATCGAGTGCAGGGTGTAGAAGAAGTAGAGCTCGGCGCCGTTGATGGGGGTCGCCTGGCCGATCTTCACGGGCGTGAAGGAGAACGTCCGCCGCAGCGCCTCCTCGTCGATCCCCGAGAGGGCCGAGTATTTCTTGAGGAACGACGCGAGGATCGTCGGCGTCGTGTAGAGGCGCGTCCGACCCTCCTCGAGGAGCTTCGCGAAGACGCCGCTGTCGTGATCGGCGTGGCAGTGGGTCAGGATGACGCCGTCGATGATCTTCGGCATCACGCCCGCCTCCCGCAGGTGCTCGGTCGTGTCGACGGGCGGATCGATGAGGACGCCGCGGCGCCCGATCCAGAGGATGAAGCCGGTGGTCTTGCCCTCCGGATCGAAGCCGTGGCTGGCGCCGAGGACCGTGAGGCCGAACGCGGGCGGCTCGAACGCCGCGACGCGCGCGCTCGACGGCGTCACGCGGTCGGGGATCTCGACGGACGCGGGGGTGCGCGCGATCTCGACGCCGTCGACGTGCACGACGTACTCCCCGCCGACCTTCGCGATCCGGAGGCGGTCGTCCACGTCCGCGACGCCCGCCGCGTCCATGACGCGGAACTCGACCAGATCGTCGACGTCCTTGCAGTGGCCGTCCGGTCCTCGACGGAAGTGGTCGGTCTCACGGACGAAATCGGGCCGAGCCTCCTGGGCGTACGTCGAGGCGAACTCCTCGTGGTTCGTGGGGCGGCGTGAGGCGAACAGAGACTCCCGCATCATCGTCCGGAGGCGGTCGGCCGTCGAGGTGTCCTCCACGACGAGGCGGGCCCTGCGCTTGAGGACGAAGTAGTTGTAATAGGACGGGAACTCGATCTCCGCGAGCGTCAGGCCCCGGCGGCGGTCGAACAGGTCGGGCGGGACGACGAAGACGTCGGGGAGGGGGATCCCGAGCGCCATCGAGTCCTTGATGGTCTCGGGGGGCACCCCGATCTGGACCGGCCCCACCGGCGTGCGGACGTAGGTGCCCCCTCGCGGGAGCTTCGTCGTAGGCGGGGCGGACGACACGAGCCCCATCCTAGACGCGGTGCCTGCCGAAGAGCCAGCGGACGACGAGCATCGTGAGGGCGCTCGCGGCCATGAGGAGGGTCCAGGCGCCCAGACGCCCGTGATCGATGAGCCAGCCCGCGAGGGAGGGACCCACGATCTGGGCCACGCTGGCGAGAGACTGAGAGGTGCCGAGCGCGAGCCCGCGGTCCGCCTCCGACGCCGCGCTCGTCAGGAGCGTCGTGAGCGCGGGGCGCACGACCGACGACCCGGCGCTGCCGATGGTGAGGGCCACGCCGAGCCCCGTGACGGTGTCCGCCAGGCCGAGGAGGCCCAGGCCGGCGGCCATGAAGCAGATCCCCACCGCGCTCAGGGTGCTCTCGCCGAACCGCTTGGCGAGCCGCCCGATCAAGCCCTGCATCAGGCCGCCGACGAGCCCCGCGTAGGCGAACGTCCAGCCCACCGCCGCCACGCCGAACCCGAGGCGCGCCTCCAGGAACAGGGCGAGCCCGCCGGTGAGCAAGGCGAACGAGAGCAGGAAGGTGAACATCTCGAGCAGCCGCTGGCGCGGCGCCGGCTGGGAGAGGACGCGGCGTGCCGCGGCGATCCCGCGCTCCACGGCCTTGGAGGTGCCGCCGGTCCGCGGCAGCAGAGCGGTGGTGAGGACCGCGCTCGCGAGGCTGAGGCCTGCCGCGAAGAGGAACGGGGCGTGGTGGCCGAACCGCGACGCGAAGGCGCCCGCGAACGCCGGGCCGACCAGGAAGCCGACGCCGAACGCGATCCCGACCAGGGCGAAGGCGCGGGTCCGCCGCTCGGGCGCGGTGACGTCCGCGATGTAGGCCTGCGCGATGGAGAGGTTGCCGGCGGTGAGGCCGTCGAGCATCCGCCCGACGAAGAGCCACTCCAGGCGGTCGGCGAACCCCATGATGAGCAGCCCGGCGCACGTCCCGAGCTGCGAGACGACGAGGACGGGCTTGCGCCCGAGGCGGTCGCTGAGCCGACCGAGCACGGGCCCCGAGAACAGCTGGCACACCGCGAAGCTCGCGAAGAGCGCGCCGATGACGGTCTTCGAGGCGCCGAACTCGGCCGCGTAGAAGGGCAGCAGCGGCAGCACGATGGTGAGCGCCAGGACGTCGACGAGCACCGTCAGGAAGATCGGCGTGAGCGGCCCCATCCACCGGACCCGAGGTGCGCCGCCCGGCAACACTCAGCCCACGCGGCTCTCGATGAGGGCGACCACGAGGTCGATCCCGACCGCGTTCTCGCCCCCCTCCGGGATGATGACGTGAGCCCAGCGCTTCGACGGCTCCACGAACTGGAGGTGCATGGGGCGCACGGTGCGGTAGTACTGCTCTCGGATCGACTCGAAGCTCCGCCCCCGGTGCTCGATGTCCCGGCGGATCCGCCGGAACGCCCGGATGTCGGCGTCCGTGTCGACGTACACGCGGACGTCCAGCTCCTTGCGCAGCATCTCGTCGGCGAACACGAGGATCCCCTCGACGACCACCACGCGGGAGGGCGAGATCCTCCGGGTCTCGGGCGACCTCCGGTGGTTCTTGAAGTCGTAGATGGGCACGTCGACGCTCTCCCCCCGCCGGAGGGACCGGAGGTGCCGCACGAGGAGCTCGGTCTCGAGCGAGTCGGGGTGATCGAAGTTGAGCTGGCACCGCTCCTCGTAGGTGAGGTCGGTCCGGTCGCGGTAGTAGGCGTCGTGCTCGAGCATCGCGACGCGCCCGTCCGCGGGCACGCCGGGGATCGGCGCGGGCGCCCCGCGCCCGATCGCGGCGCGCACCCGCTCGGCCACGGTCGTCTTGCCCGATCCGCTCCCCCCCGCGATGCCGATGATGAGGGGTGACACGGGGGCGCAACCTACCACCCAACCGGGCGGAGGGGCGCAGGGAACGACGTCGGGCGGCGCGCGCGCCGGGCGCCCGCGCGTCCGAGGGTATCTTCGATACTTCGGTCGCGCGCGATGTACTATGTTGCCCGCTCCGATGGACTTCGTGCCCGGCCTCACCGTGGCGGGACGCTACCGCCTCCTCCGCATGGCCGGATCGGGAGGCATGGGCGAGGTCTGGTCGGCCGAGGACCAGCAGTCGCGCGGTCGCGTCGCGCTCAAGCGCCTGCTCCCCGCGGCCTCCAAGCACCACGAGGTGGTCGCGCGGTTCAAGCGGGAGGCCTTCCTCCTCGGGAGAGTCAAGAGCGACTACGTGGCGCGGGTCATCGACTTCGTCGACGACGAGTCCTTCGGCCTCATCCTCGTGATGGAGTTCATCGAGGGCCCGAGCCTGGCGCACATCCTGGAGGACCGCACCCTCACCGTGGAGGAGTGCGTGGACCTCTCCGTGGATCTGCTCCACGCGCTCTGCGAGCTGCACGACGCCAAGATCGTCCACCGCGACCTGAAGCCGGGGAACATCATCATGCGCCCCATGCCCGGCCGGCCTCGCGCCACGATCGTGGACTTCGGCATCTCGCGGCTGCTCGCCACCGACGGCGAGGAGGTCACCGGCATCACCCGCGCGAACATCGCCCTCGGCACGGTGGAGTACATGGCGCCCGAGCAAATCCTGAGCTCGCGTGACGTCACGCCGGTCACCGACCTCTACGCGGTCGGCATCATCTTGTTCCGCGCGGTGAAGGGGCATCACGCCTTCGGGGATCGGCGCGGGGAAGAGCTCGCGCGGGCGAAGCTCATCGAGGACGCGCCGCCCCTCGACACGGGCCGGACCGACGTGGTCGCCCGGGGCCTCTCGGCGCTCGTCGCGCGCGCGCTCAAGAAGAAGCCGGCCCAGCGCTACCCGTCCGCGAAGGAGATGCTCGACGCTGCGCTCGAGCTCGAGTTCGAGGCCCAGCGTGCGACGGATCTCGACGACACGACGAGCGACGGCGGGACGACGGCCGTGAAGCCATCGCCCCTCGCGGCCATGCAGGCGTCGCAGGCGTCGCAGGCCGCCATGGCGGCGCACGCGGCGCAGGCGCAGGCGCAGGCGCCCGCGATGCCCTCGCCGCCCCCGGCCTCGCCGCGGGCGTCCATGCCCTCGATGCCGGACTCGGGACCGCTCGGGGGGCACGTCGTCTCCCGTCCGCCGATGCCGAGCATGTCGGACGGCCTCGGGCGCCCGGCGGACCCCCGCGGCTCCTTCGCGTCGATCCCCGACGTGCGGCCCGCTCCCCCGATGGATCCCCCCACCGAGTCGCTCGGCCGGATGGGGGTGCCTCGGGGTACGGTCGCGCTCGCGGTGCTCACGAGCTTCGCGGTCGGGGCCGCGGTCGGGCTCGTGCTCGCGCCGACGAGCGCTCCCGCGGTGCGGGCCGCCGACGCGAGCCAGTGCCCGACACCTTCGGCCAGCGTCGCGGTGGCGGCCGAGGCGCCGCCGACCACGCTGGCCACGGCGACGGCGGCCGTCGCGTCGGTGGTCCCGGCGCCGAGCGCGCCCGCCACCGCGACGGCCACCGCCACCGCCAAGCCGTCCCTCACCGGCAAGCTGCCCGCCACGGCGTGGGCGGCGGCCACCGGGACCGCGGCGCCCGCCGCGCCCCGGCCGCCGTCGTCGGCGACGGCGGCGCCCAAGGAAAAGCCCAAGGAGCCGCCGCCGCCGCCCCCCGAGGAGCCCGACAGCTTCGTCCCCTGAAGCCGCTGGTCGTGGACTCGACAAACGACTAGGGTGGCGGGCGAGATGGCTTGGCTCGTCGCTCTCGACGGGGGCCTGGCGGGAAAGAAGTTCCCGTTGGACGCCACGTTTCTCGTGGGACGAGGCCCGTTCAACCACGTCGTGCTCGACGACGTGCGCATATCGCGCCAGCACGCGAAGGTCTCCCCCGAGGCGGGGGGCCACGTCGTCTACGATCTCAACAGCGCGAACGGCACCTTCGTGAACGACGAGCCCGTCACGCGGCACCGCCTCGCGCCGGGGGATCTCGTCCGCTTCGGCCCGTTCCGCTTCCGGTTCGAGGCGGATCCCGACACCGACATGCGCCCGCGCATGATGCGTCGCAGGACGTCGGAGGAGCTGACGCGGCCGGGCTTCGATCCCCCGACGAAGATCGTCGGCGAGACCGACGCGCAGGTCCCGCGCACCCTGATCATGACCGGCGGCCTCGCGGACCTGGAGCAGGCCGACCGGCGCCTCCGGACCCTGTTCGCGTTCGTCCAGTCGATCGCCACGACGCTCGACTCGGCAGAGCTGCTCGACCGCATCTCCGAGGGCCTGCTGGACGCCTTCCCGAGCGGGATGCTCGCGGTCGTGTACCTGCTGGACGCGCAGACCGACACGATGGACCCGCAGCGGGTGAAGGCCCGCGACAAGCGGGTCATCCCTCATCCGCCGCTGCCTGCCGAGCTCTACATGGACCTGGTTCAGCGCGGCAAGGCGGTGCTCTCGGCCCCGATGTCCCTCGCCTTCGAGGACGAGGAGGGGGCGAGCTCCGGGCTCGCGATGCACGCGCCCATGGTGTACCGGGGCCGGGTGGTCGGCATCCTCAACGTCCGCTGTGACCCCGGCTCGGGGTTCTCCCAGGGAGATCTGGACCTCTTGACCGCGATCGCTTCGCACGCGGCCCTGGCGCAGGAGAGCTCGAAGCTCCACCAGGCGTCGCTCGCGCAGCAGCGCATGCAGCGGGACCTCAACCTGGCGCAAGAGATCCAGAAGAGCTTCCTCCCGTCCACGCTGCCCACCCCCACCGAGCTCTCCTTCGTCGCCGAGTACCGGCCGGCCTACAGCGTGGGCGGCGACTTCTACGACGTCTTTTGGCAGTCCAAGGACCGGATCGGCTGCGTCATCGGGGACGTCTCGGGCAAGGGCGTCGCGGCGGCGCTCCTCATGGCGCGCGTCTCGAGCGATCTGCGCACCGCCCTGATCACCGAGCGCGGGCCGGCGGCGGCGCTCTCGCGCGTCAACCGGGAGGTGGTCGCGCGAGGGCAGCACGACATCTTCGTCACGGCGGTCGCGCTCTCCATCCACGTGCCCACCCGGACCGTCACGCTCGCGAACGCCGGCCACCTGCCGCCCTACGTGCGCCGGGCCGACGAGGGCGAGCTCATCCGCTTCGACGACGCGACGAGCTGCCCGCTCGGGCTCTTCGACGTGATCGGCTACGAGCAAGCCGATCTGCGCCTGTTCCCGGGGGACACGCTGGTCCTCACCACCGACGGCATCCAAGAGGCCACGAGCGAGCGGGGCGAGCAGTTCGGCTTCGGCCGGCTGGAGACGGCGCTGGCCCACGGGCCTCCTGGTCCCGAAGAGATCGCCGCGCGCCTCCTCGGCGCGCTGCGCACGCACGTCGGCGCAGCGCCTCAGTACGACGACCTCACGCTGCTGCTCTGCGGCGCCAAGGAGTAGGTCGCGTGCAGCTGGTCGACCAGCTCGTGGAGCACCTGAGGACGCACGGCCCTGCGTTCGTCGTGCAGCTCGGCGCGGCCAGCGCGGTGGTCGGCGGGGGCTTCGTGGTGGGACAGATCCTCGCCGCGCTCTCCCGGCGCGCGCTCCGCGCGTCGGGCGCCGAGGCGTTCTCCACGGTGGTCCCGGGGAGCGTGCGCGTGCTCGCGATCGGGTTCGGCTTCGTGATGGGGCTCGATCAGCTCGGGCTCCGCGTCGGGACGCTGCTGGCGGGCGCAGGCATCGTGGGGCTCGCCGTCGGGTTCGGGAGCCAGGCCGTGGTGCGCGACGTCGTGACGGGCCTGTTCCTGATCGTGGACGGCGCGATCAAGCCCGGGGACCAGGTGAAGATCGGGGAGGCCTCGGGGGTCGTCGAGCACATCGGGCTGCGGATGACGGAGGTCCGCGGAGACGGCGGGGAGGTCTACTACGTGGCGAACGGCACGATCGGCACCGTCGTCAACCGCTCGAGGGGGTGGGCCCGCGTCTCGGTGGAGGTCCCCATCCCTCACGACATGCCCCTGCGCCCCGCGCTCGCCGCGCTGCAGCGGATCGCCGCAGAGGTCCGCGAGGAGCTCGGCGACGCCGTCCTGGAAGAGCCCGAGGCGCACGGGATCGTCGCGCTCGATCCGGAGCGGGCGATCGTGCGCGTCGTCGCGAAGGTGAAGGCGGAGGACCGTGAGCAGGCCTCCGCCGCGCTGCGCCTCGCGATCCGCGAGGGCTTCCTCCGTCCGGGGGCCGACGCCGCGGGCCCCGCCGAGGATCCCTCTCCGTGAGGCTCTCGCTCGCCCAGCGCGCCGGACGATGGGCGGCGGCGTGCCTGATCGTCGGCGCGGTCCTCGCCCTCGTCGCGCCGTCGGCGTGGGCGCAGCCGGCCGCGCCCTCGTCCAGAGCCAGCGCGGCGCCGCGGGTCCCG